>CAZNGO010000050.1:0-21540 GCA_964572805.1 uncultured Rhizobium sp. | reverse complement strand
GCGCTTCTCTTCGCGGTTACTCTTGTGAGGCCCCAATCGACCGGAGAAAGCGGACTTTCAAATAGCACCCAGCCAAAACCGCGCGATGTTGGGTGAACAGCAAGAACGAGACCTTGCTTGTGACGTACATTCATAGGTGTGCGTTATTGACTTCCGCCCGTTTAATCATTTCGGCTAGCAACCGTCGCTTCCGCGTCGAAGCATCATCCCGTCTTGCTTCCAGCCGTTCGGAAAGGGCGGCGGCGCGGCGCATGATATCGCGTTCTGTTTGAGCACAAATCGCTGGGAATGCTTCGCGGGCGGCTTGTCCGAAAATGACTTCGGTGCCGAGAATTAGGTTTTTCGTCGGTTCCAATGCTTGGGTTTCAAACTTGGACAGCGCGCTTTCGCTGATGCCAAGAAGTCCGGACAACTCAGGCTGCGTCAAACCCCACCGCATACGCAGCGTTCTCAGATAGTTGGGTAAGAGGGGTGTCATATTGGGGCGGAAACAATGGGTCCTTGCGGACCTAGGCCATCGTCTCAGAGTTACCCTATGCCGCGTAAGGCGGCACTTTTTGACATTATGTCAACCTTCCAAATAGTCAAGTTTTGCGAGGACCGGCCCTGAGCATCAATTTCGTTTTCCATTTTCCGTCGAGGGGCGCTACACGCCCATGCGTGCGATGAGCGCTTCGATGTTTGGTTTCTCGGTGGCGGGTATGACATAGACGCCGTCGCTCTTGCGAGTGGTTAGATGCAAGCGGGTGCGAAGCATGTAACCGATCCATTGATTAGTTCTTGGACCACCGTAATCGTCGCTATGTTTTTCGTTGAATCTGTTTGCAACATCACCGACCGATACGTTCGATCCATCAGCCGCGACGAATGCAGCGCTCGCAGCTTCAAGGACGCGCGCTTCGGCAGTCTCGCCGCGTTCGGACAACGTAGTTTTATAGTCCTCGATGAAGGCGCGTTGCATGTCTTTGCGCAATTCGATGTCATCAACCAGGCTCAATAGTGAAGAGGCGGTTTGATTGAGGCGCGGTTCCACTCCCTCCATAATTACCGCCGGATTGGCTTTGATGGTGAAGAAGTTGCAGAAGCGGAAGTGGAGCAACCGATTACGCAATGCGAGCGCTTCGGCCTTCATTTCTGTGGGCAAGTGTATCGGGATGTCAGAGCGGAGCGGTCGTCTGCCGGTCTCCTCCGTAAAGAAGCGGCTTTCCAGCGCCAAGTCATCAAATTCGCCGCGCATGGCGATAATCTTCGGGCCGAACACCCGGAAGGCGTGTGGGTTGAACTCGTTGTGCCGGTTTACGACGGTACGAAGCACAGGCATGCCCTTTACGGTGCCGTTATTGAGTATCTTAACGATATCGGCTCGCGCATCGCTGTACGGCAGGTCTGCCTCGTCGAAGAGAAGCGTTCCACCGAATGCGTCGAGCGTGTGGAAGATCGGCGAGGTTGTGGATGCACCGCTTGCGGAGAAGGCTTTGTAACAGAGCGAACCTATCGTCATAAGTCCGCGAGTCTTGCCGGTGCCGTATTCCCCACGGAGCCGTAGATAAGGCAATTCGTTGAAGGCGTCGTGAACCCAGGTGAGTAGGATGTAGTAGGACGCGATCTTAGCAAATATTGGCGAAAGATCGACGTAGCGATGCAGGAACGCCTGAATGTCGGCAATCAACTCTTCCTTGGTATAGAACTCTGACGGAACCGACGGGAGCTGCACGCACTCGTTTGCAATGAGGTTGTTCTTGGGGGAATACGGTACCAGCGACTCGCCGGTCTCGATCCGCACTTCCTGTTCGATATTCCAGAGCCCGCCAAAACGCGATACCGCCAATCCGGTTGTCCGCATTAAAGGGTCAAAGACCAGCTCTATCAGCGTTTGATCTTCACATACTCGCGACACGGTAGGTATACCGTGCGTTCGCTTGGCTTTCTGGTTTTTTGTTTCATCTGTCATAGACCAGGATAATGAGGGCGCATAGCATTTGATGTAAGGCGGCACTATTTGACCTATTGTCAAGAAGTGTCGCCTTACGTTTTTGTCCTTCAAGCGCCAACATGCTTGCATGAAAAACACAAAAACCAATCGCCGACGGGGCGAGATATTCATTGATCGCTACATGCCCAAGACGACGGAGGAAGCGCGAGAAGAAGCGTATGCGAATCTGAAGGCCCTCGTTGCGCTGTTGGTGCGGATTGATGAGCATCTGGCCCTTGAAGAGCAGGAGCGGCTCAATCCGGCGGGGCGTCGCAAGAATCTCGATTGATGCCTGTGCATATTCCCGGCGATATTATCCTCGACCGCTACTTTCCTAACGCAACCGGAGAGGAACGTGAGGCAGCGCGCGAGAACCTGCGCCGCCTTGCCCGGCTTCTCATCCGCGTCCATGAACGCCTGGCGCTTGACAATCCCCAGCCATCTATTCGCGCTTCCAGCGCGCCCGCGCTAGAGTCGGAGTTGTCCCCCACCGATATATGAAAAAGAGGTATTTAGCCTACATCCGCGTTTCCACCGTCAAACAGGGCGAGCGCGGTGCGTCGCTGACCGAACAGAAAGGGGCTATCGAAGCCTACGCGGCGCGGAACGACCTCTCAATTGTCGGCTGGTTCGAGGAAATGGAAACGGCCGCAAAGCGGGGACGGCGGATTTTCTCCCAAATGATGGGACAATTGACAGAGGGCAAAGCAGACGGCCTCATTATTCACAAGATCGACCGCAGTGCTCGCAACCTGCGGGACTGGGCAGACCTTGGGGACCTCATAGACCGGGGCATAGATGTCCGGTTCGTGAGCGATAACTTTGACCTGCTGTCTCGTGGCGGGCGCCTTTCAGCCGATATCCAAGCCGTGGTGGCTGCTGACTTCATCCGCAACCTCCGCGATGAAGTGAAGAAAGGCCTGTATGGCCGCCTCAAACAGGGCATCTATCCATTCACGGCCCCCGTGGGCTATCTCAACACCGGCAAGAGTAATCTCAAGGCAATTGATCCGGTAAGAGGACCACTTGTCCGGCACCTATTCGAGCGATATGGCTCCGGCACCGTGAGTTTCGAAGTGCTGCGGCACGAACTGGCCGCTAAGGGGCTATGCTCCTCTTCGGGCAAACCGCTCGTCCCAAACAGCCTTACGCTCATCCTCAACAACCCCTTCTATATGGGCGTGATCCGCATTCATCGGTCCGGCGAGACCTTTCCCGGCGCGCATGAGCCGCTCATCACCAAGGAGCTTTTTGACCGTGTACAAAGTATACTGCGTGGGAAGACAGTGTTCAGAGCGAAAAAACACCAGTTTTTGCTGCGCCAGATAGTAAAATGCGGGAACTGCGCCCGCCGCACGCTCACCGGCGAGTTTCAGAAATCCCACGCCTATTATCGCTGCCATGGCCGCGCTTGCAGGGGCATATCGTGGCGCGGAGATACGCTTGAGGACATTGTTCTCAGCCATGTCGCCCGCCTCCGCATGGATGACAGGGACATGAGGGACTTGAGGGACCTGGTGGAGGAAGCCTATGGTAAACAGGCGAGTGACGCCCAACGGCTCAAGGCATCCCACGCCCTCCACCTACAACACCTCGACGACCGCAGTACCCGCCTCACCGACCTGCTTATCGACAATGCTATCGATCAACCCACCTTCAATGCGCGCAAGGAAAAGCTCCTGCTAGAGCGTCAGGGCTTGGTAGAGAAGCTTGAACGTGCCAATAGACGGTCGCCGTTGCAAGACCTGTTTGAATTGTTCGAACTCAATAATAGTGCGCTTTTGCGCTACGAAACGCTACTCGACGACGAAAAGCGCGAATTGATCAATATCGTATGTTCGAACTTTTCTGTATCTGAAAATAACCCAGTATTTACGCTGCGAAATCCATACAAGGAGATCGCAGAAATCGAAGATTCAGATGAATGTGCACATCATAGAGATAAGGTTCGAACTAAACTCATCTTCGATATATTGAAGAATACCGCACTCAAGGGCCTTCTACAAAGTCCCTGAGGTCCCTGGCGTCCCTCAAGTCCCTGCCGACAGCCCCATGACGAACACGGGCGGCCTTAAAAAGCCCGTGTGAGGAGTAGGAGGCTGGCGAAGCGACTTTACTGCCTGTCAAATAGTGCCGCCTTACGTAACTGCCTGATGCTCAGCAGAATGGGCATATGATATCTAAAAAGACGGGGGATACGTCGTATTTTGCCAAGACGAATTTCCGAAATCACGATATTCCATTCGGCATTAAGCAGAGCGACCGACTGTCACACATCTATATGATCGGTAAGACAGGCGTCGGAAAATCGACCCTGATTGAAACACTCGCACTCCAAGACTTGTCCGCTGGTCGGGGTTTTGCGCTCGTAGACCCGCACGGCGATCTCGTCGAGAAGATTGCTGCTAACATTCCGCCCGAACAATCGCACCGTGTCATTTTTCTAAATGCGCCCGATCCAAACCAGCCCTACGGATACAATCCCTTCCGGCGCGTCCGCGACGACAAAATTCCGCTTGCTGTCTCGGGATTGCTAGAGACGCTCAAGAAGATGTGGCCGGATGCCTGGGGCGTTCGCATGGAACATGTACTCCGCAATAGTCTCTATGCCCTTTTGGAACGGGACGATTCGCGCCTCCCGGATATTCTCCAGCTTTACACGGACGAGGATTTTCGCAAGACGATTGTGGCTGACATTCGCAATCCAGTGGTGAAACGATTCTGGGAGGAAGAATTTGAAAACTACCCCGTCCGTCTGCGGGCGGAAGCTTGCGCACCCATCCAGAACAAACTTGGCGCGCTCCTCTCCGATCCAACACTCTACCGAATCCTAGTTGAACCAAAGATCGATCTTAGGCTCCGGGGCATTATGGACGAAGGGCGGGTGTTGCTTGTGAACGTCGCGAAGGGACGGCTCGGCACCGACAGCGCTTTGTTGCTCGGCAGCCTAATTGTCTCGACGCTGGGACTCGCCGCTTTCAGTCGTGCAGAGGCCTCCCCCGAAGATCGAAACCCGTTCTTTGTGTATCTCGACGAATTTCAACACTTCACCACGCTTATGCTTACTAATATGATGTCGGAACTGAGAAAATACGGCGTAGCGCTCACGCTCGCACACCAACATCTAAATCAGTTAGAGCCAGACATTCGCCATGCTGTACTTGGGAATGCCGGAACTCTGATTTCATTCCGAGTGGGGCCGGAGGATGCATCAGTGTTGGCGAAGGAGTTTCAACCCACATTCGATGTCCAGGACATTCTCAATTTGCCAAACCACAACATCTACTTAAAGCTCATGATTAATCATGCGCCCAGCCGAGCGTTTAGCGCGGAAACCGTCTCGTTCGGGCACTTCCGCCAAGGCTCTTGATTCGAATATCACCTCATGAATTGGGGGTTAGGAAGGTTCCAGCCCCTACGTCCCGAATGTTGAACTTACAGCTGAGATTGGCGGAACTGACAAGTTTTCGGCCGCGATGAGGCATGAACGAGCGCCGAACAGGCTGGCAACAAATGAGAACTTACTCCCGGGGTACTCCCGGCCAGATAAGGCGCCGCGCTGGTGGCCTCACAATTCTGTCTCTTTATCCCTTGTTCCCATACCGTCCTCGATCATGGCGTTTATGTTGACGCCGAAGCCTGCGATGTTGGGCTGGAGCATTACATAGCGGTTGAGCCGCCGGAGCGGCTCGGAGAATGCCTGCTTCAGAGCCTGCCAGACGCCCGACTCGGGTCCATTGGCTAAAGCTGCCTGGACCTCAACCATGAATGACAGGCGCCGTTGCTCGAAGTAAAGCTCAGTCGGTTTCACGCCCTCTAGAATGGTGAGCGCGGCTTTCAATCGACCGCGATCAGAACCTTCTACTGCCAGTTCCGCCAGGACGTAAGCAAAGTCGATTTGCTCGGCAGGCGATAGAGCGGCGAAGTCCACGGCATCCAGCAGGCTCGCCGCGCTAGGTTTGCGCCCCTCGTGCATTTCGCATTCTGCGAGGAACACCGATCTGATACCCGTGGAATGAAGCCGCAACGCTTCACGATATGCGTGGGCTCCCTCGGTCCACTTGCCCCAATAGCGATAGCATTCCCCCAGATTATCCCAAAGCATGGCGCGGCCTTTCACACTCCACTTCTCCTCATCCTTCAACAAGGCTTTGAAGGTCACTTCCGCTTCGACAAAACGGCGGTCTTCTCGCGTTAGAAGGCCCAAGAAGCTTAGTGCAGAAGCCAATAACAGGCGGGTGCGTGTGCCAAGCGCTTTTTCTTTCTCTCTCATATGCGCATGGGCCACTGCCAGCGCCAATTGCTTGCGCGCCTCACCCCAATCGCCCACACCCGCATAGGCCATGGCTTTAACACCGCGGTACTGGATTTGGTCAGAAGTGGATCGCGTTAGCGTCAGAATGCGGTCGCAGACTTCGTTCTTTTCAGCGAACGATAAGTCATCGCCGAATAAATCCAGATAGGCTTGCAGGATTTCGATATCGCTTTCGGTTTGCGGCTTGATAGGACCGAGCTTGGCAAATTCCTTCTTGGCTTGCGCCTCCTCACCGGTTGCATCCAGCAACAGAGCCTGATGATATGTGATCTTCCGGTGCCAGCGCGGATCAGCTACGAGCCCGCGCAACCTCTCCAAGACCGCTGGCAGTTCCTGTGTGCGGTCCAACCGAAAATGAAGTGTGCAGACATCACCTAAGTAATCGCTTAGGGCCTCGATATCTGTCTTCAGTAGCTTTTCGATTTTGGGACGACCCATCACGGGCGCAGTATGGCTTTTGTGCCAGATGGCGTATTGGCAGAGCGCGGCACGGGAGGCTAGCAATGCAGCTTCGTGGTCTCCGCCACTCCAGGCTTCGCGTACCCGCTCGCCGTGATCGAACCCCGGCAAGCGCTCAGAACAGCAGCCGCGAAATTCCAAACCAGATCCACATAAGCACTGTTGATCAGGCATGGGATGATATTGCAGTGGTCTGCGAGATGACTTCACGGCGAGCCTTGCACTCAGATCGGTCCCGCCGGAATCGACGGCCCTTCGTCATTCTCTACCGCAACGCGGCGAGGTTTTGACCATTATGATCTGTCGGCTGGGGATCGCAAGCGCGGACTACTGATTACGTTCAAGCCGGCTAATCCAACAGGCCCAGTCATTGGCGAACCGGAAAAACTCGGACTCTGGTGCTGTTACAAGTCTGTAGTTCGGCACCGCGCCTTGCTCGGCGATTTCGTTTTCATACTCGGATAGGAATCCCAGAAAGCACATCTGATCCCCAGGGACATCAAAGCCGTCTTTGTTGAGATAGACGACATTGCCATGCGACAAGGCATTGCGAATGACGCGTATGACGTCATCAGTGCTTCGGCGACCGATGCTATTTTCGGCGGCATCACTGAAAGGGTGCAATCCTTTGGTGTCGGTCCAGGCCCCGGCAATCGCAACGTCACCCACAATTCGCGACTGACGCCAGCCACCCGCCGGTGCGCTCTGCCAGAAGGGCGCGGACAGAAAAGCAGTTTTCTGAAGCTGTTTGAGTGCAGCGGCGAGGTCGGCATCCTGTGCCGTATGAAGAAAATGGCCGGCTTTCATTCTCTCGTAAGGCATGGTCAGCACCGTGCCCGCTATCAGCAAGGAAAATGACCCTACCAAGGTTTTTATCTTTGGCGAAGCCCTGGAGGTTGGTCATCAGCTCCAGGCAGCGTTCCGCATATTCGATCGCAAAGCGTTTAGGCACTCCCATTTTTGAACCTTCCTATTCCGGAGTCGCCGCCCGCATCACCGTTTACGGGATCCTGGGCGGGCGATACGGCTGAGATCTGAAAGCATGGAGTATTTCGCTACGTAAATCTCGGAAGGTTTTTTCGACGGCACTTATCTCGTCCCTGAAGGCGACTATCTTTTCCTCCGTGACAGACTTGTATGCGTGAACAAGGCTGCCTTTTGCGGTCTTCTCCAAGCGGTACGATTTGGTAGTTTCGTATGCGTAAAACCAAGGATCATGCGCCAGCCGGTGTCGTCGATTGCCCAGACCGCCTATCGAATTCTTCAGCTTGTCCAATCGCTTGATGTGGGCATCGCCGACGTATTGGGCATGGGCCAACGAAATTAGCGCGTCCATTCTCGGAGCGATTGAAAAGAATTGCGCAGTCAGGCACGCGCCGATCTCGGGCTCGACTGCGGCCAATTCCCAGATCAGCTCATCAACCTGATATTCCAGGAGCGCATACGCCGAGATTGCGCCCAATATTGCGGCGGCAAGGCCTGGCTCTACTGTCGGGTACAGAAGTGCATCGTCTGGTTCATTCGGTCCCAAGGCACGATCTCCCTCAGTTTGGACTAGAGCTGCCAAGCCGGGCAAAATGGATGCGCGGCCCGCACTGTCCTTGCATCGTTCGCTGGATCTAAGGGGCTTGCCAAGCGGCGGGGGCAACCGGCGGCCGCTGAGCACAGCGAGCACATTGCAGCACGCGTGAGCACGCGAGCACCACCGAGCACAGCATCGAACCGCCTAAGTTCCTGAAACCGAAAGGAAAACGCTGTCTAAGCGTAATGCTTGTTCTATTTTCGCTCGCGGGTTGCCATCATAACGTACAAACTCACCTGCATGAGTTGATAGTTATTACGACTGAGCGAGAATGAGTAATTGTATAGGTCGTTGAAATTGCTTGATTTTCCAATATACTCTGTTTTGTCAGCCGCGCGGCGGCGCCAAACGAATGACAGGCCTGAGCCAACTGGTTGGACGTCCAAGCCCAACTATGACGAGGAAGGTATCAGGGCCGGGATCCAAACCCGGCCCGCGTCGCCCCTAGGAGAAAACGATGGTCGTCCCTAAGCCCGGTTCCGCAATCGCCAAGAAGGGCATCATCCAGCGCGATGCCCTGTGGCCAGATCAGGAACCCTATCTGTGGAACAGAAAGGCCAACAAAGGCTTCGCCACCATCCCGAAGACCATGCCTCTGGTTTTGCAGATCATGGACGAGCTGAGCAAAGGCAAGCCGCTGTCCTCCACCTACCTCGGATTGTGGTGTTCAACGTGGGACAATTCCATGGTGAATGTCGCCAGACACCAGGAGATGGCGCACAGTGCCGGCTTCAGTGGCCAGCGCGCCGAATACACCTGGCAAGGCCGCATGCACCTCCTGCAGGAACTGAAGTTTATTGACATCAAGGCCGGCAAGGCCGGCCCGATTACCCATGTGCTTATCTGGAATCCGCACTACGCCATCCGCTGGCACCACGCCAATAAGACGCCGGGGCTAATGGAAGGCACCTATAACGCCTTGCTCGACCGCGCGATAGAAATCGGCGCGAACGACATGATCGAGGAAATAGCGTGGCTCGCGCCAGGCGCATCACCGGGCACACCTGTACCAGAGGAAGGCGCAGCCTTTAAGAAATAGCAATTTAAACGAGTGGGGCCAGGGCATGTATTTGAAGTCACTGACGCTGAGCAATTTTCGCTCATTCGAACAGGCCGAAATTCCCCTGTGCAGCGATTTGACGATCTTGGTCGGGGAAAACAATGGCGGTAAGAGCAACGCCATAGATGCGATCCGCCTGCTGACCACGCCACTGGGTGGCCGGCGAGAATTGTACTGCGAGACGACCGATATACGGTTTGGCAGCGCGACGCCAAAATTCGAGCTGACAGCGCATTTCGAACAACTGAGCCCGGCGCAGCAAGGGCGGTTGATTTCGGTCGCCGCTGACGATCAGGTCAATTCTTGCGTGTTCGGCCTGCGCTATGATGAAAGCACCGGCCGATTCCCCGTGCGGCCAGTTCTTTGGGGCGGCAAGCAGCAAGGCAAGCCGGAGAACGGCTGTCACGAACTCGTGCGGCACGTCTATTTGCCGCCGCTCCGCGATGCCAAACGCGCATTGGCTTCGGGCAATCCGACACGGATTTATGCGCTCCTCAATCACTTTCTGGGCGAGGACGATCCTGGAGCATTGGCGAAAGCGCTCAGGCGCGGTGCCGACGCTGAAATCCTTATCAAAGTTGGTAGCGCGGTCGGTATCGGCCTGACCGCCTTGACCGCCGGTGTTCGCCGGCAAGCGGCTTCACTGGGCTTCGCCGATGACGAAAAGCTGATCGATATTGCGCGCGATCTACGGTTCAAGCTTGCCGATCACGGAATTGAGCCGGAGGATTTGCGGTATTCAGGGCACGGCTACGCCAACCTGCTCTATATGGCCACAATCGCCGTTGAATTGGAGAAGGTGCATGACGCCGATCTGACCGTCTTCCTAGTCGAAGAGCCGGAGGCCCATCTGCATCCACAACTTCAAGCAGCGGTCCTTTGCTTTCTGGAGGAACAGGCAGAAAAGTCCCAGAAGGCCAAGACAGCAGATGGCTTTGCTGGCCAGCTTCAGATTGTCGTCGCCACCCACTCGCCAAATCTGTCCGCCTGGGTAGAAAGTAAGAAGCTCGTCTTCTTCCGATCGTTCACGACCGAACAGCCTGCCGTAACCACGGCGCCGCCCGAACAGGAAGAGCAACCGCCTCTACCGCCGACACTTCAGCGCAGAGTGAGCCGGTGCATTCCTTTGGCATCGCTCGCCCTGACCGATGTGGAACGCCGAAAGATTGACCGTTATCTGGACGTGACCAAGTCGGCGCTACTTTTTGGCGGGCGAGTTCTGTTGGTTGAGGGTATCGCTGAAGCGCTGTTGCTGCCGGTCATAGCGAAGCACATCGTTTTCAAAGGCCAGCAAGAGGCGATGAGTCTGTTCCGGTCGACCGTTTTCGTTCCAATCGATGGCGTCGATTTCCAGCCATACGCGAAATTTTTGCTGACCGCCTTCCACGGCATCCGCATTGCCGACCGCCTCGTCGTGGTCACCGACGGAGACGGCTATAACCTGGCGGCCGGCGAAGCGTCGCCCGGCCAGGGGCGGAAGCTGACTCTGGAAACCCTCGCTGCCGACCTTGGCGCAAAAGACCTGATGCAGGTCGAGATCAACAGCTATTCGCTTGAGGCCGAATTGGTTCAGGCCGGCAATGGCGATCTGATGAAGCAGACATACCTCCAGCTTCATTCTCAATCTGCGGGCAAATGGGATGCGGCGATGGCCTTGACGGGCGATGCGCAGGCGGTAGCAATAAAGGAGCTTTTTGAGACCACGCGCAAAGGTGATTTCGCCCAGCTGCTCGCCGAGGCCATTGTTGCAGGAACGGCCTTCACAGTTCCTGCATATTTGAAGAGTGCGATAGAAGCCGTCGTGGCATGACGGCGTTCGACCCTACCGATGAGCAGGTTCGAATCATCGGCCATGATGGGTCCGCGTTTGTGTCGGCTTGCCCGGGCTCCGGTAAGACGAGAGTTTTGGTTGAGCGCGCACGCGGCCTGACGCGCCGTCGCCGGTTGGGCAAAGGGATTGCGTTCCTGTCGTTCACAATTGCGGCAGTGACGGAGCTGGAAGACCGCTTGCAGAGAGAAGGGTTACTCAGCGCGCCAGCGTTCCCACACTTCATCGGCACTTTTGACAGCTTTCTGTGGCAATATTTCATTGCGCCGTTCGGCGCCCCAGGCAGCGCGGCCAGGCCTCGCCTCATACCCGACAAGGACCAGAGACTTGTCCGGCCATTCGCTACCGCGCAACCGCTTCCCCTTAAATGTTTCGACCGAGCGACCGGCCAAGCGATTCCGGCAGCTCTTGCCCGGAATGGATTTAGAGGAAGATCAGCCCAAGCGCACGAGACAGCGGCCCGCAATATGCGTCAACGCCATGCCGAGCGGGGTGAACTGGATTTTGCAGACGCACGGGATATTGCACTGGCACGTCTCCTGGACGTGGCAAACTCGCCCGTTCTGGCGCGCGCCCTCTCAGCTCGATTCCTTGAAGTGATCGTTGATGAGGCCCAGGACTGTAATCCCGCTGATTTGCAAATCATCGGCTGGTTTCGATCTGCTGGTGTGCCGATTAAGGTCATCTGCGACCCGTACCAGTCAATCTATGGCTTTCGCGGCGGCATAACCGATGAGCTGATCGCATTTGGCAAGACCTTCGAAGCCGACGAGGTGCTGCCGATGTCGGGAAATTTCCGATCAAGCGCCCACATCACAAAGGCAATTGTGGCATTTCGTCCGGTCGGTGCTCGGACCCAAATGGACGACGCGCTCGGGATTTATAAGGATGAGCCCTCCCCTATCTACGTTCTGAGTTATCCAGGCAATAGTGTTCCGGCGAGCATCGGGACGAAGTTTCGTGAGCTGACGCAGGCAATCCATCTCGACCCAATTGACTGTCCGGTCGTCGCAGCCACACGCCTGAGCGGTGCGAATGCCCTCGGCCACCCCACCGAGGGCGGGGTTGAAGACATGACCTATCGGCTGGCGGTCGCCATCAGCGATTACCATCTTGCATTCGAGCTTGGCGGTCGGAAGGCCGCCCTGGAAGCGATACACAAGATCATGCTGGAGCTAGAAGGGCACATTTCTGACAAGACGTATCATCAGCATGTCTCCGACGCCGAACTCGAACCAACTTATTGGCGGCCCAAAGCCCTTAGTCTGGCAACGGCGCTGCGATACGATCCGGCCGTTTTTGCCACGCACGACGCCTGGCATGATCGCGCACGCGAATTGCTGGCGCCATTGCTGCCAGCGGGAGGCCAAACTATCAATCAGCGGTTGCGGCGGAACGCCAATATCGGAAAAGCTCTTGTCTGTGCGCCGGCAAGCGGCCACTGCGCCAAAACCATTCATGCCGTGAAGGGCCAAGAATTCCCGGCCGTCTGCGTCGTCATATCTTCGAAAAAGGCGAAAGGGATCATCGACTTTCTGACCACGGGCGCTCCCGCCGCGAGTGCTGAGGAAGCGCGTAAGATCTACGTCGGCGCATCCCGAGCCCGCCGGCTATTGGCCATTGCCCTCCCAAATGCTCAGTCAGCTCGCCTTGTCGCATTGCTGCAGACGACTGGAGCCACCGTCACAGCAATCGCGCTTTGAGTCATGCAATTCGCTCAATGTCCTGGAATATTTTTTTGCGGTGCGGCCACGCTCCGCGGCAAGCTACAACATAGCCAGGTCTCGATATGCGAAACTCCCGCGACTGGATGTTACCCCAGGGCTTGATCTTGTAGATCAGCAAACTTTCAATATCGGAGAGTAATTCTGGGCTGAGCCGATTGCCCGGTGGCAAGACGATTTCGCCATGAATGGCGCGATGCGTGGGAATATTGCGCTCACGCTCTAGATCATTCCAAAATTGTTCTTTAGCGGCGCGCTCCCATCTCCCGCGAACTGTGACGGCCCAAGATTTTCCAATGTACAGAATCTCGGATGAGTTCGGGGCAAGGTAGGCGTAAAGGCACCGCCGGTCGCTCCATCTGCTGTCTGTGGATGACAACGGTGACCAATGCACGACGACATCGTGTTCGTAGAGGGCAGAGGAAATGCGAGTTGCAGAAGGGTTCACGCGCCTTCCTTTTCGGGTTGATCGGCGGCCTTCCCCGCCTTTTCGAGTAGGTAGGGGACAATGGCTGCCACCAGGCCGATGACTAAAATCGTTTCCGCCCGTTCGGGATCACCACCTTCTCTAACGTGACGTGCGCGATTCGACGAAAATCCCCAAATCTGACTGAGCGCGGTGTCCAGAGGCGGCGGAAGCAGGTCCGGGCGCTTCTTCAAAATATTGCCCAAGGTGTTTTTGGGTAAGCCAGAAAGATCACGGGCGAGAGATTCAAGACATCCAGTAGCGTGGTACATGGCACCAGGCAAGTCGGCCATTGGCCGCTGTGATAACGCAGAAAGGGCGGCATGCAGATGCGCCGCCGTTGTTGGTCGCGCGGATTCTTCGAGCGCTCTGGCTGCGCCTTTCACACCAGATTCAAACCCTTCGTCGCCCCGGATTGTGATTTTGCCTGCCTCCATCTTCCAGCCGATTCCGGCTTGGTTGAAGTAATCGTTGATCGTGCGCTGCAGGGGATACGCCCGAAGCTCTTCGTCGGGATGGCGGTTTTCCTCCTCGTAGAAATCGAGTTGAGCGAAGACGTCCTCGATGAGGTCAAAAATCTGGGACCAGTCGCATCCCAATATGAACCGCTTCAGGATAATCGCATCGTGATTGTCTTCATCTTTTTCAAGGTGGACAGTCCCCTTGAACAAAGGGAGAGGTGTTACTCCGAAGCGATCAAACAGGTGGTTCACGCGGTCGATCAGAACGGTAGAGCCGACCGAGTCACGCAATATTTTGTAAATCGGCAATCGGAGCCGCGCCGGCAGATCGGCCCGGTATTCGATCTTCGCTGGACGGGAAATTCCCATCCGTTCTGAGAATTTTTTCATGGCAGACCTTACCAAGGCTGATCGGATGCTTACAGGGCATAAGGGGGGCCCTGCAAACGATGAAGCTCATAATTGACGAGCCGAATATTCAGCGACCGATTGGCGTGCAAATCCTCTATTCTTAACTTTCAGTTGTCAAAAAAACGTACTCGCGAGCCATTGGATTCGGTGCGTTTTTGATCGGCTAATAGTGCATTTTGGTAAAAATAGATTGCTGGCTTCGGCGTTATTACCGCCTTTTCGCGATGATGATGGATTTCACAATATTTGTCCAAATCGTGAGGACGCGACTTCTATAAGCATCGGGGCTATATCTGCGGGGTTACAAAGATGAGGAAATTTCGCTACTAGCACGGAACGGCTAGACAGAGCGGCGGCCAGCCAACGCGTTGCCACGGGGTGAGCAAGAAATCGACTGATGGTGACCGGGCTTTATCGATCGCGCGTCCTGTGTCGACCGACAGAAACAGAAGGCCGGCATGGGCGCCGATGTGATCGCAGACATGCTGCATGATCCACGCCATGTGGGCGGCGTTCGTGGTCACAGTGAGCACGAGTAAATTCGGAAGCCCCAGATGTGATTTGTGGACCTGCCTCGCAACGATCTCGCGATAGGCCAACATCTTTTTCAAATAAGAAGTTTGTGCGCGATCGGAGCGTACGATTGGCATCGTATTGCGGTCCGCCTCCAGGGCGAAGAAGCGGTAGGCCGTTTTACCGTCAGCCTTGTATTCGAGACCGAAAAGCGCATCCGGCACAACGGTGCCGCCGCTGGATGGTGGCGCCACGCCTGACGCAGGAACCGGAATCCGAAATGGCGCCGCGCTGTGTCGGGTCGCTTCCGGCGCCTTTGCCAGAATCTCTCGCCAGGAAACAAGGCCAAGTTCGGTGCGGTCTCGAACACCGAGGTCTATGGAAGACAGCACCTCGCAGATCATCAGGGAATGGGCAAATTGTCGGTGCGCTCCGTCGCCCAGCCATGTCCAGGGCTTGCCGTCGCCGGCTCCCTCACGTCGCAGGGCGCGTCGGCCACCTTTGCCTAATTCATAGACAACGGGCACATATCGACAATTGGCAAGCGTCCATTGCTGCTCGGGCCGATCGAGATAACCTTCATGAAAGAGATCGCCCAGCCGCTCCTTGAAGCGCGTTTCCGAGGCGCCACCGACAAAGGCGTGGATGGAGGTGGAGCGCAGATACCGGTACCGCTCAAGAAGCCTGAATATTTCCAAATCGCGCGCGGAAAGCTCGATCCGCACTCCTGAGGGCGATCTTTTCATGCGTGAACGGCGTTTTGCATCGACCATGCGTGACGCCTATCACCGTCATGGACCGCGCGCGACGTACGCCAAGGTTCGCTATGTTCATGGATGCGAAGCAATCCGTGCAAATGGATCACCTCTTATTTCCGCAAACAACGGGTTGAATTGTTTTCGGCACGATACGTTACGTAACAAAACGTGATGGCATTCCATTGCATTAGTAGCGACGACATCGCCGCGCAAGGCGACGCATAGCGCACGGTTACGGCCTCTGCGGGTGCCTATATCTGGCGTGTCCTCAACCTCTGAGGACACGCCAATGAAATCCACCACCGTAAGGAAGTCGCATCACGCGATTACAGATTCCGCCGCAAGCCGTCTTTTGCAAGGCGATTGCGTAACGCTTCTAAACACCCTCAAAACCGACAGCATCGATCTCATCTGCACCGATCCGCCCTATGGCTACGGCTTCATGGGAAAATCATGGGACAGGGCGCTGCCAGACAAAAAAGCGTTTGAGAAATGTTTTAGGGTCCTGAAGCCCGGTGCATTCGCGTTTGTCATGTCAGCGCCGCGTTCCGATGTTTGTGCGCGGATGATGCTGATGCTTGAAGACGCGGGGTTCGATATCGGGTTCACCCCAATTTACTGGACCTACGCATCGGGTTTCCCGAAAGCCATGAACATCGGAAAGGCGGTGGATAAGCGGCTTGGAAGGAAGCGCGCAATCATCGGTCGCAATCCCAATAGCCGCGAAAACGCGACAAAAGCCAACTCGCTGTACGAGCCTGGCACTGTCGGAAAGACGGCGCGCATCACAATTGGTACCTCGGCACTTGAAGGTTCCTATGGAGGCTTTCAACCCAAGCCGGCGGTCGAGGTGATTATCGTGGCGATGAAGCCGCTCACTGAAAAGACGTTCGTGGACCAGGCGCTGAAAAATCGTAAGGGGGTTACCTGGTTGGATGATTGTCGAATACCCATTGGAACGGAGCGGGTGCCGCGCCTGAACAAGGCCTATGAGCGCAAGGGCGGCAAGAACTTTGGCGATGGAGATGACGGCCGCCTCGGAACAATCACGGGGCACGAAAGCGATGGCCGCTTCCCGGCCAATCTGCTTGTGTCCGATGCCGTGCTTGGAGAATACAGCCGTTTCTTTTCGCTCGATGCCGTAGCTCAGCGGAGCTTTCCATTTATCGTTGTACCAAAGGCAAGCAAAAGGGAGAAGAATGAAGGCTTGGACCGAATGCAAGACCGCATTTTGGCCCGCAGCGGCGGCGCACAACAAGCCATAAAGAAGGGTAAATCCCAATATCTCGAAACCCACATCGGCTTGAACCGGGTGATGAAGGTCAAGAATAACCACCCGACTGTTAAGCCCCTTGGGCTTATGTCCTATCTCATTACGCTGGGTTCCTGCCCTGGCGACCTGGTTCTGGACCCCTTCCTGGGTTCCGGCACGACAGCCGTCGCTGCCGAGCTGCTCGGGCGGCAGTTCATCGGTATCGAACGGGAACGTGAGTACCTCCAGCTTGCCAGAGCGAGGGTATTATTTGCGCAAGGCCGGCGGCCAGCTTGATTGCACTCGGTCGACGACCGCTGCAATCGCGGGCAACAAAAAAGGGCGGAGCGTCACCACCCCGCCCTGTTACTCCCTCATCGGGAGTGCTGTAATGACTGATCTCGGCGATTAATGCGCTCCTGGAGCCAATCCAAAACTTCCTGCTCGATCCATCCAACCCTGCATTGGCCGAGCTGTACCCGCTTGGGGAACGCTCCTGCCGCCTCAAGGCGGGCTACATGTTGCGGGGAATAAAGAACAAGCTCCCTTAGCTGACGCTTCGACAGTATCCGCATCGCGGTTTCTCCTCGTGAGAGGAGCATCGCGATGCCCCGGGGTTTATGCCCAGTGGACGCGCAATAGTAGCGCATCGCCTATTATGGCTCAATATGATGGCGCCTTGGCTCAACGCTGAACATGGTTGAACATGGTGGAATATGAAGTATTGCACTACCATGCCCCCGCGGCCGTCTCATCGACTGGCCCAGCCGAAGTGGACGGTGGCGGGCCCGAGGATCCAGGCGCCGCGGCATGCCGCTTTGTCTCCTTCCAATGAACGGCATAGCGCTCTCGCATGGAATCGCGGACGGCGTGGAATTCCCCAATCGTCATCCGAGGCATTGCCTCAAGATATCCGAAGGGAATGCGCAGCGAGACGGCCGAGCCCGTCATGTTCCGCACCGACGCGGCAAAGTGCCCCTTCGGCTGGTCGTAAATGAACTCCGGCGAACACCGCATCATATTCGACAGTGATCGCGCGTCCTTGTCTGACACCCCGCCGACGAACTTGATGCTGGTGTTGGTGGACAGGCTTTCCTGAAGCTTCTGGGACATCTGCCCCAGATACTGGTGCGCCAGCACCATGCCAATGTTCTGCTTTCTCGCGGTTTCGATTATCAGCGAAACATTGGCATCAAGGTATTCCGCGCACTCGTCGATGTAGACGTAAGTCGGCATGCGGGCGTGGCTGGGTAACGTCGCGCGCTCCTGCGCCACCTGGGCTATCAGCGCGATGAAGAACCTACCGAATATCTCCGTTCCGTTCTGCTTCAGCAGGTCCTTGGCCGTGTTGATCAGGATAACCTTGCCGGCATTCATCTCGGAAAACAGGTCAAGCTTGTTCTTGGGATGCGAAAACATCCTCTCGAAGGTCTGGTTTTCCAGGATGCCCCAGAGCCTGCGTACCACCTGGCGCTTGGTATCCTCGAACTGCTTGGAATTGAACTCAGTTTCGAAGAAGGCCCGTGGTGTGCCCTCGAGCCTGGCGATATAAGGCAGATACTTGTCGTAGCCCTTTGGCTCCATCAGTTCGCGAAATGTTTGGATTGTCGCGCCCGGAATTTCCAACATCAACCTCGTGATGAAGCGGAAGATGATAGACTGCTTTTGTGTAAGCTCGGCGGAGAGCAAAGACCCGAGCACAAAATCATAAAGCTCTAGCACACCGTTCATCAACCGCTCGCGGTCAAGCGGGCTGTACTTGTTGATCCGCTCCATGCTGGCGTCGAATAAATTTAAGGCCACCGGGAATTCGATGTCCGATGGATCGATAAGGATGAGCCGGCCGGAAAGCGGCTGCCCTTCCGCGAACAGCTTCAGTCCCGCGATGTTGCGGATCAAATCGCCCTGCGAGTCGATCACCACTACCGAGGCCTCGCCCCTCGCGACTTTCTCCAAATCGTGCGATACCAAAAATTGCAAAGTCTGACTCTTGCCATGGCCGGACCCCGCCAGAATCCAGTGGTGTTCGAAGCGGGAGGCCTGCGGAAGCTCGAAGGGAACCTGCGCCAAGAACAGATTCTCGAGCACGGTGTCCCTCAGGTAACCCCTGACGATTTCGTCGTTGGTGCCCCGGTGCTCGGTAGGCGCGACCAACAGCGGCGGGACGCTTGATGTCAGTCGCGGCGCGCTGGACATGCTGATCTGGTTTCTATCGATCCGGGATCGCAGCGGGGCGAACAGACCGGCCGCCATGACCGCCGGTGAGCGAAAAGGCATCGTCGTCGCCTCGACCGCTTGCGGGACGTTGCGTAGCAGGTCGGTCAGCCGAACCGAGAACTCCGAACCGGGGCCGGCCTTATCCGCCGCGTCGACCGGTTCGAGGGTCCGCTGGGCCATGACTGGTGGCAGGAATTGCGAGAGCCCAAGCATGGCCTGGACGATGCTTTCGCGAGCAAGATCGATGGCGCCGGGATGGGAGACCTTCAAGATCCACGCCGACACGGTGTCGCGATAGCGGGCGGCGTCGAGCGCTGTGCCATTGGCCGGCGGTGGCGGGGCGGCGGCAAAGCCCTCCCCCTCGTACAGGGCCAGCGCCGTCGGCAGCAGATTGCAGTACACTGCCGGAGGACAGCCCAGTTCATCCAGCCGCTCTCCAACCTCCTGCGCGAATTGTGCCGGGCTCGGAGCCGGCATCGCGGAATGAACGGCACAGGCGCGCTGGTAAAGTGCATGAGACTTGCGGCGGTCTCTCGCCGCGCTCACGGCGGGAAGACCGCGAATGAACCGGTACAGGCTAAGAACTGCCTTGCCTGCCCCGACCACCGCCGCGACCGGTAATATGACCACGGCGGCGATCGACCATCCAAACAGCCACAGCAGGACGGCTAGAAAGCTGTTCGGTCTCCCCCTCACCGTCAAATCTCCAGGACTGTCGGATCGGCCAAGGCCGTGTTGTCCATGAGAAAGGATTTCAGCTGGCGGAGCGCATCGGTCAGCCGCGCCTGATAGGTTTTGCCGTCGGCCGGTGTGTCAACGGTGAACCTATCGGGCATCTGGTTCATCAGATCGCCAATTGTGAGGCTGAAGTCCTGCTCCCACTGCTCGGCTTCCTCGGGCGCCAACTTGCCGGCCAGGCGGGAATTTGGCGTGCGGTGCAGGACCACGAAATCCTCCAGTTGGCGGCTGGTGATGACGGAAAGTTCCTCTTCCGAGAATTCGACGTAGGCTATGACCTCGACCTGGCGGACGCCCCGCAGGAGGCCGGCTGACTTCTCTTTGTGCTCTATGTGGACGCGCATTGCCGCCCCCGTCGGTCTAGGTTGTCCTTCCCATGCATTTCGAATTGCCCAAGAAAGCCGCCAGGCTTTCTTGGGCTTTCATCCGCTCCCCTTACCCCATCGGCAGACACCATAAAGTCGGGGCCAGCGATTTTGCCGCCGGACAGGGAATGCGCTGATTCAATGTGTTGATTTCGCCCGATACGGATTCCGTCGCGGGGATGCGGTATCCCCATCCGTTTCCCCCGGCGTATCTCCCCGCCAACGCGGAGCCCGGGTTGGAAAATCCACCCGCTATCGAGCCTCATGGCCAAGCCCCGCCAGCCCGAGCTGCGCGACCACCCTGGGCGCCGCCCAGGGCCAGGTCCGCGCAAAATGCGCCCCATTGAACGCGCAGGGCGCCCCGGGTGGCGGCCAGTGGCGCAGCTGCGCGATGAAGGAAACGCAGAGGGCACCACCGGCGACCGCGTAGGCGCCAATGACCCCGGCCACCACAAGCCCAATGGTCAGGTTCGAGCCCTGCTCGATGGCACGCCAAGCCGGGCGGGCCAGGAGCGCCAGAGCGAGTCCAAAACCGGCATAGGCCAGCAGGGCCCTGGCCACCATTGCCCCGACGATGGCGCGCTGAAGGCGCAGTCGCTTCGGCGACGCGGGAGGAAGAGCGAGTTTTCGCCTCATGGCCGGCCCCGCTGCTGTTCGCTCCTGGCCAGTATCAGCCAGCCGGGCTCCGACATGACGACCTTCGCCCCGGCGGCCGTGAGCCAGTCGCGCAGACGGACGATTTCCCGCGGCTGGAGCGCAAGATCCCGGTCGTTTTTCATCAGCACCAGATCGACCGTCACACCCTTGAGGGGTGTTCCCATAGGTTTTGGGAAATTCGAACCTGGTTTGTAGGCACTTTGCAGCGCGGAGTTCTGCAGTCCGTCTGTGGCAAAAAGGATTGTTAGCCGGGAACCGGGGGTGTGTAGGCTCGGATCAGCGGCCAAAGACAAGATGCTTTCCGCAATCGGACTCTGGTCCGAAGCCGGTTGGTTCTGCAGAACGCGCAGGTGATCCTCAATCGGCCGGACGATTGCACGCTGAAACGCGTTTCGCGCCATGTTGTCGCCGTCGCCGGGATGGCATTGGTCAACGATGGGCGCAGCTTCGGCGGTCGGCTCGCCGGCGGCGTCCACCACCAGGACGCGATCGCCCTGCTTTAGCGCCATGAGCTCCCGCTGCACGGCGTAGGTGATCTCGCGGGGCTGAGAACTGACCAGCCGGTCGCTTACATCGATCCCGATCGCGAGGGTCAGCGGCGGCGGCCGACCGATTACGCAATGCCGGGCATCAAGCCGCGCGGCCGGATGGGTAATCGCGAAGGCTCCCAGGCCACCGACAAGCAGCAGGCCTGTGCCGGCCATGAAATACCCCCGCATGCGCCTGCTTTTCCTGTTCATGGCCGTCCTCCCCGATCGGGCA
>CAZNGO010000049.1:0-8953 GCA_964572805.1 uncultured Rhizobium sp. | reverse complement strand
AGCGCTACCGCAAGATGTCCAAGATGGGCGTGCGCGGGGTCGAGGCCTTCAATGAGCGCGTCGCCAAGGCGAAAGCGAAAGGCGAAATCCTCAAGCGCACCGTGCAGACCGGCTTCGACCGCGAAACCGGCAAGCCGGTCTATGAGGACGAGACGCTGGAATTCGAGGCGATGCCCTATATCGTCGTGGTGGTGGACGAAGTCGCCGACCTGATGATGATCTCGGGCAAGGAGATCGAGGGCGCGGTGCAGCGCCTGGCGCAGATGGCGCGTGCCGCCGGCATCCATCTTATTGCCGCGACGCAGCGGCCGAGCGTGGACGTCCTCACCGGCACCATCAAGGCCAACTTCCCCACCCGCATCTCCTTCCAGGTGACGAGCAAGATCGACAGCCGCACCATTCTGGGCGAACAGGGCGCCGAGCAGCTGCTGGGCCAGGGCGACATGCTCTACATGGCGGCGGGCGGGCGCATCCGCCGCGTCCATGGCCCGTTCGTCAGCGACCATGAGGTCGAGGACGTGGTGCGCTTCCTCAAGAGCCAGGGCCATCCCGAATATCTCGACGCCGTCACCGAGGAACCCGACGAAGAGAACATGGACGATCCCTATGCCATGTTCGGCCAGGGCAATGGCGAGTCGGGCGACGATCTCTATGACAAGGCCCTGGCGGTGGTGGCGCGGGACAAGAAGGCCTCGACCTCCTACATTCAGCGCCGGCTGCAGATCGGCTACAACCGCGCCGCCAGCCTGATCGAGCGGATGGAGAATGAGGGCGTGGTCTCGGCACCCAATCACAAGGGCGTGCGGGAAGTCCTGCTGCCCGATCACGACCACTAGCCCCGCTTGAACCGTCATCGCTCTGGGTTAAGCTGCCGGTCCTGAGACCCGAACGGGGAATCCGCATGGCATCCTATATTCAGCGCTCGCTGGGCGATGGCGAAAAGATAATCGCGCGGGCGCACTTTCCCTGGACCTATACGGTCGGCGCCTGGGCCCGCTTCCTGCTGCCGCTGATCCTGCTGATGGTGCTGGTCAGCTATGCCGGGCAAAGACCGGCGCCCTTTTCCACCGACGATCCCCTGACCTGGCTGATCCTGCTGATGGCGCTTTTCACGCTGATCGGCTTTATCCTGTTCGCCGCCCTGATCGCCCTGCGCGCCACCACCGAGATCGGCGTCACCAGCCACCGCTTTGTCGAGAAGACCGGCCTGTTCAGCCTGCGCACCAACGAGATCGCGCTGCACAATATCGAAGGCGTGCGGGTCAACCAGAGCTTCACCGGCCGGGTCTTCAATTTCGGCACGGTGCGTATCGAAGGCACCGGCGTCGATGCGGTGACGACGCCGGCCATCGCCGATCCGGTATCATTCGTGAAGGCGATCCAGACCGCGCGTGAAGGCGAAGCGCGGCGGGGGGCGTAGGCGAGGGGCCGGAGCGACCGGAAATCAGACCGCCTCGGCCAGCTGCACTGTCCCCGGTTTCGGGAAAATCAAAGTGATGCGGGTGCCGCTGCCGCGGGCGCTGTCGATGCTCATGCTGGCATCATGCAGTTCCAGCAGCGCCTTGGTGAGCGGCAGGCCAAGCCCGGTGCCTTCGTAGCGGCGCTCCAGCCGGTTGTCGACCTGGCCGAAAGGCTGCATGGCGACGGCGACGTCTTCCGGGTCCATGCCGATGCCGGTGTCGGCGACGACGACACGGACCTGCCCGCCGGCATCGGTGGCGGCCAGGGTGATGGCGCCGCCCTTTTCGGTGAATTTGACGGCATTGGAGAGAAGGTTGAGGAAGACCTGGCGCAGCTTGGCGGGGTCGCCGTTGACCGGCAGGGCGTGCTCCAGCCCGCTGACGGTGAAGTCCAGCCCGGCCTGGCGGCATTGCTCGCCGATCATCGCGGCGCAATCCTCCATCACGTCGCGCATGTCGAGTTCGCGGGCGTTCAGCGACATGCGGCCGGATTCGCTTTTCACCAGGTCGAGCACGTCATTGATCACCGCCAGCAGATGGCGGCCGGAACGCAGGATATCGCCTGAATAATCGAGATATTTCTCGTTGCCCAGCTTGCCGAACAGTTCACCGGAAATGATCTCGGAAAAGCCGATGATGGCGTTGAGCGGGGTGCGCAGCTCATGGCTCATATTGGCCAGGAAGCGGGTCTTGGCGGCATTGGCGGCCTCGGCCTCCTGCTTGGCCTTGCGATAGGATTCCTCGCGCTCCTTGATGACGGTAAAGTCGGAGAAGAACAGAATGGTGCCGCCTTCGCTGGTGGCGCTGCCGGTGAGCCGCAGCCAGCGGCCGCAGGCGAGTTGCCATTCGGCATGGCCGCTGATGTCCAGGCCGGCCTGCCCGCCGCCCATCAGCTGGGTGCGGATGGCCGCCAGCGCCGCATCGAACCGCGTGCCGGGCACCAGCATCGCCGCCAGGTCGGGAAAGAAGCGGCGCAGGGAGGAATTGGCCAGCACGATCTCGCCCTCGGGCGCCACCAGCATGACGCCTTCGGTCGAAGTCTCCAGCGCGTCGGTGAGGCGGTTCTCGGCCGACAGGCGCATCGCGGTCTCGCGCGCCATCATCTGGCGGATATTGTCCTGCATCACCGTCATGGATTTCAGCAGGGCGCCGGTTTCGTCGCCGCCGCCTTCGGGAATCGGGGTCTGCATGTCGCCGCCGGCGATGCGGTCGGCGACGCGGGCGGCGGCGGTGAGCGGACGCACGATGCGGCTGCGCAGCAGCCAGGTGATGATGCCCGCCAGGACCAAGGCCAGCAGGGTGAAGCCGGCCACGGCGTATTTGTAGCGTCCGATATTGGTGTCGGTCTGGCGGCGCCCGATATAGCCATGATCGGTGTTGTATTCGATCAGGCGGTCGAACTTGTCGTCGATCGCCGTGTCCAGCTGCGCCAGTTCCACCCGGTCGCCCTGGGTGCGGACCTGGCGCCAGCGCTTCACCAGCGGCTGGATCGCGCTGATCATCTTCTGCTCGTCGGCCTCGGGGCTGCGCTCGGCGGCGACGGCCAGGTCCTCGTTGAAGGTGGCGTAGAGGTCGGCAATCTGGTCGGCGATGGCGGGCCGATCCCTTGCCGCGGCCTGCTCGAAGTGGATCTCGGCGAGCTGCATCTCGGTGAAGTCGTGCTGGGCGCGGCCGGCATAGTTGATCGCCTGCACCGGTCCGTCGAAGGTGGTGATGGCGATGCCGCCCGCCGCCGTCACGATGGCATAGCCCAGCGCGCCGAGAACGCCGATCATGACGCTCATGGCGATGAAGGCGCCGAAAATCCTGGCGCCGATGCTGGTTCTGGCAAGCTTCATCCCGTTGGCCCGGAACCACATTTGGCGAACGGGGCAGTGTGGGCCTGCCGGGGTTTATGGCGGCTTAAGCCGGATGCGGCGCGGATGAAAACCGGCCATTGCGCGGTCAGCGCACCTTCACGGTCATTTTCATGGGTGTGGAGCGGTCCGGCGCCGCGCCAGCGGCGGCGGGCGAAATGGTCCAGTGGACCATTTCGAGCGACAAACGCGCCGAGCACGAGCGAGGCGCCGGCTGTTAACGCACTCTTACCGTCATTTTCATGGTGGGATGGATGTGGCAACGGACCTGGAAGGTGCCGGCTTCGGGAAAGGTCTCGTTAAGATTTTCTCCCGGCGCCTTCTCGGGCGAGTCGAACAGGCCCGTGACATAGACCTGGTGGATATAGCTGTCGTCATTGGTGAAGGTGACGGTCTCGCCGCGATTGATGGCGATTTCGGTGGGACGGAAGGCGCGGCCTTTCTGCACCACGATGGTGGCGGCAAAGGCCGGCATGGCTGCCAGCAGCGCGGCGGTAAAGGCGAGCGTCCTGATCACGCCGTCAGCATAGGCCGATTTGCGCGAGCCGCCTATTTGATTGTCGCGCGGCCGGACGGAAAACCGGAAGGCCACTTTTCCTGGCCGCGCTTTATTTGATTGTCGCGCGGCCGGACGGAAAACCGGAAAACCGCCGGCACGCTGTCGCTGCCGGCTCCTGGCCGCGCTTTAGTTGACGCGCACCACCAGCCGCATCTTGGGATGGATGTGGCAATGCACCTCGAAGGTTCCGGCGCGGGTGAAAGGCTGCACCAGCTTTTCGCCCGGCTTTCTTTCGTCGGAATCGAACAGGCCCTCGACATACATCTGGTGGATGAACTCGTCCTCGTTGGTGAAGGTCAGGCTCTCGCCGCGGTTGATGGTGATCTGGGCGGGCGTGAAGCGGCGGCCCTTCTGGACGATGACATGGGTGGTCTGCGCCAGGGCGGCCAGGGGCATGCAAAACAGCAGGATGGCGAGAAGCTTTTTCACTTCGTCACCACGTCGCGCCGCAGGAGCGCCGGCCAGGAAAAGTGCGAAGCGGTTTTCCGTCCGGCCGCGCGACAAAAGATAATCCCATGAGTCATTTCGTCACCACATCGCGCTGCATTGGCGCCAGGCGCGCGAGAAAGCGGTTCTGGGTGGCAAAGCCGATGCCGACCCTGGTCATGGCGTCCTGCAGGTCTTCCACCACGGCGTTGAAATCGGCGTTGGTGAGATGCAGGCCCTTGTGGGCCGCGGCCATGTCATGGCCGGTATAGGCGCAGGGACCGCCCGCGACCTGGCAGAACTGAACCTTGAACTCGGCGCGAACGCGATCGATGTTGGATTCGCTGAAGATCGGCGCGATGCGGGCATCGGCGAGGTAGGCGTCCACCGAAGCGTCCACCAGCCTGTCGATGCCGGGCTGGCCGCCCATGTCGGCGAAAAGCGGGTCATCTGCCATGGCCGGCGTCGCCGAGAACACAAGAGCCGCGAGAAGAAGCTTTTTCATGGCGATATCCTTCAGAGGCCAGCCTGGAGCGACAGATAAAGACCGCGCTGGTGGTTGCGAATCACGATGTTGCCGAGATCGGCATAGGCGGCGGTGACGGAAAAGCTCTTGCAGGGGAACCAGGCCGCGAAGAGATCATAGGCGTCCTGCTCCTTGGCGATGGAGAGATTGCTCGGCTTGGTGCGGCCTTCGATGCCCACCGCGAAGTCCCTGGCGAGGAGATAGGCCGCGGAACCCTCGAACTGCGGCGCATAATCATCATGCTTGTCGCCGCCAAAACCGAGGATGCCGAGCTGGTTGGCCTTGGTGAAGCGCAGGGTGGCGTTGAGCAGCAGACTCTGGGCCAGGAACAGCTTGGATGCGGCGAGATAATAGTCGGTGCCGACCCTGCCCTTGCCGCCCACCGCCGCGATCACCGCGCCGCGGTCATTTTCCTTGTGCTGCAGGCCGATGGAAATCTGCGGCAGCCATTCGTCCTGGTCATAGATGGCTTCGCCGATCAGGCGCAGCTTGGCGCCGAAGATGTTCTGGTGAAACGTGTAGCCCTTGCCGAGGCCCAGCACCGCGCCGACACCCTGGGTGTCGAATTGCTGCCACGCATAGGAAAGCTCCAGCCGGTCGAACAGGCCGGCGGAGACACCGAAGGTATCGAGGCGATAGTCGGGCAGCAGTACGGTGGTGGCGTGGGCGTTGAAGCCGACGCCATGCTCGGTGCCATAACCTGTGATCAGCGCCCAAGCGCCGAGGCCGCCGCCGCCGGCGCCTTCGACTTGTGAAACGCCGCCGGTCGCCAGCAGCTTGCCTTCATCGAACCAGCCGCGCGCCGGCGCCGTGGTGGAGACGGCATTGTCGTCCTGGGCGAGCGCGCCGGTGGAGAGAAAGCCGGCCGCAAGAACCGGAAGGATGACGCGCAGACGCATTCAGGAATCCGCAAAAGACGCCGATGCTTCTAGTGGGAAGGTGGTTAAAGCCTTGTAAATCATGCGAAAAATGGCAGAAAAGGCCGGGGTGGACAGGGCCGGGAGCATGGCCTATACCCGCCCGCCTTCATGACGCGGGATGGAGCAGCCCGTTCGGCGGGCTTGTCCGCCCGCCGAACCTCGTCAGGCTCATAACCGCCGCGAGGCTTGGCGAGCGTCAAGCGAGCCTTAGCCGCGGCGGCGCCCCCGCGAAGGCGGGGGCCAGAGAATAGGCCGGGTCCAAACCGGTTGGCGTGTGTAGAGTAAACCCATGACGCGGGATGGAGCAGCCCGGTAGCTCGTCAGGCTCATAACCTGAAGGTCACAGGTTCAAATCCTGTTCCCGCAACCATCAAATGAAATGGCCGGTTCTTCCGAACCGGCCATTTTCATTTGGTGCCTCTCGCGAAAATGATGGTAAATCCAAAAGGCGCAATACCTCGCTGTCGGAATCGCTGTTCTGGAGACGAAATGCCGAGAGGGCGATTTCCCTGCTTCTTATTTGCCTTGATGCCGTTTTTAGGCGGATGCGTTTTCCATTCGATCAAAGACGTCTCTTTGGCTTCCATAGAAGCTGTCGACTATCATGAGCGAAACGAAATCCCGCCGCCGTCGATGACGGGGTTACCGCCGTCATTAAGCGCTCAAGACGCAGAAAAGTTTGGTTTGGGAAATCCGCGCGAAGAGAAACCACACAGGCCTCTTATAAAAGCCCAATTCACGACCCGAAAAAATTTGGCCCTCTATGCAAGAGAAAATAGCTACCCCATCGGGGCACGGGCTTTCTTTTGCGATCAACCAGACGCAGAGACTTTTCTCTCCTTAATCGAGGTCTATTCTCACGGTCTTCCAATCAAAGATCGCGAACTCGATGCGAAGGAAGAGGATTTTGATCAGTCAAATACATACTATTTCTTCTTTAATGTTACCAGCCAAGATCATAGGTCAGCCTTGTCGTACGACCTTCGCCATAAGCCAGCTGATATTTGCTTCTATTTGAGCGGCAGCAACGGTCCAATTGGCTTCAAGTCGAATGTCGTCATGATTTCCGCCACAGCTATTGAGGCATCACTGAAGATGATGCCGCAGGCTCTGGGAACGGATTGAGGAGCTTCAAATGGTTCCTTTTCAAAATAGATCGCTTAGTCTCTCCCCATGACGTCCTCCCCTCTGATCCCCGTCTCCTGGGGCGAATTGCTCGACAAGATCACCATCCTGCAGATCAAGCAGGAGCGGCTGGAAGACGATGCCAAGCGCGCCAATGTCGTCACCGAACTGACGGCGCTGCTGGCGGTCGCAGGCGCCGCGCTGGCGCAGGTTCCGGCCCTGGCCGCCGAACTCAAGGCGATCAACGAGGCGCTGTGGGACATCGAGGATGATATCCGCGACAAGGAACGCGCCGGCCAGTTCGACGCCCGCTTCATCGAACTGGCGCGCGCCGTCTATGTCACCAATGACCAGCGGGCGGCGGTGAAGCGGAAGGTCAACCTGGCGCTGGGTTCGGCCCTCGTCGAGGAAAAGAGCTATAAGCCCTATGGCCGGGGGCCGGACACCTCTTCCCAATAACACAATATCTCCAACCCCTTATGTGGTTCCGGCCCGGGAACAGGGGATGAATTTTCCTGCCCTCGCGATAGCGATTGCCGCCCCCGAAGGCCGTGGTTATAAACCCGGCCCGCGCACCGTTAAGCTGGGCCTTGGGCGCGCGATTCGACTGTCGAAGGACTGTGCATGGCAACGCAGATTTCCACGGAATACCGGCCGACCGACTCCGAACCCTTCATGAATGAGAAGCAGCGGGAGTATTTCCGCCGCAAGCTCAACGGCATGAAGGAGGAGATCCTCAAGGAAAGCCGCGAGACCATCCAGAATCTCCAGGCCGAGACGGTGCCGCATGCCGATCTCGCCGACCGCGCCTCCACCGAGGCCGAGCGCCAGCTGGAACTGCGCACCCGCGACCGCCAGCGCAAGCTGATCGCCAAGATCGACGCGGCGCTGCGCCGGATCGAGGACGGCTCCTACGGCTTCTGCGAGGAGACCGGCGAACCTATCAGCCTGAAGCGGCTGGACGCCCGCCCGATCGCAACCCTGTCCATCGAGGCGCAGGAACGCCATGAGCGGCGCGAGAAGGTCTATCGCGACGACTGAGCTTTCGCTTTCAGCGGAACATGAAAAAGCCCGCCTCTGACGAGGCGGGCTTTTTGCTCTCACGGGCGTCCCCGGCATTTTGCCAAGGCATGAGAATGCTTTTTTCCTCCTCGGGAGAGGGAGGTTCAGCCTACCAAGGCATGAGAATGTCGAACAGCTGCGAGCCATAGCGCGGCTGCTGCACATCGCTGACCGTGCCGGCGCCGCCATAGGAGACGCGGGCCTCGGCGATCTGGGCGAGATCGACGGTATTGTCCTGGGTGATGTCCTCGGTGCGGACGATGCCGGTGACCTTGAGGTCGCGCATCTCGTTGTTCACCCGCACCTGCTGATGGCCGTCGATCACCAGATTGCCGTTGGGCAGCACCTGGGCGACCAGGGCGGCCAGAGTCAGGTTGATCGATTCCGAACGCGAGATCGAGCCGCTGCCGGTGTTGGAGGTGTCCGAGCCCATCTTGACCAGGCTGCCCGGCGTCATGGCGCTGGGCAGGATGGTTTCGACGCCGAAGAAGTTGGTCAGGTTGGCGTCGTCGGAATTGGCGCGGGAGCGGGCGGTGGAGTTGGAGAGCTTGGCGGCATCGGCGACCGAGACATTGATGGTGATGACGTCGCCGACATGGCTGGCGCGCGGATCGTGGAAAAAGCTCTTGGCGCCTGCCTGCCACAGCGAATTGTTGGCGTGGCTGATCGGCGCCAGCTGCGGGATGCGGGCGACAATCTCCTGGTTGGCGGGATTGCCCACCGGCGCCAGCCTGGGCGGGGTGCCGATGGCGTCGATGCGGTCCATCGCGCCGCAGCCGGCAAGCGCGGTGCCGCCAAGGGCCAGGACGGTGAAGGTCAGAAGCGTTTTCATGGCGAAGCCTATTTGCGGGCGGTGGTGACGGGAGAGGCGGGGCCGGTGGCGCGCACCGCGCCGGGACCGGTGACGATGGCGGTGACCATGCGGAAGGAGGCCGGGTTCTGCACCGTGACGGTGTCGCCGACGCCGCCTTCGCTCATGGCGCGGCCCATGGCGGTGAGATCGACCCCGGGGGCGGTGA
>CAZNGO010000048.1:0-144725 GCA_964572805.1 uncultured Rhizobium sp. | reverse complement strand
ATTCGCCCAGATCGCCATGCCCGGCTGGGGATAGCGTACGGCCTCAGGAGCACAGCCCAGCAGAGCGAAAAGGACGCCAAAGAGGCCAACCGCCTTGGGCAGATATGGGCGGCTTTTACTGGGCTTGCTGGCGATCAGGCTGATCTCGTTGCAAGAAGTATGCATGGGGGGCCCAGACCGAAGGTTTCCAGCCTGTTAGATTTGACCCTGTAGCCACTACAGGGTCAATGTTCCGCTGCCTCCTTGATGATTCCGCCTATGAAACCAGAGTTCCTTCCCGTTCGTCCGATCCCCATTCTGACGGTCGCGCTGATCGCTACGCTGGCATTGGGCGTAGCAGTGGGCCGCTATGTCCTGCCGGCGACACCGCCCTCCGGAAAGGCCGAGGCCAAGGACAGCGACTCCGGCCAGGACCATCAAGAAATCAAATTGGACAGCAAACGGATGGCCGCCGCCGGCATCCGCACTATTCATGTTTCACTCGGCGACCTGTCCGATCAGATCATCGCGCAGGCGACCGTGGCGCCGACGCCCCAAGGTGCAGCTGTCATCGGCGCCCGCGCAGATGGCACCGTGACGGTCATCCGCAAGCGGCTTGGAGATGTGGTCCGCGCGGGCGAGAGCCTGGGCGCAATCCAGAGCCGTGAGGCCGCCAAATTGGCGGAGGAGCGGGATTCGGCGAAGGCGCGTTTGGCGCGCGCCGAACAGGCATTTGAAAGACAGAAAAACCTGCTGCGCGCGAACGCCACCTCGCGACAGGAGTATGATGCTGCGCAAGCCGAATGGCAGGTTGCCCAATCGGAGTGGACAAGGGCGGTATCCTCAAGCGGCGCTTCGGGCCTGTCGAAGGACGGGATTTCGCTGGATATATTGAGCCCGATCTCGGGGCGCATTACCTCGGCTCCGGCAATCCTCGGTTCCTACGTGGTTGCGGGAACCGAACTGTTTCGGGTGGCCAATCCTGAAAAGTTGGAGATACAGGCGGCAGTGCCATCCCAGGATGCCCAGCGTATTTCGATTGGTGACAAGGCGACAGTTGACTTGCCGCAAGGACCGGTTGCGGCTGCCGTTCGCGCCATCACGCCCAATGTTGATTTGGAGAGTCGTGCGGCGACGGTCGTCTTGGTGCCCACGGCCAACGCTCCATCCCTGCAGCCCGGCCAGCTCGTCTCCGCGCGGATTTTCATCAGCCATGGACATATCGGCAGTGTTTCAGCGCTGGTTCCTACCGAGGCGCTGCAAAAAATTGGCGGGAATGACGCGGTCTTTGTGAAAACAGACGATGGCTTCAAAGTTCAGACCGTGACGGTCGGGACGGAAAGCGGCGGCACGACAGAAATTCAGTCGGGCCTGAAACCGGGCGATGAGATCGCCACACGCAATTCCTTCCTGCTCAAAGCCGAACTGCAAAAGGACAGTGCTGGCGGCGATGATTGATGGCTGGACCGGGAAGACCGACACGCGATGATCGACAAGCTAATCACCTTCGCAGTGCAGCGACGGTACATCGTTGTGTGCATCACACTGCTCATCGTGGTGCTGGGGGCGATTAATATATCCCGCCTGCCCATCGACGCGGTTCCGGACGTCACGACCAAACAGGTGCAAGTCAACAGTATCGCGCCATCGCTGTCCCCGGTCGAGATTGAAAAGCGCGTGACCTATCCCCTGGAGACGGCCTTGGCGGGCATCCCTGGACTACAGACGACGCGCTCACTGTCTCGCAATGGTTTCAGCCAAATCACGACCGTCTTTAACGACAATATCGACATTTACTTTGCACGGCAGCAGGTCTCCGAACGACTGGCCAGCGCGCGTGCCGGCCTTCCTGCCGGCGTCGATCCGCAAATGGGGCCTATCTCTACGGGCCTCGGCGAAATCGTCATGTGGACCATCGAATACCAACGACATACCGAAGGGCAGACCAGCACACATCTCGGATGGCAGAAGGACGGCAGTTTCGTCACGCCGGAAGGCGAGCGGCTCAGAGATCCGGTGGCTTTGGGGAGTTATCTGAGAACCGTGGAAGATTGGCTGGTACGGCCACAGGTCCGCAACGTGCCGGGGCTGGCCGATGTGGACGTTATCGGCGGCTATGAGAAGCAATATGTAGTCGAGCCCCATCCGACGGCCCTTGCGTCCTATGGCATATCCTTCAGCGAACTGGCCCAAGCGCTGGAGGCCACCAACTTGGCCGTAAGCGGCAATCTTGTTCAGAGGGGCGGCGAAGCTTTCCTCATCCGAGCGGATGCCCGCGTTCGCAATATCAACGATATCGCCAGCGCTGTGGTCGCCGACCGACAGGGCGTTCCTATCACGGTACGCGATCTGGCAGATGTGAAGATCGGCGGTGCGCTACGCACTGGCTCGGCCAGTGAAGATGGCCATGAAGTCGTCATCGGCACCGCCATGATGCGGATTGGCGAGAACAGCCGCACCGTCGCAAAGGCTGTCGTGGAAAAGCTCGACCAGGTGCGCAAAAGCCTCCCACCAGGCGTTTATCTTCGCGTCGTCTACGACCGTTCCAAATTGGTGGATGCCACCATCCATACTGTGAGCAAGAATCTCGCTGAGGGCGCGCTACTCGTCGTTGTGGTCCTGCTCCTGCTGCTGGGAAATATCCGCGCCGCCATTATCGCGGCGTTTGTGATCCCCATTTCGCTGTTGATGACGGCGATCGGCATGAACGAGCTGGGCGTATCGGGCAACTTGATGAGTCTGGGGGCGTTGGACTTCGGCCTCATTGTCGATGGCGCCGTGATTATTGTGGAGAACTCCTTGCGGCGTCTGGCCGAGCGGCAGCACCGCCAAGGGACCGTTCTCTCGCGTGCTGATCGGTTGGAAGAAGTCGCAGCCGCCTCCCACGAGATGATCCGGCCGTCCCTTTATGGGCAAGGCATTATCCTCTTGGTCTATGTGCCGCTGCTGACGTTCCAGGGCGTGGAAGGCAAGATGTTCCTGCCTATGGCCATTACGGTCATGCTTGCGCTTGCGGCAGCCTTTATCCTGTCCGTCACCACGGTGCCCGCGCTCATCGCCATCTTGATGAACGGCAAAATCGCCGAGAAGGACGTGCGGGTCATTGAATTGGCCAAAACGCATTATGCGCCAGCTCTGCGTAAAGTCATCGCGCGACCGTTTCCGATTATTGTTGCCGGTGCGGTTTTGTTCTTTGTGGCAGCCGGCACTTTCATGTTCGTGGGTCAGGAATTCATCCCCCAGTTGGACGAGCAGGACGTGCTGATCAATCCGCTTCGTATCCCATCGACATCCCTCGACCAGTCACAACAAATGCAATTGCAGGTCGAGAAGGCGGTTGAGAAAGTTCCGGAGGTGCAATTTGTTTTTTCCCGCACCGGCACGGCGGAGGTCGCGAGCGATCCGATGCCACCCAACCTTTCTGATACCTTTGTGATTGCGAAGCCACGAGATCTGTGGCCGGATCCCGGAATGCCGAAAACAGAACTGGTGGAGAAAGTCGGCCAGTCATTGAAGGGCCTTTTGGGCCAGAATTACGAATACACTCAGCCCATCCAGATGCGGTTCAACGAACTGGTGGCTGGCGTCCGGGCCGATGTGGCAGTTTCGGTGTATGGCGATAACCTGGGCTCCATGCTTACCACCGCGCAGCAGATCTCTCGCGTTCTGAAAACTGTTAATGGTACGAGTGATTTGCGCGTGGAACAGACCCAGGGTTTCCCCACGCTTGACGTTGCTCTGGACCGTAGCGCCATCGCGCGACGCGGTCTAACGGTAGAGGACGTCGCAACTACATTGGAAACTGCCGTCGGCGGCAAGGAGGCGGGCACGGTGTTCGAAGGGGACCAGCGCTACGCCGTCGTTGTTCGACTTTCAGACCAAATCCGAGATAGCGGCGCTCAAGTCGGCGCGCTGCCGGTCATGCTACCGCAACCGAAGACCGGGCCCCGGCTTTCTGTACCGTTCCGCGACGTTGCATCGCTCCGATATACGCAAGGCCTAAATCAGATCAGCCGCCAAGATGGCAAACGCCGAATCATGGTGCAGATGAATGTCCGAGGCCGCGATTTGGGCTCTTTCGTACAGGAAGCACAGGATCGTGTAAGCCGGAATGTCACGGTCCCGCCAGGCTCCTGGCTCGAATGGGGCGGGCAATACCAGAATTTGCAGGCTGCCAAGTCACGCCTATTGCTCGTTGTGCCCTTGGCATTCGCGATGATTTTGGGATTGCTCTATTTAGGCCTGGGCGGGTTGGTCCCGGCGATAGCGGTGTTTTCCGCGATCCCCCTTGCCATCGCGGGCGGGGTATTCGCATTGGCGCTCCGTGGCATCCCGTTCTCGATATCAGCGGCGGTAGGGTTTATCGCACTTTCTGGCGTGGCGGTCTTGAATGGTTTGGTCATGATGAGCAGTATCCGACGACGGCTGGATAACGGATTTCCCATCGACGACGCAATTGTGAGTGGCGCTATCGAGCGCCTTCGCCCAGTATTGAGTACCGCTTTGGTCGCCTCCCTGGGCTTTGTGCCAATGGCGCTCGCAACTGGAACGGGTGCGGAGGTGCAAAGACCGTTGGCTACTGTCGTGATTGGCGGTTTGATAACAGCAACGGCATTGACCCTGTTTGTTTTGCCGGCGATCTCAAAGCTCATTTACGCGCGGGGGCGCGGCACAGGTTCAAAGCCGGCTGCTTCCGCCATAAATCGCTGATTTTTATCAGCCAGCACAAGGATCACGGTGATGAACAAGGCCGGCGCACTTACAATCGGTGCAATTTCGAAAGCGACTGGGATTAACATCGAGACCATCCGCTATTACGAGCGCATCGGTTTGCTGCCTGCTCCTCCCCGCACGAGGAGCAACTATCGCACCTATACCCCCACTGAGCAAAAACGGCTGAATTTCGTGCGGAGAACCCGGACTCTGGGTTTTTCTATTGACGAGATTCGCGCACTGCTTCGTCTCTCAGATAATGCCGACACAGACTGCTGTGAGGTCACCGAAATTGCCCGAAATCAGTTGCGCGAAACCGAACGAAAGATCGCTGACCTGCAGGTGTTGGCTGATGAATTGCGGTCCTTGATCGCAAGCTGTTCCGGCGGTATTGGAATTGTTGATTGCAGGATTTTAGAAGCGTTCGCTCTTACCTGATCCGAGCTCTGCGTCCGCGTGAGTACATCTTTCAAAGAATACATCGGTCGCACGGCTGCTGAGTATGGGCGGTATAGGCCAACAGCGCCAGGCTTCCGGCCAGAATGCCTCCGCTGACCTCAGCGGACATATAGGTCAGCTTCAACCCAAGAGCGATAGCTATTCCTTCGCGCCAGACGCTGTGCTCTGCTGGTCACGGGCTGTTGGCCTCTGTTGATCAGCGAGACTGTGCAAAACGACTAAGCACAGGAAGAATATAACGGAGGCAATTCCTAGAACGACAAGCGGGCGCCAACGCCGTTGGCCCTGCCTGCGTCTCCGTCTACCCTTCTTCCTGAAGCGCTCGTGGCCTTGCGGCAATCCCCTTGTCATGTCCCTAGCGGCGCTTGAAATACGTTGAGAACGGATCGCAGTGGTACGAGTGCGTGCTTCCATCCCCGAAGCAGGTATGCGACGACAACGGCTCTGACAAAGCCATCTTGGCGTGCTGATCTGGCATGATCATCCGGGGCAGGTCAGGTCGAGGCTGGTTCCTATGAGACGTGCCATGGGCGAGTGCCAACGCGGCACCCGCCATGACGGTGAAAGCGGCAGTCGCTATAACGGCTTTGAGCTTCATCGCTTTTCCCTTGCGGTTAATCGAGTGACGCAGCCGGCTCAACCTTGCGGAAGGCAGGCCAGGTCAGACGCGGTTGCAGTCCCAAAATCACCTTGGAGATTGCTGGGAAGACCAGAAGGGTCAGGACGGTCGCTGCGATCAGGCCGCCGATCACGACAGTTGCCAGCGGCTTCTGCACTTCCGCGCCCGTGCCTGTTGCCAGCGCCATCGGCACGAAGCCGATCGCCGGAACCAGGCCCGTCATGATGACCGGCCGAACCCGCTCGAACGTGCCTTCGATGATGGCCTTGGACACGTCCATGCCGGCTTCAAGCCGCTCTCGGATACTGCTCATGACCACTAGGCCATTCAGCACCGAGACACCGGAAAGGCAGATGAATCCGACTGCCGCCGATACGGAGAAGTTTATCCCCGTAACCAGCAGCGCGAAGACGCCCCCCGCCAGCCCCAGCGGGATGGCCGAGAACACCGACAATGCCCGGCCCACGCCAGCAAGCGCCATGTAAAGCAGGGCAAAGATGGCTGCGAAGCAGATGGGGACGACGATGCTCAGGCGTTCGGAGGCGGCTTGCAGGTTTTGGAACTGGCCGCCCCATTCCAGATAGCTGCCTGCAGGAAGGGCGACGGCCTCGACCTTGGGCATAGCTTCTGCAACGAACGATCCGACATCGCGGCCACGGATATTGGCCTGGATGACCACACGCCGCTTTCCGTTCTCACGACTGACCTGGTTCAGGCCATCCGAGAACCGGAACTGGACCACTTGGCTGAGAGGGATGGACTTGGCCGGTTGCCCTTCCACGCGCGGAAGAACCACTGGCAGGTTTTTGATCAGATCGACATTCTCGCGAGTCGAAGCACCCGCCCGGATCACAATCGGAAAACGCCTATCGCCTTCAAACACCAGCCCGGACTCACGCCCGGCAGTGGCTGTGGCCACCGTATCGGCCACTTCCTCCACGGTCAGCCCGTAACGACCAATGGCCGTGCGATCAAAGTTGATTTCCAGCGTGGGAGCGCCGCCCGTTTGCTCGGCTTTTACGTCTTCAGCGCCCTTTACCCCCTTCAGGGTCTCAACGATTTTGGCAGCCGTCGAGGACATTTGGTCCAGGTCATCGCCATACAGCTTGATGGCCACGTCACCGCGGACACCGGCAATCAACTCATTGAAGCGCAGCTGAATGGGCTGGCTGAACTCGTACATCTGCCCGATCTGGCTGTTGGCCGCCTTTTCGAGCCGTTCCAGCACATCGCTCTTCGACCTAACGCCCTCTGGCCACTCTTCCTGCGGCTTGAGGATGACGAAGCCGTCCGACGCATTCGGCGGCATTGGGTCGGTCGCCACCTCCGCCGTACCTGTCTTTGAGAACATCACGGCGACTTCTGGCAATTTCGATATAGCGCCTTCCACTTTCAGCTGCATCGACATGGATTGCTCCAGCGACGTTGAAGGTATGCGGGTCGAAGCTAGAGCGACGTTTTTCTCATCAAGCTGGGGAATGAATTCCCGCCCCAGGAATGAGAAAAGAAAGCCCGCCAGCAAGGCGACGCCAACACCCGCGCCAATGAACGGCCACGGGCGATCGACGATGCGCTGCAGGACCGGCGCGTACCAAGATTTGATCTTGCGCACGACCCACACGTCTTTCTCCTGGACCTTTCCGGTGATGATCAATGCAACCATCGCTGGCACAAAAGTCAGGGAGAGGACGAATGCCGACGCCAAGGCCAGCATCAGCGTGATGGCCATGGGAGAGAAGGTCTTTCCTTCAACGCCCGAAAAGGTCAGCAGCGGTATGAAGACCAGGAAGATGATTGCCTGACCGAAAACGGTCGGGCGGATCATTTCCTTGGCTGCTTCCCCTGTCTCATGCAGGCGCTCGTGCAAGTCCAGCAGCCGGCCCTCGTGATGCTGCCTCTCCGCAAGGCGTCTGAGGCAGTTTTCGATGATGATGACGGCGCCGTCGACAATAAGACCGAAGTCCAGCGCGCCCAGGCTCATGAGATTGCCGGACACCTTCAGGCCATTCATCCCCAGCACCATCATCAGGAAGGAGAAGGGGATCACGAGAACGGCGATGATCGACGCCCGAATGTTTCCCAGGAGCAAGAACAGAACGGCGGCCGTCAGGATCGCGCCTTCGGTCAAGTTCTTTTGAACGGTGCCGACCGTGGCGTTGACCAGTTCTGAGCGATCCAGAACCGGTGTGATCTTGATGCCAGGCGGCAATGATTTCTCGATAACCTTGAGACGTTCGCCGACCGTCTTCGCCACTGACCGGCTGTTTTCGCCGATCAGCATAAGGGCGGTGCCGATCACGGCTTCATGGCCGTTCACGCTCGCCGCGCCCGTGCGCAAGTCACCGCCCAGCTTCACTTTGGCGATGTCACGGATCGCAATTGCCACACCATTGCGCGTGGCAACCGTTGCTTGCGCAATCTGGTCGAGATTGCGGATACGCGCGTCCGCGCGGATCAGATAGGCTTCACCCGCCTTATTGAGGAAGTTTGCACCTACGGCCAAATTGGCGGCTTCCAGAGCCTTGGAAAGCTCGGTCGTCGAAATACCGTAAGCTGCCAGCTTTGCCGTATCGGGCTCGACGATATACTGCTTCTCGTAGCCGCCGATGCTGTCGACGCCGGCGACGCCGGGCGCAGTGCGAAGCTGCAATGCGATAATCCAGGTTTGCACCGTCCGCAGATAAGCGGCCTGAGACACTCTGTCGGAGAGCTTGTCGCCTTCGGGTGTCAGATAGCTGCCGTCACGCTGCCAACCTGGCTTGCCGTCCACAATCGTGGCGCCTTTGCCACCGGGGTTGGCATAGTCCACTGCGTACATGAACACTTCACCGAGTCCGGTGGTGACGGGGCCCATCTGCGGCTGGACATTCGCGGGCAGGGCATCACGCGCCTGATTCAGGCGCTCGGCAACCTGTTGGCGCGCGAAGTACAAATCCGTCGCATCAGTGAAAATCGCCGTAACCTGTGAAAAGCCGTTCCGCGAAATGGAGCGGGTTGTGACCAGGCCCGGTATGCCAGCCAGCGAGTTCTCGATAGGGAAGGTGACGCGCTTTTCGATTTCAACCGGCGATAGCCCCGGCTCGATGGAATTGATCTGGACTTGCTTGTTGGTGATGTCTGGGACCGCGTCGATGGGAAGCCGGGTCATTTGCCATGCGCCAAAGGCGGCGATGACAAGAACGACGGCTACAATGGCCCAGCGGGCCCTGATGGATAGCGAGATGAGGCCAGCAATCATGACTATTCTTCCTCTGCGCCTTTGCCGGCTTCTGCCTTGAGAACAAAGGCATTGCGCGTGGCGATCTGTTGACCCGGCGTTAGTCCCTTCAGGACTTCCGACCGGCCGGTACCCCGGCGTCCGACAAGGACCGGTCGGACGACAAATCCCTTTGCCGAGCGGACGAGAACGGCGTCCCGGCCGTCTATCGACTGGATGGCTTCATCCGGCACCGTCAGACCTGTCGCCACGGAGGTCTTCTGCGGCATGATGCGCGCACGCAGCGTCTGGCCGGCGCGAAGCGAGCCAGCGTTCTTGGCATCGAGGATTGCGCTTGCCACCCGCGTTGTCGGATCAAGTGCGGCGGTGAACGACCGCACCGTCGCTTCTACAGTCTGGCCATCGACAGTCTCCAAAACCGCGCGATCACCAGCAGAAATGCGGCCCACGTCTTCGGCAGAAATGGATGCCTCGATCTGTAACTGGCTTGCGTCTGCGACCTGAAACATCTCTGTTTCAGACTGCACAAAGGCGCCGAGCTTTGCAGATGCGGAAGTGATCGAGCCGTCGATAGGGCTGACAATCGCTACACCACGACCATCCCCGGTCACATTGGCGTTACCGGCGGTTGATTGGGCCCGGTGCGCCTCGGCCGCTGCGGCTTCGGATTCGGCTTGGGCGCGTTCATATTCCGCGCGCGGCGTCACGCCCTGCTCAAACAGGGATTTCTCACGGGCAAGATTGCGCGAGGCGAGGGTAGCCTTTGCATTGGCTGAGCTACGGTCCGCCGCGATCTGCGCGGCGTCGCGTCCTTCCACGACGGCCAAAACGTCCCCGCGCTTCACGCGGTCACCAATCTGCTTGTAGATCCGCGTTACAGTGCCGGACGCATGCGCCGTCAGGCTGGCCGCACCAGCCGGCGCCGGGACGACTGCCGCTTGTGCGAGAATTTCACCCCCGATATTGCCGACCTTGACGGTCTCAAGTCCGATATTCGCGGATTTGAGCTGTTCTTCGCTGACGGCGATGACATGGGGCCCGCGTTTCTCCTCTTCCGGCGCAGCCGTCGAGGTGGAAACATCGTGATGGGACAGTCGAAAAACGCCATAGCCCGCTGCGGTGCCCAAAAGACCCACGCCGAGGATGGCGGCATAAAATCTGCGATGATTGTCGATCATTCATGATCTCCGAACGGAACGGTGCCCAGCAGGCGGGCGATAGCTGCTTCTGCGCCCAGGCGCTCAATACGGGCATCGATGGTGTTGGCATGGGCGTCCGCGAGCGCACGACTGGTGTTCAAGACCTCGATGAAGGAAATCTTTCCGCCCTCGTAGCCCGTGCGGGTCAGTCGGTAGGCTTGCTCCGCCGCCTTTTCGCCTTCGGTTGCAGCCGTGATGCGGGCGAGTGCGGCCCGCGCACGAGCCACGGCTGCGCGCGCTTCGGCATCCGCATCATTGCGCGCCGCTGCCAATCGGGCAGAAACGCCTGCAAGTTCAGACTCTGCCGCAGAAATGTTGCCGCGGTTGGTGTCAAAGATCGGGATCGGAATACGAATGCCACCAACTAATGCTTTGGCGTCCGTTCCGGCAAAGGTGCGCACACCCAACGAAACGTCCACATCCGGCAGAGGCTTGGTACGCTCAACCACGATCCGCCGAGCCGCTTCCTCACGCGCGGCCAACGCGGTGAGATAGGCCGGGCTCTTGGTTGCATCCGGCATCAGCGGCGGTTCGTACCGATCCGCATGGCTCAGGAGACTTACGGCAATAGTGGTGTATGGGACTGCGGCACCAGAGAGCGCAGTCAATCGTGCGAATGCGCGCTCCCGCTCCGAGCGGGCCGCTTCCAGAGCAGATTTGGCTGCCGCTATCGCGGTTTGGGCCTGGACTTGCCGGAATTGGGCTTCCTTGCCGGAAGACACCAAGGCACCCGCGACGCGGCCATCGTCTTCGGCCAGCCGAAGCGTTTCACGGGCCAGGCTTTCACGCCGTTCCGAAGCTTCCGCCTCGATGTAGGCGATCGCGAGGTCGAAGGCGTAATCGGCCTTGATCTGCGCCATTCGAGCTTGTGCCGTCGCGACGCCAGCGTCCCCGGCATCTATACGCGCGTCCCTCTTGCCCCAAAATTCGATCGGCTGGGTGATGGAGAAGGTGCTTTGCCGGTTCTCAGCGCGGGGAAGGCCACTTGAAGCGCCCGTCGGCGCGAAATTCTCCAATTCCGCCGAGACAGCGGGGTTTGGCCGCGCGCCGGCTTGTGTCCGAAAGCCCTGTGCTTGGCCAATGCCAGCTTGCCCTTCGAGTAAGCGCGGCGCCGAGTCCTGCGTCAGGTTCAGCAGTTCTTGATAGCCAGGGGCAGGGCCCGCGGCGGCAGTGTTCGCCAGGCCCGCCATCATGGCGGTTCCCAGCAAGGCCGCGATAAGCGGCCTTCGAGTTGAAGGTGACAAAATTCTCTCCTCTCACGGGTTGGTCAAGCGAACGCTCACGCGAGCGCAGGCGACTAACCGCGAGGGGGACGCAGGAGGCCGTTGGAGGGAGCCGAGGGCGGGGCGTCAATCGCCCAAGGCGCGACCTTGCTTAGGGGCAAAGCCACGGAAGCAAGCTGAGTTTCACTCAGCTTCGCCATGCCAATGCCGTGGTGGCAATGACCATGGATGCAGCCGCTATCGCCATCATCGTGCCGCTCGATGGGGGCATTCGACTTCTGCTGCTGGCTGGCAACTTTGGAAAGCGAGACCGTCGCAGTCGTGACCGACGGGGCCTTGTCATTGGCACACGCGTACACATCGATGGTCGGCGTCAACACGGCGAGCGTGAGCAAAGCCGCCAGAAGCGGGGCGCCCAACTTTCGCAATGTTTTCAACAACGCCATGAAATTCCTATAGCATCCGGGTCGAGAGCATTACAACGCGGCCGGATACCGCTTTGGGGCCTTTGACGGCTGGAACGTGCCAAACAACTGTTACCATTGGGTCAAGGCGTCTTTGGCGTGGTTGCCTGACATGGCACATCGCCCTGAGAATTGGCCGAGGAATCGACCTGAATAGTGGAATGGGAAATCCCGTATTTTTCCTTGAGTCGGCTTTGCAGCAATTCAAGGATAGCGCCCTGGGTTTGTCCTTCGGGGCAATTGACATTCATCGTCACCAGCGACTGCTCCGTCGTCAGCGCCCAGGCGTGAAGATGGCTGACCTTGCAGCCTTCCGGCAGCGTCGAGTTGAGGTCTTTGGTCATATCGGCGGTGTTCAAACCCGCCGGAGAGCCTTCCAGAAGGATGTTCGCGGAGTCGCGGACGATCCCCCAAGCGCTCTTCAGGATCACCAAGGCAACAATGACAGACAGAATGGGGTCGATGGGGAACCAGCCGGTCCACATGATCAGCCCCGCAGCGACGATGGCCGACACTTGGCCGAACAAGTCGCCAAGCACATGAACCCAGGCGCTCTTGAGATTGAGGTTCGCCTTGTTGCCGCTGTTCAAAACCCAGAAGGCGACGAGGTTGGCCAGCGTGCCCGCAACTGCCACGGCCAGCATCGTGCCGCCGAGAACTTCAACCGGGGCAGAAAACCGCCGGATCGCTTCGTAGATCACCCAGCCTGCCACCACGAAGAGGGTGCAGCCGTTGACGAATGCCGCCAAAACCTCAAGCCGGCGATAGCCAAAGGACCGGGCCGAGTCCGCCGGCCGCTTGCCGACCTGGATGGCAAGCCAGCTCATTCCCAGGGCGACAGCATCCGAAATCATGTGGGCCGCATCGGCCAGAAGGGCCAGAGACCCGGACAGCAGGCCGCCCACAATCTCCACGACCATAAAAATCACAATGATTCCAAAGGCCCAGGCCAATCGCGTCGCGTCGCTGGTGGGTGCCGCGTGGGAATGTCCCGCATGGCCGGAACCGCCGTGACTGTGAGAGTGGGACACTAGACTTCCCTTGCCTTTTGCAGTGCTAAAACGTATGAACAGGTATTCAATTGTTTGGGTTATGACCGATGGCAAGATCTCTGTCAATCACCGATGACGAAGCAACCGAGCTGGCGGACGTTTTTCGCCTTATCGGCGACGCCAGTCGGCTTAAAATTGTTCTGGCCTGCACCGGAAAACCGCTATGCGTTTCGGACATCGCCAAGAAAACCAAACTTTCCGCCTCTCTGGTCAGCCATCACCTTCGGCTGCTGCGCGCGGCGCGCATGGTGCGATCCGAACGCGATGGTAAACAGGTCTATTACGAGGTCGCGGATGACCATGTCCGCAGCGTCATTGGGGATATGAAAGCGCACCTTAAGGAAGAACGCGGACTGCATGATGACTAGGATTGCAGGATTCGGAGCGCTTTGCGCCTTGGTGGCGTTGTGCGGCTGCAGCCCGCCGCCGCGCGAGACCCTGAAATCCTGCCAGGATGTCGCCAAACAGCGCGGTGCGGGCAAGGGTCTGACCCAAGACGACCTAGGCGAACTTACCGAGGCGTGCATGAGCGAGAAGGGCTATTCCTTGAACCGCGACAGCGAACAGTGCCAGCACGATCTCATCAGCGAGTCTGCAAACCGTTGCTATTATCGTGGCGATTTTTGGGGCCGCTTAGGTCATAAGCTGTCACATATCTGAAGCGTTTTGAAATCCATCGTTCGCCGACCTAAGGATTATCCCGGTCCTGGCGCCGACATTGGAGTGACTATTGTGGCGAAAGATGAATGCCCGGCGCCAACTGTGGACATTGACGTGCCAGCTTCGCCCCGGTCGATGCTTCGCAAGCGCTTTGGCCTGTTTCTGACGGTCGTTGGATTTGTCATTCTGCTAGGCCTGATCAAAACAGGTATTCACGCGCTTGGCTTCGAATTCTTGAACCTCAATGCGCTCTTCACGAGCGTAATCGCCGGCGCCGTTTTCATCATCGGTTTTCTTCTGTCGGCTATCTTGACGGACTACAAGGAAGCCGAACGTCTACCTGCCGAATTGCGATCCTCCTTGGAGGCGATCCATGACGACTGTGTGTCGTTTGCGCGGCGGAACAAGGACTACGACCCTCGTGCGGTAAGGGCGCAGCTCCTCCACATCGTGGAATGCTTACCCTCAAAGCTCAACGCCCGTGGCGATCAGAATCTCGCGGGCGTCATCAAGCATGTCGATGCCTTGACGGACGAGTTTTGCATCCTTGAAGAGTTGGGCATGCCGCCCAACTACATCGTGCGCCTCAGGGCGGAGCAGGGGATTGTTCGACGCGCGCTTTTTCGCATGTACCACATGCAGCGCATTCAATTCGTGCCTTCCGTCCACGTCCTGGTGCAGTCGTTGGTCGTCGCGGTCGTGTCGCTGCTTCTCTTTTTAAAGACCGAGGGCTCGCCAGAAAGCGCGCTCATCTTTGGCGCTATCAGCTACATGTTCGTGTATGTGCTCTACTTGGCCGCCACGTTGGAACAGCCCTTTCGCAAAGGGCGACATTCTCTTGACGACGTGAGCCTGTTTTTGCTCAGGGAATTTGAAAGCAAATTGCGCCGGGCAACGGAACCTTTGTGAAATTCCACCGCTAAAGTTCCGAATTGTCTGTTGCGCGTTTCGCCCTACCACAAAGTGTTGTTTTGACAGTCGTAAACATGCGGCGCGAAAATTATTGTCATTCATTGGTCATGTAGTTGCGCAAAATTATCACTCGCGCTTAAATTGTATTGTGAACACTCAACGCGGGCCGGGGGCAGTGGTGGGTCGATCAGATGGAAGTCCTGACATCCGCGCTGGAAGCAGCGCCGTATGTGCCAGATTGGCGAAATAGCGAAACATACAAGGCGATATTGTCTCTCCCCAGGCCGGCCATCGCTTGGGAGTTCTTGCGCCGCAATCCAACCTATCAGGCCGAATTTTCAGAAGGCCGAACAGCGCCTGAAGACCCCAATTTCCTTTTGGTGCGTCTTCGAAGACCCATCGCGCGACGCAATCACGGCGACACCAGTGTGGCGAAGGGAAATCAATGACGAAGTTCTGCCAGTCGTCAGTGGAAAAGACCCGCTGGATGCATTGCAGGCGAATTTGGATCTCAAGCAACTGCGATGCCGTGTCGAAATAGTCGACTGTGACGAAGGCCTGGCGCATGTGGTGTTTTCCGACGGCGGCAGGCAATTGCAATTGGAAATGGCGCGGAAGGCGGGGCTAGACTCAGGAATTGTCACCGCAGCCATTCCGCCGCGCGGCGGTATCGAAAAGCGCAACCTGGCGCTGCGCCGCCTTAACGATTTGGCTGAAACCGGCGTGCTGCGTGAGCATCTTTACCCGGCGGATACGCGGGCGCCGCGCTATGCGCGCATCTTGCAGGCTCTTGATGGTGCCTTGTCGGGCGCACGGCACAGGGACATTGCAATTGGGCTTTTCGGGCAGGAACGCGTCGTGCAGGACTGGTCCTTGCCGGACAACCATTTGCGCGACCACGTCCGCAGAGCCGTCGCGCAGGGGCGTGCTCTGATGACAAGTGGGTTCACGCGCCTATTGACCTGAAAGCAGGTCCTTATACCCCATTTCGCACATCCAACGCGCGCGCTTGAGGTGGCTTTCTAGAATTTCGGAAGAGTTGGCTTCAGCGGTGTCCGCTGGGATGTTTAGGATTTGCCTGCACATCGCTTCGTCGCTCGCGCCATCTTTCGCAGCATCCAAAAGGCGAAGATAGGTGCCGAGATGCGCCTCGTCATACGGCGTGAGCGCTTCTGCCCAGGGCACTGGAGCGACAACAGGTGCTTGGCTCGTCGCCATTTCTAGCTCCTTCGCCCCCAGCTCATTGTCCGCCAGATTCGCGTCGATTGCGAGAAGGAGTTGGCATTTGGTCGGATGTTTAATTTGCCGCCGTTGATGCATTTGTAGGCACATCTTGAAGTTGAGGAGCGTGTGCAAATGTCTCTTTGCTCGCCGCACAACCTCGTTTGAATGGCAACCATAGCGCTTCGATGTCGCCGGTTAGGACTTGCCGCGGCGCTTGTTCGTTCAAATGTCTATTTGCTGAAACCTGGCGCGTCCTGCCCTGTGGGCAGCCGGGCTCTCGCGCGTCGGGCCACGCTGAAGCGCGTCCCGCCCCTTCGGGCTTCGATCCCTGACGCAAGACGTATGGACGGCGGCCCGTTGGCCGCCGACTTTGTTTGTGCCGACCCCCGGAAAATCGGGGTGGGCGGCGCTCCCTTGTAGGCCCGCCCCGGCGTGCCGCAACCGGCTTCGCCGGTCCTCCGCTTCGCTACGGCCCCATCCCCGCGCGTCACACGCGCGCGGGGCCCCTTGAGGGTGCACCCCGCCTCAATGGCGGGCCTCCCGGTCGCATTCCGCCGCCCACCCCGCTTTCCGGGGGACGGGTGTGGGTTTTTTCGAGCCGGAGGATAGCCATGCGCCCAGACACCAATCAGCAAGCCAGCGGCGAGAGCCGCGTTTCCCTGTATGACGAAGTAACCGCCCGCATCGTTGCGGAAATGGAACGAGGCGTCGTCCCATGGGTGCGCCCATGGTCGCGCAGTGCGGCCCCTCTGGGCATGCCGCGCAGTGCCGCCAGCCGCAAATTCTATTCCGGCATCAATATCCTGATCCTGTGGGACGCCGTCATCCGGCGCGGCTTTGCCAATCAGGAATGGTTGACCTTCCGCCAAGCCTTGAGCCTTGGCGGGCATGTTCGCAAAAGCGAAAAAGGCACCGTCATTTGCTACGCTGACAGCTTCGTTCCCAAGGGGGAACGCGAACGGGCGAAGGACAGCGGCGACGATCCGTCCCGCGTTCCGTTCCTAAAACGCTTCACGGTTTTCAATGTTGAGCAGTGCGAAGGACTACCCGCGCACATCACACCGCCGCTTGTTGTCTACCCCGAAACCGAAAGACACCCGGAAGCGGAAACGCTGATAGACGCCAGCGGCGCGACCATCCGCGAGGAAGGTGGCGCGGCTTTCTACCATCTGGGCGAGGACTTTATCCGCTTGCCGCCGCGCGGCAGCTTCATAACGCCCGCCGATTTCTATTGCACCGCGCTGCACGAACTTGGCCATTGGACCGCCCATCCGACCCGGCTGGCGCGTGATTTGACCGGGCGTTTCGGCTCAACCGCTTACGCCCGTGAAGAGCTCATAGCCGAACTGACCAGCGCCTTCCTATGCGCCCATTTGGGCATCGCCCCGAAGGTTCGCCACGCCGACTATCTGGCGAACTGGCTGGCCGTCTTGAAGGCCGATAGCCGCGCGATTTTCCACGCCGCCAGTCAGGCCAGCAAAGCCTCCGACTTTCTTCTGGCCATTCCCCAACAGATGAACGCGGGCACATCTGTTGCCGCTTAACGCCCGTTCAAACCCAAAGGAGTACCGCCATGCAAACTGCAATCGCCCTCAACAATCTTCATGTTTCGCCGCTCAACATGCGCGCGGAGAAGAAGCCGCCAACGCTAAAGCGCATGGCCGAAATCTCGGCCAATATCCTTCCCACCGTTCGGGAGAAAGGCATTCTGTCCGACCTGATCGTGCGTCCGAACAATTCCGGTTTTGAAATTCTGGCAGGGCGGCGGCGCTATTACGCCGCCAAAGTGATCGAAAGTGAACGCGGCGAATTTCCCGACATCAAGTGCGATGTCCGCGAGAATTGCAGCGATGCCGAAGCGCTGGAAATCTCGCTTATCGAGAACGTGGCGCGCGAGGATGCCGACGAACTGGCCGAATATGAGACTTATGCGGGCCTGATTAAGCTGGGCAAGAAGCCCGGCGAAATCGCGGCGACCTTCGGCATTACCGAGCATAAAGTGACCCAGCGGCTGGCGCTGGCAAACCTGTTGCCCGCTATCCGCGACCTCTATCGCAGTGACGAACTGGACCCGGCAGACCTGCAGTTACTGACCATGGCGACCAAGACCCAGCAGCGCGACTGGCTCAAATTGGCGGCGGAAAACGATGCGCCCACGGGCCAACAGTTGAAGGGCTGGCTCTTTGGTGGCGCTGCAATCCCCACCAAATTCGCGCTGTTCGATCTTGCCTCTTATCAGGGCAAGATCGTTGGTGACCTGTTCAGCGACGAGGGTTATTTCGCCAGCGCCGACGAGTTCTGGACGGCCCAGGACGAGGCCATTGCGGCGCGCCGGGAGGTATATCTCGCGGCCAAGTGGCCGGAAGTTGTGGTGCTGGAACGCGGTGCGCACTTCCTCCAATGGGATTTTGCAAAAGCCAGCAAGAAGGCCGGGGGCCGTGTCTATATCGAGCCGACCCGCACGGGTGAGGTGCGCTTCCATGAAGGGTATCTAACCCAGTCCGAAGCCGCGCGAGGCCGCAAGAAGTCCGCTCCCGGCGAAGACGGAGAAGAAGCAAGGGCGGTGGCTTCGCCTCGGCCTGTCATCACCAAGACAATGCGCAATTACCTCGATCTGCATCGCCATGCCGCCGTACGGCTGGCGCTGCTGGCGCGGCCCGCCGAGGCGCTGCGACTGCTGATCGCACACGCCGTTGCCGCAAGCGGCAACTGGCGTGTTACCCCGGATAGCCGCCGGGCCGATAGCGATGCAGTGCGCGATGGCGCGGCGGCCAGTGAGGCCGAACGCCTGTTCGCCGCCGAGGCCAAGGCAGTGCGCAAGTTGTTGGGATCGGCCTTGCAGGACGCATATGAAGACCAGATTGCGGGTCAAAGCGGAGACCTCACGTTCCGTATCTTTGAGCGCCTACTAAAGCTGAAAGATGCTGAGGTTGGCCGGATCGGGGCCTTTGTTATGGCCGAGACTTTGCAATCCGGTGGTGATGTAACGGAGGCCTTTGGCGAACACGCCAAGGTCAACCCCCGCGATCACTGGACCCCGGACGGCGTGTTCTACGACCTCATTCGGGACCGGGGCGCTGTCAATGCCATGCTGGCGGATGTGACCGATAAGAAGACCGCCAATCGGATGGTTTCTGCGAAACTGAAAGATCAGCGCGCGGCGCTGGTGAAGGCCGCTGAGGGCAAGGACTGGTGCCCCGGCTGGATGCGGTTCCCTGCTGAGGGAGGCTAAAATCGCGCCGCCGCGCCCCGAATGCGGGGCGCGGCGGCGGTCTACCGTGTCTAGGGCAGATACAAAGGGGGCGGTTTTCGCCGGAGGCAAAGGACGATATTCTGCCTAATCTCTTGCCTCTCGCGGAGGTTCCCGTGCGTCTTCTGATCGCGCTTTTCCTGCCTTGGCTGACCTTCTTCACCATCGGCCGACCGGTTGCCGGGCTTTTCTGCCTGCTCCTCCAGATCACTGTGATTGGCTGGATTCCCGCCACCATCTGGGCGGTCTACGCCCTGGGGCAATTCAAGACCGACCGCAAAATCGAGCGCGCGCTGCGGCAGCGTTCTTAGTTCGTTGGAATTGTTGGTTGGGCGCCGGCGGGTTCGTGGCGTCGCTGATCCGGTCGCCGGTGCGGCGCAAGTGACGTGCGGCAAGGCGGCGGCTCCGATAGCGCCAAGAGTCCAATCTCCCTTGCTGAGGCGATAACCTACGGGCGGGTCCGGGGTTTACCGAAACCATCGCAAGCAGCTTTTTTCCCCGCCGTGCTCGCCCCTTCGGTGCTTGCGCGCGGCTCCTCGCGCACGGGCTTCGCCCTCCAAAAAAGCTGCTCGCTCCGGTCGTCCGCTGCGCTTCCGCCCGGCCAAGTGGCCGGGTTCGGCACCCCGTCCGCCGCCCGAAACGGTTCGCCATCGCAAGGGAGAATGGTCTCCCGGCGACCAAAATCGGAGACACACATGCCTGCCATCGGTCACGTCACAAAGCAGCAAGACGGCAACTTCAAGGGTCAGCTGAAGACACTATCCTTCAAAGCGCCCATCGACATCCTGACCAATTCCAACAAGAACGGCGACAAGCAGCCGGACTATCGCGTCTACAGCGGTGCGGTCGAAATTGGCGCGGGCTGGATCAAGACCGGCCAGACGTCGGGCGAGGACTACATCTCGCTCAGCCTCGCAGATCCGTCTTTCGGGCGCGAAAAGCTCTTCGCCAACCTCGGCCGGGCCGCTGGCCAGGATGACAAGGACGTGTATGCGGTGATCTGGAACCCGACCAACTGAGCCGCTCGGAGCCCCGCGTCGTCCGGCGCGGGGCTTCGCCATCCGGCGAATCCGGTACCCCAAGTTTTCGCCGCTGCGAGACGCAGTGGACTTGGGCCAAAGTTTAATCGGGGGGCACGATGCGTGCCTCTTTCGTCGTGCCTCGCCCTCAAAAAAGAAAACAAAGCTGAAAGGCGTTGGTATGTTGGAACCGAAACCGGGCGCACCGGCTGTGCGTCCCGCAAATCCCTTTTTGACCCCAGTTCAAGCGGGCGATTTCGTCAAACTTTCTTGGCGAACCTTGGAGCGCATGCGCCAAAAGGGCGAAGGCCCTCCGTTTCGTCGTCACGGGCGCTACATCCGCTATCACATTGCCGACCTCGAAGCCTGGTCGGAAGCCAGCCTTTGCACGTCGACCCATGCGGCGAAGTCTTAGCGTTCTGGCTCTGCTGGTAGTGCTGGGGATGGCCATCGAAGCCAGTCAAATCCCCAAGCCATTATTGGTCTGGAACGTCACGGCCAGTGCGCCGATGGGCCTTTATCGCCGGGTCTTTGGTACGTCGGAGCGTGGCTCCTGGGTGTTGGTGCGGATGCCAAAGGCTGTGGCAGACCTGGCTTCCCAACGCCGGTATTTGCCGCGCAACGTGCCGATGGTGAAACGCATCGCAGCACTTTCCGGTGACATTGTATGCCGTGCCGGTGCCATCGTTCGGATCAACAATGTCGTGGCCGCTACAGCGCTCGCCGAGGACGCCCAACGTAGACCACTGCCGGCGTGGCAGGGTTGCAAGGTGCTCAGCGGCGATGACGTGTTTCTTCTAAATACGCCGCCGCTGTCCTTTGACAGTCGCTATTTCGGCGTCGTGCCGCGCGCCGATCTCATCGAAAGGATTGAACCGCTATGGACCTTCTAAGCGTGTTGGGTGGGTGCGGGCTTCTGGTTTCTGCGCACTGCGCTAGCTCTGCGCCACATGCCAAGCCGATCACACAATGGCATCCGATCGTGTTACAGACTGCTTCGCTTTTTGAGCTGCCCGAAGCGTGGGTATCAGCGGTCATGTCGCAGGAAAGTGGTGGTCGCACCATGCTCAACGGCCGCCCAATTACGTCTAAGGCAGGCGCGATGGGACTGATGCAGCTCATGCCCAAGACCTATGCCGGTCTTCGCCGGCAATACGGCTTGGGCAGCGATGCCTATGCCCCGCGCGACAACATTGTCGCTGGAACCGCCTATCTGCGGCAGATGTATACGCGCTACGGCTATCCCGGTATGTTTGCCGCCTACAATGCGGGGCCTGGGCGTTTTGATGCCTATCTGGCGGGTAAGAAGCCCCTTCCAGATGAGACGCTGGCCTATCTCTCTGCTATCGCGCCAGGTTCGGAAACAGCCTTTGGTGCTGCGCCAATCAGGCCGAACAAGGCTGTAAAATCGCCGGTTCCAGAGAGCATTTTCGTGTCACAGGCGGCGCAATCTGCGCTCTTCGTGCCGCTCTCCAATCATCAGTTCTGAGGTCTCCCATGCTCGTGCGTGTGAGGGGGGAGCATATTTTTGGGGTAGGGCAAGATAAAGCGATGGTGCCCCCTTTGGCCCATCTTGTTGTCTGCACATCTTATTTAAGTGTGCAACCAGCAGGCGCGGGAGTGTTGCGGGGGCACCGTGGCTGACGATCGCGAGTTTGAGCCGCGCCTTGGGCGCATCCGCTCGGCCAGCGGCGGCAAAGGCAAAAGCTATCTACAGCGTGTCTTGCGGGCTGCCGCTTTGGCGGGACCGGGCAACTCAGGAACCAGCAAGTTCCAGGGAAGTCGAATTGCTCGCGGCTTTGGCTCTGGAAAAGTCTTGGCAAGCCGGGACAGGTTGTCAGCGTTTCGCATCCGGCGGGTCATCATCAAGACCCGCATTGTGAAATTGCGCGGCAAAGGCGCCAAAGCCAACGCCCTGCACCTGCGCTATATTCAGCGCGATGGCGTGACCCGTGAGGGTGAGGCGGGCGCGCTTTACGGGCGTGACACTGACACCGCTGACAGCAAGGCATTCCTGGAGCGAGGCGCGGGGGACCGTCACCAGTTCCGGTTCATCGTCTCGGCGGAAGACGCGGGCGAGTATGGCGATCTCAAGCCCTTTGTTCGGAAGTTAATGGGCCGCATGGAGAGCGACCTGGGTACCGATCTGGACTGGGTCGCGGTAGACCATCACAACACTGGCCATCCCCACACTCATATCGTGCTGCGAGGACGTGACGACCTGGGCAAGGATCTGGTTATCGCTCGCGACTACATTGCCCATGGCATGCGCGAGCGGGCTGCTGAGATCGTCACCCTTGATCTGGGGCCAAGATCCGACCTGGAGATTGAGGACCGCTTTGCCCGGCAGGTAAGCCAAGAGCGACTTACCGATCTGGACCGAGCGCTCCGTCGCGCAGCCAGCGAGGACGGAGAACTGTCACTGAACCAAGTCAAAAGCGGTGCGGCACATCACCATTGGGCGGGGCGCTTGCAGAGGTTGGCGCGGATGGGCCTAGCCGAAGAGATAACGCCGGCCCGATGGAAGCTGTCCGCCGAGTTGGAGCAAACGCTAAGGGCCATGGGCGAACGCGGTGACATCATCAAAATGATGCACCGTGAGCTGGCAGCACGCTCGTTGGATCGTGGGCTGGCCGACATGACGATCCACAAGGGAGAAGCCATCACCGGGCGGGTGTTGTCGCGGGGCCTTAGCGACGCGCGCGACGACACGCATTTTCTCATGATCGACGGGGTGGACGGCCGCGTTCACTACGCGGAGGTTCCATCCGACGCGGATGGCGCTGTGTCGTCGGGTGCAATTGTCCGGCTGGGCGCCGGTTTGAATGCAGAGCGTCAGGTAGACCGTACAGTATCGTCGGTTGCTGCCCGGCATGGCGGCACTTACAGCGCTGAATTGCACCGCGCGGATGATCCATCGGCGTCCCCCGAATACATCACTGCCCACATCCGCCGGCTGGAAGCGATGCGGCGGGTAGGGGGTCTTGTCGAACGCAAAGAGGATGGTTCATGGGCGATCCCCCAGGATCATTCCGCGCGGGGCGCGGCCTTTGATCGAGACAGAGCGGGGGGCAGGGTCGAATTGCTTTCGTCGGTCCCTCTCGAAACTCTATCAAATCGGATGGCGCGGACTTGGCTCGATCAAGAATTGATCAGCACAACTCCGACCCCCTTGGCGGATGGCGGCTTTGGAGCCGAGGCACGGACCGCGCTTCGGCGACGCCGGGCTTGGTTGGTCGAGCAGGGGCTTGCCCAAAGTGGTTCCGGACGGACGGCATTTCGGCGCGATTTGCTTGATCATTTGAAAAGCCGGGAGCTGGAAGCCGCAGGCGAAGCGTTGGCCGGGACAATTGGCAAGCGCTATGCTGCCGCATCGGCAGGGACCATCAAAGGCGTGTACCGCGAGCCCGTCCAACTCGTCAGCGGCAAGTTTGCTGTCATCGAGAAGACGCGGGATTTCACCTTGGTGCCCTGGAGATCGACGCTTGAACGTCAGCTGGGCAAGTCGGTGCAGGGAATAATGCGCGGGGATGACGTGTCCTGGACTGTGAGTCGGAGACGCGGTCCCTCAATCAGTTGAGATTGCATTGCGGACGCTGAAGCGACTGCTTCGGGTCAAAGCGTGTCTGCGCGGGCTTGATCGTCAATAAAGGTGGTTTTCGGAACAGCAACAGCGGGTGTCTCCTGATTCGCAACGGAGACACGCGTGACGCCCACCAAACTCCTCATCGGAACTGTTCTCATTGTTCTATCCATCGCAGTGGGTGGGGTTTGGTTCGCGACAGAATGGGCGGCCTGGCACCTTGGCTTTCAGCCGCAATTGGGTGCTCCTTGGTTTCATATTTTCGGTGTTCCGGTCTACCCGGTCTGGGCGCTGTTTGTCTGGTGGTATGCATACGATGCCTATGCCCCGGCCATCTTCGACGAGGCGGGCACAATTGCCGCTCTGAGCGGTGGGGCTGGTTGTGCCTTTGCTGTCACCGGTTCGCTCTGGCGCGCGCGCCAGACCAAGCACGTCACAACCTACGGATCCTCGCGCTGGGCCGTGGAGAGGGATATTTCCGGCGCTGGCCTGTTCGATCCCGCTGGGGTGTTTCTGGGCCAGTTCAACCATCGCTACTTGCGCCACAATGGGCCCGAACATGTCATGGCCTTCGCGCCGACCCGTTCGGGCAAAGGTGTCGGCCTAGTGGTCCCGACTTTGTTGGCTTGGACCGGCAGCGTGGTTATTCACGACATCAAGGGCGAGAATTGGCAGATCACTGCCGGCTGGCGGGCGCAGTTTTCCCATTGTCTCCTGTTCAATCCGACCGACCCGCGTAGCGCTCGCTATAATCCGCTGCTGGAAGTGCGTAAAGGGCCGCACGAAGTCCGCGACGTCCAGAACATCGCTGACATCCTGGTTGATCCGGAAGGCGCGCTGGAACGTCGCAACCATTGGGAAAAGACCAGCCATTCGCTGCTGGTTGGCGTCATCCTCCATGTTCTTTATGCCGAGAAAGACAAGACCCTAGCGCGGGTGGCCAGTTTCATGTCGGACCCGCTGCGCTCTTTCGAGGCCACGTTGCGGCACATGATGGCGACCAACCATCTGGGCAGTGATGCGGCTCCGGTGGTGCATCCGGTGGTGGCGTCTGCGGCTCGCGAGGTCTTGAACAAGTCGGAGAATGAGCGGTCGGGCGTCCTCTCCACCGCGATGTCGTTCCTTGGTCTGTACCGTGACCCCACCGTGGCGGCGGCGACATCGGGGTGCGACTGGCGCATTGCCGATTTGGTGGATGCCGCCCGTCCGGTGTCGCTCTACTTGGTAATCCCGCCTTCCGACATCTCGCGCACCAAACCCCTGGTCCGCCTGATCCTCAACCAGATCGGTCGCTGCCTGACCGAACGGCTAGAGGGCGATCCCACCAAGAGTCGCAAGCACAAGCTGCTGTTGATGCTGGACGAGTTTCCGGCGCTGGGGCGGCTGGACTTCTTCGAGACAGCCTTGGCCTTCATGGCGGGCTACGGCATCCGCGCCTATCTCATTGCCCAATCCCTCAATCAGATTTCCAAGGCCTATGGCGAGAACAACGCCATACTCGACAATTGCCATGTCCGCGTGGCGTTCTCCTCCAACGACGAGCGTACCGCCAAGCGGATTTCCGACGCGCTGGGCACGGCCACAGAGCTACGCGCGCAGCGCAACTATGCCGGTCATCGCCTGTCGCCCTGGCTGGGGCATGTCATGGTCTCCAAGCAGGAGACAGCGCGTGCGCTGTTGACGCCCGGCGAGGTGATGCAGCTGCCGCCGCAGGACGAACTGGTCCTAGTGTCCAGCCTTCCGCCGATCCGCGCCAAGAAGCTCAAATACTATGAGGACAGGAACTTCACCCGCCGTGTCCTGCCGGTGCCGGATTTGGGGACGGGTGGCCGCTATCCCGATTGCCCGCCCTCCCGACCCAACGACTGGGGCGCCCAGGTGCGCGGGCCGCATCTAAACCTGACAACCGACGAAACTGGCAAGGAAGACGTGGACGACAGCGGACGGTCTCAGGAGCGCATACCCGGCGATGAAGCTGTTGTGGTTCGCAATGACGCCGAGCCGGAGATCGCCAGTGAGGCCGAAGATAGCTTTGCCGGCGAAGACCCGTTGGAACGTCTGCGCCAGGCTGCAGGCCGCGCCCACGCCATGAACGAGGGCGACCACCACGGCCACCGCCCCGACATCATCCCGGCCTTTTGACCATGCCGAGCACCAAACCCCGCTGCAACATTCACCTCGACCCGGCCATCGACCGCGAACTGACCGTGCGAGCTGGCAAGCCGGGCATGAGCAAAGCTCGAATTGTTGAGGCCGCACTCAAGAACTTCTTTGAGAAGGAGGGCGCAGACACCCTCGATCACCTCCTTCAGACCCGCATGAACCGCGTCAGCGGGCATCTGGAGCGCATGGACCGCGATCAGCGCATAGTGGTGCAGACCCTGGCGGAGTTCATTCGCCACTATTTCCTGGTGACGGCAGCGCCACCGGAATCCGAACTGGCGTCCCGGCGCGCGCAAGCCGAGGCACGATACCAATCGTTTATCGAGACCGTGGGCCGTCAGCTCGCGGCCGGGCGCCAGCCCAAGCTCGCCGCGCTCGAGGCCGCCGAATGAGCCAACCCCAGCTTCCCGATGAAAGCCGCGACCGCCGCGCCGCCATGCTGCGAACCGCGATGGGGCCGGCCATCGCCGCCGCTTTGGCCGATCCGCTGGTGGTGGAAGTGATGGTCAATCCCGATGGCGTGTTGCGCCTGGACCGTCTGGGCGAGGGACGCACCCAGACCAAAACCAGCCTGACGCCCGGTGAGGTGGAGCGGGTGATCCGGCTGGTCGCGAGCCACATGCGCCAGGAAGTCCATGCCAACAATCCTATTGTCAGCGCCGAGCTACCACATCGGAAGGAGGGCGAGGCCGGCGAGCGCTTCGAAGGATTGCTGCCCCCAGTCTCGGTTGCCCCGTGCTTTTCGATCCGCAAGCCCGCCAACCGCATCTATGGCCTGGCCGACTACGTTTCCGATCGGATCATGACGGAGGCGCAGGCCAGCGCGCTTCGCCGGGCCGTGGTCGAGCGCAAGAATATTCTGGTCGCCGGCGGCACCAGCTCCGGCAAGACTACGCTCGCCAATGCGCTTCTTGCGGAAGTGGCCCAGCAAGATGACCGGGTGATCCTTATTGAGGACACCCGCGAACTGCAGTGTGCAGCCTCCGACTGTGTGGCGCTCCGCACCAAATCTGGCGTGGTCAGCTTGGCCGATCTGGTGCGCTCAACTCTGCGGCTTCGGCCCGACCGCATCATCGTGGGCGAGGTCCGCGGGCCGGAAGCGCTGGACATGCTCAAGGCCTGGAATACAGGTCATCCCGGCGGCATCGCCACGGTCCACGCCAATTCCGCGGAGAGCGCCCTCTACCGGCTGGAGCAGCTCATCCAGGAAGTCGTGACGACCGTGCCACGCCGGCTTATCGCCGAAGCGATCGATACCATCGTCTTTATTAGTGGGCGCGGCACCGCGCGGCGGATCGAAACCATCACCCAGCTCGATGGCTTGGACGCCGATGGCAACTACCGACTGACCCATATCCACCACCAATGGCTCTTAGCTCTTTGAAGGAGAAACCCATGCGCGCGCGCCTACCTTTGAGTATCGGCATTCTCTATCTCAGCCTGATCGGCGCGGCCTATGCCGCCGGTACCAATATGCCGTGGGAACAGCCGCTCCAGCAGATCCTGGACTCGGTGCAAGGTCCGGTCGCCAAGATCGTGGCGGTCATCATCATCATCGTGACCGGCTTGACCTGGGCCTTCGGTGAGACGGCGGGCGGCTTCCGCAAGATGGTCCAGATCGTCTTCGGCCTGTCCATCGCCTTCGCGGCGTCCAGCTTCTTTCTTTCCTTCTTCTCCTTCGGAGGCGGAGCGCTCCTGCCATGATCGATGGCTTTGAAGTCCCGCTCTATCGCTCGTTGACCGAGCCTGTGCTGCTCGCCGGCGCGCCGCGCGCCGTGGCCGTCGTCAATGGAACCATCGCGGCAGCTTTGGGGCTGGGCCTGCGGCTGTGGCTGGCCGGCCTGGTGCTGTGGGTCTTGGGCCATTCCATCGCCGTCTTCGCCGCCAAGCGCGATCCCGACTTTGTCGAAGTGCTGCGGCGTCACCTGCGCCAGAGGAGCTTCCTGAAATGCTGAATATTGGCGAATACCGCCAGAAGGCGGACCGTCTGGCCGATCATCTGCCATGGGCCGCATTGGTGGCGCCCGGTGTGGTGCTGAACAAGGACGGCAGCTTTCAACGCAGCTTCCGCTTTCGCGGGCCGGACCTGGAAAGTGCCACCCCATCCGAGCTGGTCGCTGCTTGTGCCCGCGTCAACAATGTGATGCGCCGGTTCGGATCGGGATGGGCGGTCTTTGTCGAGGCCGAGCGCTTCCCGGCGCCGGGCTATTCGATATCCGAGTTTCCAGATGATGCCTCCTGGCTGGTGGACGAGGAGCGCCGCGCGCAGTTTGAGAGCGGTGGCGCTGTGGCAGATGCGGGCAGGCGGGCAATCCGGCCTCATTTTGAGACCGGCTATTATCTGACCCTGCTTTTCATGCCGCCGGCCGACAATGTCGCCAGCACCGAACGGCTGTTGATCGAAACCCCGGACGATCGCAGCCGGCGCGACTGGCGCTATGAGCTGGGCGCGTTCCAGGCCGAGACCGACCGCGCCCATGACCTGCTGCGGCAGGTGCTGTCCGAGATTGCGCCGCTCGATGACAGCGAGACACTGACGTATCTGCATGGCACGGTCTCAACCAATCGCCATGTCGTGCGCCCCCCAGAGACACCAATGTATCTGGATGCGGTCATGGCTGACACGCCGCTGAGGGGCGGCCTCGACCCGGTGCTGGGCGAGCATCACCTGCGCTGTCTGACGATCTTAGGATTTCCTGGTTCCACCCAGCCGGGAATTCTGGATGCCCTCAACCATCTGGAGTTTCCCTATCGCTGGACGACGCGGTTTATCGCCCTGGACAAGACCCGCGCCAACAAGGCGCTGACCAATTTGCGTCGCCAATGGTTCAACAAGCGCAAATCCATCGGCCAGTTCGTGCGCGAGGTGATGCACAACGAGCCGGTCCAGCTTCTGGACAGCGATGCCGACAACAAGATGGTTGATGCCGATGCCGCCCTGCAGGCGCTGGGTGGCGATCATGTCGCCTTCGGCTATCTCACCACCACCATCTGCCTGACCGACACCGACCGCCACCGGGTGGATGAGAAGGTGCGGGCGGTGGAGCGGATCATCAACGGCCTCGGCTTCACCACCATCCGCGAAAGCCTCAACAGCGTCGAAGCTTGGCTGGGGAGCTTGCCGGGGCATGTCTACGCCAATGTCCGCCAGCCTTTGGTTCATACCCTCAACCTGGCGCACCTCATGCCGCTGTCTTCGGTTTGGGCAGGACCACGCCGGAACGATCATCTGGACGGCCCGGCCTTGTTCCATGCCGAAACCAGTGGTTCGACACCCTTCCGCTTCTCGACCCATGTCGGGGATGTGGGTCATGCCCTGATCGTGGGGCCGACCGGCGCCGGCAAATCGGTCCTTCTGTCCTTGATGGCGATGCAGTTCCGCCGCTATCCGGGGGCGCAGGTCTATCTCTTCGACAAGGGCAACTCTGCACGCGCTGCCGTTTTGGGGCTTGGCGGTTCGCACCACGACCTTGGCCTAGATGGCGGCTTGGCCTTCCAGCCTCTTCGGGACATCGATGCCCCCTCCGAGCGGAGCTGGGCGGCGGACTGGCTGCATTCGCTTCTGGAACATGAAGGCGTCGCGCTGACGCCTGACATCAAGGAAACCATTTGGTCGGCCCTGACCAATCTGGCCAGTGCACCGGCGCGGGAGCGGACGCTCACCGGTCTTTCGGTGCTGCTCCAATCCAATGCGCTCAAGTCCGCGTTGCAGGGCTACACCCTGGAAGGTCCGTATGGACGGCTGCTGGATGCGGCCGAAGACAGGCTTGCGCTGGCGCAGGTCCAGTGCTTCGAGACGGAAGGGCTGCTGCATCAGGCGCGCGTCGTGCTGCCAGTCCTGACTTATCTGTTTCACCGGCTCGAAAGCCGCTTCACCGGCAAACCCACGCTGCTGATCCTGGACGAGGCCTGGGTCTATCTCGACAACCCGGCCTTTGCGGCCCGTATCCGGGAATGGCTGAAGGTGCTGCGCAAGAAGAACGTGTCGGTGGTGTTCGCCACCCAGTCCTTGGCCGACATCGCCAATTCTGCCATCGCGCCGGCGATCATCGAAAGCTGCCCGCAGCGCATCTTCCTTCCCAACGAACGGGCCGTCGAACCCCAGAGCAAGGCATTCTACGAGCAGTTTGGTTTGAACAACCGCCAGATTGAGTTGGTCGCCCGCGCGGTGCCCAAGCGCCAATACTATCTGCAATCTCGCCGAGGCAACCGGCTGTTCGAGCTGGGCCTAGGCCCGATCGCGCTCGCCTTTTGCGGCGCGTCTTCGCCGCCGGACCAAGTTGTTATCACGCAGGCTTATGGGCAGGGCGGGCAGGGCTTTGCCCGGCGCTATCTCGTCTCGCGGGGCTTGGGCTGGGCGGCCGACCTTCTGAATGCCGATCAAACTCTGGAGGCTGCCGAATGAAACGCTTTGTGCCCATGCTTCTGGCGGCCTTGCTGGTCACCAGCTCGATTGTTTCCCCTGCGCAAGCGCAATGGACCGTCTTCGATCCGCAAAACTACGCCCAGAACCTGCTCGAAGCCTCGCGCGCCCTGCAGCAAATCAACAATCAGATCCAGTCGCTGCAGAACCAAGCGGTAATGCTGCAGAACATGGCGTCCGAACTCAATCCGCTGAAGGAGGTGTCCCAGATCAGCGGCATGGTCAATTCGCTGACCCAGATCACCAGCCTGATGAACCAGGCTCAGAGCATCGCCTACAATGTCAACGCTACGATGGCGGCGTGGCAGCGGATCTATCCCGGCAGCTATCCGGCGGGCACCAGCAGCGCCACGCTGACGGCGGATGCTCAGGCGCGCTGGCAGACCTCGATGTCGGCGTTTCAGGACACGCTGAAGGTCCAGAGCCAGGTCGTCCAAAATGTGCAGGCCGACACCGCCACGCTGACCAAGCTGACTGACGCATCCCAGAATGCCACCGGCAATCTGGCGGTGTCGCAGGCGACCAATCAGCTCATCGCGCTCTCCACCAAGCAGCAGCTTCAGATTCAAAGCCTGATGGCGGCGCAGTACCGCGCCGCCGCGCTGGATCAGGCGCGTAATGCCGAAGCAGAGCAGGACGGTCAGGCCCAGTTCCAGACCTTCCTGGGTTCCAACAGCGCCTACAACCCGCAATAGGCCGCGCGCGATGAATAACCTCAACGTCATCGACCAGTTCATGCAGACCTTCATCACCTACATCGACAGTGGGTTCGGTCTGCTGTCCGGTGACGTGGCGGGGTTGAGCTCGATCCTGATCGGCATCGACATCACACTGGCGGCGCTCTTCTGGGCAATGGACGGCGAAGCCAATGTTCTGGCCCGCCTCATCAAGAAAGTTCTGTATGTCGGCGCCTTCGCCTACATCATCAACAACTTCCACGTTCTGGCGACGCTGATCTTCAATTCCTTCTCGCAGTTGGGATTGACGGCGGCGGGCAGTGGGATGGCGGCCGCTGATTTGCTGCGGCCGGGCAAGCTGGCCGGCACGGGATTCACTGCGGCTTATCCGCTCCTTCAACAAGCGGGCAAGCTGCTGGGCTTCACCACAGTGTTCACCCATTTGGTGACGATCCTGGTGCTGGTCGGTGCCTGGTTCATTGTGGTGCTGGCCTTCTTCATCCTGGCGGTCCAACTCTTCATCACTATCCTAGAGTTCAAGCTCACTACGTTGGCGGGCTTTGTGCTGGTGCCGTTTGCGCTGTGGGGCAAGACCGCGTTCCTTGCCGAACGGGTTCTGGGGAATGTGATTTCGTCGGGGATCAAGGTGATGGTGTTGGCAGTCATCGTCGGTATCGGCAACACGTTCTTTTCGCAGTTCATCGCCGCCATCAACACGCCCGAACCCAATCTGCAGCAGGCTATGACGCTGGTGCTTGCGTCCCTGTCGCTGTTTGGCTTGGGCATCTTTGGACCCGGCATCGCCACCGGTCTGGTGTCGGGCGCACCTCAGCTAGGGGCTGGTGCGGCGGTTGGGACAACAGGGGCGCTTGTGGGCACGACAGCCCTGGCGGGCGCCGCCGCCCATGGCGTGGTGCGCGGCACGGCCAATGCCGGCAAGGGCGCTATCCAGGCGGGCAGCGCCATCGCGGGTGGCGCCGCCATGGCCTACCAGATGGCGCGCGCCACCTCCGGGGAGAACGGCGCCGCTGGCGTGGCCGCCGGGGTGGGCGGAATTGCCGCCGCAGGATTCGGTGCCGCCCGCAGTGCGGCCCAGAGCTGGGGTGAGGGTGTCTTTGGTGATGCTGCCGCCCGCGCCAAGGCTGGTGGAGAGGCCGCCTTCAAGGCCACCGGCGGCACCCGCACCAGTAGCCCCGCCAATGAGAATGGTCCCGCCGCCACCGCCGGCGGTGCACCCGGTGCACCCCCGGCTTGGGCCCGGCGGATGCAGAGCGAGGGCCGCCGCCGCGCCCACAGCCACGCCACCACCCAGGCCATTAAGGAAGGCGACCGTCCCGGCGCCGCCGCCAATCCCGAGCTTGATCAGAAGGAGGCATGATGTTTCGTCGCGCAGTCCAAACTTACGGCCGCACCCCCGAACCCGCCACGCCCTACCAGCGCGCGGCTCAGGTCTGGGATGACCGCATCGGCTCCGCCCGCGTCCAAGCCAAGAACTGGCGGTTGATGTCCTATGGCGGGTTGGGCCTGGCCCTTTGCCTCGGCGCCGCGCTGGCTTGGCAGTCCGTGCAGAGTCGCGTCACGCCCTATGTGGTGCAAGTCGACAAATTCGGCGCCGTACAAGCGGTGACACCGGCGGTTCAGAATTACCAGCCGACCGATGCTGAGACCGCCTGGTATCTGGGCCGGTTCATCACGGATGTGCGCAGCCTCAGCACCGATCCGGTCATCGTCCGGCGCAACTGGCTGGAAGCCTATGACTACACCACCGACCACGGCGCTCAGGCTCTCAATCGCTATGCCCAGGCCAACGATCCGTTCAAGGTGATTGGCGAGCGCACGGTGTCTGTGCAGATCAACAGCGTCGTGCGGATGTCCGACAGCTCGTTCCAGGTGAAATGGACCGAGCAGGTTTTCGATCACGACGCGCTCGCCAAGACCGAGCGCTGGACCTCGATCGTGTCCGTCGTGACCAAGCCGCCGGCGACCGCCGACGTGCTGAAGCGCAATCCCCTTGGCCTCTACGTCAACGCCCTTAACTGGTCCCGTGAGCTGGACAACTGAAGGAGAATTCCATGCACACTGCAATTCGCGCTCTCGCCTTCCTTCCGCTTTGCGCCAGCATGTCGGCCTGCGCCAATGGCGGCTGGCTACCATCCTTCCTCCACAATGATCCGCCGCTGCAGGCGGCGGTAATGCAGGTAGAGCAGACGCCGCGCATTATCCCCGCCGCCTTCGTGCAATCGGTGCCCGTGTCGGAAGTTGCAGCCGTGCCGCTGCCCAAGCCGATCAAAGTCGTGAAGAAGAAGGCCACGCAGACGCCATCCCAGCGGGTGATGGCCGCCAACAATGCGGCGCTGCAGGAACCGTCCACTGAGGGCTATATCAACGCCATCCAGGTCTACAACTATTCCGACGGCGCACTGTACCGACTTTACGCCGCTCCGCAGGAAGTCAGCGACATCGCCTTGCAGCAGGGCGAGAACCTGACGGCGATTTCTGCCGGTGATACGACCCGCTGGGTGGTGGGCGACACCACCAGCGGTACAGGTCCAACCAAGCAGGTACATGTCCTGGCCAAGCCTTATGCATCCGGCCTCAAGACCAATCTCGTTATCACGACCGACCGTCGTAGCTACCATTTGGAACTGCAAAGCACGCCCGAAACATTTATGGCCGCGGTGTCTTGGACCTATCCGCAAGACAATCTGGTGAAGTCGTTGGCGTCAGCCGGTCCAGCGCCGTCGCCAACCGATGGGCTCGCCTCTATCGAGAACCTACATTTCGGCTACGCCATCAGCGGTGACAACGTCGCCTGGAAGCCGGTGCGCGCCTTTGATGACGGTACGCGTGTATTTATCGAATTTCCCTCGGCGCTCGGGCAGGGCGATGCCCCGCCGCTGTTTGTTTCAGGCGCCAATGGCAGCCACGATTTGGTCAACTACCGTGTCCGTGGCAACTATTACGTCGTGGATCAGCTCTTTTCGCAGGCTGAACTGCGATTGGGCCAGGATCATCAGCAAGTCGTGAAGATCAAGCGCACCGCGCCGCTTGTCACCGCTGATGCTCGCCCGGCTCAGGGACGGTGAGCCATGAGCGACGCAGCGATCCCGGCTGGCGCCGGCAGTCCCAAAATGGACCCCGAAAGCCTGGTGCTGCGGGCAAACCCGCGTCCTGTCACGCGCTTCAAGCGCAAGGTCGTCGTCGCGGCTCTGGGCGGAACGGCGCTCGTGGTGTTAGTCGCCGCCTGGTGGGCATTGGGAAGCGGCCCCCACAAGGCGCCGACGACGGGGGAGGAGCTCTACAACATCGACCGTCAGCCCAAAGCAGATGGCCTGGCCTCCTTGCCCACGGGCTATGACAAGGTGAAGGCCCCGCCATTGGGCGCACCGTTGCCCGGTGATCTGGGGCGGGCCGAGCTGCGGGCGCGCAATGGCCTAGGGCTTCCGGTGTCTGGTACGGCGTCGGAGAACGATACCGCACGGGCCGAAGAACTGCGGCTGGCGCAGCTTTCCCGACAAGCGAACGAGGGCGGTATTTTCTTTGGGTCGGCTTCCAGTCATGGCCAGGGTCTAGGTGCTATCGCCAATGCGATGGGACTGCCGCCCGCTATGCCGGGCGCCGGGCAACCCAGCGCGAACTTGGCTCTCGATCCCATGCGCGATCCCGCCGATGCGGGGCGCAAGCTGGACTTCGTCAATTCCACGGACGGCAAGAGCGTCTATAACCCACACGAGATCCAAGATCCAGTGTCGCCCTATCAGGTCATGGCCGGCACGCTTATCTCTGCCAGCCTCATCACAGGCCTGGAATCCGATTTGCCTGGTCTGGTTGTGGCGCAAGTCACCCAGAACTTGTTTGACACGGTGTCGGGCAAAATTCTCCTTATTCCCCAAGGTTCACGGTTGGTCGGTACCTACGACAGCGTGATTGCGTTCGGGCAGAGCAGGGCACTTCTAGTCTGGCAGCGCATCATCATGCCGGATGGCTCCTCCATTCAGATCGACAATCTGCCCGCGACGGATGCTGCGGGCTATTCGGGACTGGAGGACCAAGTCGACTATCACACCTGGCAGCTTCTGAAGGGCGTAGCGATTTCGACGCTGCTTGGTGTGGGCAGTCAGCTGGCCATCAGCGGCCAAAGTGACTTGATGCTCTCAATACGCAATTCCACCCAGGACAGTGTCAATCAGGCTGGCCAGCAGATCACGCAGAAGAACTTGAACATCCAGCCAACTATAAAGGTACGACCTGGCTGGCCACTGCGCGTCATCGTTCACAAAGACATCGTTTTGCGACCCTACAGAGGATAACCACCATGGCTGATCTGAAACTTGCGCGGCTTCCCGACCGTAAGCCGGTCAAAATGTCCATCACCGTTAACCCCACTCTCAGCCAGAAGCTTGGCGCCTATGCCGCGGCTTACAAGAAGGCCTACGGAGACGAAGAAGAAATTGAGGAACTCATTCCGTACATGCTGGAGCAGTTTCTCGACGGGGATCGATCCTTCAACGGCACGCGTCGTCGCGCGAAGAGTGCCCAGGAAGGTCAGCGGGCCAGCTAGGCATGGCTGTCATCGGCACATTCAGCAGGACGAAGACAGGCGGGTGGGAAGGCAAGATTCGGATGCTCTCGGCCGTCTTGCCGGCCCGCTTTGTGCCGAACGACAACAGGGAATCAGAAGCTGCTCCGCAATATCGGGTGCTGAGCGAATGGTCGGAGCTTGGAGCGGCGTGGGTACGACGCTCTGGCGCTGGCGATAGCGAATTTTTATCCGTGCAACTCGACGACCCGACCTTCGAGCGGCCGATTTCTGCTGCGCTGTTCTATGAGCAGTGTGGCGAGCGCGCGCAACTCGTTTGGACCCGACGTCCCAAAGGAGAAGCCCCATGACCGACAAAGCTGACCGCAAAGACCCCGCCGCCCCGGCTGCAGAGCCTCCGATGGCCTTTGGCGAGCGCCTGACCTGTTCGGTGGCGGAAGCCAGCAAGGCTGTCGGACTCAGTCGGTCAAAGCTTTACGAGCTGATGAGTGGAGGCGAAGTGCAGTCGGTGACCATCGGCCGCCGGCGCCTAGTTAGCGTATCCTCGCTAATGCGCCTGACTGGTACGCCGCGACCCCGGCCCGGGGTACCGGCCTAGTATTGTGTTGTAAGGTGTTGCAATTCCTACAATATATGTGTTGTTGTAAGCCCTTTATGATACAATATAAATGTTGTTGACAACGCTGTATAAAACAACATATATGTTGTTACATGCAAACGCCCGCACAACAATTGGACAAACGGTTTTTGGCTTTCGCTTCACTGGCGACCGCTCTTCGCCCCGAAAAGGGGTGGATCAAGGCGGTGCGCGAGGCCTTAGGCATGACAACCGCACAGTTGGGGAAGCGGCTGGAGGTAAGCCAGCAGCGTGCCGCCATGATCGAAAAGGCGGAAGCGGATGGCTCCATCACCCTAAAAAGCCTGGAGCAAGCCGCCCAAAGCCTGGGCTGCCGGGTCATATATGTACTTTATCCAGAAGAGCCGCTGCACACGACGATGCGCGCGCGCGCAGAAGCTATTGCCGACACCCAGCTGCGCTCTGTGGAACAGACTATGCGATTAGAAGACCAGAGCGTGACAGACAGCGACTTGCGCAACGACATGCGCGCCCGGCTTGTGGAAGAGTTGCTGAAACGACCAGCGCGGCTTTGGGACCATCCGTGAGCGACGCAGGCGCCTTTCAGGAGCCGGAACACGCCACTCCGTTAACTCCGGAGGAGAGAGCTGGGCTCAAACTTGCCCATATCACCGAGCGACAGCAGTTGAATGAAGTCGAGCAGCAGAACATAGCGTTGGCTATGAGCTGGGCGGGAAGCCGCAAGCACAATCCTGTTCGCGAAGCCTTTGGCCGGGGACTGCACAAGCGCATGTTTGCGGATGTCTGGACCTGGGCCGGTGACTACCGGACCAGTAACAAGAATCTGGGTGTCGAGCATGGCATGATCGTCCCTAGGCTATACGAGGTCTATGAACAGAATGGATATTGGGTGGAGCACAACACGTTTCCACCCGACGAACTCGCAATCCGTTTTCACCACGCCTTGGTCGTGGTGCATCCATTCCCGAACGGCAACGGCCGTTGGTCCCGACTAATGGGCGATGTTCTAGCGACCCGGTTAGGCCGACCAGTATTTACTTGGTCCGGCGGTGCGTTGGCAGATGCCGGTGCGATGCGAGCGCGCTATATCGAAGCGCTCCAGACAGCAGACATACAGGATTTTTCTTTACTTATTGACTTTGCCCGAAGCTGAGTGGCGGGCGACCATTATCGTCACAAAATGAAATCAATCGACGGGGAGGGAATTGCTAATGCTTTCACCAACAAAGGCCTTCCTGAATTACCGCACGCTATCACAGAGCCAGATCGACTTCGCCGTAATTGTCTGTCACGCCGTGCCAGCGCTGCAAGCTGATCTTGCAACTGCCGGTACACTGCCGACGCACCCACCGGACCATTTCAAAAACACTCGAAATCCTACGTCGTGGCTAAAGCAGCGGGCAAGCCAATATCAAGACGAGCTCGCACGCAACACACTGCTATCTGCGTTCAGCTACTTCGAAGCATATGTGAAAGCACTGCTTCTCGAAATAGTCGCTTTCCACGGTGGCGCGCTGAAGCTGAAGGCGCTAGCGCATCAACGATCGGCGAAATTTTTGGCAAATCCACCAGCAAGCCTTGTTGAAGCGAAAAACAAGCTTCAGCACAACCGCAAGAAAAACTACGAAGGGAAGTACTACAAACACACCCAGACATTAGAGAAAGGCGGGTTCAGGTTTCCGAGCGATCTACTTTCAAACTACGGCGCCAGGGCTTTGCTGGCAAAGCTGGACAACAATGCAAAAAACTTGCGCGCGTTTGAATTACCTGATGTTCTAAAGGAAGCGCTTTTGTATCCAATGACAAGTACAGAGATGGCTCTGTACGAAGAGGTCCGGGACATTCGGAATAAAATTGGTCACGGCAAGGGGCCGAACCTACTTCTTAAAGATGCCCTACACCACGCATCTAAACTTCATAAGCTAGCTGCCAAGATCGACAACCACGTTGGCGATCATTTCCTAATCATTCAGATAGGCTAGCTCCCGGAAGTTATGCCGGCTGATAGGTAAGCGCTTTCACGAAATTTAGCGCTGTGTTGGGCGTGTCTTTTCCGATTTCGTCAATCATGTCAGCCCAGCATTGCATCATCACGCGCCGCTCATCCATATACTGCGCATGATTATAGGCGGCCCGAACGTTGTTTCGCTCCTGGTGCGCGAGTTGGCGCTCGATTACGTCGCTGCGAAACCCTGCCTCATTTAACATTGTGGAGGCAGTCGCGCGGAATCCGTGAGCGGAAAAGCCGATCGAGCCCTCACCCAAAAAGCCCATGCGCTCCAGAGCGCGGTTTAAAGTGGTAGCAGTGATGTATCGCCTATAATCGCGCCGGTTCGGGAACAGGAACTCGCGGTGTCCGTTCATTGCCCACAACGACTTGAGGACGGCGATGGCTTGGCGCGAGAGGGGAACAATGTGCACCTCCCGCATTTTCATCCGGTCGGCTGGAATGCGCCATTCCGCCTTTTTGAAGTCAATTTCTTCCCACCGAGCCGCGCGCAGTTCGATAGTGCGAACAAAGGTCAGCAAAATGAGCTCAAGGCCGCACATCGTTGCAGGATCTCCGCCATAGGTGTGCAAGGCGTGGAGCAGGCGCTTCATCTCGTCTTTAGATAGCGCCTTTGCGTGCTTGGTCCGATTACGTTCGATGGCGCCCTGCAGTGAGCCGGCCGGATCGGAGTCCGCCCTTAGTGTGGCCACGGCGAACCGGTAGACGGCAGAAATCCATTGGCGAATCAAAAGTGCAAAAGAATTGGCGCCGCGGGCGTCAACGGCCTGAATTAGTGTGAGGACATCTTGCGGGGTAACGGCCCTGATCGGCATTTTGCCGAGGGCTGGGTACACGTCCGTTTTGAAGACATTCTTGATTTGCGCTGCTGTCCTAGGAGACCAGTTCTTCTCCTTTCGCGCGATCCATTCCTCGGCGATTGCCTGGAACGTGTTGCGGTTCTCTTTCACCTGTTCCCGCACCTTGGCTTTGCGGTCATGGCCCGGGTGAATTCCCTTTTTGACCAGATCACGGGCGTCGTTCCGCAGGCGGCGGGCCATTTCGAGCGAGCAATGGCCGGGGCCCTTTGATGGCGCGAATTCACCCAGATTGTAGATGGCTCCCTTGCCGGCAATTTTGTAGCGGTAACGCCACGTCTTGGTGCCGCTGGGCCGAACCTCCAGCCACAGGGCCTGGCCATCAGATAGACGGTAGACCTTATCCCGCGGCTTGGCGTTCTGGATGTGGGTGTTTGTGAGAGGCATGGCGACTGCTCCAAATCAGTCCGTGCAATTCAAGAATCTGGCACGTCTGTTGGCAAGCATAATGCGCATTTAAGTCCACAAAATATGGCGTTTTCGCATAGGTGGACGTCGGTGGACGATATCGTAATTATCTTTTTGACGGCGCGATATTGGTGTCGGGACCATCACGACTTCGGACGTCCGGGCAGCGGAACTTTGCCGCAGATTAGGCGTGAAGGAATGCTGTTTGTGTTTTGCCAGGAACACCGTCCGGCACTGATAGAACAGGAAACGAGCTACAGTGGCGATAGGAATCGTGCTGATGTATCAGCGCTTCTCGAATAACTACACTCTGAGCGTGAGACTCCATTTGCTACACCTTTCCGTTCGCTGCCCCAGGTCGCCGAGCGACATAGGTGGAAAGTGAGAATGGCGATTTCCGCGGAACTCCTGAATTTCCCGACGTTGGCGGACTGGCACGGATGTCAGGCTTGGCTCTCGATCAGGAGGATCATGGGCCCGGCTATACAGATTTCCGGGGCGGGCGGCAATTTCCCCAGAATCCGGTTAGTGCCCTAATTTGAATTTTTATCTGATTTAGCCACGGTATTCATCCAATGCCGCACGCATCGCACGAATTTTGCGGATGGTCCCTGTTGGACTACCTCACGCCATTTGCGCCCTCGTGCGCTCCACCATCCAACACGCCAACCTTCATAGAAGCCCAGGAGTGACATTCCTGCGACTATTACAAAATCAATCAGAATTACTGTGATGGAAGCGCCAATGATAGTGGTGATGGCAAATGGGTTTTCGGCCGTGTTTGGAATTGGAAAACTAGGCGCTAGTATCCGCTCTACTAACCAACCGAGAAGTAAGATAGCCGCTGCGAATGGTGCGGCGACAATCTGGAATACCCAAACACCTGGAAACGTTGCTGCCATCGCCAATCCCAAGGAACGAGCGATAGATCGAGTTCGCGGAACAATGAATAGAATTGCTGCGACGGCCCAGACTAAGCACGCCATACTTACCCACATTATGAACGGAAACAAATATAGGAAAGTTGCAGGCATTAGCTGGTCTGCTCCACCAGTTCCTCAAGCGACCACATCCTATCAGAAACCCCCGCCGCCCGAAATCTGCCTGGCTGGCGATGCCAGGCTGCGGACGGCGCGGTCAGTGGCCAAGCGACGCTCCCTCAGATCGCCCGACGCCACGCCGCTCCCGCCCGTGCGGATTGTTTTTCCGGTTGGCATAGATGTCGTCCAGGGTCTGGGCGAAGGCATAGCGCGGCTCGGGCACCGCCGGGCGAATCACCGGGCCTTCGAGATAGCGGATGCCCTGCGCCAGGGCGTGCAGCATCAGGCTGGTGGAGTTCAGCCCCAGCACGAAGGCGGCAAGGCTGGCGCCGGACGTCTGGACGGCCAGTTCAGTGATCCGCGACGCCGACACCGACTCCAGGTGTCCCGGCGACAATTCGATGCCGATGGCATGGGTGCCGGTGCGGGCAAAGCGGGTGCCGACATAGCCGCGCTCGCCCACCAGGCAGAAGACGCCGCGGCCATGGCGGTTGAGCTTGGGCAATTCCTGCGCCAGCCGGATATTGGGCACGCCGCTGTCGATGCCGTTGACGAAGAAAATGAAGTCGCGGGCGATGCCGGGCGGCACATTTTGCAGCTTGCGCGAATAGCGCCGCCACAGGCGGGAATAGCTGATGGTGTCGAGCGAAACGCTGACGCCGGAGATCAGGCGGAAACCGCGGCGGTGCACGGCCCCCATCGCCTGGGCGCTTTCCTGCAGCACGCAGCGGTCGATCGCGGCCTGGCGGCTTTCCGCTCCGGCCAGATTGTCCGGATCGCCTTCAGGAAACTCGGCCGGCCCGGCGGGCTGGCAGAGATAGTTGATCACGACATTCACCGCCGTGTCCCAGAGCGGCCGGTGATGGCAGCGCACGGTGAAGGCGGGCTTCTCTTCCATCGGCGGCGGCGGCGGTGGCGCGGCCGGCGCGGCGACACCCTCTTTGCCGATGATGATCTCGCTGCCTTCGCGCTCCAGGAACAGATCAAGCTGCGCCGCCGACTCGCCGGTCAGGGCGGGCGCGCCCTGCAGCGGCGCCAGCAGGGCGCGCAGGGACGCGGCGCCGATCTCGTTGCCGAACAGCCGCTCCCCCAGGCCTTCACAGATGGTGCAGCATTTGATCTTCGCTTCTTCCGGCGTCAGGTCGCGCAGCAGCAGGATGTAGGAAAGCTCGCCATGGCGGATGAAGCTGTCGCCCTGGCCGAGATGGCGCCGGATCGCCGCCTCGAAGAAGCGCTCGGCGGTGGCAGCGGACTTTTCCCAGCGCGCGCCCACCCGGCGCTTGATCTCGCTGAGGTCGAGCAGGTGCAGCTTGCCGGTGACGGATCTGGCGGATGCAGTCATGGCCGCAGCTCCCGCAGCAGGGCGATCAGCTCCTGCGGCCGGAAAGGCTTGGGCAGGGTGCGGTCGGCGCCCAGCCGCGCCGCCAGGGCAAGGAAATCAAAGCCGCCGCGCGCCGCGCTCATGACGACGACTGGCACCTCCGGGAAGCGGCGCTTGACTTCCAGAAGGGTCTCCAGCCCTTCCTTGCGCGGCATCAGGATGTCGAGCATCAGGATGTCCACCCCGCCCTTCTCGATCAGCCGCGTCGCTTCCTCGCCGTCTTCCGCCACCAGCACCGGATAGCCGGCGGTTTCCAGCAGGGCGCGATAGCCCAGCCGCGCCATGGCGTCGTCATCGGCGACCAGGACGCGCGGAACGCTCATGCCGGCGCCTTGCCGCCCCGATTCCAGTCCTCCCAGATGCGGCGGATATCGTCGGCCAGGGTCATGACGTCGAAGGGCTTGGAGATCACGCCGATGGCGCCCAGCGCCAGGTAATGCGCCACTTCCTTGGGCTGGACCCGCGCCGTCATGAAGATTACCGGCGTCCTGGCCAGCAGCGGATGGCGGTGAATGGCCTGCAGCAGGGTCGGACCGTCTGTTCCCGGCATCATCACGTCCAACAGGATGACATCGGGGGCGGCGCGCACCAGCTGTTCCAGCGCCAGCTGCGGCCCATGGATCAGAACGGCATTGAGCCGGCCGGCGGTTCGAAGGCCGATTTCGGCGATGCTGAGAATGTCGAGATCGTCATCGACATAGGCGACATGGCTGAGGGCAGAGGACATGTTCAGGCCTCCTGGATTGACGCGCCGGCTTCGGCCAGCGGCAGGCTGACGATGAAGGTGGTGCCGGCGCCTCGCCGGGACTCGAAGCGGATTTCGCCGTTCATCAATTCCACCATCCTGCGGGTGATGCTGAGGCCGAGGCCGGAGCCTTCATGGCCGCGGGTATTGACGTTCTCGCCCTGGGCGAATTTCTCGAAGATGCGCTCGCGCAGTTCTTCCGGAATGCCATGGCCGCGGTCGCGCACCCGGATCCGGGCGAAGCGGCCGGCAAGACGGGCGCTGACTTCCACCACCGTCCCGGGGCGGGTGAACTTCGCCGCGTTGGAGAGCAGGTTGGCCATGACCTGCATCAGCCTTTCGCTGTCGGCGATCACCTTGGGCAGCGCCGGATCGGCGGCAAAACGGAAGCGGACATCGAATTTCGCGGCATAGAGCGCATTGGCCGCCACCGCGTCCGAGAGCAGGGCATTCAGGTCCAGCGGCTGCAGCGACATCTCGAAATGACCGGTCTCCAGCTTCTCGATGGCGAGGATGTCGTTGACCAGCTTGAGCAGCCGCTCGCAGTTGCGCTGGGCGATTTCGGCCAGCCTGGCCGCTTCGGGCGTCAGCGCCCCAACGGTCTGGCTGGCGATGAGGCCAAGCGCGCCGCGGATCGAGGTCAGCGGTGTGCGCAGCTCATGGCTGACGATGGAGATGAACTCGCCCTTGGCGGTTTCGGCCTGCTTGACCTCGGTAAGGTCGGAAATCGCCGCCGTGAACAGGGTGCGGCCGCCGATATGGATTTCGCTGATGTTGAGCAGCACCGACAAGCGGCGGCCGTCGCGGCAGACGGCGATATCCTGGCGCAGGCGGACAGGCATGAGCCGGCCATAGGGGTCGGCGCAGGCCTGCATGGCGGGCAGCAGTCCGCCCAGCGCCATGCCGCGCAGTTCCTGGGCGCTCCAGCCGAACATCCGCACCGCGGCCGGATTGGCGTCCTCGATATGGCCGCCATGGTCCACCGTCAGTAGGGCATCGGCGGCGGCGGAAAGCTTGGAGGCGGTGCGGGCGTCATTCTCGATCAGCTCGGCGACGTCGGTGGCGCGGCCGATTTCCTCGCCGATCCAGCGCGCCAGCAGCCGCACCATCGCGGTCTCCGGCTCGCTGAAGCCTTGGCGCGGGCGCGGGCTGCGGAAGCTCAGCGTGCCGAAGCGGGCGCCGCGCACGAACAGGGCGGTGCCGATATAGGCCTCGATGCCGTCGCGTGCCCGCGCCGGATGGCTGGCCAGCGGCGAAAGCGCCAGATCGGGAACGGCCTGCAGCGCGTCGCCGGCAAAGATGTCGGAGCAGATGGTTTCGGCGAGCGGCATGACCGTGTTGCGGGCCGGGCCCTCGACATCGGAGGAGCGGTAGCGAACCTCGAAATTGCCGTTGGCGACATGGCTGACCAGCGCGGTCTGCAGGCGCAGATAGCGGCAGACCTTGTCCAGCGCCTGGGTGATCCTGGTGGCGGTGTCGCTGGAGGCGGCGATGCAGGCCAGCACTTCGCGCTGGACCTGTTCCGCCTCCTTTTCGGCCGAGATGTTCTCGATTGTTCCCGCGGTGCGCAGGATGTTGCCGTCTATGTCCCAGACGCCGCTGGCGCGGGCATGGACCCAGATATACTGGCCGTCGGAAATCCGGTAGCGGTATTCCATGTCATAGGGCGTGCGCTTCAACCTGTGCGCCTTCATCGCCGCCGCAGTGCGCTTCACATCCTTGGGATGGGTGCGGCGGCCGAAACCCTCCCAGTTCGGCGCCGGGGTGTCCTCCGCGATCTGCAATATCTCGCGGCAGCGCGGCGACAGATAGAATTGCTCGTTGCGATAGTCATAGTCCCACAGGCCGACCGCGGCGCCCTTGACCGCAGCGTCGAAGCGTTCGCGGACATCGTTGACCCGCTCCTCGCCAAGCTTGCGCTCATAGAGGCGGCCGATCTGTTCCTCCAGCGCCTGCAGCAGGTCGGGCCAGAGCTCGGCCGCCAGGTCATGGGCGGAGGAAAACTCCAGCACCGCCGCCGTCTCCTCGCCGATCAGGATCGGCATGGCGAAAGCGGTGCCGGTATCGCCGCCGGGATGGCGCCGGATCAGGGTCTTGCCGCGCTGCCGGGCGGTGGAAACCAGGCTTTCGTCCTCAACAGGGTCGCAAGTGGCCTGGGAACCGTCCCGCCAGGCGCCTGCCATCTCCAGCCGCCCGGACTTCTTCGCCCAAACCCAGGCGTTCGCCGCCCGGCAGCGGAATTGCGGCACCAGCCGCGCCATCAGGCGGACCAGGAAGGCGCGGCTGTCGCCGGCTTCGGCGGCGTCGCGTTCGATCAGGGAATTGAGCTCGGCCCGCATCTGCCGGCGCTTGCTGTCGGTCTGGTCGAGCACGATCTGGAACAGCACGGCCCGGCCATCGAAGCGCGAGGTGCGGGTATGGACCTCGACCGGATAAGTGCTGCCATCCTTGCGGCGATGCATGGTGTGGGCCACCAGCCTGCTGGTTTCGCCCTCCAGCAGCGGCCGGTAGAGTTCACGAAGTTGCTGCCCGGTGAGTTCCGCCTTGACCGCCTCCACGCCCAGGCCGGCAATCTCGTCCTGGGTGTAGCCGAGATTGTTGCGCGAACTGCGGTTGGCGAAGAGCAGGCTGAGGTTTTCGGCGTCGAAAACCAGGATCTCGCTGAAGGCGTCCTCGACGATGGTGGCGAAAAGATCATGCTCCAGATCCGCCCGGCGCCGCTGCGGGGGTGGGGCGGCGGGCCGGCCCCGCTGTGCGATCAGGGCCGCCATCTTCCGCGTCGCCCATCGGGGCGTTCCCTGTCAGACATAGGCGATGTTCCCGTTGTCCTTTGCCGGTTCGGCGGCGCCCTGCAGGAAGCTTTCGCAGCAATCGATCACCTGGTCAGGGACAAAAGGCTTGGCGATGTAGAGATCGGCGCCGTCGCGGTATCCCGAATAGATGTCGTCGCTGCTGCAGCGCGCCGAAAGCATGATGACGGGAATGGAGCGGGTTTCGTCCTGGCGGCGCAGCTCCTGCAGGAATTGCAGCCCGTCCAGGCGCGGCATCTGGCGGTCCAGCACGATGGCCTGGGGATGCAGCCGCCGCGCCGTCGCCAGCGCCTGGGCGCCGTTGTTGGCCAGCACGACCTCGTGGCCGCGCTGGGTCAGCCGCTTGCGCAGGATTTCGCGGATCAGCGGATCGTCGTCCGCCACCATCACGATCTTCTTGCGGCGCTGGAGCAGGACCGAGACGCGGTCGAGCAGATGGTTCGGCGACACCGGCTTGACCAGGTAATTCTGCGCCCCCGCCGCGATCAGGCGTGAGACCTTTTCCGGCTCGCTCATCGCGGACAGCATCATCACCGGCGAGGCGATGCCGCCATCGGACCGCCCTGCCTGCAACAGCACGTCGAGGCCGCTCATGTCCGACAGCTCATAGTCCAGGATCACCAGGTCGAAGCGGCGGCGCTCAATCGCTTCCAGCGCGTCGCGGCCGCTGGCGGCGCATTCCACGCTGGTGAGGGGAGACAGCAGCTGCTGCACCAAATGGAGGATGGCGGGATCGTCGTCGGCCACCAGCACGGCCGGACGATAGCTGGCGCGCAGCCCGCGCGGCCGCGGCGGCATGGGGGCGGCGCCAGGCGCCGGGGCCATCGCCGGGCGGCGGTCCAGGCTCTCGCCGATCGCCTTCATCAGCGCGTTGAGCAGCTTGATGACGATGGCGCCGTCGCGCGCCTCCGAGCCGAGATGCCGCTCCAGCCGTTCCGCCGTCACGCTGATGCCGGGAAAGCCGTAGGTGGCGCCGGTGCCGTTGAGGCGGTGGACCTCGTATTGCAGCGTCTCGTAGCTGGCGGCGTCGGCCTGGCCCAGCTTGATCTCCCGGCTGGCTTCTTCGAGGGCGGCGAGCCGTTCCTTGAGTTGCTTGAGATACAGCTCCCGCAGGCCGCCAAGCATTTCCACGTCCACCATCGCCCACCCGCTTTCATGCGCCGGCGCAGCCCCGTTCCGGCTGCTTTTCGATGGCGCGAGCCTAGGCGTCCGAGGTTAAGGAAATACCACTTAAGGTTGTATAATATTCAATGAAACAATCTGAGGGCGCACCCCCGCAATTTGAGGGATCGCCTTAAGTGGTCGCTAACCGCTCAAACCGTCTGCCAATAGACTGCATAGCGCTCCTGGCTCTGCCAGAAAGGCTTGAAGACGATCTGCTGCGCCAAGCCTGTGGTGCGCCAGGTCATTGTGCCGTCCGGCCTGAGCCATTCTTCCGGCTTCCTGCCGGCCACCGCCAGGTCCGGCACCGTGATCGGGTAGCGCGTTGGCGCGGGGCCATGCGGCTTTTCCACCGTGGCGGGGGTGGGCGGCGGCAGCGTGCCGAGCGGAAACTGCCCCGCCAGCACCAGCGGACCATAAAGCACCGCCAGCAGCGACGGATCGTCGGCGAAGCCTTCGGTCCTCAGCGTCATCGGCATTTCCAGCACGATGCTGTCACCCTTCTTCCATTTGCGGGCGACGCGCAGATAGCTGCCGGGCGTCGGCGCGGCATCCAGCGCCTTGCCGTTGAGCAGCACACGCGCATTGGCTGTGGTCCATGAGGGAATGCGCAAGGATATCGCCAGCGCGGCAGCGGGCGCCTGTTCCACCACCAGGCGGGTGCGGGCTTCGTCGGGAAACCTGGTGCGCTGCGCCAGACGCAGCCCGCGCTCTTTCCACTCCAGGCTGGAATCGATGAACAGGTTGATCCAGAGGTCGCGACCATCGTTGAAATAGATGGTGTCGCCCAGCTTGTTGTATTCCTCGGAAGCCGAGCCATTGCAGCACCAGAAGGTGTCGGTCTCACCGCCATAGGTGCGCCAGGCGCCGGAGGTGAGGGAAATGAAATACTGGTTCATGCCGTCGGGGCGGATGGTGCCGAGGCGGTGGTTGAACAGATTGCGCTCGTAATAGTCCATGTAGCGCGCATCAGGCTCCCAGCCGAACAGATGCCGCGTCAGCTTCATCATGTTGTAGGAGCAGCAGCATTCCTGGTGGCTGTCGGCGGCCTTGTACTCTTCCGACAGGCGCGAGGGATTGGACAGCCAGTTCTCGCGGTTGGAGGAGCCGCCGGTGGCATAGGTGCGGTGCGCCGCGACCGTGTGCCAGAAGAAATGCGCCACGTCATGGAAGCGGTTGTCGCCGGTCAGCTCATAGCGTCGCGCTGCGCCGATCACCTGCGGGATATGGGTGTTCATGTGCAGTCCCGCCAGTTCGTCGCGGGCCGAGGCGAGGGGGTTGAATACGGCCTTCTTGGTGAAGCGGTCGCCGACACTCCCCCAGCGCGCCTCGCCGGTGAGGTCGGCGAGATTGTAGAGTGCTTCCTGCATGCCGCCGAACTCGACATTGAGGATGCGCTGCATGTGTTCTTCGTCCCACTGCGCCGTCCAGCTATCGACCCAGCCGCACATGCCCTTGAGCACATCGAGTGCCTGGCCGTTGCTGGCCAGCGTGTGCATGTCGTAAAGCCCGGCCAGCATCTTGTGCATGGTGTAGAAGGGCGCCCAGACATAGGTGCCGCCGCGCTGCAGCCGGTCATAGAATTCGGTGGGATAGGCGGAAAGATAACCGCCCTGGTTCAGTTTCGTCTGGCATTGCGCCAGCGCCGCCACCGCCTGGTCACCCCGCCGTTTCAGTTCCGTGTCGCCGCTGCCGGCATAGCCCAGGGCGCAGGCGGAAAGGTAATGGCCCATGAAATGGCCGCGCAGCTCGCCGGTCGGCGCTTCCCAGCCAGCCAGCGGCGCCGCGTTCGACGCGATCCCGGCATTGATGCGGAAGGCATGCAGCAAACTGTCCAGCGACAGGCGCTTGAGATAGGCGGCATTGGCCTCATGGGCGGCGCGGAAAGGCCCATTGCCCAAGCGGATCGCGCCCAGCGGGAATGGCTTGAGCTTCGGCGCCATGTCATGGCGGCGAAACGTGATCGGCCTGCTGAACGGCTCGCCCGCCAGTCGCGCCACGGTTTGGCGCACCGAATTTTCGCCGGCGGTGGGCGGCGCCGCCTGGGAAGGGCCGGCGGGTGTCTGCGCCACGGCCTTGCCGGCGGCAGCCAGCATCGGCGCTACCGCGGCCGCGAGCGCAAAGTGCCTGCGGTTGAGCTTCTGGTCCATGGCGCGCTCCCAAATTTTATTTGTCTGAGTTTATGCCGGCGGCCTGCGTCCGGCTAGAGCGTCTTCAGCGCCACATTGCCGGCGGGCGCCTGGGCCAGCGGGTTCTGCAGCGGCAGCACGAAAGCGTCGGCTTCCAGTTCGAAAATATCGCCGGTCCGGGTCCTGACGCCTTCGCTGAAGGACAGGGTGGCGGTGCCGAAGAAATGCACATGCACATCGCCGGGGCGGCGGAACAGATTGTACTTGAAGTGATGCGCTTCCAGGTTGGCGATGCTGTGGGACATGTTGTCTTCGCCGGAAAGGAACTCCCTGTCGAAGATCATTTCGTTGCCGCGGCGGATGCGCGAGCGGCCCTTGACGGATGCCGGCAACGCGCCGACCCGCAATTCCGGCCCGAAGCTGCAGCAGCGCAGCTTGGAATGGGCGAGCCAGAGATAGTTGAAGCGTTCGGTAACATGGTCGGAGAATTCGTTGCCCATGGCATAGCCCAGGCGGAAGGGCGTGCCGTCCGGTCCGATGACATAGAGCCCGACCATTTCCGGTTCCTCGCCGCCATCCTGGGCGAAGGAGGGTGATGTGAGCGGCGCGCCGGGCGCGACGATGGTCGAGCCGTCGCCCTTGTAGAACCATTCCGGCTGGCTGCCGTCTTCGCCCGGCTTCGGCTTGCCGGTATCAAGGCCGAGTTTGAACATCTTCATGGAGTCGGTGAGGTTGGCCTCGGCCTCCAGATTGCGGTGCATCTTGTCGCGGCCTTCCGCCGAACCGAGATGGGTGAGGCCGGTGCCGCTGACGATCAGGTGCGCCGGATCGGAAGGGTGGTCCAGCGGCGGCAGCACCCGGCCTTCCGCCAGCGCCGAAAGAATGTCGACGCTTTCGCTTAAGCCCGCGCGATCCACCGCCTGCTGCATGCTGATGCCGCCCTTGATGGCGCGCTGCGCGAGGTCATAGGTGCTGGTGACGCCTTCGACCAGCCGGGCGCTGCGGTCATCCGCCAGCACGGCGACGGCGCGCGTGCCGTTCGCGATCAGTTGCACCAGGCGCAGGGTCATTTTTCACTCCGTCAGGAAGGGCCATGTAGCCCGGCGCGGCGGCGGAGTCACGGCTTGCGCCGGGGGCGAGGGGGCCGATACACTGGCCCAACAGCAAAAATATGTCCCGGGGACGAAGATGAAGAAGACCGCCGCGCTGCTTGTGACCGCTACCATGGCTGCAGCCCTTTGTGTGTCCGCCTTTGCCGCCGATCCGGCCGGCGAATGGACCACCTACGGCCATGACAAGGGCAACATGCGGTACTCGCCACTCACCCAGGTGACCCCGGCGAATGTCGGACAATTGCAGCAGGCCTGGGTCTTCCACATGCGCCCGGCCTATCTCGACAATGCGGTCGCCTATGCCCAGAGCCAGGCCGCCCTTGGCCGAGGCCGGGGGCCCGGGCGCGGGGCGCGTGGCGGCGCCCCCGCCGGACCGCCGCAACCGGGCGGCCGCGGCTACTACCTGACCTCGGAGATGACTCCCCTGGTGGCCAACGGCCTGATGATCCTGGCCACGCCCTATCGCCGCGTCACCGCCATCGACGCCACCACCGGCAAGCAGGTCTGGGCCTATGACACGCCGGGCGGTGACGGCGTCGCCACCCGCGGCGTCGAATATTGGACCGGCGGCAACCGCGTCATCGTCGCCACCCAGGGCGGCAAGCTTATCGAGCTCGACGGCAAGACGGGCGAGCCGGTGAAGGGCTTCGGCACCGGCGGCGTACTGGATACAAGGACGCCCGAAATCCTCAACGGCATCCCCAATGCCTCCTATGGCTATTCCTCGCCGCCGCTAGTGGTGAACAACACCATCGTCACCGGCGGGCGGGTGCAGGAGCAGCCGACCTTGGGCGCGGCGGGCGACATTCGCGGCTGGGACGTGCGCACCGGCAAACTGCTCTGGACCTTCCATTCGGTGCCGCGGCCGGGCGAGCTCGGCAACGACACCTGGGGCGGCGACAGCTGGAAGCAGCGTTCCGGCACCAATGTCTGGACCTTGCTGGCGGCCGATCCGGCGCGCGACATCGTCTATGCGCCCTTCGGCGCGCCGACCTTCGACCGCTGGGGCGGCGACCGGCCGGGCAACAATCTGTTCAGCAACTCCATCGTCGCAATCAGGGCCAGCACCGGCAAGTATCTCTGGCACTTCCAGGCGGTGCATCACGACATCTGGGACGTTGACCTGCCTGTCGCCACGCTGGTTGATGTGAAGAAGGGTGGCAAGACCATTCCCGCCATCCTGGTGATGAGCAAGACCACGGTGCTGTTCATTCTCGACCGCGTCACCGGCAAGCCGGTCTTTGACGTGAAGGAAGTGCCGGTTTCCACCGCCACTGACATTCCCGATGAAAAGCCCTCTCCGACCCAGCCCATGTCGGTGACGCCGCCGCTGGGCAAGCTCGACTGGGATCCCAGCGATGTCTCGACGGTGACGCCGGAGCACAAGGCCTATTGCGACAAGTTCATCGCCGCCAACAAGGGTGTCGCCGGCAAGATGTACACGCCGCTGCGGCTCGATTCGGCGGTGGTGAGCTTCCCCGGCAGCTTGGGCGGCGCTGACTGGGGCGGCGGGTCCTTCGACCCCAAGCGCGGCCTCTTCATCATCAACACCAACAACCTGGCGCACTTCAGCCAGCAGGTGAAGGAGCCGGACGGCAGCTATGGCATGCTGCACAGCTACCAGTATTTCTGGGATCCGCAGACTCACATGCCCTGCCAGAATCCGCCATGGGGCCAGCTTAATGCGGTGGACGTCAACACCGGCCAGATCAAGTGGCAGGTGCCGCTGGGCGTCAGCGATAATCTTCCCGCCGGCAAGCAGAACACGGGCCGCATCAATCTCGGCAATCCCACCCTGACCGCCAGCGGCATCACCTTCATTGGCGCCACGGACGACCAGCGCTTCCGCGCCTTCGACACGGCCACGGGCAAGGAATTGTGGAGCGTGAAGATTCCCGGCACCGCCTCTACCGGGCCCGTCACCTATCGCGGCAGGGATGGCCGCCAGTATGTCGCGGTAGTCGCCACCGGCGGCAACAATGCTGGCGCGGCGGTTACCTCCGATCAGGTGGTGGCGTTCGCGCTGCCGAAGATGTTGGCGGGGACGGGCAAAAGGTCCGAGCAAAGAAAAACGCCCGCAACGCAGGTTGCGGGCGTTTTCGTTTCGTGAGGCCCGTTACTGGGCCGGCGCTGCGGCAGCCGGCGGATTGGGCGGCATCGGCGCGGCGCCCGCCGGGGCGGGCGGGAACGCCCCAGACGAAGCGGCGGCAGCAGGCGCGGCGGCAGCAGGCGCGGCGGCGGCAGGAGCGGCGGAGCCATCGCCGTAATTGGCTGCGAGATAGCCTACCACCTTGTCGAAATCGGCGTCGGCCACCGGCGCGCCATTGTTGATCATGGAGGTCACGGTGGTGGCCCAGACTTCGGCGCTGCGGTGTTCGCCGGCGATCTGGCCAAGCCCGTGGCAGCCGCTGCAGGCAGCGACGGTTTCCGCCTTGCCGGGGCCGTCGGGCAGGGCGTCCTGGGCGAGGGCGGGACGGGCGAGAATCAAACCCGCAACCAGACCCATGCCAAGGGTGGTCGCCAGAACGGATTTCACCAGATTGCTGCGCATCGAAGTCCTGCTCCTAATTCATGGGCCGGGAATGTGTCATCGGCTCCCGGCCTTGTCACCTTATTTTGGCAGCCTTTGCGGCTTTTCAAGGACGCTATTTTGCCGCTGGCGAGGCATCGGACGCAGCATCCTTTGGTCCGAAATGCTCCGCCAGATAGCCGTCAATGGCTTGCCGGTCCTGGGCGGTGATGCTGGCGCCGTTGTTCACCATCCGGCCGACGATGCTGTACCAGGCTCTGTAGGAAAGGTGCTTGCCGAAGAGCGCCACCAGCCCGTGGCAGTCGCTGCAGCCGGCGATCACCGCATCGCGGCCGGAACCGGGAGGCAGCCGGCATTCCTGCGCCAGGGCTGGAACCAGGGGCAGGCCTCCCACAAGGGCAAGATTGCCGAAAAGAAGGCAGGAAAGGAGCGGGCGGCGTATGTGGTCGCTCTCTCATCACCACCGCTTTTGCCACATTGCAATTCTGTCATTCGCCCTCCGCCCGCTATCGGCCGCAGTGCGGCAGGACGTGCTACGGGTAGCTACCCCTGGCTGGGCGCTATCGCGCGCCCGGGGGAGGTGACGGCGTGGCACCCAGCCCCTAGGTTCCCGCTATGTCTTCGACCCTGATCGTGCTGTTCTTCGCCGCCCTGTGGGCGGGCTGCCAGAATTCCCTGGCGGGCGGCGGTTCCTTCATCACCCTGCCGGCCCTGATGTTCACCGGCATGGACGCGCTGGCGGCCAACATCACCTCCTCGGTGGCATTGTTCCCGAGCCAGGCCGCCGCCGGCCTCCATGGCTGGAAGAACGCCACCGGCGCCGCGGGCCTGTCGCGCGCCTGGCTGCTGGGCATCAGCCTGGCCGGGGGCGTAATCGGGGCCGCCCTGCTGCTGCTGACGCCTTCGACCATTTTCGCCCGCATGGTGCCTTGGCTGGTGCTGTTCGCCACCACCATGTCCGCCTGGGGCAGTTTCGGGCCGAAGCGCTCCGGCGGCGGCGCGCGGCTGAAGACCGGCGGCGCGGCGGCGGTGCAGTTCTGCATCGCCGTCTATGGCGGCTATTTCGGCGGCGGCATCGGCTTTCTGATGCTGGCGGCACTGACAGCGGCGGGACTGGCGATCCGGGGCGCCGCTGCGACCAAGAACCTGCTGGCGGGAGCGATGAATTTCGCGGCGGTGACGATCTTCGTCTTCTCGCCCCAGGTCCACTGGCTGCAGATGGCGGTGGCCTGCGCCGGCGCGCTGATCGGCGGCCTGGCGGGCGCGCACATGCTGAACCGGGTCAACGAAAAGGCGCTGCGGATCGTCATCTCTGCCATCGGCGTGGCGCTGACGGTTGGATTGTTTCTCAGGGCCCCCTGACGCTAGGGTGGGGGCGGGGGAGCCATGGCTCGCAAGGCGAAAGACATTCCAGCGCGGCCACAGGCCGGATATTCCCACGCCGCTATCGCCGCGGCGCTGGGCGGGGAGATTCTCTCCGGCGCGCTGCCGCCGGGCAGCCGCCTGCCGTCGGTGGAGGCGATGAATGCCCGCTTCGGCATCTCCCGCGTGGTGGTGCGCGAGGTCATCAAGACCCTGACCGCCAAAGGCCTGGTGGCGTCCAAGACCAAGGTCGGCACCATTGTGCGCGACGCCGCCGCCTGGAACTGGCTGGATGCCGAAGTGCTGGAATGGCGGATGCAGGCGGGCCTGACCCGCGAATTCCTCGAGCAGATCGTGGCGGTGCGCTCGGCCGTCGAGCCGGCGGCGGCGGCGCTGGCGGCGCGGCACCGCAAGGCGGCGGACCTGGCGCGCTTACGCGCCTGCATCGCGGCGATGCACGCGGCGGAAGGCGATACCCGCCGCTATGCCGAAGCCGATGTCGCCTTCCATCTCGCGCTCGGCCATGCCTCGGGCAATCCGCTGGTCGGCGCCTTCGGGCCGCTGATCAAAGTGGCGCTGGGCGGGCTGATCGCGCTGAGCGCCGCCGGCGTGAAGCAGGCGGAGAAGGGCCATGGCGGCTCCACCACCCGCCATGCCGCCATCGTCGAAGCTGTCGCGGCGCGCGACGAGGACGGCGCCCGCGCCGCCATGCAAAGCGTGATCGACCGCGGCAGCAAGCATGCCGGGCGGCGCCTGGGCGGCAAGGGCTGACACCTTCCAAGGTATCGCCTGTCATCGGGCTTGACCTTACACGGATTTAATAGTATTACTATTCATACTAATGAAGGAGCCGGAATGAGAAGGCTGTTGCTGGTGGCTTTGTTGGGGGTTTGCGGTCCCGCGCTGGCGCAGGCGCCGCTGCGGCCGGCTCCACCGGAACTGGTTCAGCCCGGTGACGCGGCTCTGATGCAGCGTTGCGAGGGCCTGCTCGACTTGGCAAAGACCTACGCCCTAGCGCGCCACTGGATCGACGCCTGGAATTCCAACAGCACCGACCGGGTGATGGCGCTCTACACGTCTGATTTCGAATTTCGCGCCCAGGGCATCCTGACCAGCCCGAACATTTCCGACCCCAGCGGCGTCCTGCGCGGGCAGGCCGACAACCGTCTGCGCTGGTTCGGCAGGGGAGGCCCCGACAAAAGTTCGCAGCAGTTCCGGCTGATTGACGCCTATACCGGCGTGCGCAGCATCGCCGTGCATTACACCAACCGCGCCAATCAACTGGTGGTGGAGGTCATGGAATATGCGCCCGACTGCAAGATCGAGCGCAGCAATGCGCTTTACGGCTTGGCGCCGCCTGCCGCGCCGCCGCCTATTTCGGCTGCGAAGTAGTCCTGAGATACGGCTTCACGGTCTTGTAGCCGGGGAAGATCTTGTCGGCTTCCTCATTGGTGACCGCGGCGGTGATGATGACGTCGCCGCCCTGTTTCCAGTCGGCGGGCGTCGCCACCCGGTGCTTGGCGTTGAGCTGGATGGAGTCGATCACCCGCAGAATTTCCTGGAAGTTGCGCCCCACCGTCATGGGATAGACCAGGATCAGCTTGATCCGCTTGTCCGGACCGATGATGAAGACATTGCGCACCGTGGCGTTGTTGGCCGGGGTGCGGCCTTCCGAGGTGCCTGGCTCATTGGCGGGCAGCATGCCGTAGAGCTTGGAGACGGCCAGATCGGTGTCGCCGATCATCGGGAAGTTCGGTCCCATTCCTTCCGTCTCGGCGATGTCGGCGGCCCACTCCTCATGATTGCCGACCGGATCGACCGACAGGCCCAGCACCTTGAAGCCGCGCTTGTCGAATTCCGGCTTGAGTTTCGACACCGCTCCCAGTTCGGTGGTGCAGACCGGGGTGAAGTCCTTGGGATGGGAAAAGAACAGCACCCAGCTGTCCCCCGCCCAGTCGTAGAAATGCAGCTTGCCCTCGGTGGAATCGGCGGTGAAGTCGGGGGCGATGTCGTTGATGGACAGGGTCATGGGTCGGGCTCCGCTGAATTTCGGGGGCGGACCTTAGCGCCGGATTGTGACGCCTGCCAGCGGGGCAGCCATGCGGCGTGTGGCCCTTGATCGCATCGGGGCGGGGTCTATAAGTCGAAGCAGGTGTTAGGTGTAGGGAATTGGGTTTGATGCCCAAGCTGCCCCCGCAACTGTGACCGGCGAGCTTTCGTCCAACTGCCACTGGGGAAACCTGGGAAGGCGGGCTAAGGCGCAGACCCGGAAGCCAGGAAACCTGCCTCGCGCCGTCGTCTTGTAGCCTGCCGGGGTGCGCGGGGTGCAGCGGGGTGAACCGCAGCGGCGACAAAGCTGGAGTCGCGCGCGGGGAGCTATGAGATTTTCCAATATGTCGCCGCGGCGTCTCCTCCATTTGGAGACTGCAACCGTGAAGAATTTTTTCCTTTCGACAACCGCTCTCATCCTCTGCCTGTCGCCGCTGGCGGCGCGCGCCGATGACGCCGAGACCATCGTCACCACTGCCACCCGTCTGCCGACGCCGGAAGACCAGGTCGGCAGCAGCGTCACCCTGATCGCCGCCGCCGACATCGAGGTCCGGCAGCAGCGCACCTTGCCCGAGGTGCTTGAGGACGTGCCCGGCCTCAATGTGGTGCAGACCGGCGCCCAGGGCGGGCAGACCTCGCTTTTCATGCGCGGCACCAATTCCAACCACACCAAGGTGCTGCTCGACGGCATCGACCTCGCCGATCCTTCGACGCCCAACAATACCGCCGATATCGGCAAGCTGCTGACCGGCGACATCGCGCGGGTGGAAGTGCTGCGCGGGCCCGGATCGGCACTTTACGGCTCCGACGCCATCGGCGGCGTCATCAATGTCATCACCGCCGGCGGCGAGGGCCCCCTGCGCCTGACCGCCAGCGCCGAAGGCGGTTCATTTGATACCTTGAATGAGCGGGCCACGCTCGGCGGTTCGGAAGGCGGTTTCCACTATGCACTTACGCTGGATCATGTGCATCAGGGTGCCGTGATGGTGACGCCGCTCCGGCTGATCCCGACGGGCCAGGTGCGCCATCCCGACTCCTTTGACGGCATCCAGGGCACGGCGAAGCTGGGTTATGACCTGGCGGACAATCTCGATGTCGGCGCGGTCTTCCTCTACAACAGCAGCCTGGGCAAGGTGACCAACGACGCCTTCAATGCCATGACCTTTTTCTACGGTCCCTCGACCAGCCAGACCCGCAACGCCACCCTGCAATATGCCGGCCGCGCCTTTGCGCATCTGGTCACGGGCCGTTTCGAGCAGACGCTGGGCCTTGCCTACAGCAATGCCATCACCTCCAGCGCCGATCCGGACAATGGCTATGTCCTCAGCAAGGGCGACCGGGTGAAGCTGGACTGGCAGGGCAGTCTGAAGTTCACGGACGGGCAGACCCTGGTGCTGGGCGCGGAAAGCGCGCGCGATGCGCTGCATCCCGGTGTTTTCTTCGGTTTCCCCAGCACCCTCTCGGCGGGCACCAGCACCAATGCCGGCTTCGCCGAGCTGCAGTCCGATTTCGGTGGCGGTCTCTATAACAGCGTCAGCCTGCGGTATGACGACAATAGCCGCTTCGGCGGCAAGCTGACCTGGCACCTGGCGCCGAGCTGGACCATCGCCGCGACGGGCACGCGGCTGAAGGCCAGCCTCGGTTCTGGTTTCAAGGCGCCGGCTCTGCAGCAGCTCTATGGCGCCTTCGGCGGCAATCCGGCGCTGAAGCCGGAAACCAGCACCGGCTACGATATTGGCTTCGAGCAGAAGCTTCTGGACAGCGTGACGGGCGGCGCAACCTGGTTCCACAACGACATCCGCAACTTGATCAACAATGTCTTCAGCGCCGGCACCTTCTCCAACCTCAATATCGGCAAGGCCCGCACCCAGGGGCTGGAAAGCTTTATCGCCTGGAGGGCTTCGGACACGCTCTCGCTGCGCGCCGACTACACCTATACCGACGCCATCGACGCGACGGCGCATACCGCGCTGTCGCGCCGCCCGAACAACAAGCTGGGCATGACGGCGGACTGGCAGGCGATGGACGATCTGTCGCTGGCGGCGACGCTGCTGTTCACCGGGCCGCAGGCCGATGTCGATCGCGAGTTCGGCACGCCGGTGCGGCTGGCGTCCTTCACGGTGGTGCACCTGGCGGCCAGCTATCGGGTCACGCCGGGCTGGAGCCTGTTCGGCCGGGTTGAGAATGCGGTGGACCAGCAGTATGAGGCGCCCTATGGCTTCCTCAAGCCGGGGATCGGCGCCTTTGCCGGCATCAAGGCGAATTTCTGAATGAAGCACTGGCTTGGCGCGGCGTGTCTCCTGTCTGCCTTGGCCGCGCCGCTGGGTCATGCGGAGGGGGCGCCTAAAAGGGTCATGTCACTGAATGTCTGCACCGACCAGTTGCTGCTGTCGTTGGCGCCGGAGAAGCACATCGCCTCGGTGACCTTCATGGCGCGCGAGCCTGCGCCGCTGCGCCTGTGGCCGCAAGGCGCACGTCTCCCGATCAATTACGGCTCGGCCGAGGAAGTGCTGGCGGCGCATCCCGACCTGGTGCTGGCGCCGCCATTCCTGGCGCCGCTAACAAAAGCGCTGCTGGCGAAAAGCGGCGCGAAGATTCTGGAAGTGAAGCTGGCGGAGAATTTCGACCAGATCCGCGATGAGACGCGGTCTGTGGCGCGCGCGCTGGGCGAAGAGGCGCGCGGCGAGGCGCTGATCGCGCAGATGGATGCAGCGCTGGCCGAGGCTGCTGCCCATCGCCCGGCGAAAGCGGTCCGCGTCGCCGAATGGGGCAATGGCGGCCAGGTGCCTGGCGGGGCGGGCCTGTTCGGCGCCCTGCTGCGGACCGCAGGGGCGCAAAGCATCGGCGGCGGCACGTATGATGTCGAGGCGCTGGTGGCGCAGAAGCCCCAGGCGCTGCTTTACAGCGATACCTATCGCGGCCTGCCGTCCCTGCGCGACGGCCAGGACAATCATCCCGCCATCACCGGGCGGCTGCCGCACATCTACTATTCCAGCTTCTATGGCTGCGGCGTGCCGCAGCTGGCGGCGGCGGCGCTGCAATTGCAGCGCGACCTGGCGCTGGCGGTGAAGCCATGAAGCGGATGAGCGTCCTGTTGCTGCTGTTCGGTGTGCTGGCCTTCGCCGCTTCGTTGCTGGCAGGGCGCGTGTGGCTACCGCTGTCCTCGCTGCTGGACGTCTTCACCAACAAGGACAGCATGGCGGCACTGATCGTCACCGAGGTCCGGCTGCCGCGTAGCGTGCTGGCGCTGCTCACCGGCGCGGTGCTGGGCCTGTCGGGCGCGGTGCTCCAGGGCTTCACCCGCAATCCGCTGGCCGAACCGGCGCTGCTTGGCGTTTCCAGCGGCGCGGCGCTGGGGGCGGTGATTGCGATCTATTTCGGCATTGCCGCCATTGCGCCTGCCGCCGGTCCGCTGATGGGCATGGCGGGCGGCCTGGCCGCTTGCACCCTGACCTTCGCGCTCGGACGCGGCGGCACGGTGGCGCTGGTGCTGGCGGGCGCGGCGGTCTCCAGCCTGACGGCGGCGGGTATCGCCCTGGCGCTGAACTTCGCGCCCAATCCCTTTGCCGCCTATGAGATCATGACCTGGCTGCTGGGCTCGCTGGCCGATCGCAGCTGGAACCAGGTGCTGCTGATCCTGCCTTTCGTGTTGGTGGGCGGCGGCTTGCTGGCGCTGACGGGCAGAGGTCTGGACGCGCTGGCGCTGGGCGAGGCGCAGGCGCAAAGCCTGGGCATCAACCTGGCCCGGCTGGCGGCGCTGACGGTGGCGGGCACGGCGTTGGCGGTGGGCGCGGTCACCTCGGTCGCTGGCGCCATCGGCTTCATCGGCCTGGTGGCGCCGCACCTGGTGCGGCCGTTCGTCGGCTATTCTCCGCGCCGCACACTGCTGCCGGCGGCGCTGGCGGGGGCGGTGCTGCTGCTCTGCTCCGACATCGCCGCAAGGCTGGTGCACACCAGCCCGGAATTGCGGCTGGGCGTCTTCACCAGCCTGCTCGGCACGCCTTTCTTCTTCTGGCTGGTGCTGCGCATCCGGAAGATCGCGCCATGACGATCCTGGCGGCCGAGCATGTGACGGTGCGCAGGGGTGGCAGTACGATTCTGCGCGATGTCTCGCTCCAGGCCCATGCGGGAGAGTTCATCGCAGTGATCGGGCCTAATGGCGCCGGCAAGTCCACCCTGCTGAAAGTGCTGGCGGGATTGCTCCGGCCCGATGATGGTGCGGTGAGGCTGGGTGCGGAGGATATCTTCCGGTTTTCCGGCACTGCGCTGGCGCGCCGGCGCAGCTATCTGCCGCAGAATCCGGAGGCCTTCTGGCCGCTGCCGCTGGAAAGGCTGGTGGCGCTGGGGCTGACGCCGCACCTGCCGGCAGTCGGGCCCTTGCCGGAACGCTTCGACGGCGCGGTCAGCACGGCGCTGGCGGCCTGCGACCTGGTGGAGAGGCGCACCCAGCCTGTCACCACCCTGTCGGGCGGCGAATTCGCCCGTGCCATGCTGGCGCGTGTCATGGTCGGCGACCCTGAGATCCTGATTGTGGATGAACCGATCGCCGGTCTCGATCCCCGCCATGCGATGGCGGCGATGCGGCTGCTCGCCAGCGAGGCGCGCCGCGGAAAGCTTGTGCTTGCAAGCCTGCACGACCTGACCCTGGCCGGACGCCACGCCTCGCGCCTCATCGCGCTTGTGGATGGCGGGGTGATTTCCGATACCGATTCGCTCACAGAAGGACTTATCCACAGCGTCTTCGGCGTCGCTTCCCATGTGAGCGGCAAGGGAGATTCGCTGGCGTTAACACTCTTGTCCCCAAGCGAAAAATGAGGCCTGGGGGCAAATAAGTCGGCTTGACGCAACCCTCAAATCACCACCACATGTGGGGGCCGGGTGTTATTACCGGTGTCACATTTAGGGGCTAGCAAGGACCCTCGGTGAGTCCCGGAATCGGGCTCAGCCGGTGCCTTTCTGCCCTCTGACCGGTGTGTTTTCGGGGGGATTTGGGCATGTCGGCACTTGGCAAGGTCTATGGCGATTTCGATTCCGACGGCCAGCTGATCGAGACGCGGAGCCCGGCTGCCGAACGCGTCATCGAGCGCAGTGTCGTCATTACTCGCACTGTGACCGAAGCGCCGGCCCCGAAGCCGAAAGCCGAAGTCGCACCTGTGATCGAGCGTCCGCGCCCGCCGATGACCGGTCCGCTGGCGCCCAGGCCGCAACCTTCCGACCTGACGCTCGACCGTTCCCGCGACGATCTGCTGACCCCGTTCGGCAAGGCGACGCTGCAGGACCGCTATCTGCTGGAAGGCGAAAGCTTCCAGGACATGTTCGCCCGCGTCTCCTGCGCCTATGCCGACGACATCGACCACGCTCAGCGCCTTTATGACGCCATGAGCCGGCTGTGGTTCATGCCGGCGACTCCGATCCTTTCCAATGGCGGCGCGGGCAGGGGGCTGCCGATCTCCTGCTTTCTCAACGATGTTTCCGATTCCCTGGACGGCATTGTCGGCACCTGGAACGAGAATGTCGCCCTGGCCAGCAATGGCGGCGGCATTGGCACCTATTGGGGCAAGGTCCGCTCCATCGGCGAAAAGGTGAAGTCGGGCCTGACCAGTGGCATCATCCCATTCATCCATGTGATGGACGGCCTGACCCTGGCGATTTCGCAGGGCTCACTCCGGCGCGGCTCGGCGGCGGTCTATCTCGACATCTCCCACCCCGAGATCGAGGAGTTCCTGGAAATCCGCAAGGCCAGCGGCGACTTCAACCGCAAGGGCCTGAACCTGCATCACGGCATCAACATCACCGACGCCTTCATGGAATGTGTCCGCGAAAACAGGATGTTCGGGCTGACTTCTCCCAAAACGGGCGAAGTGATGCGCGAGGTCAATGCCCGCCAACTCTGGCAGCGAATCCTCGAAACCCGCCTGCAGACCGGCGAGCCCTATATTCTCAACATCGACCATGTGAACCGGGCCCTGCCCAAGCACCAGCGCGAACTAGGCCTGAAGGTCAACACCTCCAACCTCTGCTCCGAGATCACTCTGCCGACCGGCATGGACCATGAAGGCAAGGAACGCACCGCGGTCTGCTGCCTGTCCTCGCTGAACTTCGAGACCTGGGACCAGTGGGGCAATGACGAGGGTCTGGTCGAGGACGTTCTGCGGATGTTGGACAATGTCCTGACCAGCTTCATCGAGACCGCGCCCGCCAGCATGGCCCGCGCCAAATACAGCGCCCTGCGCGAGCGTTCGGTCGGGCTGGGGGTGATGGGCTTCCATTCCTTCCTGCAGGCCAAGGGCATTCCGATGGAAAGCGCCATGGCGAAGTCGTGGAACCTGCGCATGTTCCGCAAGATCCGCCGCGAGGCCGATGCCGCCTCCTACAATCTCGCCGTCGAGCGCGGCGCCTGCCCCGATGCGGAAGAGAAGGGCATGAAGGCCCGCTTCAGCCACAAGCTGGCGATCGCCCCCACCGCTTCGATCTCGATCATCTGCGGCGGCGCCTCGGCCTGCGTCGAGCCGATCCCCGCTAATGTCTATACCCACAAGACGCTGTCGGGCGCCTTCTCGGTGCGCAATCCCTACCTCTCGGACCTGCTGGAGCAGAAGGGAGCCAATACCGACGCTACCTGGCAATCCATTGTCGAGCATGAGGGCTCGGTGCAGCATCTCGATTGCCTGACCGAAGACGATAAGGCCGTGTACCGCACCGCCTTTGAGATTGACCAGCGCTGGGTGATCGAGCTTGCCGCCGACCGCACGCCCTATATCTGCCAGAGCCAGTCGCTGAACCTGTTCCTGCCCGCCGACATCGACAAGTGGGATCTGCACATGCTGCACTGGACGGCCTGGGAGCGCGGCATCAAGAGCCTCTATTACTGCCGCTCCAAGTCGATCAGCCGCGCCGGCTTTGCCGGCCAGCTCGAGAAGAAGGGCGCCGCGAAGGCCGCCGCTGTGCAGAAGACCGACTATGAAGAGTGCCTGGCATGTCAGTGAACCTTGGTGACATCGATCCCCGCACTCTGATCGGGAGCGGGAAAGTCGGCCTGCTCAAGTCCACTGGCACCTATGACGTCAGCCGCTATGGCTGGGCCTATGAGTGCTGGAAGCGCCAGCAGCAGACCCATTGGATGGGCGAGGAAGTGCCGCTGGGCGCCGACATCAAGGACTGGCAGTCCGGCCGCCTGGCGCCCGCCGAGAAGAACCTGCTGACTCAGATTTTCCGCTTCTTCACCCAGTCCGACGTTGAAGTCGGCGACAATTACCTCAAGCGCTACATCCCGATCTTCCAGCCGCTGGAAGTGCAGATGATGATGGCGGCATTCTCCAACATGGAGACGGTGCATATCGACGCCTATGCCCTCTTGCTCAAGACCCTGGGCATGCCGCAAGCGGAGTTCGAGGCCTTCCGCGACTATGACGCGATGAAGGCCAAGGCCGACTATATGCACACTTTCGGCACGAAGACCTGCAGCGACGTCGCCCGCACCCTGGCGATGTTCGGCAGCTTCACCGAGGGCATGTCGCTGTTCGCCAGCTTCGCCATGCTGCTGAACTTTCCGCGCCACAACAAGATGAATGGCATGGGTCAGATCGTGTCCTGGTCGGTACGCGACGAAAGCCTGCATTGCGAAGGTATCACCAAGCTTTATCACGCCTGGAACGAGGAAACCGGCGCCGTCACCAAAGCGGTGCGCGACGACATCATTGATGTGGCCAAGACCATGGTGGGGCTGGAGGAGCGCTTCGTCGATCTCGCCTTCGGCATGGGCGCCATCGAGGGCATGACGCCCGACGCGATCAAGGCTTACGTCCGCTACATCGCCGACTGGCGCCTGACGCAGCTGCGCCTGACGCCGGTGTTCGGCAATTTCGAGGAAACCGCCACCGGCTATGCCCAGGTCAAGGCCCATCCGCTGCCCTGGCTGCTGGAAATCCTCAACGGCGTCGAGCATGCCAACTTCTTCGAACAGCGCGCCACCGAATATTCCAAGGGCGCGACCACCGGCTCCTGGGACGGCGACGAGGGCGTCTGGTCGCAGTTCGACAAGCGCAACCAGATCGCGGCTGAGTAGGCGCGGGTCATTTGCGACGCAAAGCTGCATTTCCCTCCTCACCCACAAGGGGAGAGGAATTGCAGGAAAGCTGATCTTCAGCCCTTCAGCACACCGCTCGTCTGCACCGTCGAATGGACCCGGTCGTTCGGCGTCACCGCCAGCGGCGGAAAGGCGGCATAGGCTGCCATCGTCGGGTAAAGCTGGTTCATGGCGATGTCGATGCCCTCGTTGCGCACCGGCTTGGGGATGAGCGGATAGGCGCGGCTGTAGTCGCGCAGGGGAAACAGCTCCTTCAGGAAGCGCCGCGCTCCCGCCGGGCTGATGCTGTAGGCGGGAATGCCGAAGCAGAAATCCAGGCGGCAGGGCGCCGGCGCGCCGGTAAAGGACTGGAAATTGTTCACGGCCTGCCGGATATGGGCATGGCTGAAGCCGATCACGGCGGGAATGCCGAAGGGCAGGCGCAGCGACAGGGCGCTGTCGAAATTGTAGCCCCACAGCGCGATGTCCCAGCCTTCGGGCAGCTGCACCAGGAATTCGGCCTGCCGCGCGGCGAAATCGCTGCGGAAGACGGCGTCGTCCTCCGCTACGGTCAGCGGGGCGTTGCCTGCCGCTGCTTGGCTCCACAGCGCGTGGTGCGAAAGGGCGATGCCATAGGCGCCGGCGGTGAAGTTGAGGCCGGGCTGGAACAGGCCGGTTTCCTCGACTGCCGCGCGCGTCAGCACCGTGCCGTCGACGGCATCGAAGAATTCATAGGGAAGACCAGGATTGAGGCGGGCGAATTCGGTGCGGCGATGGGGCGTGCGCACCAGGCTGATGACCTTGACGGTGGAAGCGGACAAGCGGCACCCCTAAACGATTGCAATAAAAGGAAAAATACGCGTCCTTGTGACGCCCCGGCCTTACTGGCCTCGGCTTGCGGATCACTATATAGGGTTGCCTCCAAAATCGGGAAAATCCCATGCTGAAAACCGTCGCCGCCTTCGACCATCTGGGCGAGGAAAATGCCTTCGCCGTGCTGGCCCGGGCCAACGCGCTGGCGGCGCAGGGCAGGGACATCATCAGCCTGGGCATCGGCCAGCCCGACTTCCGCACCGCCGACCATATCGCCGAGGCCGCCATCAAGGCGATCCGCGACGGCCATCACGGCTATACTGCCGCCACCGGCATTCCGGCGCTGCGCGAGGCGGTGGCCGAGGATCTGCACAAGCGCCATGGCATCGAGGTCTCGCCTGACAGCGTCATGATCATGCCGGGGGGCAAGCCCACCATGTACATGTCGATCATCATGTTCGGCGAGCCCGGGGTGGAGATCATGTATCCCGATCCCGGCTTTCCCATCTACCGCTCGATGATCGAGTTCACTGGCGCAACCCCGGTGCCGATCCCGATCCGCGAAGGCTATGGCTTCGCCTTCTCGGCAGAGGAAACGCTTTCGCTGATCACCCCGCGCACGCGGCTGATCATCCTCAACTCGCCGGCCAATCCGACCGGCGGCGTCGTGCCGAAGGAGGAGTTCGACAAGCTGGTGGCGGGGCTGGAAGCCTGGCCCGATGTCGCCATCCTCTCCGATGAAATCTACGACCGCATCCTCTATGACGGAGAAAAGCACGTCACCATGCTGGCCTATCCGGAAATCCGCGACCGGCTGATCATCCTCAATGGCTGGTCCAAGACCTACGCCATGACCGGCTGGCGCCTGGGCTACGCCATCTTTCCGGGCAAGCTCTACGACCTGGCGCGCAAGCTGGCGGTCAATTTCCATTCCTGCGTCAACGCCCCGACGCAATATGCCGGCATCGCCGCGCTGAAGGGGCCGCAGGACTGCGTCGACATGATGAACGCCGAGTTCGACAAGCGCCGCAAGCTGGTTGTGAACGGGCTGAACGCGCTGCCCGGCGTCTCCTGCATCCTGCCCAAGGGCGCCTTCTATGCCTTCCCGAACGTCAGCAAGACCGGCTGGAAGGCCAAGAAGCTGGCGACCTCGATCCTGGATGAAGTCGGCGTCGCTATGGTGGGCGGGCCGGATTTCGGCATCCTGGGTGAAGGCTATATGCGCGTCTCCTATGCCAATTCGGCGGAGAACATCGCCAAGGCGCTGGAGCGCATCGGCAGCTTCCTTTCCAACCACAAGCCGCCGCACATTTAGAGGCCCACGCGCAGCAGCGCACGGAAGGCGCGGTCGCACCTGAGCGCATGCTCGCGCCGCATGGCGGCGCGGCGGGTACGCCATTTCTCGGCATAGATCAGCGCCCAGGGCCGGCCGCGCGTCGTGCGCGCGCCTTTGGCGCCGCCATTATGCTCGGCCAGCCGTCGCTCCAGGTCCAATGTCCAGCCGACATAAGTGACGGCGCGGCCGTCCGGATTCTGCGTCGCCAGGACATAAACAAAAGATGGCATGAGGCCAGCCTGTTGCGATTTGCGCAGGGCTGGCAAGGCGAAAACCGCACCCGTGCGTTTCCGGCGGGACTTGCGGCGCGGTCCAGGCGGGGCTATATGCTTGCCCAAGCAAGTATTGCCGGGACAATAATTGTCCCCACAGCGATCAGGGGTTTGCCATGCGGCCTTACTACACGCCCAGCAATTACAGCGTGCAGAACTCCGTCGGTTACCTGATGCGCATGTCCATCAACCGGATGCTGCCGCAGATGGAAGCGCTGTTCGCCGACGAGGAACTGACCTTCTCGCAATGGACCGCGCTGGTGGCGCTGCACAGCGGCATCACCACCGCCGGCGACCTTGCCCACAACATCTGCCACGACGCCGGCTCGCTCACCCGCATGATCGACCAGCTGGTGGAGCGCGGCTTCGTCACTCGCGACCGCAGCGCCAGCGACCGCCGCGTCGTCACCCTGGGCCTGACGCCCCATGGCGAGGAACTGGTGGAAATGATGGCGCCGCGGGTGATGGATTTGTGGAATGGCCTGCTGGCCGGTTTCAACCATGCCGAGATCGACACTCTGATCAAGCTGCTGACGCGGCTGGCGATCGCGGTCGAAGGCAAGCCCCGCGAGGGCCGCATCTCGCTGCTCAGCTATCTTAAGCCTGTTCCGAAGATCGCGCTCCCGCTCAAGCCTGCCAGGGGGAGGAAGTCATGAGCAATTGCCTCAAGATCCTGGCGGCTTTCACCGCGGCGCTGCTGCTGACCGCCTGTGTCGCGACGCCGCCGACCGAACCGCAAGTGAAGGAAATCGCGCCCGAAAGCCTGGGCCTCTCGGCCACGCCGATGGCGGCGGTGCCCGACCAGTGGTGGAAGGCCTTCAACGATCCCCAGATCGATCGCCTGGCCGATGCCATGCTGCGCGGCAATCCCACCCTGACGGCGGCGCTGGCGCGCATCCGTGCCGCCCAGGCCGGCCTTGCCGCCGACCAGGCCGCGGACCTGCCGCAGCTGACGCTGGATGGCAGCGAGCAGCGCACCCTGTTTAGCAAGGATTACATCATCCCGCCGCCCTATGGCGGCTCATGGCGCTGGTTCGGCCAGCTCACCGCCAATGTCTCGTGGCATCTCGATTTCTGGGGCAAGCAGGCGGCGCTGATCGATAAGGCGCGCAACAGCGCCGAAGCGGCTTCATATGATGCGGCGGCGGCGCGGCTGGCGCTGTCGGGCGTGCTGGCGCAGACCTATATCGACCTGCTGCTGGCCTATGAAAATGGCGACATCGCCGACGCCACGGTGGCGCAGCGCCAGGCGATTCTCGACCTGACCCAGGGCCGCTACGATTCCGGCCTGGAAAATGCCTCCGCCGTCGAGCAGGCGAAGAATTTGCTGGCCCAGGCCAGGATCGACCAGCTGCGCTTTGCCGCCCAGCAGCAGATGGATGTGCACGCCATCGCCGCGCTGATCGGGGAGGGCGCCGCTGACTATGCCGCCATCACGCGGCCGACGCCGGCGCTGGATGCGGCGCTACCGCTGCCGGCGTCGCTGCCCGCCGACCTGCTGGCGCGCCGTCCCGATATCCTGGCGGCGCGGGCGCGTGTGGCCGCGGCCGCGAAAGGCCGCGAGGCCGCCCATGCGGAGTTCTATCCCGACGTCAATCTGGTGGCGCTGATCGGCTTCCAGGCCATCGGCCTCTCCAACCTGATCAGCGGCGGCGCCTTCACCACTGGCATCGGTCCGGCGTTGCACCTGCCGATCTTCGATGCCGGAAAAATCCGCGCCGGATGGGCCGGCGCCACCGCCGAACTGGATGTCGCCGTGGCCGACTATAACGGGGCGGTAGTGGGCGCGATCAGGCAGACCGCCGATGCCATGACGCAAGTGCAGAGCCTGCAGGCCCGCCGCGGCGAAGCGCAGAACGCCCTGGACAGCGCCGCCCGCGCCTTCACATTGGCGCGGGAGCGCTATCGCCTGGGCCTGTCCAACCAGTTGCCCATGCTCACCGCCGAAGCCAGTGTGCTGGTCGCGCGGCAGCAGATGGCCAGCCTTGTCGCCACCGCCACCACCCAGCGGGTGACGCTGTTGCTGGCTGCGGGCGGCGCTTTCCATGATCCCAACCCGGACATCAAGACCGACATCGCCAAGGTGACGCCATGAGCCAGACCGCAACGACTCCCGAGAAGCCTCGCGGCAATGCGCGGCGTCTTGCCTTCCTGATCCTGGGCGCGGTGGTGCTGCTGGGCGGGCTGGCCTATGGCTCGGTCTGGTATCTCGATTCCCGCAATTATGAATCCACCGACGACGCCTATGTCGGCGGCAATGTCGTGGCGGTGACCAGCCGCGAGACCGGCACGGTAATCGGGCTGCATGCCGACAACACCCAGTCGGTGAAGCGCGGCCAGCTTCTGGTTGAGCTCGATCCCGCCAGCGTGGACATCGCCTTCGAGGCCGCCAAGGCCAACCTGGCCCGCGTGGTGCGGCAGGTGAAGGGCGCCTTCTCCAGCTCCGATACGTCCACCGCGCAAGTGGCGCAGGCGCGGGTGCAGCTGGCGGCGGCCGAGGCCGATCTGGCGCGGCGGCAGAACGCGCCGGAAGGCGTGGTTTCGGGCGAAGAACTTCAACATGCGCGTGACCAGGTGAAGGCCGCGCAGGCGGCCCTGGCCACGGCGCAGAGCGGCCTCACGACCAGCCGCGCCGCCATCGCCGGTACCGATGTCGCCCGCAATCCCGATGTGGTGGCGGCGGAAGCGGCCCTGCGCAACGCCGCGATTTCCGAAAGCCACATGAAGATCGTCGCCCCGGTGGACGGCGTCATCGCCCAGCGCACGGTGCAGGTCGGCCAGCAGATCGCTGCCGGCAGCCCGCTGATGGCGGTGGTGCCGCTGCAAAGCGTCTGGATTGACGCCAATTTCAAGGAAGTGCAGCTGGCGCGGATGCGGGTTGGCCAGCCGGTCGAGATAACCACCGATATCTATGGCGACGACGTCGTGTTTCATGGCCGCATCGAAGGGCTGGGCGCCGGTTCAGGCAGTGCCTTCGCCCTGCTGCCGCCGCAGAATGCCAGCGGCAACTGGATCAAGATTGTGCAGCGCGTGCCGGTGCGCATCGCGCTGGATCCCCGCGAATTGCAGGCGCATCCCCTACGTGTCGGCCTTTCGGTCAGGACCAAAGCCGATATCCGTGACCAGTCCGGCCCGCTGATGACCGACAGGATCGCCAGCGGCCAGGCCAGCGCCGAAGCCGGCGATGGCGACAAGGCGGCGCTGGAGGCGCTGATCGCCCGGATCATCCGGGCCAATGGTGGAGGGCGCTGATGAGCGTGTCGGGCCAGCCTGACTGCATGAAAGGCGGCAAGCTGGCGGTGACGGCGCTGGCGCTGGCGGCCGGCACCTTCATGCAGGTGCTGGATTCCACCATTGCCAATGTCTCGCTGCCTACCATCTCGGGCAATCTCGGCGTCTCTACCAGTCAGGGCACCTGGGTGATCACCGCCTTCGCCGTCGCCAATGGCATCGGCGTGCCGCTGACCGGCTGGCTGATGGGCCGCTATGGCGTGGTGCGCACCTTCATCTTCTCGGTTTTCGCCTTCACCGTGGCGTCGCTGCTCTGCGACATCGCCTGGAGCCTGCCGTCGCTTATCTTCTTCCGCATCCTGCAGGGGGGTGTTTCCGGCCCGATGATCCCCGGTTCGCAGGCGCTGCTGATCTCGATCTTCCCGGCGCAGAAGCGCGGCACGGCGCTGGGCATCTGGTCCATCACGACGCTTGTCGCGCCGATCTGCGGCCCCATCCTGGGCGGCTTCATTTCCGACAATTATCATTGGGGCTGGATCTTCCTGATCAACGTGCCGGTCGGCCTTCTGGTCAGCGCCCTGGTCTGGGCCAACATGGCCGACCGCGAAACCCCCACCCGCAAGCTGCCGATCGACACGGTGGGGTTGGCGCTGCTGATCATCTGGGTCGGGGCGCTGCAGGTGATGCTGGACCAGGGCAAGGACCTGGACTGGTTCCAGTCGGGCGAGATATTGGCGCTGACGGTTGTCACCACCATTGGCTTTGTGGCGTGGCTGATCTGGGAGCTGACGGAAGAACATCCCATCGTCGATCTTTCGCTGTTCAAAAACCGCAACTTCGCCTTCGGCACTTTGGCCTTCTGCCTGGGCTATGCGGTGTTTTTCGGCAATACGCTGCTCCTGCCGCTCTGGCTGCAGACCCAGATCGGCTACACCGCCACCTGGGCGGGGCTGGTGGCGGCGCCGACCGGGGTCATCGCCGTGCTGCTGACGCCGATGTCGGCCAAGATCATGCAGAAAGTCGATGCCCGCATCATCGCCACCGTCGCCTTCATCGCCTTCGGCGTCTCCTATCTGATGCGCGCCAATTTCACCGCCGACGCCAGCTTCCTGGATTTTTTGCTGCCGCTGCTGGTGCAGGGCATCGCCATGGCGACCTTTTTCCTTGCCATGATCACCATCCTGCTCGATGGCGTGCCGCACCAGCGCATTCCGCTGGCCTCGGGCCTGTCCAACTTCGCCCGCATCACCAGCGGCGGCTTTGCCGCTTCGCTGGTGACGACGATCTGGGAGCGGCGTGAGGCGTTGCACCAGAGCCGGCTGGCCGACGGCACCACCGCCTTCTCACCTGCTTTCCGGGCGGCGCTGAAGCATCTGCAGCATCTCGGCCTGCCCGAGCTTGGGGCCAGGGCGGCAGTTGCCCGCACCATGGCGGGCCAGGCCTATCTGCTGGCGGCGGACGACATCTTCTGGGCCTCGGGCTGGATCTGCCTGGCTCTGGTCGCGATGGTGTGGCTTTGCCGGCGGGCTATTTCCGGCGGCGGTCCGGTCGCCGCCGACTGAGGTAAACTCGTCCGCATGGGGCCGCTGATTCGCCGATATGCGCGTGAATTTTGCTTCGCCGCCTTCGCCTTTGTCGTATTGGCGCTGGGCGCAGACGCGGTGCTGGCAGGCGTGCCCGTTTTCGTCGCCGCCCTGACGCCCCGGCTGGAGGCGCAGGCCGAAGGCGCGCCGCATGGCACCGTGATGGCAGTGGCGCTGCCCGGTTTCGAGGCCAGCCGCTATGCGCCGCAACTGCTTTATCCGGTGATTGCGCGGTCGCGCCCCGCCTGGCTGCATCCGGCGCCGGCAGGCCCGGCGCTGGTCGCCATCTGCATTGACGATCTGGGCGAGGACATCGCCGCCACCGACGCGGCGCTGCGTCTGCCGCGCGCGGTGGCGCTTTCCTTCCTGCCCTATGCCCCGACCACGCCGGGCTTCGCGGCGCGGGCGAAGGAAGAAGGCCATGTCGTGCTGGCGCATGTGCCGATGCAGGCGCTCAGCGCCATCAATCCCGGCCCGATGGCGCTGGAAGTCGGCATGACGGCGGATGAGATTGCGCGCCGCCTGAACTGGTCGCTGGAGCGGGTGCCGGGCGCGGTGGGCGTGAACAACCATGAAGGCAGCCGCTTTACCTCCGACATGGTGGCGCTGGCGCCTGTGATGGCGATGCTGAAAGCGCGCGGGCTGTTCTTCTTCGACTCCCGCACCAGCGGCGGTTCACGCGGCGAGGCGGCGGCGAAGGTCGCGGGGGTACGAAGCATCGGCCGCGACATTTTCCTGGACGATGACCAGAGCGAGGCGGCGGTGCGCCACCAGCTCGATGCGCTGGTGGCGACGGCCAAACGCCAGGGCGTGGCGGTCGCCATCGGCCATCCCCATGCCGCGACGCTGCGTCTGCTGAAAGAATGGCTGGCGCAGGATCATGGCGTGAAACTGGTGCCGCTGCCCGAAGCGATGAAGGCGAAGGCGGCACAGGCCGTCGCTTTGAACTAAGCTCAGTGTCATGGCCCGACGTGCCTGGGCCATCTAGGGTCACAAACACCGGCGCATGTGGCTCTGGATGGCCCACGTAAAGTGGGCCATGACAGTTTGATCTATTTTTCGCGGTGACGAGCGGCGAATGCTATCGGTTGGGTGCCAATGGCTTCCCATCTTGCATACAGTTGCGTCCAGTGAGGTCCAGACGGCAATGCAATTATCCCTGTGCTGGGCAATTTCGCCGTAATCTCGCTGCTCGTCGGAAAATTTACCAACTATGGATACTTTTGTTCCAGGCGGAATGGCGAAGTATTCCCCAATTGGCTCCAGCATCAGCGTCATGATGGTATCAGTTTTATTGATGACCAGCATACTCTTCATGCGCGTCACCTGCTGGTTACTGCCCCTTTTTGGCGGCGCTGGCGAACCGCACCGCTTCTTCGGCGGCGGCCAGCAGGGCCTTGGACTTGTTCACCGTCTCCTGATACTCGGCCTCAGGCACGCTGTCGGCGACAATGCCGCCCCCGGCCTGGACATACATCATGCCGTCCTTGAGCAACGCCGTACGCAGCACGATGCAGGTGTCCATGGTGCCATCGGCGGCGAAATAGCCGATGGCACCGGCATAGGCCAGGCCGCGCTTTTCCTTCTCGAACTCGTCGATGATCTCCATGGCTCGGATTTTCGGGGCCCCGGTCCGGGTGCCGGCCGGCAGCCCCGCCGCCAGCGCATCCACCGCATCCAGCCCTTCGCGCAATTCACCTTCGACATTGGAGACGATGTGCATGACATGGCTGTAGCGCTCGATGAAGAAGCTGTCGGTCACCTTGACCGCCCCGGTCTTCGCCACCCGTCCGACATCGTTGCGGCCCAAATCGATCAGCATCAAATGCTCGGCCCGCTCCTTGGGGTCGGCCAGCAGCTCTGCCGCCAGCGCCGTATCCTCGGCTGGGGTCTTGCCTCTCCAGCGCGTGCCGGCGATGGGGCGGATGGTAACCTTGCCGCCCTGCAGCCGCACCAGCACTTCCGGGCTCGAGCCCGCGATCTGGAAACCCGGCAGCGACAGGAAATAAAGAAACGGTGAGGGGTTCAGCCGCCTGAGCGCCCGATAGAGCGCAAACGGTGGCAGGGTGAAGGGGCGGCGGAAACGCTGCGACGGCACCACCTGGAAGATGTCGCCGGCGGCGATGTATTCCTTGGCGCGGCGCACCACGTCGAGATACTCCGCCTTTGTCATGTTGGATTCGACCGCCACGTTCACCGGCAGTTCGGCGGGTGCGGGCGGCGCGGGCGGGGCAGGGCGTTCCAGCTCCGCCACGGTTTCGGCCAGCCGCTCCTGGGCGCGCGCGAAGGCGGCCCGGGCGTCGATCTTCGCATCGGGCCAGACCGGCGTGGACAGTATGATTTCGTCCTTCACCGTGTCGAAGATCGCCACGATGGTGGGCCGCAGCAGGATGGCGTCGGGCAGACCCAGCATATCGGGGGGCGCGTTGGGCAAATCTTCCACCTGCCGCGCCATGTCATAGCCGAGCGTGCCGAAAAGGCCGGCCGCCATGGGCGGGATGCCATGCGGAATGTCCATGCGGATTTCCCGCGTCAGGGCGCGCAGGCTTTCCAGCGGCCTGGCTTTCTCCGCCACGAAGGCGCCGCCATTCAGGGCGCTCCGGTTGATTTCCGCGACATTGCCTCTGGTGCGCCAAATCAGGTCGGGTTTCAGGCCAATGATGGAATAGCGGCCGCGCGCCTCGCCGCCCTGCACGCTTTCCAGCAGGAAGGTGTTCTCCCGCCCTTCACCCAGCTTGAGATAGGCCGAGACGGGCGTCTCCAGGTCGGCGACCAGTCTTGTCGTGACAAGCTGGGACTTTCCCGCGGCAAAACCGCGGGCAAAACTTTCGAAATCCGTCACGACCCGCTGCCGACGGCGGAGTCCAGCGCCTTCTGGTTGACATTCACCCGCTGGGCGGCGCGCTCGGCATTGGCCATGGTGATGGTGAAGTCGCCGGCGACGCCGCCCGCCAGCTGGCGGGCATGGCCCTGCAGCTGCGCATCATTGCCCGACGGGCGCGGATGGGCGATGCCGGTGACCTGGGCGATGACATAGGTGTCGCCGCGCGGGGCCGAAACGATGCCGCCCTGCGGCGCGGCAAAGATTTTCTGGGTCAGCACGGCGGGGATCGCCGCGTCGTCGCTGCTGCGCGAAAGCGCGGCGCTTTTTTGCACCGACGCCTTGATCGCGGCGGCCGCCCCCGCCAGCGACTTGTCCTTCTGCGCCTGCGCCGTCAGCGCCGCGGCCTTGGCGGCCAGCAGTTCGTTGCGCTTCTGCGCCGTCCATTGCTTGAGGGCTTCGTCCCGCACCTGGTCCAGCGGCTTGAGCTTGGGCGGCGTGACGCCCAGCACCTTCACCACAAAATAGGCGCCGCTCTTGGCCTGGACCGGGTCATTGCTCTGGCCGGCCTCGGCCTTGAAGGCGAGGGTGAGGAAATCGGGATCGGCAGGCGCGTCCGTCTTGCTGCCGTCAGGTGCCTTGCCCTGCGCGTCCGTCGCCGCGACATGGCCGACCTTGAGACCGGCCTTCTTCGCCGCGGCGGCAAGGTCGTCGCCATTCTTGGCGGCATCGTCATAGGCGTTGAGCATGTCCACCAGCTTGTCGCCGGCAAGCTGGGTCTGGACGGCGGCGCGGACCTGGTCCTTGACCTCGTCCAGGGTGTGGTGCTGGCCGGGGACGGTGATCTTGCCGGTCCTGACCATCACCCAGCCAAAGGCGCCGTTTACAGGCTGGCTGGTTTCGCCTTCTTTCACCGCGAAGGCGGCATCGGCGACGGCGGCGTCACCCAGGTCGGCCTTGGTCTTCTCGCCCAGCGCGGTGTCGGCAGGTTTGAGGCCCTGGGCGATGGCGAGCTGGTCGAAACTCGTGCCGGAATCGAGTTTGGCGCGCGCTGCGCGGGCAGCGGCCTCGTTTTTGAAGTTGAGCTGATAGAGTTCGCGCTTCTCCGGCACATTGTAGGTGGACTGGCGGGCGGCGAACTCGTCGGCGATCATCTTGTCGGTGACCGTCACCGTCACGTCGGCGGGCGCGGCCCAGGCATATTGCACATCGCGATATTCCGGGGTGGAGAAACGCGCCGCATTGTCCTTGACGTAGGCGGCCAGCGCCTTGTCGTCGGGCGCAGGAACCGCGCCGGCGGCCTCGGGCGGCACCACCACATAATCGACTGCGCGCTTCTCGTTGATGTAGAAAAACAGCGCCAGGCTGTATTCCGGCGGCAGGCCGAAAAAGGCTTCTACCGCCGAGCTGAGCTGGGAGCGGGTCATGTCGTTGCGCACTTCGGTGAGAAAGTCGTTCTCGCTGGCATAGCCGCTGGCCTGCAGCGCGCTCATGAAGGCGTTGCGGTCGAACTGGCCAGTGGGGCCGCGGAAGGCGGGCAGCGCCCGCACCTGGGCCGCCACCTCGGTGTCCGATATGCCGATGCCCAGCTTTTCGGCATAATTGTCCAGCGCAATGCGCGTGATCATCTGCTGCAGCACGGTCAGGGGCAGCCCCATCTTCTGCGCCATGTCGGGGGTCAGGTCCATGCCCAGGCGCTGGCCTTCGTCGCGCACCAGGTTGCGATAGGTGCGGCTGAAGGCCGCCAGGTCGACCTCGTGCGAACCCACCGTCGCCACAGCGGTGGCGGACTGGCCCATGAAGACGTCGGCCACGCCCCAGAGCACGAAGCTGAGCGCCAAGCCGCCCATCAGGATGGTGGCGACGAAGGACTTGGAAACGCGGTGGAACCACTCAATCATGGGAAAGTCCTGGAGGTACGGATAAAAGGCCGCGGATGATAAGGATGGGGGCTGCTTCCGGCAAGGCGCGGTTATGGCGTAAAACCCGGAAAAAAGGGAGGATTTCATGCGGTCTCTGGTCGCCGGAAACTGGAAGATGAACGGAGCCGGGCAGGCCGATGCGGCCAGGCTGGGCGAACTCAAGGCGGCGCTGGAGACGGCTCCGCCGGCCTGCGATGTGCTGGTCTGTCCGCCCGCCACCCTGATCGCCCAGGCGGCCTGGTTCACCAAGGGCGCTTTCGCCATCGGCGGCCAGGACTGCCACGCCCAGCCCTCCGGCGCCTTCACCGGCGACATCAGCGCCGAGATGCTCAAGGCCGCCGGCGCTTCGCATGTCATTGTCGGCCATTCCGAGCGCCGCCAGTATCATGGCGAGAGCGATGCCGATGTCGCGGCCAAGACCAAGGCGGCCTGGCGCGCCGGCCTCATCGGCATCGTCTGCATAGGTGAAACGTTGGCGGAGCGCGAGGGCGGCAAGGCCAACAGCGTCTGCCATGGCCAGATCCTGGGCAGTGTTCCGGATGGCGCCACGGCCGCCAACACGGTGCTGGCCTATGAACCGGTCTGGGCCATCGGTACGGGGAAGATTCCGAGCTTCGACGACATCGCCGCCATGCACGCCCATCTGCGCTCCTGCCTGAAGGAACGCTGCGGCGGCGAAGGCGGCTCGATGCTGATCCTCTATGGCGGCTCGGTGAAGCCCGACAACGCCGCCGCCATCCTGGCCCTGCCGGACGTGGGCGGGGCGCTGGTGGGCGGGGCGAGCCTTAAGGTTCCGGATTTCATGGGAATTATCGGCGCGGCGCCCGCGCGCTAGTTTAAACAAAACTCGTACAGATCGTTAACCACTCCTTTCGACCCTTCCTTAAGGGCCCGCGCCGCATTCTGCCGGACAACAATAGAGGTGTGGCGGGTTCTGTGAGACTGTCCTTCGACACGGTCGATGCGCTTATCTATGATCCGGTGTCGGCCAACCGCACCGCGACACGCGCCGCGCTGTATGCCCTGGGCTTCCGCCGCACCACCACGGTTTCGACCCTGGAAGCCTTTGTCGCAAATATCCAGAAGGCGCCGCCCGACATCGCCCTCTGCGAAGCGCAGGGTGCCGTCGAGGAGCTCTGCACCACCATCCAGGGCCTGCGCCAGGGCGGCACCGGGCACAATCCCTTCATCGTCATCATCGTTACCGCCTGGGAGAAGACCACCGGCCTGATCAGCCGAGTCGTTTCTTCCGGCGCCGACGACCTGCTGCTGCGGCCTTTCTCGACCGGGCTGCTCGGCCAGCGCATCGAGGCCCATATCGAGCGGCGCAAGGGCTTTGTCATCACCAGCGATTATGTCGGTCCCGACCGCCGCAAGGACGATGGCCGCCCTTCCAATGTCGAACTTTTCGCCCCGCCCAATTCGCTCAAGATGAAGGCCAAAGACAAGATGCCGGACGATGCCGTCACCCGGCTGCTGGACGGCGAGCTGAAAAATGCGCGTGAAAAACTGCAAAGCGAGAAGCTGCGGCGCGATGCCTTCCAGGCCTGCATCCTGTGGCGGCTGATGCAGGAAATGCTGCCCGCCCGCGGCCTGCCGCCGGAGATCAGCCGCCTGGGCGAACTGGCGGCCTCGATCGGTCGGCGCAGCCGCGAGCAGGAAGTGCCCGGGGCGGGGGAATGGTGCGAGCAGATGCAGGCGGCGTGCGAAGGCCTGAAGCTGGGCGTGGATCGCAACGCCTCGATGCACCTGCTGGGCCATGCGGCGCTCAGCCTGCACCATGTCCTCAGCCCGGAGAAATCCGCGGCGGACCAGCTTGCGGAAATCGACGCCACCGTCGCCATCATCCGCGCCCGCAGCCAGGCCCCCGCCATAGCTGTCTAGATCAGCGCCAAGTCCTGAGGCGCCGCCGACGGGAACACCGTCGCCACCTGCGCCTGGGACAGGCCATAGGCCTTTTGCAGCACACCGCCGATCAGGCCGCGATAGTCATTGAGCACCGGCAGGTCGCGGTCCTGGAACAGCGTCGCCTGCGCAATCTGGCTCTGCCGCCCGGCGATCCGCCCGCCGCGGACGCCGCCGCCCAGCACCCAATAGGTGCTGCCATGACCATGGTCGGTGCCGCGATTGCCATTCTCGCGGAAGGTGCGGCCGAACTCGCTGACCACGACGACGATGGTGTCGTTCCAGCGTTCACCCAAAGTCGAGGCCAGCAGCGCCAGCCCGCGTCCCAGTTCGCCGATGCGGCCCGCCAGATAGCCTTCGGCGCCGCCCTGGTTCACATGGGTGTCCCAGCCGCCGATATCGACAAAGCCGAGATTGTATCTGTCGCGCATCAGGACGCCGATGCGCGGGGCCGACTGCTCGAAGCCCCGGGCGCTGACCGCGCCGCGGCTGGCAGCCTGCATCTCCTGGCTCAGGGCCTCATAGACTTGGGCCTGCACCGCGAAGCCCTGGGCCACGGCGGGCGCCAGTTCCTGGTCCTGGTACATCGCCTGGATCAGATCGGCGTTGCGCGCCGCCAGTCCCGGACGGCCGGCGAAGTTCAGGGCGATGTTGGGCACCGCCGCGCCGCCGCGGAAGGACAGCGGCAACTGGTCGGTGAAGGCGATGGGTGCGGTGCCCGCCACCACCTGCGCCGCGCGGCTGAGAAAGCCGGAACGATAGTTGCGCGAGCCTTCAATTGGCTGGCCCAGCTCGATCGTGTCCTGGGTCTCGAAATGCGAGCGCGAAACATCATCGGTGCCGGAGAAGGGCACGAAGGCGATCTGCTTTTTCTGCCAGAGCGGATGGATCGAATCCGCCAGCGCCGGATGAAGGCCCCACTCCGCCGTCAGCGACAGGGTCCTGTCTTTCGGCACCGCCAAGTTGGGACGGGCGGCATAATAGAAGTCGCTGGCGGTTGGCACCACGATATTGGCGGCGTCATAGGCGCCGCGCAGGAACACCACCAGCAGGCGCGGCGCGCTCTGCGCGGGCAGGGCGTAGAGGCGGCCGGCGGTGAAGAGCGGCGCGGTACAGAGAGCGGATTTGAGAAGCGTTCTGCGATCCATGGCAGTCACCTTCAGCGATACATGAATTCAGGCGACGACAGGAACAGGCTGTTCCAGTCGGCAGGATTCTTCGCCTTGGCCAGCGCCTCGCGCGTCGCCGGCGCCATGGCGGCGAGCATCGCCTGCACATAGGGCGAATCCTGCATCTGCGGCGGCGGCGTCTGCGGCAGGCGCGGCAGCTGCACTTGGTTCAGCAATTCGCCGCGCCCGGCGCGTCCGCCACGGCCCTGTAGCGAGGCATCGGGCTGCAGCAGGCTGGGCCGTCCAGCCCCGGCCAGGGTGGCGATCTCGAAGCGGGTTTCCATTCCGCCCGGCCCGTTCCAGCCATCGGCGCTCATGGCATAGCCGTCCGGGGTTTCATGGCCGTAAAGCGGCTCGCCCATGCGCGCCAGCCAGTTGACCACCGGCGTCAGATTTTGCACCGGCGTCTGGCCATATGCGGCGCGCACCGCCGAGACCGCATAGTGCAGGGGGTCCTTGAATTTGCTTCCCAGGCTGGCAGTGAAGTCCGGCGCGTTGAACAGGGTGGTCAGCACGGCGGTGATGTCGCCGTCGGTTTTCTCGAAGGTTGCGGCCATGGCGGCGACCAGTCGGTCTGGCGGGGCGTCGCAGCAGAAGAATTCGGCAAGTTCGCGGGAAACATGCCGCGCCGTGGCCGGCTGGCGGCTGAGCATGGTGAGGGCGGTTACCGCCTCTTCAACGCCGCTGCCCTTGATGGTCTGGCCGAGGAACTGCTTGTCGCCGAAATCATGGCGCTGCGGATTGAAGGCGATGCCGTCCTCGCCCATCCGCATTCCGCGCCCGGCCAGCAAGGGCCGCGCCTGGGCCTGGAAATTGGCGCCAACGCCGGTGAGGATGCGCGCCAGTTCCTGTACATCCTTCTGGGTATAGCCGCTGCCCACCCCCATGGTGTGCAGTTCCATGATTTCGCGGGCGAAGTTCTCGTTGATATGGCCGGCGGCGTTCTGCTGGTTGTCGAGATATTGCAGCATGGCGGGATGGAAGGCGGTGGCGATGAGAAGGTCGCGGAACCTGCCCAGCACATGCGGCCGGATGGCGTGCTCCTCATAGTCGCCGACCATGGCGGCGATGACGCCCTTGCGCTGGCTGACATTGAAATGGTTGAACCAGAACCATACCATCTGCTCGCGCAACTGGTTCGGCGAATAGATGTCGCGCAGCAAGGCGCGCATCGCCGCCTGGCGCGCATAGTCCGTCAGGGTCTGGCGATACTGCATCTGGATCAGGCTGCGCTGCGGCGTGTCCGCGCCCTGGACGCCTGCCGTCATCTGGCGCTGCTGCTGCACGGCCTGGCGGGCCATGCCGACATCGGCGGCGATCTGCGCAAGGCGAAGATGGCTGATCGGCATGGCATCGATCTGCGCCTGGATGGCGGGCAGCAAGCCGTCATCGTTCGAGGGGTGGAGTTGCTCCTGCAGGTAACGGGCGGGATCGGCCACGGGCGCGCCCCCACCCCAGCTGATGCGGTCGGCCAGCGCGATGGCGGCGGGTCTGGGACCAGCCGAGGCCGCGAGGGTTGCGGTCAGCAGGCAAAGTCCCGCCAGGGCGGGCCGGTAAGCGGACATCGAACGCTCCATGGATTCCCGAAATCGGGCCCCTCCAGGAGCCGTAAGCATACCCGGCTTTCGCCCCTTCCGCTCTAAAATCCCTGCAAGGAATGGGGCTATTTTGGGCCGAAGTCCTTTCAAACTGCCGGGGGATGCATTACATGCCGCCTGCCTGAGTTTTCGGAACCTTCCCATGCAGAACGTCCTTCTTGCCGCTGAAGTGCTTGTCGCGGTGGCGCTGATCATCATTGTTCTGCTGCAGCGCTCCGAGGGCGGCGGGTTGGGTATGGGCAGCGGCGGGGGTGGCGGGCTGTTCAGCGCCCGCGGCGCGGCCGATGTGCTCACCCGCACCACCGCGATCCTGGCCGCTCTCTTCATCATCATCTGCCTGGGACTGAACATCATGGCCCTACGCGGCCGCTCCCAAACCAGTACCTCGATCCTGGACACGCCGATCAATCTCGCGCCAGCCAAGCCGAACGTGCCGGCGCCAAAGCCGGCCACGGCCCCCTCGGTGCCAAAACCCCAATAGTGGGCCGCGATGGCCGCAAGCCTAAAGCGAGCGGCCGGGCAACCGACTCGACGCTGGACCGTCAAGACCTGATAGTTGTGCGCGGTGAGAATTTTCCAAATTTAGCGCTTGCACCGACCCGATCGTTTGATGATGGTGGCCTCCCATGGCCCGGTTGATCTTCATCACCGGCGGCGTGGTCTCTTCCCTTGGAAAAGGTCTTGCGTCCGCCGCCCTCGGCGCGCTGCTTCAGGCGCGAGGCTACAAGGTCCGTCTCAGGAAACTCGACCCCTATCTCAACGTCGATCCGGGCACCATGAGCCCGTTCCAGCATGGTGAGGTCTATGTCACCGATGACGGGGCGGAGACCGACCTCGATCTCGGCCATTACGAGCGCTTCACCGGCGTTTCCGCCCGCAAGTCGGACAACATCACGTCGGGGCGCATCTACAGCCAGGTGATCGAGAAGGAGCGCAAGGGCGGCTATCTCGGCCGCACCGTGCAGGTGATCCCGCATGTTACCGACATGATCAAAGAATTCGTCATGGCCGACACCGACGGCCTGGATTTCCTGCTGGTCGAGATCGGCGGCACCGTGGGCGACATCGAAGGCCTGCCTTTCTTCGAGGCCATCCGCCAGCTGCACAATGATCTGGGCCGCGGCCAAACCGCCTTCATCCATCTCACTCTGGTGCCGTTCATCGAGGCGGCGGGCGAGCTCAAGACCAAGCCGACCCAGCACAGCGTCAAGGAGCTGCGCGCCATCGGTATCCAGCCCGACATTCTGCTCTGCCGTGCCAGCCATCCCATTCCCGACGATGAGCGGCGCAAGATCGGCCTGTTTTGCAACCTGCCGGCCGAGCGGGTGATCCCGGCGCTGGACCTCGACACCATCTACCGCGTGCCCCTGGCCTATCACGAGGTCGGGCTGGACACGCAGCTGCTGAAAGTCTTCGGCCTGGACAACGCCCCGCCGCCTGACCTGGCGCGCTGGGAAGAGGTGGTGCAGCGGGTGAAGAACCCGGAAGGCGAAGTCCGCATCGCCGTGGTCGGCAAGTACATGCAGGTCAAGGACAGCTACAAGTCGCTGTCAGAGGCGCTGGCGCATGGCGGCCTGGCCAACAACGTCAAGGTGCAGCTCGAATGGATCGACAGCGAAATTTTCGAGCGCGAGGACGCGGCCGCCTTCCTGGAAGAGGTGGATGGCATCCTAGTGCCCGGCGGATTTGGCGAGCGCGGCACCGAAGGCAAGATTGGCGCGGTGCGCTTTGCCCGCGAGAAACAGGTGCCGTTCTTCGGCATCTGCTACGGCCTGCACATGGCGGTGATTGAGGCGGCGCGCGACCTGGCGGGGCTGGAAGGCGCCGGCACCACCGAGATCGGCAATCCCAAGCATCCGGTTATCGGGTTGATGACCGAATGGGTCAAGGGCAACCAGGTCGAGAGCCGCGCCGCCGATGGCGACATGGGCGGCACCATGCGGCTGGGCGCTTACCCCGCGGCGCTGACGCCGGGTTCGCGGGTGGCGGAAGTCTATGGCGCCACCACCATCAGCGAGCGCCATCGCCACCGCTATGAAGTGAACACCGATTACGCCAGGCAGCTGGCGGAGCATGGCATGGAAGTCTCGGGCTGGTCGCCGGATGGGCGGCTGCCGGAGATCATGGAGATTCCCGACCACCCCTGGTTCATCGGGGTGCAGTTCCATCCCGAACTGAAATCGCGGCCGCTGGAGCCGCATCCGCTGTTCACGTCGTTCATCGCCGCGGCGATGAAGCGGAGCCGGCTGGTCTAGATGCCGTTGGTGGCCATCCACGCCGCGATCACCGGCTTTGGGATGGCGTGATACTGGTTGCTCGGCGTCTGCGCCGAGACCGCATTGGTCCGCGTCAGCCTTACATGCCAGCCGCCGGCGCCTTCAATGGTAAGGCAGTCATCCACCGCCATCAGATCATCCTTGTGCGGTTCGGTGACGCCGCCGGTGAAATGCAGCGCCAGCGCCGCCGCCTTGGCATGCGGCGCCTCGGCGCAGACATGGAAGCTGGCGGCATGGAGTTCGGTGAAGTCCGTGCTGTTGTACGCTCCCAGATTTACGAAAAAGAGTTTCTCCTTCTGGCCCGACGGCGCTTTGGCCAATTCGATCTTCCAGCCATCGACAATGTCGAGTTCCAGAAAAGAGTCGATATGCACCCGGCCGGGCGTGCCGAACCACTGGTCGAGAATCTGCTCGTAGCAATCCTCGATCGCTTCGCCGGCCACGAACACCATGTCATGCAGTTCGATGGCGGCGCGGGGCGCGCGCCCGCCGAGATAGACGGCGAACAGTTTCGGGGTCATCTGGTCAGGGTGTGGCGGTGCCGAAGGGCGGCGGCAGCACCTGCTGCTCGCGCAGCCGGTCCATCGCCATGTTTTGCTGCAATTGCAGATTGTTGAGCTGGGTCTGGGTGTTCATCTGGTTGATCTGCGCCTGGGCCGCCGCCGACTGCTCGGCCAGGCTCTGGGGCTGGAGCGGCGAGGGCACCGATCCGACATAGCCGCCGATGATCGGCGCGCTGCGCATGCCGATCATGTCGCGGCGGGTCTGGGTCAGGAGGGCCTGCAGGCGGGTTACATCCTCGCGCAGTGACGCATTCTCCTTTTCCAGCGCGTCGATGCGCGCGGCGAGGCTGCCGGGCTTGCCGGGCGCCTGTCCCAGCGCCGGCATGACCAGCAGGGCGGCGATCGCGAGGGCGGGCAGCAGGCGAGAAACGGTCATGGCGGCCTCCGGATGAGACGTGACAAGGCTATCACGGGCAGGCCCCCACGTCCCGGTTCCGTTAACGCGCGCCCGCAAACAAAGGAATCATTAACTATCGCGTCCTATCCTTGCGGCATGACCCGGATTTCCCCGCGCCGTCTCGCACTGGCATGCGCCGCGTTGCTGGCGTCCGCGCCGGCGCAGGCCCAGATGGTCGGCGGCGGGGTCAGCGGCATGCAGGCCCTGCAGGCGGCGCAGAATGCCCAGGCCGCGGGCAGCAATGTCGTGGCGATGCCGGCCGGTCCCGGCGCCACCAATACCGGCGCCGTTCGTCCCGCCATCAACGGCCCCGGCGACCCTTATGCCGTCAACAGCGCACAGGGCGCCGCCACCGGCCAGTATGCCGCGCCGATGGGTGCGGGTTCGATCATTCCGGCCTCTGGTCTGCAGACTGCGCCGTCCGGCAGCGTCCCCGCTTATGGCACCGCGCCCACGGGCAGCTATGGCGGCGCCGGCGAACCCGCAGCGGCACCGGTCTACTCTATCCAGGGGAGTTCGAGCGGGTCTTATCCCTCGGCACCCTACGGCACCTACCAGCCGCCGCAGGCCGCGCCGGCCAATCCGAACCTGGTGGCGACATCGCCGGCCATCAACCAAATTCCCTCGCCCTACGCCACCGCGCGCACGCCGCCGCCGGCTTATGTCCCGCCCGGGGGGGCACCGTATGGTGCGCCTTATGGCGGCCCCTATGGCGCACCGGTGATGGAGGGCGGCTACACCCTGGGTCCCGGCGACAAGATCCGTCTCACCGTGTTCGGCGAGGCCGATCTCACCGGCGATTACCAGCTCGATGGCAATGGCAATATCCGCCTGCCACTGGGGGGCATCGTCCATGCCGCTGGCAACACCGCCCAGGGCCTGGAAGCCGCCATCTATTACGCGCTGGTGCCCAATTATCTGCGCAACCCGAAACTGACGGTGGATATCCTTGCCTACCGTCCGGTCTATGTCGTCGGCCAGGTCCAGCACCCGGGCCAGTTTGCCTACGTCAACGACATGACGATGATGAACGCCATCGGCATGGCGGGCGGCTTCACCCAGCAGGCGCGCGAAAGCTCGGTCTATGTCCGCCATGAGGGCGAGGCGATGGAGCAGGAAGTTCCCACCAACATGCCGCTGTTGATCCGTCCGGGCGACACGGTGCGCGTTGACACGACGCTGTTCTGGGACGCGATGAACATGTTCTCGCCTCTGGCCGGTCCGGCTTCGATGGCCGCGAACGCCCTGCATTAATCTCTCTCAGGGGGGGGGCCGCTCCCCAGGCCGTGGACGCTGTGCTAGCGTGCCGCCACAACAACCTTGGGAGATTCCATGAAACGCCTAGCTGCGGTGCTGCTTGTCAGCGCCACCCCCGTCTTCGCCCAGGCGCCGATGCCGCCGGCCCCGCCCGCGATCCCGGCGGAGAAACAGATTCCGATGGACCAGGCGCTGGCCGCCGCCCAGGCGGCGATCGACACCTGCCTGGCCAAAAAGTCGGCGGCGACGGTGGAAATCGTCGATCTCAATGGCCTGGCCAAGGTGGTGCTGTCGGCCGACGGCGCCCGCACCAATTCCTTCGATTACATGCGCATGAAGGCCTATACCGTGCTGAAGAAGGGTATGGCCTCGGCCGCGTTCGGCAAGATCGCCAAGATGACGCCCGGCCAGCCGATCGAGGGCGATGCGCAGCTGATCCAGTATGGCGGCGGCCAGCCGATCATGAAGAATGGCGTGCTGATCGGCGCCATTTCCGTTTCCGGTCCCACCGGCCAGGTTGATGACGATGCCTGCGCCATGGCCGGTCTCGCCAAGTTTCATTTCTAGGAGAAGCCGATCATGAACCGTCTTGCTTCGGCGCTGCTGCTTGGCGCCATTCTTGTCGTGCCTGCTCTTGCCCAGCCTGCGCCGGCCCCGGGCGGGGCGCCTGCGGGCCGCGGCGCCGGCCGCGGCGGCTTCCAGATGCCCCCGGCGGCGAAAGGCCCAGCCGGTCCCTTCGATCCGGTGGCGATCACACCCGACAAGGAAATTCCCTTCGACCAGGCGGTGGAAGCGGCCCGCGCCGCGGTTGACGCCTGTCTTGCCCTGCCGCGCAAGTCGGCGGCGGCGGTGATGGTGGTGGACCTCAACGGCAATGTGCGCGCGATGCTTTCGCCCGACGGCACCGGGCTGAACCTTTTCGATTTCGCGCGCCGCAAGGCCTACACGGTGCTGAAGAAGAAAATGGCCTCGGCCGACTTCGCCACCCAGCCGGGCATCGCCGGCCAGCCCTTCAATGCGGTGCTTGAGGGCGACGCCAACCTGATTACCTTCGGCGGCGGCCTGCCGATCATGAAGGGCGGTCAGCTGGTGGGTGCGCTGTCGGTCTCCGGTCCCACCGGCGTCGGCGACGACGTCAAATGCGCCCAGATCGGAATGGCGAAATTCCATTTGTGAGTTTGGTGCATGATTGACAGACGGGCCCGGTCAAACCGGGCCCGTTTGCATTCAGGAGGAGCAGGGCTTATTTCTCCGCCATGACCCAGCCCAACAGTGTTGTCCGCGCCGGCAGCGTCGAAATTGGCAATGCAAAGAAACTTTCGATCATCGCCGGCCCCTGCCAGCTGGAAAGCCGCCAGCATGCCTTCGACATGGCGGGGGCGCTGAAGGAAGCCTGCGGCAGGCTGGGCGTCGGGCTGATCTACAAGACCAGTTTCGACAAGGCCAACCGCTCCAGCGCCGGCACCGCGCGTGGGCTGGGGCTGGAGAATGCGCTGCCCATCTTTGCCGAGATTCGCAGGAGCTTCGATCTTCCCGTCCTCACCGATGTGCATGAGCGCGACCAGTGCGCCCCGGTGGCGCAGGCAGTGGACGTGCTGCAGATTCCCGCCTTCCTTTCGCGCCAGACCGACCTTTTGGTCGCCGCCGCGCATACCGGCAAGATCATCAACGTCAAAAAGGGCCAGTTCCTCGCCCCCTGGGACATGAAGAACGTCATCGCCAAGATCACCGGCGCCGGCAACCCGAACGTGCTGGTGACCGAGCGCGGCGTGTCCTTCGGCTACAACACGCTGGTGAGCGACATGCGGGCGCTTCCGATCATGGCGAAATTCGGCGCCCCGGTGGTGTTCGACGCCACCCATTCGGTGCAGCAGCCGGGCGCGCAGGGCGACAAGTCGGGCGGCGACCGCACCATGGTGCCTTATCTTGCGCGCGCCGCGGTGGCGGCTGGCGTCGCGACTGTCTTCATGGAAGTGCACCAGGACCCGGACAATGCGCCCAGCGACGGTCCCAACATGGTCCGGCTGAAGGATTTCCCCGCGCTGCTCGAACAGCTTGTTGCGATCGACGCGATTGTGAAGAAGTAGCCTGACCGCGAATGACGCCGCCCGTTGCGGCGCCATCGGGGCGGCAAAGGGGGTGGCAATGCGTGCTTGGAAGTTATTTTTCCTGGGTTTCGGGACGGCATTGCTCCTGTGTGCCGCCGCCGTGTTCGGCATGAGGTCGTGGCTCACGGCGCAGTATCGCGCGGATCAGGCGCTCTGGCGGCGCATCCCCATCGCCTTCGTCGTTCAGGACGATCTCGGCATTGCGGCGCTCACCAAGCAGGGCGAATACAGCCATGTCGATCCCGAGATAAGCGGGAAATATTTTCCGCTCCTTCGCAACGATTCCCACATCGCGAACATGGGACTCTTCACGCCGAAACAGGCCATCGACACCAAGTCGGCTCTCGCCAGCATCAAGGCGCGCCAGGAAGGGGCGCCGCGTCCCGCCACCCTGGATGAATGCCTTCAGTATGGCGCCTACATTGCGGCGCTCAAGAGCCGGCACATCTTCTCGCCGGACCGGGTCGTGGTCTGCCTCGGCCAGACGGCCACCGTGAAAGGCGCCTGCGTCGTGCCGCAGCTCTGGAGCGTGGATTACGGCCTGTGGAATCTCGGCACCGCGCCATGCGACAGCGCATGGTCCGCCGGCGCGGAGTTTCTCGTCGTCTATACCAGGCCGCCGTCGCTTCCCGGGCGCGGGCAACGCTAGGCGCTTGCCATCCAGGCCTGCACGACCCCGATCGCCGCCAGAAACCAAAGGATGATGGTGGGGAAAATGGTCAGCGCAAAGCCGGGGAAGCGCGCCTTGTAGCCGGCATAGACGAAGGCATAGATGACGCGGCCCAGGCACCAGATCGCGCCCAGGAGCGGCGCCCACCAGCCCGGGAAGTAAAGCGCCGCCAGCCAAAGCGAGGGCAGGAACATCACGATCTGCTCCACCGTGTTGCCCTGGATGCGCAGCGCCCTCTCCAGCTCGGGCGATCCGGTCATGGCCGGGGCGTCGATCTGGGTGCGGCGGCGGGCGCGGGCGACGCCGATGGCGAAGGCCAGCGAGATCAGCAGCGCCAGCAGGGTGACGGCGGCGGTCAGGATGATGGCCGGTGACGACAAAAGCATGATGTTTCCCCCGATGTAACCGTTCGCACTTGTCCGGTGCGGTGTGTCCCGTTAGAACCCGGCCAGCGTAATGGAGTTCCCGCATGACCGCCATCATCGACATTACCGGCCGTGAAATCCTGGACAGCCGGGGCAACCCCACCGTGGAAGTCGATGTCCGGCTGGAAGACGGCGCCTTCGGCCGCGCCGCCGTGCCCTCCGGGGCCTCGACCGGCGCCCATGAGGCGGTGGAGCTGCGCGATGGCGGCGCCCGCTACAAGGGCAAGGGCGTGGAGAAGGCGGTCGCCGCAGTGAATGGCGAACTTTTCGACGCCCTCTGCGGAATGGAAGCGCAGGACCAGATTCGCCTCGACAACACCATGATCGCCCTGGACGGCACGCCCAACAAGGCGCGGCTGGGGGCCAACGCCATCCTGGGCGTCTCGCTGGCAGCGGCCAAGGCCGCGGCGGCCAGCGCCGGGCTGCCGCTCTATCGCTATGTCGGCGGCGCCAAGGCGCAGGTTTTGCCCGTGCCGATGATGAATGTCATCAATGGCGGCGTCCATGCCGACAATCCCATCGACTTCCAGGAGTTCATGATCGCGCCGGTGGGCGCGTCTTCGTTCAAGGAAGGCCTGCGCATGGGCGCGGAAATCTTCCACACCCTGAAGAAGGCGCTGTCCGATGCCGGCCTCAACACCAATGTCGGCGACGAGGGCGGCTTCGCCCCCAACCTGAAATCGCCCGACGAGGCGCTGACCTATATTTCCAAGGCGGTCGAGAAGGCCGGCTACAGGCTGGGCGAGGACATCTATTTCGCGCTCGATCCGGCTTCGACCGAGTTCTTCAAGAACGGCAAGTATGAACTGGAAGGCGAGGGCAAGAGCCTGACGCCTGACGAGATGGTCAAGGTTTATGCCGACCTGGCTAAGCGCTATCCGATCTTCTCGATCGAGGATGGCATGGCCGAGGATGACTGGTATGGCTGGAAGGCGATCACGGACCTGATCGGCGCCCGGGTCAATCTGGTGGGCGACGATCTGTTCGTCACCAATGTGGCCCGCCTCAGGATGGGCATCGAGAAGGCCACCGCCAACGCCATCCTGATCAAGGTCAACCAGATCGGCTCGCTGACCGAGACCCTGGCGACCGTGGATATGGCGCACCGCGCCGCCTACAAGGCGGTGATGAGCCATCGCTCCGGCGAAACCGAGGACAGCACCATCGCCGACCTGGCGGTGGCGACCAATTGCGGGCAGATCAAGACCGGTTCGCTGGCCCGCTCCGACCGCCTGGCCAAGTACAACCAGCTGTTGCGAATCGAGGAGATGCTGGGCGACACCGCCATCTACGCTGGCAAGTCGGTGCTGCGCGGGTAAGTCTGCCGTTCGCGTAAGCGCGCCGCCGCTGGCGTTCGCCTCAGGGCGCTTCTATAGTTCCCGCAACAAAAAGAGTGCGGGGGATGACATGTCGCGCCGCTGGCGGCTTTCGGTCTTGCTGTTGTGCCTGGGCCTGGTTCATCCGGCCGCCGCGCAGGAAGACCATGCTTACACCGCCGAGCAGATTCAGGGCGGCTATCGCCTTTATGCCGGCCAGTGCCAGCTCTGCCACGGACTGAACGGCGATGGCGTTGGCGGCACCAATCTTGGCCGCCAGCAATTCCGCTTCGTTGCCACTGATGCCGATATCCGCCGCATGATCACCAATGGCAGCACCGGCGGCGGCATGCCCGCCTTTGCCCTGAAGGATGAGGAGGTGGACGGGCTGATCGCCTTCATCCGTTCCGGCATGGACCGCAGCGGCGTCACTTTCCGGCTGGGCGACGCGGCGCGCGGCAAGGCGCTGTATGACGGCAGCGGCGGCTGTGCTTCCTGCCACCGCATCGCCGGCCAGGGCGCGCGCACCGCCCCCAACCTCACCGATATCGGCTTGCTTCGCCGCCCCGGACAGCTCTTCACCTCGCTCACCGATCCCATCAAGGCGACCATGCCGATCAACCGGCCGGTGGTGATCCTGCTGAAAAACGGTCGCACCGTGAAGGGGCGGCGCTATGACGAGGACACTTTCCTGATCCGCCTGATCGACGATGGCGAAAATATGCTGTCCATCGCCAAGGCCGATATCCGCAGCTACCAGGTGCGGACCGATACCGTGATGCCGTCCTTCCGCGGCCAGCTGAACGACGGCGAACTGGGCGACCTTGTCGCCTATCTGATGACGCTGAAAGGTTGACCATGCGCCGGATGATGCTGCCCCTGCTGTCTCTCCTGTTGCTGCCGCTGGCCGCCGCCGCCGAAGTGACCTCGCAGCGGCTGGAACGCGCCGCCGCCGAGCCGCAGAACTGGCTGATGTACAGCGGCGGCTATGACAGCCAGCGCTATAGCGGCCTCAAGCAGATCACCAGGGCCAATGTGAAGAAGCTGGCACTGCAATGGGTGGTGCAGGACGCCGTGCCAGGCGTCTGGCAGTCCAATCCCCTGGTGGTCGATGGCGTTATGTACCTGACCCAGCGGCCCAACGATGTGATGGCGGTGGACGCCAAAACCGGCAAGCATTTTTGGATCTATCGCTGGACGCCCGATCCTGGCGCCCGGGTCTGCTGCGGCTCCAACAACCGGGGCCTGGCGATGCTCGGGGACACGCTGTTCATGGGCACGCTCGACGCCCATCTCATCGCCATCGACGCCAAGACCGGCAAGCCAGTGTGGAACATCGCCGTGGCCGATTACAAGGCGGCCTATTCCATCACCATGGCGCCGCTCATCGTGAAGGATAAAGTGCTGGTCGGGGTCGGCGGCGGCGAGTTCGGCATCCGCGGCTTTGTCGCCGCCTATGACGCGAAAACGGGCAAGGAGCTGTGGCGCTTCAACACCATTCCCCAGCCGGGCGAGCCGGGCAGCGAAACCTGGAGCGGCGACAGCTGGAAGACCGGCTCGGCGCCGGTCTGGACCATGGGGTCGTACGATCCTTCATTGAATCTCATCTATTTCGGCACCGGCAATCCGGGGCCGGACTGGAACCCGGCGCAGCGCAGCGGCGACAATCTCTATTCCGATTGCGCCATCGCGCTCGATCCCGAAACGGGAAAGATGAAATGGCATTTCCAGTTCACGCCCAATGACGGCTACGATTTCGACGCCACCCAGATACCGGTGCTGGCCGACATCAACTGGCAGGGCAGGCCGCTCAAGGCCATGCTGTGGGCCAACCGCAACGGCTTCTTCTATGTGCTGGACCGCTCCACCGGCCAGTTCCTCAGCGGCACGCCCTTCGTCAAGGTGAACTGGGCCAGCGGGCTGGACGCCAGGGGCCGGCCATTGCAGACGCCGCAGCCGGAAGGCGCGCCGGTCTATCCCGGGAACCAGGGCGGCACCAACTGGTATCCGCCAGCCTTTTCGCCACGCACCGGCCTGTTCTATTTCTCGGTATGGGAGAATTACGCCTCGATTATGCGCCGCGAGGAAGCCGACTATGTCCCCGGGCGCAATTTCACCGGCGGCGGCGCGCTGGGCGTGGCGCCGGTCCCGGGCGCCCAGACGGTGGGGCTGGCGCGGCGCGGGCCGATCGATACCTGGACAAGTGAAGTGGGCAGCGGCGCCACCGTGGCGCTCGATCCGAAGACCGGCAGGCGCGTCTGGAGCTTCCCGCAATATGACGTCACGACCTCGGGCAACCTCGTCACCGCCTCGGACCTTCTCTTCACCGGCGGCAATGAAGGCTATTTCTATGCCCTAGATGCCAGGAGCGGGAAGCTGCTGTGGAAGGCCAGCCTGGGCGGCGCCATCGTCATGGCGCCGGTGACCTATGCCATCGCTGGTCGCCAGTATGTCTCGGTGATCGCTGGCAATGTCCTGGCGACCTTCGCGCTACCCTGAGAGGTTAACGCCGCCGCCCTAAGTTCCTTGAATCGTTAACTGAATCACTGTTGACACTGCGAATCAGTATGTGATTCGTTGGGTGAATGCGAATCAAGCGTTCCGTCGCCCGTTTTTTCACCCTGATGATCATTCCCGCCGTCACCATCGCGGTGGTCGGCTATTTCGGGGCCTATGCCATCTGGGGCGAACGCGGCGTCCTGGCGCTGGAGGAGACCGAGGCCAGGCTTGGTGTGGCCACGGACCGGCTGGCCCAGCTCGGCGACGCGCGCGCGCGCCTAGAGCATCGCATCGCGCTGATGGAGCAGGGCGATCCCGACCTGGTGGAAGAGCTGGCCCGCACCCGCCTGATGGATGGCGCCCCCAACCAGGTGGCCGTTCCGCGCGATGCGAAGTAATTTTCTGACCCCCTCCGTCGCAAGTCAGATCTGCCAAGTGGCAGCCACTTCCTAGCGACACCTCCCCCTTTGGGCGGGATTCGCCCGCAAAGGGCGCGGGTCATGGCCTGGCGGATGATCACTCGGCGGCTTTGATGCCGGGCTCGAGCCCAGCGATCCTGCTGCCATCGTCGCAGGGGCTGAACGCGCAGGGTAATTCCCATCTGATTGACCTTGCCTCCGCGCACGAAAACGCTGGCCTCAACCGCGTCGAAGCAAGTTCATTGCTTGGCCTGTTCTCGCTGCACTGCACACCGATCGCCCCTAAGAGCGGCGCGCGCGCAACAATCTAACTTGCGCTGGACAAGGCCGCGCGGCCTCTGCCACAAATCCGGGCCGCGCCATCGTTTTCAGGGTGCGGCCAGCGACCCATAACCAATATCAGGCGCGAATGAACACCACCGCACAATCCCCCGCGCGCAACTCCGACTCGCTCAAGAAACTTTATTCCGACATGCTTCTGATCCGCCGCTTCGAGGAGCGGGCGGGCCAGCTTTATGGCATGGGGCTGATCGGCGGCTTCTGTCACCTCTATATCGGCCAGGAAGCCGTGGTGGTGGGGATGCAGGCCAATGTCGGGCCCAACGACCAAAGCATCACCGCCTATCGCGACCATGGCCACATGCTGGCCGCCGGCATCGACCCCAACGCCGTGATGGCCGAACTGACCGGCCGTTCCACCGGCCTTTCGCGCGGCAAGGGCGGCTCGATGCACATGTTCAGTGCGGAAAAGAAATTCTATGGCGGCCACGGCATTGTCGGCGCCCAGGTGCCGCTGGGCACAGGCCTGGCCTTCGCCAACAAGTACCGCGGCAATGACGGGGTCTGCCTGACCTATTTCGGCGATGGCGCTGCAAACCAGGGCCAGGTCTATGAGGCCTTCAACATGGCCGAGCTTTGGAAGCTGCCAGTGGTCTACATCATCGAGAACAACCAGTACGCCATGGGCACCTCGGTCGCCCGCTCCTCGGCGCTGACGGATTTTTCGAAACGCGGTGTCTCCTTCAACATCCCTGGCATCAAGGTCGATGGCATGGATGTCGAGGCGGTGCAGGCGGCCGGCGCCGAGGCGATGGCGCACTGCCGCGCTGGCCGCGGGCCCATCCTCCTGGAAATGAAGACTTACCGCTATCGCGGCCATTCCATGTCCGATCCGGCCAAGTACCGCACCAAAGAAGAGCTGGCCGAGGTGCGCGAGAAGCGCGATCCGATCGAGAATTTCGGCAGGAAGCTGCTGGATGGCGGCGTCATGACCGAGCAGGACATGAAAGCCGTCGACAGCGAAATCAAGCAGCGCGTCGTCGCCTCCGCCGACTTTGCCACCCAGAGCCCCGAACCCGGCCTGGCCGAACTCTACACGGACATATACGCCTGATGAGCACCGAGATCCTGATGCCCGCGCTGTCGCCCACCATGGAGGAGGGCAAGCTGGCCAAGTGGCTGGTCAAGCCCGGCGACACCGTCAAGTCTGGCACCATCCTGGCCGAGATTGAGACTGACAAGGCGACGATGGAGTTCGAAGCCGTCGATGAAGGTGTCATCGGCGATATCCTGATCGCCGAGGGCACCGAAGGCGTGAAGGTCAATTCGCCCATCGCTACCCTCTTGGGCGAAGGCGAAAAGGCCGGTAGCGCTCCCGCGAAAAAATCCGTTCCCGCCGAACTGCCCAAGGGCGAGGATCACAAGGCCGTTGCCGACAAGGCTGACGCCGGCGGCGCGCCGAAAATCCATGTCGGCAACGATCCGACGATCCCCGAAGGCACCGAAATGGTGACCACCACCGTGCGCGACGCCTTGCGCGACGCCATGGCCGAGGAAATGCGCCGCGACGAGACGGTGTTCCTGATGGGCGAGGAAGTCGCCGAATACCAGGGCGCCTACAAGATTTCGCAGGGCCTGCTGCAGGAATTCGGCGCCCGCCGCGTCATCGACACCCCGATCACCGAGCATGGCTTTGCCGGCATGGCGGTGGGCGCGGCCTTTGACGGCCTCAAGCCCATCGTCGAATTCATGACCTGGAATTTTGCCATGCAGGCGATGGACCAGATCATCAACTCCGCGGCCAAGACCCGCTACATGTCGGGCGGCCAGATGGGCAACTCCATCGTTTTCCGCGGTCCCAATGGCGCCGCCGCCCGCGTCGCCGCCCAGCACAGCCAGGATTATGCCAGCTGGTATGCCCATGTGCCGGGCCTGAAGGTGATCGCGCCCTATTTCGCCGCCGACGCCAAGGGCCTGCTCAAGGCTGCGATCCGCGATCCCAACCCGATCATCTTCCTGGAGAACGAGATCGTTTATGGCCGCTCCTTCCCGGTGCCGAAGCTGGACGATTTCGTCCTGCCCATCGGCAAGGCGCGGGTGGTACGCCCGGGCGCGGAGGTGACGCTGGTGAGCTATTCCATCGGCGTCGGCCTGTGCCTTGAGGCGGTTGAGAAGCTGGCCGAGATGGGCATCGATGCCGAGCTGATCGACCTGCGTTCCCTGCGCCCGCTCGACATCGACACCGTGATCGAAAGCGTGAAAAAGACCAACCGCATCGTCACGGTGGAACAGGCCTGGCCGGTCTGCTCCATCGGTTCGGAAGTCTGCGCCCGCGTGGCGCTGGACGCCTTCGATTATCTCGATGCGCCGCCGACCAGGGTGAATGGCAAGGACGTGCCGATGCCCTATGCCGCCAATCTGGAAAAGCTCGCCTTGCCGACGGTCGATGACGTGATCGCGGCGGTCAAATCCGTCACCTACAGGGCGTAAGGCGATGGCGACCAACATCCTGATGCCTGCGCTTTCGCCCACCATGGAGGAGGGCAAGCTGGCCAAGTGGCTGGTGAAGGAAGGCGATACCGTCAAGTCCGGCACCATCCTGGCCGAGATCGAGACCGACAAAGCGACGATGGAGTTCGAGGCCGTCGATGAAGGCAGGGTCGGCAAGATCCTGGTCGCCGAAGGCACCGAAGGCGTGAAGGTGAACGCGCCCATCGCCGTGCTGCTGGCCGATGGCGAAAGCGCCGATGCCGTTGCGGCGCCTGCTGTTGCGGCTGCTCCGAATGTCGATATTCGTGCCTCGATGCAAGATATCAAGGCGGCGGTATCAACTCACGCCAAGGCCGTGGCTGATAATATGATAGCGAAAGTCGCCAACGACGTGCCCACCGCCAAAAGCGATGGCAAACGCATCTTCGCCTCGCCATTGGCCAAGCGCATCGCCGCCTCCAAGGGCATCGACATTTCCGCGCTTTCGGGCACTGGCCCGCGCGGACGCATCGTCAAGTCGGATGTCGAGAATGCCAAGCCGGGCGCCGCGAAACCCGCTGCCGCTGGTGCTCCCGCCTCTGGTGGCGGCATCCCCGGTGTCGCGCCGCTGCCGGATGCGCGTCTGCTCTATCCGGCGGGCTCCTACGAGGAAATCCCGCACGACAATATGCGCAAGGCCATCGCCAAGCGCCTGACCAGCGCCAAGACGCTGATCCCGCATTACTACCTGACGGTGGACTGCAACCTGAACGCACTCATGGCTGTTCGGGAAAAAATGAATGCCGCCGCGCCGAAAGGAAAAGACAAGGTTCCCGCCTACAAGCTCTCGGTCAACGACTTCATCATGAAGGCCTCGGCCATGGCGCTGATGAAGCATCCCGACGTCAACGCCTCCTGGACCGACACGGCGATCCTCAAGCACAAGGACGCCGATGTCGGCGTCGCCGTGGCGCTGGATTTCGGCCTGATCACGCCGATCATCTTCAAGGCCCAGACCAAGGGCCTGGTCGAGATCAGCAACGAGGTGAAGGAACTGGCTGGCCTGGCCAAGGCCAAGAAGCTCAAGCCCAGCCAGTATGAAGGCGGCGGCTTCTCGGTCTCCAATCTCGGCATGTACGGGATCAAGAACTTCACCTCGATCATCAACCCGCCGCAAAGCTGCATCATCGCGGTTGGCGCCGGCGAGGAACGCGCCATCGTTTTGAACGGCAAGATCGAGATCGCCACGGTGATGACCGTGACCATGTCGGCCGACCATCGTGTCGTCGATGGCGGCACTGGCGCCAAGTTCCTGCAGACGTTGAAGCAGTTCATCGAAGAACCTGCTTCGATGCTGTTGTAGGAGGCGCGAATGGCTGACTCCTATGATGTAATTGTGGTGGGCGGCGGGCCGGGCGGCTATGTCTGCGCCATCCGCTGCGCCCAGCTGGGGCTGAAGACCGCCGTGGTCGAGCGCGACCGCATGGGCGGCATCTGCCTGAACTGGGGCTGCATCCCGACCAAGGCACTCCTGCGCTCATCCGAAACCTGGCACATGCTGCACCGGCTAAACGAGTTCGGCATGTCGGCGGACAATTTCAAGTTCGATATCGCCAAGATCGTCGCCCGCAGCCGCGCCGTGTCCAAGCAGCTGTCGGACGGCGTCAGCTTCCTGATGAAAAAGCACAAGGTCACCGTCATTCCGGGGGAGGCCAAGCTCGCCGGCAAGGGCAAGCTGACCGTGACCAAGGACGGCAAGACCAGCGAGGTGCTGGGATCGAACATCGTGCTGGCCACCGGCGCGCGGGCCCGCACGCTGCCGGGGCTGGAGCCGGACGGCAGACTGGTCTGGAGCTATCGCGAGGCTATGGTGCCGGACAGCTTCCCCAAGTCCTTGCTGGTGGTCGGCAGCGGCGCCATCGGCATTGAGTTCGCTTCTTTCTACAAGACGCTGGGCGCCGACGTGACCGTGGTGGAAATCATGGACCGCGTCATGCCGGTGGAAGATGCCGAGATCAGTGCCATGGCGGCCAAGGCGTTCACCAAGCAGGGCATGAAGCTGAAGCTGGAAACGCAGGTGACCGATCTGAAGCGGGGCGCGAACGACGTCACTTGCACCCTGAAAGCCAAGGACGGCAAGACCGAACAGGTCACGGTCGAGCGCGTCATTCTGGCGATGGGCATTGTCGGCAATGTCGAAAACATCGGTCTGGAAGAGGCGGGCATCAAGGTCGAAAAGACCCATGTCGTCGCCGGCAAGTATGGCGAGACCGGCGTCCCCGGCGTCTGGGCCATCGGCGACCTGGTGGGCGCGCCCTGGCTGGCGCACAAGGCGATGCATGAAGGCGTCATCGTGGCGGAAAAGATCGCCGGGGTGAAGGGCGTGCATCCTCTCAACACCGCCAACGTGCCGGGCTGCACCTATTGCTGGCCGCAGGTGGCGAGCGTCGGCATGACTGAAGCGGCGGCCAAGGCGAGCGACCGCAAGATCAAGGTCGGCAAATTTCCTTTCATCGGCAACGGCAAGGCCATCGCCCTGGGCGAACCGGATGGCCTGGTCAAGACCGTGTTCGATTCCGAAACTGGCGAACTCTTGGGCGCGCACATGATCGGCGCGGAAGTCACCGAACTGATTCAGGGCTATGTCGTGGCCAAGACCGGCGAGCTGACCGATCAGGAGCTGGCCCACACCATCTTCCCGCATCCGACGCTATCCGAGATGATGCACGAAGCGGTGCTGGCGGCCGACGGCGGCGCGCTGCACATCTAAGATTTCCGCGACAGTTACGGGATTACAGCGACAAGATTGCGGGATACACATATCCCCAATGGAAGGCTGTCTGATTCAGACCATTCTGCTGCCGGTTGTAGCCGACCCGCCGCCCGTTGCGGCGGTGATCCGCGCCGCCGGGCTGGCGCGCCGTCTGGGCGCGCGGGTCCTGCTGCTGCATGTGGTCTCGCCCGACACCCCGCCGCTGGATTTCGACCAAATGCAGCAGGAACTGGCGCCGCTGCTGGAAGGCGTGGCCGTCACCCCGCTGCTGCGGCGCGGGCCGATAGCGCGCGAAATCCTGGCGGTGGCGCGGGAAGAGCGCGTCGGCCTGATCGTGATGACACGGCACGGGCTTTGGCAGAACACCAGCATGCGCAGCTTTCCCCGCTTCCTGCTGCATTCGGTGATCGGACGCGTCCTGCTGGACGCCCATTGCCCGGTCTGGGTCGAGCCCGAAAGCGGTGCGCCGCCGCAAATCCGGCAGATGCTGTGCGGCGTCGCCTCGCTGTTCCACGACCGCGAAACGGTCACCCAGTCCAGCGCGCTTGCCACCAGTCTTGGGGCGCAGCTGGCGCTGTTCCGCAGCGCCGTCAGCATGTCCATCGCCGTCCCGGGCGAGCGGCACTGGCTGGAAAGCATGCAGCAGGATGTGGTGACGGCGGCGGCGCAGGACCTGGAAGCGCTCCGCGCCGAACTGGCGGTGCCGGGCGAGATCCGCATCGGCATCGGCGGCTTCGTGCCCGCCCTGCTGGAGCGCGCGCCGCAGGTCGATCTGATCGCCGTGCGCCGGGTCTCGCGCGACTGGGGCCGGGACGAAACCCTGAATGCACTGGTGCGCGGCGCGTCGGTGCCGGTGCTGGCCTTCCCGGGCGCTTCGCCGCAGCGGGTGATGCGGTCGCCGGTGCGGGCGCTTTCGCCGGGGCTGGCGCGCTGGGCGGCATGGGTGATGCTGGCGCTGGCCCTGCTGTCGGGGGTCTGGTTGATGCACCACACCTTTCGCGCCGTGCGGGGCGTCGACTGCAAGGAGCAGATGGATCGCTGCCCGGTGCTGAATGGTTATCTGGAAACCGCCAGGCAGCGCGGCCTGGACAAGCCCAAGCCGAAAACCTCAACCGCCAATTAGCCGTTTGACGTCTTCTGCGATGGCATCGGTATCCGATGTGTCGGTGGTCACCAGCCGCGCCTTGCCGCTGCGATCAAAGAAGAACACGGCGTTGGAGTGCATCACCTCATAAGGCGGTCCCGCCTTGACCGCATAGGCGACGCGGTAACGCCGCGCCGCATCGGCCAGCTGGTTGGCGCTGCCATACAGCCCGTCCAGTTGCGGCGTGAAGGCGTGAGTATAATCGTTTAGCACCGCGCGCGTGTCGCGCTCCGGATCGACGGTGACGAACAGGATATGGAAATCCGGTCCCACCCGTTTTGCCACATCTGTCAGGTTGGCCAGGGTGGCGGGGCAGATGTCGGGGCAATGGGTATAGCCGAAATAGAGCGCCACCACCTTGCCGCGCCAGGCCTCGCCGCCCACCGCCGCGCCGTCGCTGGCGCGGGTCAGGCGAAAGTCCAGCGCCGGCGAGCCCCCGGAAATGTCGGTCATGTGCCAGTTGCCCCGGCCGCAGCCGGCAAGCAGCAAGGTGAAGGCGAGGGCCGTGAGCATCCGCATGGCCGCGTCCTTATCACGCTTGGGCGGGCAGGGGCACTCGCTTATGGTCGCGCCCGATGAACCGGAATCGCGACTGGCTGTGGTATGGCGCGCTGCTGGCGCTGGGCGCCATGCTGGACATGGTCTGCCGCCTTTATCCCGCCGACCTCCCGGCCTGGATGCCCTGGGAGTTTTCCTGGCCGGAATATCTCGCCTGTACCTTGAGCCTGGCCTGGTTCTTTCGCGGCCTGAAAATCATGCCGCGCGCCGCCCATCCAACATGGTGGCGCCAGGCGCTGTTCGTGCTGGGTATCGCCAGCTTTTACATCGTGCTGCAGACCCGCATCGACTATTACGCCCAGCATCTGTTCTTCGTGCATCGCTGGGCACATTTTGTGCTGCATCATGCCGGCGCCTTCGCCATCGCCATGGGGATGGGCGGGCCGGTGCTGTTCGCCGGAATGCCCGACTTTCTCAAGCCGCTGGTCAAGGCGCGGTCGGTGCAGGGGGTCATGGCCTTCCTTCAGCACCCGGCAGTGGCGCCCGTCCTGTTCGTCGGGCTGCTCTATTTCTGGCTGATCCCTTCGATCCATACCGTGGTGATGCTCAACCGCAATCTCTACGAGCTGATGAACTGGAGCATGGCGGTCAACGGCGTGATGTTCTGGTCGCTGATCCTGGACGCCAGAGCCAAACCGCCCGCTCGCCTGTCGCACCTGATGCGGGCCCTGCTGATCATCGTCATCGAGCTGCCGCAGATGGTGCTTGGGGCGATCCTGTCCCTGACCACGAAGGACTTCTATCCGGTCTATGACATTTGCGGCCGGGTGATGGAGATGACCGCCCTGAACGACCTCCATTATGGCGGGCTCATCATCTGGCTGCCCGGCACCCTGACCAGCTTCGCCGCCATGATCGTGGTGCTGGTGACGATGCGGCTGAACGAGGAGCAGGCGGAGCGTCAGCTCGCAGCCAACAACTCTCATCATGGCCGGCCTTGAGCCGGCCATCCAACTTTCCCACAAATGGCGCGAAGTTGGATGGGCGGGTCAGGCCCGCCCATGGTGAATTATCCTGAGGTCTGGCTGTCCGCCACTTCCGCATAACTCACATGGCAATGCCCGCCATGCTTCTGGAAATAGCGCTGGTGATGCTCCTCGGCCGGCCAGAAGGGCTGGGCCGGTTCGATCTGGGTGACGATGGGTGCCTTCCAGCGGCCCGAGACCTGCACCCGGTCGCGGACCTCGGCGGCGATGCGGGCCTGCTCCGGCCCATGGGTGAAGATCACGCTGCGATACTGGGTGCCGAAATCCGGCCCCTGGCGGTTGCGGGTGGTGGGGTTGTGCATCCTGAAGAACAACTCCACCAGGGTCCGGTAGGAGACCCTGGCGGGGTCGAACGTGACCTCCACCACCTCGGCATGGCCGGTGGTGTCGGAGCAGACCTGCTTGTAGGTCGGGTTGGCGACCGTCCCACCGGCATAGCCGGAGACCGCGTTCTGCACGCCGGGCACCTGGCGGAAGAAGTCCTCCACCCCCCAGAAACATCCGGCTCCAAAGAGCGCCTTTTCCATGCTCACACCTCTGATCTGATGCCTGGATAATACGTCCTGCCCAGCGGCAGGTTACAGGCTATATGGGGATGATGACGTCGCCACGCCAGCACCGCATTTCAGCCTCCAGGCGCCGGCATATTCGCCTGCCAACATGGTGGCGCAGCTTCCCCTTCCACATGAGCCCTCCTGTTTATCCCATTGGTATTTCATTCTTTGTGTTGATAGGGGAGGGGCGATGAAAGTTGCCATCATCGGAGCCGGTGTGGCCGGGCTTGGGATCGGCTGGCGGCTGGCCCAGGCCGGCGTCAAGGTCACGGTGCTGGAGCGCGGCGAGCCCGGCATGGGCGCCAGCTTCGCCGCCGCCGGCATGATCGCCGCCACAGCCGAAATGGCCGACGCCCCGCCTGCCGAAGCCGCTTTCGGCAAGCGTTCGCGCAGGCTCTGGCCCGGCTTCGCCGCCGAGCTGGAGGCGGCCAGTGGTATTGCCGTCGGCTACCGGCAGAACGGGGCCGTGATGCTGGAGCCTTGGCCAGACCTCCTGCCGCCGGGCACGGCATGGCTGGATGGGCCGGGGGTGCGCCAACACCTTCCACAGCTGATGGCCGTGGAGGGCGCGCTGTGGGCGCCGCAGGAAGCCCAGGCCGACAGCCGCGCGCTGACCCGGGCTTTGGGCCTGGCCTTGGCCGAAGCCGGAGGCAAGGTGCTGACGCACGCCCCCGTCATCGCGGTGCAAGCCGGGGCGGCGGTGACATCAACCGGCCGCCAGGAAGCCGATGCCGTGATCGTGGCGGCGGGCGCCTGGGGTGGTGCGCTTGGGCTGCCGATCACGCCGGTGAAGGGGCAGATGATCGCGCTGGCGTGTCCGCCGGGCGAGGAAATTCCCGATCCCGTGATCTGGGGCAATGGAGTCTATCTGGTGCCGCGTGCCGATCGGATACTGGTGGGCGCGACGGTGGAGGAAGCGGGCTTCGACCTCGCCCTCACCGACGCGGCCCGGCATGATCTGCGCGCCCGCGCCGAAGGGCTGATCCCCGGTCTCAAAAGCTGGACCCTGGCGGAGCATTGGGCGGGACTGCGCCCGCGCTCGCCTGATGGCCTGCCGCTGCTCGGGCGCACGAAGGATGGCGTCTTCGTGGCTGGCGGGCAGTATCGCAACGGCATTCTTTTCGCCCCCGCCATCGCAGATCATCTGCGCGACCTGGTATTGGGCCGTGCCGCAGTCATTCCCGAATTCGATCCCCAAAGATTCCAATAGAGAGATTTGAAACGCCATGAGCGACTTCGCCGTCGATCCCGTCATTCTTTCGCTGACCCATTATGCCGCCGACTGGCCGCTGAGCCGCGTCTTTGTCTATGACGACAGCCGCTATGGCTGGGCGCTGCTGGTGCCGCGCCGTCCCGGGGTAATCGAGATGGCCGACCTGACGCCGGAAGACCAGGTCCAACTGATGCAGGAGATCGTGCGGCTGTCGGGTGCGGTACGCGCCATGCCCGGAGTCGAAAAGCTCAATGTCGGCAATCTCGGCAACATGGTGCCGCAGCTGCATGTCCATGTTGTGGGGCGGCGCAGGGGCGACCCGGCCTGGCCCGGCCCGGTCTGGGGCCATGGCGACCCGGTTCGCCATGGCCCGGAGGCGCTGGCAGCCAAGCTGGATTTGGTAAGGTCTTCTTAACCATAAAATCCGACCTTCAGCCGATGGAGCTGACCGGCCTTTCCCCCGAACGCGCCAATGTGGTGGCGGCGCTGCAGAACGCGGCGGCGCGCACCGGCTCAGACTTCAATTATCTGCTGGGCACCGCCATGCGGGAGTCCGGCCTGAAGACCGCGGCGCAGTCGGCAAGCTCGACCGCCACCGGCCTGTTCCAGTTCATCGACCAGACCTGGCTGGGCCTGGTGAAGGACCATGGCGCCGAACACGGCCTTCAGGCCGAAGCCAACGCCATCACCAGGGGCACGGATGGGCGCTGGCATGCCGGCTTCGCGGAAGGACCCATTCTCGCCCTGCGCAAGGATCCCAACATCTCCGCCCTGATGGCGGGCGAATACGCCAAATCCACCTCGGCCTCGCTGTCGGCGGCGCTGGGCCGGCCGGTCTGCGGCGGCGAACTCTATGCTGCGCACTTCCTTGGCGCCGACGCCGCCTGCAAGTTGATCCGGATGGCGCAGAGCGATCCGCATGCCAGCGCCGCGGCGCAATTCCCGGCGGCGGCGGCGGCCAATCGCTCGGTGTTCTTCCAGCCCGATGGCACGGCGCGGAATGTGCGTGAGGTCTATGATTGGGCGATGCGCCAGCCGGGCGGGGCCGACACCATCCGCGCCGCGCCGGCCATCAATCCGGCCGCGCCGCCAAGCCTGCGCCTGACCGCGATCACGGCCTCGGATTCGGACATCCAGATGCTGGTGTCGAGTGTTATGAACTGGCAGCCACGGGGCTTCTTCGGCGGCGACGCGCCGTTCAACGCCGGCGGCGGGGCGCTGTCGCTGGCGCCCGGGCTCCTCGGACTGCTCTCCGACGCACGCGAGAAGAATACGCCCTACTGAACCTTACTGGCGCTGGAGCACAGCGCCGACCTGGGATTCCAGTTCGGCCAGCAGCGCCAGGGTGGGCTTGTCGTCCATGCCGGTGATTGCCTTGCGGTGAATCACCTGCACCGCCGCGACATGGGCCTCGATCAGCTTAAGCGGCAGGGACTGGCCCTCCGGTATCTCACCCAGCAGCCGCGACAGCGTGCCGGCGACGCGGGCCATCAGCGGGAAGTCGAAGGTCGCGGCCAGGCCCTTGATGTCGAGCGCGGCGCGCAGCAGGGCAGCGCGGCTGTTGCGGCAATCCGGGCTGGCCATGTAGGCCCGGTGCGCCGTTGAAAGCGCCCCGACCGCATCGCTGGCCATGCCGGAGAATTCGCCCTTGAGATTCTCCATGGCGTTTTCGGCGCGCTTGATCGCGGCCGCAAGGTCGACGCCGCCGCCGCCCACCTTGCCCTTGAGCATGTTGGGCGGCATGAAAAGTTCGATTGGTTGATGGCCCATCTCTCTCCTAGCCCGCCTTGGCGGTCGCGCGCCGCTCGCCGCCGGCATGATCCTGATTGCGGCGGCGGCGGCAGGGACCGAAATAGGCCTTGGTCCGCACATAGGGGCGGGGATGCTCGATCACCGACGACAGCCGGGACATCATGGTCTTGACCGAGACCGGCTTGGCGATGAATTCGTTGGCGCCGGCGTCGCGCGCGCCCTGCACATGCTCCATCGAGGTATGCCCGGTGAGCATGATCACCGGCACGAAGGGATTGGGCGACTGGGGGTTGGCGCGGATCATCTTGATCAGGTCAATGCCGGACATGCCCTCCATCACCCAGTCCAGCACGATGACGTCGGGATTGTGCTCGCAGACCAGGTCCCAGGCGGCTTCGCCGCTGCTGGCCTCGAAGATGCTGCCGACGCCGAAGGCGTTCAGGATCGTGGTGACGAGCCGGCGCATATGGACATTGTCGTCCACCACCAACACGCGCAGCCGGTCAAAGCGATAACCGCTCATCGTCACCCCATCCGCGTCTGGGCGCGGAATGGCGACGATAGCTTAATGGCCGTTAATGCTGCGTGAAGAAGCGGGGCCGCCCGGTCGGTGAACTGTTCCGAAAGGGGACGGAGCGGTTGGCCGTAAGGCCGGCAAGAGGGCGCGGCGCGGCTCAGTCCGTGAATTGTTCCGAGAGAATCCGCTCATCCAGATTGTGTCCGGCGTCGTACAGCATGGTCATGGCGATGGTGCGGTCCTCGGCCACGTCCACCGTGGAAACATCGCGCACCTCCAGATCGTCGGCCACGGCGCTGACCGGGCGCTTGGCGCTTTCCAGCACTTCGAATCGCACCCGCGCCCGGTGCGGCAGCAGGGCGCCGCGCCAACGCCGGGGCCGGAAGGCCGAAATCGGGGTGAGGGCGAGCAGGGCGGCATCGATCGGCAGGATCGGACCATGGGCGGAAAGATTGTAGGCGGTGGAGCCTGCCGGGGTCGCCACCAGGATGCCGTCGCACACCAGTTCGGCGATGCGCGGGCGCTCATCCACCATGACGCGGATCTTGGCGGCCTGGCGGGTCTCGCGCAGCAGCGAGACCTCGTTGAAGGCCAGCGCCTCGACCGTGCCGTCGCGGCCCTTGGCCCGCATCCGCAGCGGATGCACCACGGCGCTTTCGGCGGCGGCGAGACGCGCCAGCAGGCCTTCCTCGCGATACTCGTTCATCAGGAAGCCGACCGAGCCCAGATTCATGCCGTAGATCGGCTTGCCCCTGCCCAAGAAGGCATGAAGCGTCTGCAGCATGAAGCCGTCGCCGCCCAGGGCGACGACAATGTCGGCGGCTTCGGGTCCGGCATCGTCATGGCGGGCGCGCAGGGCGGCGACGGCCTCGGCGGCCTCGGGCGTGGCGGTGAAATGCAGCTTCATGGGGGCGAGGATAGCATGGCGATTGCAGAGGCACAGGCTTTCTTCCCCCGCAGCGCGGAGCGTCCAATGCGGGGGAAGGTGTCCGCTAGCGGGCTTGCCCGCATGGCGGACAGATGGGGGAAAAACAGGTCAGAGATGCGACTTAATTTCGGTCAGGGCCGACTGGCGGGTGAGGCTGGCGAACATCCCGTCGGCCTGTTCTGCCTCCACGGCACTCAGCCCCTTGGTACAGCCGCGGGCCTGGCGCGATAGAATATAGACGGTGGCGAAGACCGAGCGGTCGATGCCGGCGGCGCGGCAGGCCAGCACCACCGGTCGGATGCCGCCCTGGTAGAAGAAGTCGCGGAATTTCTCCAGTTCGATTTCCAGAATCTTCGCGAAGCCGAGATCGAACAGGTCGGCCTGGCCCTGGCTCAGCACCCGCATCAGGAAGCCGGCCTTGAGCTGGCCCGAAGCGGCCAGCTTGCTAATCAGCTTCTGGGCGCTGTCCGGCGGTGGATCATGCGGACCGGCCGGTTCGCTCTGCACCACCTGGCTGGCGTCGGCGATAGCGGCGTCGAGGCTGCGCGGCGAGACGGAATAGTTGTCCATGATATAGGTCTTGAGCGCGTCGGAGACCCACTCGCACATGGCGGTGGCGAGCTGGGGCGGCAGGTCGGGACGGCGCACCAGCGGTTCCGCCAGGCCGGTCATGGCGCGCGACTTTTCGACCAGCACGGCATAGGTGGTCTCGGAGATGCGGGCCGTAACGTTGCGCACCAGCGCCAGCAGCACCGATTCATGCTCGCAATGCGCCAGCGCGGCGGTCACCGGCTCACCGATTTTGGGACGGCTGGCCACCGCTTCCTGGTGGCCGACACCAGCCTCGGCGATCAGCTTGAGGACGTCGGCTTCGGTCAGAAGCGGGGAGTTCAGGATCAGGGGGCGCGCCACCTCGATGGCGTCGTCCACCAAAAGGAGGATCAGGTCGTGCGGCGCCGTGGCGTCTTCGGAGAGGCGCTGAGCCAGGGCGACGCGAATCGCCATTTCGACATCGCGAGTGAGGCGGCGCAGGATGTCGCGCATCAGTTCGCGTTCGCGCTGGTTCAGGCCGGCGCCCTGGACGCGGTAAAGCGAGGCGACAGCCAGGTAGATTTCCTCGCGGCTGGCGACATTCTGCGGATTGATCGCGAGCTGAGCCAGGCGGCCCATGTCGCTCATATCGTGTGCGGTCAGCCCCACGCTCTCATGCCTTCTGCATCGCCTTATCAAGGCTTCGGTGCCTTTTTATGAAGCAGCGGGACTTAACAGGGCGTTAAGTGTCTTGTTTGAAGGCGCGGCATGGTGTCCGCTTAGCCCATGAAAAACCGGTATCTTCTTGCCATCGACCAGGGCACCACCTCGAGCCGCGCCATCCTGTTCGACCACCGGGCCAGGCCGCTTGCCAGCCATTCGGTCCCGCTGCGCCAGATCTATCCGGCCAATGGCTGGGTCGAGCATGACGCCGGGGAAATCTGGCAGGGGGTGCGGCAATGCCTGCGGGCGGTGCTGAAGGCGACGCCCAGCGGGCAGGTCGCAGCGCTCGGCATCACCAACCAGCGCGAGACCAGCCTGCTCTGGGACGCCGGAAGCGGCAGGCCATTGGCCAACGCCATTGTCTGGCAGGACCGGCGCGGCGGCGCGCGCTGCGCCGAACTCAGGGCGCAAGGGTGGGAAACGAAGATCGCGCGCAAGACCGGGCTGCTGCTCGATCCCTATTTCTCCGCCACCAAGCTGGAATGTCTGCTGCACAACGTCAAAGGCGCTCGCGCCTGCGCCTGGCGCGGTGACATCCGCTTCGGCACCATCGACAGCTGGCTGATCTGGCGCCTCACCGGCGGCAAGGTCCACGCCACCGACGTCACCAATGCCTCGCGCACCATGCTGTTCAACTTGAAGACGCGCGACTGGGACGATGAACTGCTCAAACTTTTCGGCGTGCCGCGCAGGATGCTGCCGCAGGTGAAGGACAGCGTCTCCGATTTCGGCATGGCGCGCGGCTTTGGCGCGCCCATTCCGATTCTGGGCGTCGCCGGAGACCAGCAGGCCGCCAGTTTTGGCCAGGCCTGTTTTGCGCCGGGCGACGTCAAGGCGACCTATGGCACCGGCTGCTTCGCCCTGGTCAGCACCGGCAGGACCGTCACGCGCTCGCGCAACCGGCTGCTGGTCACCGCGCTCGCAGGCCATGACTACGCGGTGGAAGGCAGCATCTTCATTGCCGGCGCCGTGGTGCAGTGGCTGCGCGATGCGCTGGGCGTCATCGCCAGCGCGCCGGAGGTGGAAGCGCTGGCGAAAAGCGCCGGTCCCCGCGACGGCCTGTATTTCGTTCCGGCCTTCACCGGCCTTGGCGCGCCCTACTGGGACCCCGGCGCGCGCGGCGCCATCCTGGGCCTCACCCGCGCCATGGGAAAGGCCGAAATCGCGGCGGCGGCCCTGGACGCGGTCTGCTTTCAGACCCGCGACCTGCTGGAGGCGATGGCCAGGGACATGAAGGCGGCGAAGATCCGGCTGCGGGAACTGAAGGTCGATGGCGGCATGGTGGCCGACGATTATTTCTGCCAGCGGCTGGCCGATCTCACCGGCCTCAGCGTGGCGCGGCCCCGCATCACCGAAACCACGGCGCTGGGCGCGGCGCTGCTGGCGGGCTTGGGGGCGGGGCTGTTCCGCAGCCAGGCGGAAATCGCCAAAAGCTGGGCGCTCGGCCGCCGATTTGTTCCCCGCATGAAAAAAGCCCGCCGCGATGCGTGCTATCAGGGCTGGCAGGCGGCGGTGGCGCGGGTGCGTTCCGCCTGACGGAGAAATATTGGGGTTCCGGGCTGTGAAACGTTGCGGCGTGCGCGGCCGGATTCGGCGCGAGGCGCCGGTGGAAAATCTTACCCGCTTGCTGACGCGGGCGCTGAAGCCGGACTAGGCGAGCGGCGAGAAGCCGTAATGCGCCGTGACCTTGGCGAGTTCTTCCAAGATCAGGACGCTCTGCTCCGGGCCCGGGGCGGTGGCCAGCGGCGAGAACAGCCGCATGGCGCGGACATGCACGGCGACCGGCGCGAAATCGCCCTTGCCGGCCTGGATCAGACCGTCAGTGATGTCGCATAGGCTGCGCGTGGCGCGGTCGAGCGAGACATAGCCGAAGGTGCCGGCCAGGTTGATGATCTCGTCGCCCTTGGCCAGAACGCTGCGCAGCTGTTCCACCGTGAAGTTGCCGCCGGCCGGCCGCATCGCCTCCAGCGCCAGGATCGCGGTTTCGATGGTCTGGTCGGCCTCGCCGCTGATCTCGCGCACATTCTCCTGCGCCGCCTCGAGCGCGTTCTCGCGGGTGATCCCGCCCGGTCTGGAAACCGCTTCCTGCAAGGGCAGGACGGGGAAGTGGACCTTTACGCTACTCATGGCCTCGTTCCTTCTAGTGCGGGCGTGGCCGGCCTTTCCGGGCTCACATCCGCGGATTTGTCGGTGGCGCGCTTGTAGGCGCCGCCGGGGGGATCAATGTCGTGGAAGCGGCGGTCGGGGCCGATGTAATTGTCGGTCTCGATATAGGCGCGCTTGGTACGGCCCAGCCAGGCGATGCGGTCGAACAGCGCCTGGGGCGAGATCGGTTTTTTCAGCACTAGGTTCGCGCCGGCGTCGCGCACCGTGCCGAGGCCGCGAAACTGGGTATAGCCCGACAGGGCGATGACGGGGACGAAACGCATCGGCTCGCGCGGCAGTTTGCGGATGTAGCGGATCAGGTCGGAACCCGGCATGTCGATCAGCTCGGATTCGATCAGGCAGAGATCGAAGCCGGTCTGGTTGAGCAGCTCCTGGGCCGCCTCGCCGGTCTCGCAGCCGGTGATCATCTTGATGCCGAAGCCGCGCAGCGCCTGGGAGATCAGGGCGCGGGTGTAGGGCGCACGCTCCACCAGCAGGACGGAGACGTTCTTGAGGTTCAGTCTGGGCTGCGCCATCGCGCTGGACTGTGATGTCTGATGTTGCTGGGTAAGCTTTACGGCTGCAAAGGTTAAGGGCGCATTACCCGGGTTCCCCGGGGAAGGGGCGGAACGCCTGTTCCCGTTGTGGGACAGGAGCAGTTGCCGCATAGTGGCGCCACAACCCGCGCGTCATTCCGGCGCGAGTTCGGCGTCGCGTATCCCAGTGAAAACAGGCGTTCCAACCGTCCGGGTGTGCGTTCCGGGCGCCAGAAGAGCTTTGTCATGCCGGTGGGGGAAAACGGGAACGGCAAGGAAGCCGCATGCGCGGCAGCCTGTCTGGCGCGGCTGCATCTGCCGCAGCCTGACGGAGTTTTGCTTGCTGATTCCTCGCCGGAGAACCAAGCCTGGGCGCGGGCGCACTATCCGGGCCGGCCGCTCCATCTTGTCGATGCCGCCAGCCTTCACGCCGCCGTTCTGGCCCGCCATGGCGACGCCCTGAAGCAGGAAGCCGTGGAGGGTCTGGCCCGCCGCCTGCCGGAACTGTCGGCCCGACGCGTCTTCTCGCGCGGGCAGGCGGGGGTGCTGGGGCTGCTGGCGGTGGCGCTGCTGGCCGCCCTGGGGCTGCGGCCGGAGGCGACGTTGCGCCTGGCGGTGCTGTTGATGTCGGCCGCGCTTGTCGCCAGCGGGTTGTTTCGCGCCCTGCTGGCGTGGCTAGGCGGCGGCAAGCCTGACGCCGCGCTGCCGCTGCCGCGCCGCGGCCTGCCGCGTTACACCGTGCTGGTGCCGCTCTACCGCGAAGCCGCAGTGGTGGCGGGCCTGGCGCGGGCGCTGGCGGCCCTCGACTATCCCGGTATGTTGGCGCAAGTGCCACAAAGCCGGGAAATACTGGGATGAACCGGGATTTTCCGAGACTAAGTGGGAATTGAAGCTGGCCTACCGCTCTCACAGATAGGAGAGCGTAATGGGACTATTCACTTATTCGGCGCTGGTTGCCTTTGTGACGCTAGCTAATGTCGCCAGCCATGAAAGGCATGGTTTCCAGGGTCCAGAACATCCCCTCTTTCATCTCGATGCCGACTTCCAAGTTGAAGGCGTACGTCCTGTAGGTGTGGCGTACCAGGTTATCGCCAACAATTTTGTAGGCCACCATAACCATGAGGGTCAGCATTGTTTGACGGGTGCCGGTGGGCAGTTTGTAAATGCTGGAAGCAAACGCCTCTGGCCCAAATCCCGTCCGCTCTCCATATTCCATCGTCTCGCCTGGAAAAACGTTATGTCCAAGAGGCAACTCCGTGCTTCTGCGCCGTATTCTTTCCCGCAGCCTGTCCCCCACCTCTTTGAAACTTACGCCTCCGAAAGAAATGTCCATGCCAACAGCGGCGTTGAGCGCGGGAGTGGACCCCAGGTTTTTGACCTTTATGTTCATCCCAATCAGCAATCTGTCATCCGTAAGGGCTGTGGGGGCTGTGAGTTGAGTCTCGGTAATATCGAGCCATGCACGACGGCTCTCAATGAAGCTTGTTCTGGCAATTTCATTGGCAGCTTCGGCGGCGGCGATGGAATCGCGCATGTCGCGCGATTGCCTGTCCGCCTCGCCCTTGGCATGTCGCAGCGTTTTTTCCGTGACCAGCCAAAGCCCGATGGTGGAAGCCGCCAAGATGCCAGTGAAGATAACCAGCCAGAGCGTGTAGGTGGCCAAAGCCTCTTCACCGCTTTGGGACGGCGTAACGTGATCGCTTTTCTCTGGGCTTTTGGTCTTACCGGCTTGCTCCTGGTACTGTGGCTGGCGCGGAAGCGATAATTCTGCCCAACCCAATCCGAACAAAAGCAGCAGCCATATAGCTAGCCCGGCAGCGATACGCCGCCTCAACGGTCCCATAACGCCCCACGCCCTAGATATCTTCTAACCTTACCCCTTCCGCTTCCAAGGCCGCTAGACAGGCCAACATGAAAGCGGCTGAAAACGCCGCCCGCTTCAGTTTCATGGTTACAGAGGCTTCCGTTTCCTCTTTAAACCCATGTTTCCTGAGCCTTTTGACCAGCTTGGCGTATGTGACCCCTGCCTCCTTCATTTTAGCTTTGAGATGGGCGGCTGCTTTTTGCCCCCATTCTTCCTCGGTTTTTGCGTAAGCCATTGGACCTTCCTAACGATTTCGGGACCTATTATATTCGTTAGATCGCCGTTGACAAGCCCTTCCTAACCTACCATATTCGTTAGGTACCGAAAACGGTAGATTTGGGTGGCTATCCACTTTCTCCAGTCAAAAGCGGCCAAGAGCCTGAGCCTCGCTCAGGTGTTCCGCATGACTGAGGGGGAAGCAGAGACGGCCTTCCGCAAAATCCGCTGGCAGGATACTCAGGGCGAGGCTGTATGCCCCCATTGCGGCGGTCTGGACCCGTACAGCGCCCGCCGTCCGTCGGGCCTCCTGCGCTTCCGCTGCAAGGCTTGCCGCAAGGATTTCACCATTACGTCCGGGACGCTCTTTGCCGCCCACAAGGCCCCGCTGCGGCAATACCTGGCCGTGATCGCCGTCGCCATGAACGAGGTCAAGGGCAAGAACGCGCTGGCGCTCTCCCGCGACCTTGGCATGTCGCACAAGGCTTGCTGGGTTCTGCTGCACAAGGTCCGGGAAGCGATGGCCGAGGAGTTCAAGGGTCGCAAGGTTGGCGGCGAGGGCAAAGTGGCCGAGACGGATGGCGCATATTTCGGCGGCTATATCCGCCCGGCCAATTTCAAAGAGAACCGTCGCGACCGTCGCCTTGCCCGTAATCAGACCGGCAAGCGTCAGTCCGTCATCATCGTGCGGGAGCGCAACGGCAACAGCCTTCCCGCCGTGTTCAAGTCTGAGGGTGCGGCCCTGGCTTGGATCAAGAGCCGCATCAATCCCGGCACTATCGTGAATGCGGATGAGGCTGGTTCATGGGATGGCCTCGCCTCTAAGTTTGAAATGAAGCGCATCAACCATCAGGAAGCGTATAGCGACGGCGAGGCTTGCACCAATCAGGCCGAAAGCTATTTCTCCCGGCTGCGTCGGGCGGAAATGGGCCACCACCATCACGTTAGCGGCCCGTATCTCCTGCGCTATGCTCAGGAAGCGGCGTTCCGTGAAGATGCTCGCCGGGTGGACAATGGCTCACAGGTGCGGCGAGTGGCGGAACTGGCGCTTCATCGTGGGCCGAGTGTGGACTTCTCAGGCTACTATCAGCGCCATATCAAGGCAGCTTAAACCCCGGCCCACTAACCCCGTCCCACACAATGACAACGCGGTTTTTATTCAACTGAATATGGCATACTCATTCGTTATGGAGGTGTGCCATGACATTTAAACCCGGCGACATTGTTCAGCTTAAATCCGGCGGCTCGAAAATGACCGTCGAATCCGCAAATGAGAATGCGGTTATATGCGTGTGGTCCGACGGCAAGAAAACTTATCGCGAGTCATTCTTGCCCGCGACACTTGTCGCTTCAGAGAGCATTGAGAAAATGCTGGAAGAACTAAAAAAGCAGCAGATCAACATTAAATTTGTTGCCCCGAAGAACGCGGAATAGGTGTCGCCCAAATCCGATTGCCCTTCACCCGGCCAGCATCCTCAACCTTGCCGCGTTTATGCTGGGCCCGCATGGCGTGAACAATCCGCATAGACACGGCCTTAGCTAGCACCTTGTCGCCCTGGTCCAGTCCCGTTGCCTTCATGGCCCGTTCCGCAAGCTGCTTGGTCGTAAGCGGGCCCTCGGCTTCTAGGAAGCCCTTGCAGAGGCGTATTAGCTCACCCCTCGGCCAGATGCGGTGAATGTCCACATAGGCCTGCATGTCCGCCGGATCGCCGCTGGCCTCGAATATGGCGATGGCGGCGGTGACATGGGACAGGTCAGCCCGCGCCTGTGCTAGACGCTGCTCGTACCCAAGGATGGCGCTGCGGATTTCCTCTGCCTTACGTCGCAGGGTGGTGACAGTTCTGATTTCGGCCATGCCAAGAAGCTAGGCGCTAGGCCCGGCGATTGCTTGTGGCACTTGCGCCAACATACCGGACTATCCGCCGCAGTTGCTCGACATCAAGCTGGTGCTGGAGGCAGACGATGCCGAAACCATCGCGGCGGCCCAGGCCGTTTGCCATGGGGACTTTGAAATCATCCTTGTTCCCGGCCATGGCCCGCGCACCAAGCCCAAGGCGGCCAATTACGCGCTACAATTCGCCCGCGGCGAATATCTGGTGCTGTCCCAAGTGCCGACCACTTAGGACACCGAGGCGAACCTAGGACACTCAAAAAAATCTACACGAAAAAGTCCGAGGAATTTGAATCACTTAGCCGAAATGGCAGCTAGATCAGATCGTTAGCAGGGTTCCCCGCCGAATCAACTTCTGATTCTGTTCACCTGTGATTCGCATGGAGATGTCCATGAACAAGCTGTTCTTTGGCGACAACCTCGATGTTCTCCAACAGCATATCGATAGCGAGAGCGTCGATCTCGTTTATCTCGACCCCCCTTTCAACAGCAAAGCCGAATACAACCTCCTGTACGAAACGCCCGAGAATAAGCGCGAAACCGCGCAGCGCACGGCGTTTGTCGATACTTGGTCATGGGAGGAAGAGGCCCAATTTTCCTTCGACCATGTGCTGGAAAATGGCGGACAAGTTGCCAACATTGTGAATGCCCTGCGGCAAGCCTTGGGAAAGAGTGACACCATGGCCTATCTCGCCATGATGGCGGCGCGCCTCATCCAAATTCATCGTGCCATGAAGCCCACCGGGAGCCTGTATCTGCATTGCGATCCCACCGCTAGCCACTATCTCAAGATCATTCTCGATGCGATTTTTGGGCCACAAAACTACAGGGCTGAAATCAACTGGCGTCGCACCTCTTCTCATAACGATGCCAAGCAGGGCCGAAAAGTTTATGGCTCGGTGAGAGATGTTCTCCTCTTTTACACAAAAGGCGAGGAGTGGACATGGAATTGGCAATACACCGCCTATGACGAAACCTATCTCAATGACTTCTATCGTCATACCGATGATGACGGTCGCCGGTTTCGTTTGGGCGATCTGACTGCTGCTAAACCGGGCGGCGATGTCAGCTATGACTGGAGGATTAAACGGAAACTGCTGAACGGTGATGGTTGGCAAGGCGATCTGGCAGACGAATACAAATCTCCCAAGAAGGGATGGGAATATTCAATCGCCCGTCCATATAATGGGCGGTTTTGGGCCTTTTCGCGCGACAATATGAAAAAGATGGAGCGCCAAGGCGCAATTCATTACACCGGCACCGGGATGCCCAATTTCAAGCGTTATCTGGATGAGCAGCCAGGCGTTCCTCTCCAAAACGATTGGCAAGACATTCGGCCGGCGCCCAGGTCGGAAGCACTTGGCTATCCAACCCAAAAGCCGTTGGCATTGTTGAGGCGGGTGATTGCATCTTCCAGCAACCCAGGGGATGTGGTGCTAGATCCTTTCTGCGGTTGCGGCACCACGGTCCATGCTGCGTCCGATCTGAAGCGCCAGTGGGTTGGAATTGACGTTTCCTATTATGCGGTCAGACTCATTGACCGCCGCGTTAGAGCGAACTTTCCCACTCTCAAGCCAGAAATCGGCGGCGTCCCTGCCGACTACGCGAGTGCTGAAGCCCTTGCAGAACGCGATCCATATGCCTTTCAGCAATGGGTAGTGGATGAATTGGGGTGCCAGTTCTGGCGCGAAGGGAAAAAGGGCGCTGACGGCGGCATCGATGGTGAAATGTGGTTCTATTCAGGACCAGAAAAGACAGGACGCATGTTCGTCCAGGTAAAGGGCGGAAAAAACCTTGGTGTTGGAAAGGTCAGAGAGTTCCAAGCTGCAATCCAGGCCAACGGCGGTGATATAGGTATTTTCTTTTGCCGCGGAGAGCCGACCTCAGAAATGACCAGTTACGCAGCCAGCATGGGCTCATATAAGATTGGCTCTGCTCGCTTCCCAAAATTGCAAATATTTTCTCTTGCACAATGGTTTGCGGGACAGCGGCCTCATATGCCGACAGCAATCGCGCTAAATATTCCGAAGGACAAATCTCGTGGCGGTCGCAAGCGCGCGAAGCGCCCCGACCCTCGTCAGCCACAATTTACATTTGTTATGGACGGCGGGCTGGCGGTGCCAGAGGGACAAGTGCTCAACCCGGCCGCGCTTTCGGAAGCATCGCTACGCCCGGAAGAGACATCCAAGCCGGAGAAAGCTGCCTAGTCGCTCTTTCCACCTTCAATTACCCGGAAACGAGCAAGCTCGGAACGCACCTTCTCTTGAATTGCCCCGGTGGTAGCTGAGTGGGCAAGCTCACGGGTAGTCCACACGTGATCGGCCAAGCCCAATTGCATAGCGGGCGTGACACGCAACGCTTCGTGCACACGGCAGAAGTTATAGTGCATGGCGTATAACGCCACCGCAGCACAGTGGTTCTCGTATTTCTTGCTGAACCCGTTGCTCAATCGCGTCATGCGCCGTTGAGACATACGCAGTGTGAGATTCTGTCGCTCAATATAGCTGGTTGAGATATGACGCGGATCGCCGCTGATAGCGGTGCGCTCCACCTTCATCAGCACCTGTTTGGCATAATAGCGATCAGCATCCGGCCCCTTCGCAATGATGATCTCCTGCTTGTCCACGATGCCGTGAATGCCGGCACCGTTGAACGCTTCATCTACCGCCCGAATGTACGGCGCGTAACCATCCGTTGATATTTCAGGGTTTCCAAGTATGCGGTGGCGAACATCACGCACAAAATCAATTGTATTGCGCGTCGAGCGTTTGCCGACCATCCATGAGATGATCGCCTTACTAGTGCTGTCCATTGCGATAAAGACAAACTGGTCTCCAATAGTGTCAGGATCGTCGGCCTTGATGTTGCGCCGCTTTTTCTTGACGAAGCTCCAGACCTCGTCAAGTTCGACGCGGGAGCAGTGGAGATTGACCATCAACTTGCCGTGCAGAGCATTGCACCCCTGCCCGACCTTCACACCCAGGCGCATGACCGTGTCGCGGTGGATGCCCGTCAGCCGTTCAGTCGCTCGAATGCTGACGCCCTCACAGAGGGCGGCGATCACGGCAGACTGCTGATCCTCTGACAAATGACTCACGACGGGCTCTCATTGAAAAGCCACCGACCCTTCCGAGCCGGTGGCTTCTTGGTCTCTCGATCAGCCGGTTTTCAACGAGTCGCCCAAAACGCCCGACTGACGCGATTTGGGCCTAATCTCTTCTCCTAAGGCACATGCCACACCTCTCCTTGACCGTGTACATACTGTAGGGTACAGTAATGCCAATGTCAACAGAGATATGTACATGGACTTCAAAAAAATTACGGACGAACTCTTTGCTCGGGTAACGAGCGACGATTTGGCTAAAGAGACGAAGATGAGCGGGCAAACGATACGTAAAGCCCGACTGGAGCAGGGGACTTCTGCAAGCCGTTCGCCACCGCCAGGATGGGAAAAAGCAGTTGTTCGCCTTGCAGAGCGGCAGATTTCGCATTTCCAGAAGCTGATTGCCAAGATTAGAGCCAACGAATAGGCCCCGCTAATGGATAGACGGGGCCTTCGTTACGCTTCGATTGTTTGGCTTTTGGAAGAGCGACGGAATAATGAGAGAAAAGCGGTAGCTCAGTAGAATTTAGCCCCCTTGAGGCGTTTGTTCTCAAGGGGGCTAAACGTTTCTTATGCGGCTTCCGCTTTGTCGTATTGAGTTTCCTTCTTCGCTTTTTCTTTCATACGGACCGCTTCCAACAGAAGAGATTCCGTATTTGCGGGGATCAGTGGGTTGATCTCCATGGTCAGAATGTCACTCAAGTCATGGTCAATTGCCGGCGCATCGGATTGGAGCTTCACCGCTACAAGAAGGCGCAGCTGGCGTTCAGCCTGGGAGCCGATTACTTCGGCCCCATTCTCCCAACGCGACATGGTTTCAGGCGCAACGGCCAACTGCTTGGCCAAATCAAGGGACTTCAACCCCATGGTTTTGCGCAGCAGGCGAATTTCTTTGCCGTGGAGCTTGCGCGGCATGAGCACTCGGCAAAGTGCAACGGCCGCAATCAGTCCTTTCTCATTGGGAACAACATCAAGTGAATGCTGACAGTTCGTGCAAACGAACTTGTCAACGGCGTTCACAAGGGTGACCGGCATATCCAGTACGGTGTCTTCATAGGTTGCAAGCCTGTTCCGCTGGAGTGCCGTTCCGGTTGCGCCGCACTTCGCGCACGTTTTCATGCTCATGCCTCCTTTGTACGAAAAGAAATCATCTCGATCGTCATGCTGTCGGTGTGCAGGAACACCGTCATGCTCACGATGCGGTCGTCATCATCCGGGTCTTCCTTCTCGACACGGTGACGGATGACGCCCAGCATCGGAAAAATCTCCACGACGATGGAGTTCGCGAGGAAGTCCCCGCACTCCACCTTGTCGATGCCGCGGTCGGCCATCAGGGTTCGGACATCGGGCGTCGCCGCGATGTTCGTACCGAGCTGCCGGGCGGCGTCCCGGATGACGTACCGGTCCCGTTTAAGCTGCGCTTGCATCAAGTCCACTACCTCAGGGTTTGCCATACTGGCCTCTCTCTTTCCGGCGTTTTGCCGACTCTCCCCATGCCGGGGAAAGTGCCAGATACTTGATATTGGATCAAGCCCTCTTTCGTTCCAGAGGGCGCGCAAAAAAATCTTCGTTACCGGGGCTTTAGGTGGCGAAAGCCAGCCGAACCGCGGGCCCGGGGTTGATAGCCCAGCGCGCTTGCCGTCCCCGGTTTAGCTTCTTCACCCGGCCGGCGCCTTCCAGGTAGGCGAGATTGCCCCGGACGCGGGGAGCCAGACCGGGCCGGGCACCTTCTCCATGGCCGCAAGCCGCCAGTACCGCCGTCACCACCTCACCGGTGGTCTGAGGGGTCTTAGCCTGGCGCAGGGCGGCTAGGATTAGGGCGCCGAGCTGGCCTTGCCGGAACAGCTTCACGCGCTTCTGGGGACGCTTGGCCGGTATCTCGGCCGGGTCGCGGGCCGGGTCGAGGATCGCCAGGCTGGCGTCTATGTGGCGCAGGCTGTCCTCGGCCCAGGCTAGCTTCTTTTTCAGCTGGGCGATCTCGCCGGCTAGCTCGCCGCGCTTCGCCCGCAGAGCGGACAGGGCATACCGGTTTCCAAGGTCGGTCATTCGGCCGACTTAGGACACTCCCGCCCACTTAGGACACCCCAAGGTGGGATTGACAGTCACTTCGGACAGCACCCTGACCCGGATGTTCGCTCTAGACTATGCCCTGTGGTTCGAGCTGCTGCTGCCGGGGCTGGACCGCATCGGCATGCCGATGCCGCTGGGCGGCACGTCTAACCACTTCCGCACCGCGGTGCTGCGCGCCATCGGCGGGTGGGATGCCTTCAACGTCACCGAGGATGCGGATATCGGCATTCGCCTGGCGCAGCTGGGCTACCGCGTTTCGATGATCGCTTCCACCACCTATGAGGAGGCGCCGGTGTCGCTGGATGCCTGGCTGCGGCAGCGTTCGCGCTGGCTCAAGGGCTATATGCAGACCTGGCTGGTACATATGCGCCATCCCCTGGCGCTGCTGCAGCGGGCGGGGCTTGGCGGCTTCCTCGCCTTCCAGCTTTTTCTGGGCGGCGGTATCGTTTTCGCCCTGGCCAATCCGCTCTTGTGGGCGGCATTCCTGGGCTCGGCCTTGCTGGGCTGGCGGATCTGGGAAAGCTACGGCCATGTTCCCGGCGCCAGCCTGCTGGCGAACAACCTGCTGCTCACCTGGCTGGCGATGATCTCGCCGGGACGGCGCGGACGCGCAGATCTGGCGCCCTGGGGTCTTACCGTCGTCGCCTATTGGGCGCTGGTCAGCCTGGCCGGCTACCGCGCCCTCTACCAGCTCGTCACCCGGCCTTTCTACTGGGAGAAGACGACCCACGGGATAGCACCGCCGGCATGAGGCGGAGCATTCTCCTGGCCCTGTTGCTGCTGCCCGCGCCCGCCTGGGCCGGCGCCTGGACGGAAGGCCGGGGCAAGTGGCAGCTCATTTCCGGCCTGATCGCCAGCGAGGCCGACCGCACCTTCGGCACCACCGCCCCGATCAGTTTTCGGCGCGCGCTGTTCCAGAATTATCTCGAATACGGTTTTCGCGACGGCATCACCCTGATCGGCGCGACCGAGACCGCCACCGTGCGCATCGTCCAGAATGGCGGCGCGCCGTTCCAGACCGTCGACAATGCCTTCGCGGCCGGGATCCGCGTGCGGCTCGACCGCTATCTGAAGCTGGGCGCCAACGACACCATGGCGGTCGAGGCGGGCTGGCGCGAAGCGGGCGCCTTCAACTTCGCGGTTTCGGCCAATCGCAGCGCCGGCGGCCAGGGCGAGGAAGTGCACTTCCTGTATGGCCATACCTTCAAGCTTGGCGGACGCGACGGCTATATCGACATTGCCACCGGCCGGGATTTCCTCACCGGCGGCCGCGCCGACGAAACGCCTTTCGACTTCACCGCCGGATGGTGGATCAGCAAAAGCCATCTTCTGATGGCGCAGAGCTTCAACCTGTTTTCGGGGGCGGGGCGCACGGCGGCCTATCCGGCCTTCAACAGCCACAAGCTCGAACTGTCCTGGGTCTGGCGCCGTTCGGCGCGCACCCTGTTCCAACTCGGCGCGTTCTATTCTCCAGCGGGCAACAACGCGCTGGTGGAAGAGGGCGTCGCCTTTTCGGTCTGGCGGCGCAACTGATGGCGGTAGCGTCACTGGACGTTTCAACCAAGGGGCGATAAGTTGCGGCGCGAAATACAAGAAAAAACGGGGGCATACATGAAAGCTTACGGATTTGCGGCTACCGCGCTACTGGCGGCAACCGGGCTGCAGGGCTGCGCGGCGGTGTTCGATGGCACGTCGCAGTCCATCATGGTTTCCACCAACCCTCCGGGCGCTAGCTGTTCGTTCGAACGCAAAGGCGCCACAGTCGGCATGATTTCCTCCACGCCGCTGTCGATCACGGTCAAGAAGACTAAGGACGACATCACCATCCGCTGCAACAAGGAAGGCTATGAGGAAACCACGTACCTCAATCATTCCGGCGTTGCGGGCGCCACCTATGCCGACGTTGTCGGCGGCGTTCTGACCGGTGGCATCGCCTGGGGCATCGATTCAGCGTCGGGCGCCGACAACAAGTATGATGGCACGGTGAACATCACCCTGCTGCCAAAGGGCTCGAAGCAGGCGGCCGCCGATCCGGCAAAGTAATCCTGATACGCAGCCTTCTTCCTCGCGCCGCGCTTGGGCGCGCGACGCCCCGGCTTATTTTTGCGGATTGGTGATCGGCCCAACATGCCCGACATATTTCGGACCGTTGACCTGCACCACAAAGCCGTCGGGATCGTTGAACTTGAAACTTTCCTCGTCGCCGCGCGCGCCCGGCGTCAGCTTCAGGCCCGCCGCCCTGACCTTGTCGCGCATGGCGGCGGCGTTCCAGCCATCCAGGCCGAAATCGAAATGATCCAGCGCGGCGGTGTCGGGCTTCTGCTCGATGCCGAAGAACTGGTCGCCGACGCTGAGGATGTGGATTGTCTCGGACTGCTGCGCCAGCTTCATGCCGAAGAACTGCTGGTAGAATTTCGAGGTCCGCTGCAGATTGGGCACCCGCACCGTGACATGGTTCAGGGTGATGGCCTTGAGGCTAGCGCGGGCGGGCGCGGCTGCGGCCGGGGTCACGCTGGCCGCGGCGGCCAGGCCGGCGATGGTGGCGACCAGCTGGCGGCGGCTCAAGGCCCCCCGCTCGAAGTCGGAAAGCATCCTTTCGGCCAGAATTTCCATGTTTTTTCCCCCGGGGCTGCCTTGCCACCAGCATAGGCGGGAGCGGAACCTGGCCGATAGGGCGAAAAGGGGCTGTACCTGAGAATTAGTTGCAAGTATAAGGGTGCTGAAACGCCGTCCGGTCCGCCATGCCCAAGTCCCTGCCGCTTGCCCTCGTTCTGGTTCTCGCTGCGCCGGCTCTCGCCGACGCTCCCATCACGCTGACTCTCCAGAACCACAAATTCAGCCCCAGCGTCATCCGGGTGAAGGCCAACCAGCCTTCCATGATTACTATGGTCAACAAGGACGCTACTGCGGAAGAATTCGATTCCTCCGACCTCAAGATCGAGAAAGTGGTGGCCGGCAACCAGAGCGGCAATATCCGCATCCGCGCCCTCAAGCCTGGCACCTATCGCTTCATGGGCGAGTATCACGACAAGACCGCCCAGGGCATGGTGATCGCGGAATGATCGATTTCGCCACATTGCTGATCGTCTTCCGCGAAGTGATCGAGGCCGGGCTGATCGTCGGCATCGTGATGGCCGCTACCACCGGCGTGCCGCAGCGCGGCCGCTTTATCGCGCTGGGCGTTGGCGGTGGCATCGCCGGCGCCTGCCTTGTGGCGGCCTTCGCCGGCGAGCTGGCGGCGCTGTTCCAGGGCTCCGGGCAGGAACTGTTCAACGCTTCGATCCTGCTGCTCGCCGTGATGATGCTGACCTGGCACAATGTCTGGATGGCCAGCCATGGCCGCGAAATGGCACGCGAGCTGAAGGCGGCGGGCCACCAGGTCCGCACCGGCGAGCGCACCCTGGCGGCGCTGGCGATGGTGGTGGGGATCGCGGTGCTGCGCGAAGGCTCGGAGGTGGTGCTGTTCCTTTACGGCATCATCGCCCAGGGGGGAGCCAGCGCCACGGCGATGACGGCGGGCGGGGCGCTGGGCCTTGCAGCCGGCGCGGCGGTTTCGGCCCTGCTCTTCTATGGCCTGCTGGCGATCCCGGCGGGCAAGCTGTTCCAGGTCACAAGCTGGCTGATCACCCTGCTGGCGGCGGGCATGGCGGCCCAGGCGGTGCTGTATCTGCAGAATGGCGGCTGGCTGGAATATCTCACCGCCACGTTATGGGACACCTCGACGGTTCTGCCGGATGACGGACAGGGAACCGTCGGCGTCATCGGCAAGATGCTTCACACGCTTGTGGGCTACAACGCCACGCCAAATGGGGCGCAGCTGATCGCCTATGGCCTCACCATCGCCACGATGCTGGCGCTGATGCGGGTGATTGGCGCCCGCGATGCGGCTCGCAGCTCCCTCAAGTTGGTTTAAGAACCCCCTCTGCCTTCGCTGGGCCGAGGCCTGGCCAGGGCATCTAGCCCTTTTTGGAGGCGCTTCGCGCAAAAGGGGGAGAACTGCTTAAAACTCTCCGCAATTTGCCGGGATTTCCTCACCGCGATGGTAAGGCGCGCCTGCGATGGTTGCGCCCATGGGGCTTGAAGCGGAAAAGCTTGAGAAATCGGAGGACGCCTCGGCGCGCCTGATCGCCGCCGGCCGTGCTCTGCTGGCCCAGGGCGATGCGCGATTTTCCCTCACCCGGCTCTGCTCCGAAGCCGGCATGACGCTTGACGATTTCCGCGCCAGCTTCGCCAGCAAGGCCGAGCTGCTGCAACAGCTGATGGCCCAGGATGCGCAGAAGGATGAGGCGCCGCAGCCGCAACCGCCACAGGCCGATCCCTGGCTGGAGCGCCGCCTGCGCGTGTTCGAGCGGGCCCTGACCGCGCTGGAGGAAAAGTCTGAGAAACGCGACCACGAATATCGCCAGGCCATCGCCGTGCTGGAGGAAAAGCTTGCGGGGCTGAGCGGCGCGGGAAGGAACATGGTGGGTGCGGATGCGACGGAGGCGGTAATCGCTCCCGCGCCGCGGGAAGCAGAGGCGGGTGCGGATGCGGTGTCGGAACCGCAGGTGCTGGAGCAGCCCGAAACGCCGGAAGCAGAGGAAGCCGCCGCGCCGGCGCCCAATCCTTTGGCGCTGCCGCCGCTGGAACAGTATGGCCCGCCGGCCAGGGCAGACAGCGAATTCCTCGAAGCGGGCCGCCGCGCCGCGCTCGCCCATGCCCGCGCGTTGGAACAGACGGCAAGGCGCCGCCCGGTGTCGCGGCAGTTGCTGCTGGCGGCCGCGCTTGCGACCGTGACGCTGCTGTTCTGCGCCGTGCTGGCGCTGGGCCATGCCGGCCTCGCCAGCGCCGCGCCCGCGGAAGGCACGGCGCATCGGCAGACGGCACTGGCGCCGCTGGCGGTGCTGGCGGCGCGGGCAGACAGCGGCGATGTCGCCGCGCAGCGCGACCTGGCGCTGGCCTATTTGCGTGGGCGCGGCGTGACGAAGGATATCGCGGCGGCGGCGCGCTGGGCGCAAGCCGCGGCCGAACAGGGCGATGCCGAGGCGCAGTATCTCGCCGGCTGCCTGACGCGCGACGGCGCCGCGGGGCTGCGCGATCCGGCCCGCGCCTTCGCCTGGTTCAACAGGGCGGCGGCGGCGGGCCAGCTTGCGGCGATGCACAATCTGGCCATCGCATATGTCCAAGGGGAGGGCACGGCGAAGGACGAGGCGGCGGGAGCGGCCTGGTTCGCGCGCGCGGCGGCGGCCGGCTATGTCGATTCCGCTTTTGACCTGGGCGTGCTGTACGAAAAGGGCGAAGGCGTGGCGCAGGACGCGCGCGAAGCGCTACGCTGGTACCGCATCGCCGCGGCCGGCGGTGACGGCGAAGCCGCCAGCCGGGCGAAACTGCTGGCGGACCATACGCGACTTTAGTCTGGCGCCCGCCGGCCGTAATGCAGGGTCCAGACCCGGGTGAATTCCGCGCCCAGCAGGAAGACCATCGCCGCGTAATAGACCCAGATCAGCAGCACGATCACGCCGGCGGCGGCGCCATAGATGTTGGCGGTGATGAAGTTGACGAGATAGAAGGCGATCAGCGCCTGGCCCGCCTGGAACAGCAGCGCCGTGCCGCAGGCCCCCGCCACGACATCGCGCCAGTAGAGCCGCGTGTTGGGCAGCAGCTTGTAGATGGCGGCGAACAGCAGCGAGAGCAGGGTGAAGGAGAGGGCGAAGTCCAGCAGCTCGATAACCAGCCGTGACAGCGCGGCATGGCGGTCGAGATATTGCCCCGCCTGTCCGATGAGGCTGGCCACGATCATGGAGAGGATCAGCAGGAAGCCCAGCCCGACCACCAGGACCAGGCTGAGAACGCGACCGCGCAGCAGCTGGTGCAGGTAGGATTCCTTGCGCGGCGCTTTCCAGATGACATTGAGCGCGTCCTCCATTTCGGTGAAGACGCCGGAGGCGGTGATAACCAGGGCGGCGGCGCCCAGCAGGCCGCCCAGCAGGGTGTGATGGCCGCGCACGGCGCCCGCGATGGCGAACTGCACCAGGTCGGCGCTTTGCTGGCTCATGATCTGGCGCAGCTGCGCCCGCACCGCGCCGCTGGCGGCGTTGGCGCCCAGCACCAGCCCGGCGATGGTAGTGGCGATAAACAGCACCGGGGCGATGGCGGTGACGGCATAGAAGGCGATGGCGGCGCCACGGGTGAGGGCATTGTCGGCCAGGAAGGAGTCAAAGCCTTCTTTCACCATCTGCCATAGCGACGGTGGCGATCGAAATTGGGCTTTTCCCGCGGCCATATCCATGAAGTTCCCTAACGCGGGGGCTGCAATGGCGGTTTCACAATGGCGGGCACTCACGGGCCTCCCCTGCGTTTCGGACAGGGAAGACGCGCTACGCCGGAACTCCATGTCTTTGAGCCAGCATCACAAAAGCCCGTTCGCGGCCTGGCATCGGCATTTTGCCGATATCCATTTCGGCGGGCGCGGCTTTGGCCGCCGGGCCGCGATCGGGCTGGCGGCGATTCTGCTTGGCGCTGCCATCGCCCTGAATTTCCTGGACTGGAATCAACTGCGCGGACCGGCCGGGCGCTGGCTTTCGCACCATTACGGCCGCGAGATCCGCATCGGCGGCAACCTCAAGGTCAGGCTTTTCGCCTGGCAGCCCCGGATCGATGCTGGCGATCTTTATGTCGGCAACCCCGCCTGGGTGAAGACGCCGCAGGGCGCGATGCTGCGCCAGGCCCATATCGAACTGCGGCTGCTGCCATTGTTCGTCGGCCGGCTGATCCTGCCGGTGGTCGAACTCGATCGGCCCGACATCCTGGTGGTGCGCGATGCCGATGGCCGCACCAACTGGGACAGCGGCGCTTCCGACAAGACCGGCTGGAAACTGCCGCCGATCCGCCGCTTTCTGGTGCGGGATGGACATCTGGTGATTGATGATGCGGTGCGCAAGCTGCATTTCGCCGGCGCCATCAACTCCAGCGAAGGGGCGGCCGGCCGCCATGCCGCCTTCACCATGGGCGGCGAAGGCACGCTCAACGGCAGCAAATTCACCGCCGATGTGCATGGCGGACCGCTGCTCAACGTCGACGAGACCAAACCCTACAGCTTCACCGCCGACATCCATGCCGGCCAGACCCATGTCGTTGCCGATGGCTCCGTCACCCACCCCTTCCATCTCGACCGCTACCAGGCGGCGCTGACCCTGAACGGACCCGATCTTTCCGAGCTTTACTATCTCACCGGCCTGGCGCTGCCCGGAACGCCGCCTTATCACATCAAGGGCGATCTGCAGCGCGACGGCGCCCGCTACCGTTTCACTGCCATCAACGGTATGCTGGGATCATCCGACATCAGCGGCGACCTGGCGCTGGACGTCTCGGGGGATATTCCCGCGCTGATGGGGCGGCTGGCCTCTCGCCAGCTGGCGTTCGACGATCTCGGCTTCCTGTTCGGCGGCGGCAAGGCGGCGACGGCAGCCTCGCCTTATCTCCTGCCCGACCTGCCGCTGCATACCGAGCGGCTGCGCCAGATGAATGCCGAAGTGGATTACAGCGCCCTCGCCGTGAAGTCGCGCGACTTCCCGCTGCGCGGCTTCGGCACGCATATCTCGCTGCAGGGCGGGGTGCTCGATCTCAAGCCGCTGGCCTTCCAGTTCCCGCAAGGCAAATTGTCGGGCGAACTGAAAATTGACGGTCGCAAGACCGTGCCGGTCACCAGCGTCGATGCCCGCTTCAGCGACATCCATATCGAGAATTTCGTCAGGAAAAGCGACAAGCCGCTGACCGGCATTCTTGAAGCGCGGGTGAGAGTGGCCGGGCGGGGCAAGTCGGTGCATGAGGCGGCCTCGACCACCGATGGCCAGGTGACGGTGGCGATCCCCGGCGGCGGCATGCGGCATTCCCTGGCCGAATGGCTGGGCGTGGATGTGCTGAACGCCATCGGCCTCAGTCTCTCCGGCGACCAGAGCAACACGCTCCTGCGCTGCGCTGTGGCGAATTTCGACGCCCGCAACGGCATCATGACGACGCAGCAATTCGTGCTCGACACCGATCCGGTGCGGATCGACGGCGCCGGCCATGTCGACCTGCACGACGAGAGCCTCAACCTCACGATCCAGGGCCATCCCAAGAACTTCCAGCTATTCCGGGTGAAGGTCCCGGTCGGGATTCGCGGCAAGCTGGCGGCGCCCGCCATCACCATCGATCCCAAGCCGGCGCTGGTTCAGGGCGGTATCGGGGCGGCGCTGGGCCTGGCTTCGCCCTTCGCCGCCATTCTCGCTTTCATCGATCCGGGGCTGGCGAAGGACGCAAACTGCGCCGCGCTGCTCACCGAGGCACAGGGCAAAGGCGCGCCCGTGAAGGCGCAGGCGGTGCGGCAGGCCGCCCCTGTCAGGAAATAGCGCCTCCGCCCCGCCGTACCTGTTCCTGATTGGGACAGTGGCGCATGACAGGGAGTTAAGTGGCGATGCGGAACATTGCTACTATTGGCAACATGCTCCGTTAAGAGGCCTGCCCTAGTCTCGCGCCGACGTTGGAAATCGACGTTGGAAAAAAAGTGGAGTGACATGAAAAAGATATTTGCCCGCTTCGTGCGTGACGAGAATGGCGCAACAGCCATCGAGTATGGCCTGATTTCCGCGCTGATCGCCGTGGTCGTCATCACGGCCCTGACCAGCATCGGCACCAACCTGAAAGCCGACTTTACTTCGGTCGCGACCGCGCTGCGCTAGTTGCGGCCTCCCCGCGCGGGATTTCGCCTGTGACGATTGCCATCAATTCGTCCGGCCGGTCCGGACGCCAGAAGCCATGGAGAAAACGATGATCCGCACGCTCACGCTTGCCGCCATTTTCACCCTCACGGCCGCCGCCGTCCAGGCGCGCGACACCACCGTCCTGTTCGGTGACCTCGATATCGGAACCCCTGGTGGAGCGCAGGCGCTGGAGGCGCGCATCCACGATGCCGCGACAAATGTCTGCGCCATCGACAAGCCGCACGCCGGCACCATCGCCCTCTACTACCAGACCCTCGAAAAGGACTGCCTGGGTTATGTCAGCAAACACGCGCTGACGAAAATTCAGGCGCTGGTGAGCGAGCATCGGGCGCTGGCGCGGCAGTTCCCCGGCTTGCTTCCGGAACGCCAGGCGCAATTGACCGTCGGGCGCTGAGCGGGCGCGCACTTTCGGAAACAGCGGTCCCGTCATTGCCTGTATGCGCGGCCGATCTCCGCAGCTTGACTCCAGCGCCATATTTCCATATTTGTTGAAATATGGAATTGGACAAGGCGGTTCAGAGGCTCTCCGCGCTGGCCCAGGATGGGCGGTTGGCCGTATTCCGCCTGCTGGTGAAGGCGGGTCCTGGCGGCATGGCGGCTGGTGACATTGCCCGAAAACTCAAGACCCAGCCCAACACCATGTCGGCCCAGCTTCTGCTGCTGTCCAATGCGGGACTAATCCGCGCCCGCCGCGATGGACGTTCCATCATTTATGCGGTGGATTTCGGCGCCATGAGTTCGCTTCTTGTTTTCCTGACCGAGGATTGCTGTGGGGGACGGCCTGAGATTTGCGCCCCGCTGGCGTCGATCGCTGCCGGATGCTGTCCACCCTGGAAGCGAGTCCGCTCATGACCTATAACGTATTGTTCCTTTGCACCGGCAACTCGGCCCGATCCATCCTGGGCGAGGCAATTCTGAACAGGATCGCACCGGACAAGTTCAGGGCGTGGTCCGCCGGGTCTCAACCAAAGGGCCGGGTCCATCCTCAGGCCCTGGCGCTGCTGAATCGGCTGGGGCACGATACCGTTCAGTTGCGTTCCAAAAGCTGGGACGAGTTCGCGTCAAATCCAAATTTCGATTTCGTCTTCACCGTCTGCGACAACGCCGCCAACGAAGTATGCCCGGCATGGCCCGGCCAGCCCATGACAGCCCATTGGGGTTTGCCTGATCCTGCCTCTGTCACGGGTGATGACATCGCCGTGGCCCGCGCCTTCCGCGAGGCGTACGCTGCACTCGAGCATCGCATTGGTGCGTTCGCGGCGCTGCCCTTCAAGAGCCTTGACCGCATGGCATTGAAAAAGCGCCTTGATGATATTGGCGCCCGGCAAGATGCCGACTAGGATATCCAGAAGGCTTGCCGCCGAAGGACTTGGCACCGCCCTGTTGCTCGCCACTGTTGTCGGCTCGGGCATCATGGCCGAGCGCCTTTCTGGCGGAAACAATGCCTTGGCGCTGTTGTGCAATACTCTGCCTACCGGGGCAATCCTGGTGGTGCTGATCCAGATGTTCGGGCCGGTGTCGGGGGCGCATTTCAACCCGGCGGTCTCTATCGCTTTCGCCCTTCGGCGCGAACTCTCCCGGCAAGACTTGGCGCTCTACATCATTTGCCAGTTGGTCGGGGCGATCCTTGGCGTGTGGCTGGCCCATTTGATGTTTGAATTGCCGGTCTGGCAGGTCTCGGGCCACATTCGCACCGGCTCAGGACAATGGCTGGCGGAAGGGGTCGCCACCTTTGGACTGACCCTGGGCATCCTGGGCTGCGTCTCATGCGCTCCGGCCTCCGTTCCTTACGCGGTAGGCCTCTACATCACAGCGGCCTACTGGTTCACAGCCTCGACCAGCTTCGCCAACCCGGCTGTCACGATTGCCCGATCCCTGTCGGAGACCTTCACAGGGATAGCTCCTGGCGGCGTGTTTGGGTTCATTGCAGCCCAGATGGCGGGAATGTTGCTTGGCGTCGGTCTGGGGACTTGGCTTTGGCCCAGAAAGGGAAATCCGTTGGAATGACCGCTTCTGGCGCAAAGCGGACGTTCGAGGGGCAATGTTGATTGGCCTGGAATGCGTGCCGCTAAAGGCTATTCTTCACGCTCATAGATGCAAACGGGCGCATCGTCGGTGAGGGAGTGCCAGGCCTCCAGCCGGTCCTCCTCATCAATGATGAGAAACGGCGCCGGCAGGCTGTCGTCATCGAGCGCCAGAATGTATCGCGGGGTGCTTTTCAGGGGAAAGGTCTGGTAACCGAGGGTTCGGCGGCCATCTCCAAAGCCCACATCCGCCTGACTGTTGTTGGCCAGGGTAATCCAGATCGTAGGTCCGAGAGGACAAAAATCATCACTATTCCAAGTATCAACAAAATTCGATCGGAAGACCCATGTAGCCAATGGAGCCGGCGCCGCCGCCTTGGTGCAGACACAAGGCATGAAGACAAATGCCAAAATAAAGGTACGCGACACGCGAGAAAGAAGAGACCTTCGATTTCCTGACAAGATACCGCTCGAATAGTGCATGGCTGAATTGTATGTACAAATCAGAACCACGTAAACGCCGTGCCCAGCGACCTTGCGATCATGGGGCGGTTCGGGGCATTCCATGGCAAACCGACGCTACTGGTTTCAACCGGTGATATGGTCGTTTTGTAGACTGGGATTTTCTTACTTCTTTGCAATCAGCGGATAGGAATGAAAAAAGCAATAGCCCTTTTCAAACGACCTCCGAAGAGCCCCCGAGAGCGATGGCCCACGAGGTGCCAGGCGGTTCGCGTCAGGCTGGGTGACCCGCTTTTAAAAAAGGCAAGCCGAATATTTTGGCGGCACGAACTTGTACGCCGCGAGGCAAGGGCCATCTTTAGGCCCGTGACCGGTGCTTGAAAGGGCAGGGCAATGGGTTTCTCACGCAAAGTCATGAGCTTAGTGGCAGCATTGGGCGTGGCGTTCGCGCTGGCCGGCTGCGGCTACAACACGATTCCGACACAGGACCAGGAAGTGAAGGCCAAGTGGGCCGATGTGCAGGCCGCCTATCAGCGCCGCGCCGACCTGATTCCAAACCTAGTGAACACGGTGCAGGGTTATGCCAACCAGGAGAAGTCGGTGCTGGTGGAAGTCACCCAGGCCCGCGCCTCGGCGACCCAGCCGAAATTCGACGCTTCCACGGTCACTGATCCCGCCAAGTTCGCCCAATTCCAGGCGGCCCAGGACAAGCTCTCCGGCGTGCTGGGGCGACTGATGGCGATCAGCGAGAATTATCCGGATCTCAAGTCCAACACCAACTTCCTGGCGCTGCAGTCGCAGTTGGAAGGCACCGAGAACCGCATCGAGATCGCGCGCCGCGACTACAACGAGGCCGTGCGGGTCTACAACACTTCGCTGGTGACGCTGCCCGGTTCGCTCTGGGTCGCCACGGTGCAGAAACAGTACAAGCCGGCAACGCAGTTCGCCGCCTCGGCGGCGGCGCAATCGGCGCCGGTGGTGAACTTCAACACCGGCGGCGGCGCGGCCCCGGCGCAGGCTCCGGCACAGCCCGCCTCGCCCTAAGCTGATGAGAGCATTCCTCGCCGGATTGCTACTTGCCTTTCTGGCGCTGCCCGCAATGGCGGCGCCAACTTTTCCTGTGCTCAGCGGACGGGTGGTGGACGGCGCCCATATTCTCTCGGACGGCGTCAAACAGGAACTGACGCAGAAGCTGGCGGCGCTGGAAGCCGGCACCTCGCGCCAGCTTGTGGTCGTCACCCTGCCGTCGCTGCAGGGGATGGAGATCTCCGATTACGGCTACCAGCTGGGCCGCGCCTGGGGCATCGGCCAGAAGGGCATGAACAACGGCGCCATCCTGATCGTGGCGCCCAGCGAACACCGGGTCCGCATCGAGGTCGGCTACGGTCTGGAGCCGATCCTGACGGATGCGTTCTCCTCGGTTGTGATCAGCACCCAAATCACGCCGCGCTTCAAGCGCGGCGATTTCGACGGCGGCGTCAGCGCCGGCGTCGATGCCCTGATCCAGCAGCTTTCGCTGGAAACCTCCGCCGCCGAGCAGAATGCGGCGCAGGCCGCGCAGCAGCTGCACCGGGGCGGCCAGGACGACAATACCGGCATTCCGGCGCTGGTTGTCTTCCTGGTGATCCTGTTCATCATCTTCCGCGTCTTTGGCGGCTGGGGTTTCCTGCCGTTTCTGTTCATGGGCGGCGGCGGGCGCGGCGGCTTTGGTGGCGGTGGCGGCGGCTGGGGCGGCGGCGGTTTTTCCGGCGGCGGCGGCTCCTTCGGCGGCGGCGGCGCATCGGGGAGCTGGTGATGCTGGGCAGCGACGACCGCAAGCGCATTGCCGACGCCGTGGCGGCGGCCGAGGAAAAGACCGACGGCGAAATCACCTGCGTGCTGGCGCGCGAGGTTTCCAACTATCGCGAAGTGCCGCTGGGCTGGGCGGCGCTGGCGGCGCTGGGATTTCCGCCATTGCTGGTGCTGGCCGGGCTGCAGCGCCTGGCGATGTCCGACATCTTCACCAGCTGGACCGACGACAGCGTCCTCGCCGTGGAAGGGCTGATCCTGCGGGCGCTGTCCTCCTATGCCCTGCTGCAGGCGGCGATCTTCGTGGTGGTGGCGCTGATCGGCAGCCTGCCGGCGATCCGCCGGGTAGTCACGCCCGGCGTGCTCAAGCGCCATCGTGTCCGCATGGTGGCGCGGCATCATTTCGCCGCCTCCGGCTACCGGCTGGAGCATGGCGTGCCGCATATCCTGATCTTCGCCTCGCTGGCCGACCGCCGCGTCGAGCTGGTGGCGCACAAGGCCATCCATGCGGCGGTGGGGCAGGAGTTGTGGGACCAGGCGGTGGCGGCGGTGAGCGACGGCATGAAAACCGGCAAGCCGGCCGACGGCTTTGTCCGCGCCGTCGATCTCTGCGGCGATGCGCTGGCGAAACATTTCCCGGCGACGGGTCCCAAGACCAATCGCCTGCCGAACGATATATTGGAACGGTAACGCACCTAGGTTGGACGCAGGATCGCGTAGAGATAATCGTTGAACGGGATACGCCCATAAAGACGAAAGCTGGCCTGAAAGCCGCAATCCGCCGCCAGCTTCGCCATTGTCCTGTGTGTGAAATACTGGGTGTGGTCGGGATGCCAGAAGCCGGTCCAGCGCCTGCCCAGGATGCTGCGGTTCCAGCAGCCATAGTCGGGCACTTTCACCAGCACCACGCCATCCTTTTTCAGGACGCGCCGCACGCCTTCCAGCGCCTGGCGCGGGCGTGATTCATGCTCCAGATAGCCCCACAGGCTGACGCCGGTGAAGAAATCTTCCGGCAATTGCGCCAGCCCCTCGCAGCCCGAAGCCTGGATCACCTTGCCGCCGCGCGGTTCGAAGATTGTGGAAGCTGCGGCGGAGGCGCGGCGGCCGATCTCGATGCCATACGGCACGAAGCCGGGCGGCAGCGCGGCGAAATGCTTGCCGGTGCCGCAGCCGACATCCAGCACCGGACCGGGCCTGGCCCAGGCCTTGAGACCGCCGGCCGGAGTCGGATCGCCCAGCAGCCCAAGCCGCCAATAGGTCAGCCTGTCCAGCCGGGCCAGGACGGGCTGTTCCCTGAGCCGGTTATCCCAATAGCGGGCGTGCTGGTCGATGAAGGCAATGTCATCGACCAGGCTGTCCTGCGCCGGCACCCATTCCAGATAGACCAGGCCGCAGCCAGGGCAGCTTTTCATCGGCCAGTCGGGATGGGAATAGGCGAGAGTCTGCTGCGGCGGCCTAGTCCCGCAGCCGGGGCAATCGCGATGCTCGCGCGCGACATGTGGCGCCCTGCTCAGCATGACTTCTCCCGGCAATCACTTGCGTTATAGGACCTTGGACCACCGCCCGTACTGCGACCATTGAACCGCGCCATTTTCTTGCACAAGCAAGACGGGTGGTTTGGATGTTGCCAATCGCAACTCCACCAACCACATTACTAAGTGGTAATGTTTCCGACCTTAACGGAATCCTTCTGAGCAACTGGGTACGCACTCAGCCTCACCAACAGCACGGGAACGATGAAAAAGCCGGGCTAGATGGCGTCCGGCGCGATGGCGCTGTAGTGACGACGATGATGGAAAAGATACGCGCACGCCGGAATGCGAAGCGCGATGGCTGGCGGGCGCCGATATTCCTGCTGGGCTTGCCCATGACGCTGCCGGCGATCCCTTCCAGATGGAGGAAATCCGGGCCCAGTGCGGCGCGGTGTTTGGTTTGAACCCGAGGACGACTGCTGCGTGGCTGGACGCCGCTTGCATTTATTCCGGTTGCGGCACTGCCGCGCCCGCCCTCAAACCGCTGAAGCGCGGGCGGGCTTGGCATCAAATCCCATCGCGAATCGATGGGATTTGATGGTGCCGGATGAGAGGATTGAACTCCCGACCTTCGGTTTACAAAACCGCTTAGGGCCAATTTGGGCGCACAAAACCGGGCTAATTCCAACATTACGACTAAGCTATCCAACAGGCATGTTTTGAGCAGTCCTAAGGGCGAGTCGCTTTCCTTGGATGGAATCGACAAATCGTGAATCGGGATGAACGTAATGCTCGCCAGCGGCCCTGCTAAGGTGCCGGGCGAGGCCCTTGAGTTCATCGACGGTACCGCCTGCCGCCCCGCCTTCGGTCTGCACGCTCGTCCGGAAGTCTTGAAGCTGAAGCTCCTTGGGAATCCCGGCAGCCTTCCTTATCTTGGCATGAGTATGTTGCAGGGTGCTCTCATGCCACATCTCGCCCGTTCCCTCATGGACGAAGAGGGGGGCCGTAGGGAGCTTTGTGGGCTGGGTAGCAAGATAGGCGTTCAGAGCTTCAATAGCATCCGGGAAAAGCGGAATTGGAGCGCCCTTAACTCCCGTCTTTTGACGGGAGACGTCAATTCGACTGCCGTCGTATGCTCCCCTCAACAATGTCCTGACATCAACGGGCGACTGCCCTATGCTGTCAAAGACGTAGATCATGGCGACGATAGAGTGCCACCCGAGTTCAGCAGCTTTTGCCAAATAGATAGCCTTGTGCTCCGGAGCCCATATAACGCTGCGTTTCTTGGGTGTTTTGACGCGAATTTCGAGGGCAGGGTTGTGCTTAATCCAGTCTTCTGAAACTGCCCAACTCAGGATAGTTCGAAGAACGCTAAGCCGGTGATATCCCACGGTAACGCTTTTCTCCCTTACCAGTCGCCGATAGTAGTCCTTCAACGGTTTGGGTGTCAGGGCACGAACCATACCGGGACCGAGCACAGCTTCGACCTTGTCCATCTCGTAGAGGTAGTCGGCTTGCGTTCGCGGCTTAAGCTCTTTGAATTCATCGGAAGCGCGGTATTCCAAAAATAGGCGGGAGACACTACCGGGTCTATCGCTATTTGAACCTTTGGCACTGGCAGTGCGGAGTTCATCCGCCAACTTATTGAGTTCCTTGGCGCGGTTTGTCGCCCAATCTTTGTCAGTGCCTAGTGGCTCTCCGACCATCCCCAGATCGGAGATGGTTTTTGAAGGCTGCCAGTAAAAGCGCCCTCGCAGCTTTCGTAGGTGTCTGCTCCTCTCAAGCATGAATGAGCCTCATGATTTCTTCCTCCTCTTCAGTGGCGGAAGAAAAAGGCTGCTTTCGGCCCTCAAAGCGGTCAAACCACTCTCTAATTCGCGATAGGCTTAAAAGCCCATCCGGACCGGGCTCGGGGAAGTCAGGGTAGGTCTTCCAGATTTGGTTTGCGAACTGAGCGCCACGCCGGAACCAGATTTGGGCGACCTCAGCGGGAGTGAGCCTCTGAGAGTATGGAGAAAGGTTAGAACGTCGGCGGCCATTCGGGCCGCCCAAACGGGCGACGCCAGCCTTTACCTTGGCATGGGCATTACTGGTCGCTGTGAATTGGCGTCGGGTCATCCGACGCGCTTATTTAAGCACTTTAACGTTAAAAGTCAAGATAAATCATACACTTAGCAGATTTCCGCCGGAAGCGCGAAAACTCGCAACTTTTGTGGCGTCCCACCGAACATACAAGTCTATGTTATCATTATAATTTCCTGTGTTTCTTGCATTAACACAGAAACTTTTGTATAAATAAAAATCTGATCGATGCGCCCACGGGTCATGGCGGGTCGTGAGTCACGGCGGATATGGCTCGAGCCTGACGGCCTTTTCGACGTTTGCCATTCCGCCCTAAGCATCTCCTATCTGTTATCGGCATGGCCTCTCCAATACGGCTCTAACAGGCTTACGATGGCCCGTTTCGTTTCATGGGCCGCAGCAGACATTAGCTGGCCTACTTCTTTTTGGATGGCAACTCCAAATGCGATCGCAAATATCCCCTTCGTCCTCTTCGGCTCGCAGGGCATAGCTAATGCCTCCGGGCGTGAAGGCGCGGCCTTCCATATGGCGAAGCGAGGCGGCAAAATTCTCCAATCGCTAGTCGGGACGGCCCCTGGCGATGCTCTAGCGAGTCGACGCTATGGCACTGCCGGCCGTTACTTCATCGCGGGCCGTCAGAAGCCGGTTGATAAGTGTATAAGGTGCCACATCCTGGCTCGCCCTGATGACACGACCGCAACTGCAAACCCTCTTGGCGGCCCGCGCTTTGGGGGCGTTTACCACATTGGGTAGCGCCCGCCTGCGAATTGATTAGCGGCCTTTTTCAGTTGGTCACCCATTATTTTGTTGGATATTCCCGTGCCCCATTAAAAGGCGGTCTTTGATAACCAATTAAGCTGCAAACTAGAGGTTGTGGCCAAAGATGGGCTTGCAGAACGCAGGGCAATAACGCGGATTTCCACCTAGAGACAACTTTCTGGAACGTTCTTGACAGCACGCCGATTATACCTTTAAGGGGCCCGTATACATTGGGAGATTGTGTGAACTATGAGTGCGGCATTGAAGAAAGGGTCGTTGGCTGAAAGGATTGAAGTATTGGCCAATCATATTACCGAAATTTGCGAACTTGAATATGAGCGAGGCAGCCGGGAGATGTTTGAACGCCTTGCCGCTATCGCGCAGAAGCACAAGGCAAAGCCTGCTTTGAGCAATATCCCAAAGCGAGCACCAAAAGGTGCCGCAACTAAATTTGTAAACCGGATAGTTAGCTCTGAGCCCAGGACCATTCGGGAAATTATGGGCGAGGCGCGAACCGATCTGGAAAGGTCTCTATCCTACCAAGTAGTGCGCCTGGCACTTGAGCGCGGCAGGCAGGAAGGGCTTTACAAGAAAACCAAGGATAGATGGCTTCGCGCATAACAAACTTTGTCCGGTTCCTTCCACCAATTTCGGGTATCGCAAACGTATATCGCCGAGCAGCGCGATTGTAATCGGTGGATATGTCGTGATGCACTATTTTAACGTTGCCCTTCAGATCAGGCATACTAGGAACTCAACTGGTCACCGCTCGACGGTCCCCTTTTGAGAGTGCCATTTCAACAAGGGTTACCCGCTAGGCTGCATCTTGTAACAGCGGGACGGGCGAGACACATTCTCGACTTATCCTAAGTGGCCCCCGCCGCCCTAACAGGAGGGCGGCTAGGAAATTATTCTGCCGGTTTTGCGCCCGTCAAAAATTTAATATCTCTGCTTCGGACTTTAGTAACAGCCTGCGATGGCTAGTCCAAATCTTTGACAGAGGCCAACGGATTGGATCTGAAGCTTCTACGATTGGACGTTTTCAGGAGGGGATATTATTGTATGATTCAATAATCGGGCCGATGTCTCCCGTCCGGAAACCCCTCATGACTTTACGGCAGATACCTCGCGTTTCTCGGCTGTCGGCTTCAGCTTTCGAAGAGCGGTATCTCCGACGTGGGGAGCCGGTGGTTCTCGAGGATGCCGCTAAAGATTGGCCCGCCAAGTTTAAATGGACATTTGACTATCTCAATGATGTTTGCGGACAGAGGGTTGTACCCCTTCGAAGTATTGACCCCGGCCGGCGGGGGAGTGAGGTTCAAAGCAGCGAAACAAAACTAAAAGATTTCCTCGCGCGCTTGGCGCGTTCGAAAGGGTTTGACCCTTACCTCTCCGAGCAACCCCTGGGCAGAGTCTTGCCAGAAATCGTCGGAGATGTGGGAATAATAAGGTATAGTCCAGGGAGCGCGAACAAACTAAAAATAATGTTGAGCGCAAATTCCATAGCTCCGCTGCACTACCATTCCTATGATGAGGCAGTCTCGCATCAGATCGTAGGCGAACGACGATTTGTATTAATCCCTCCGAGCGAAACCTCGAAATTAGATCCGCTTCCAGCCCTAGGGCCATTGGCGAATTTTGCTCGGCGTTCTTGGAGGGAGGACGAGCTAAAAACCGCTCAAGAATTGATGTTTGACGCAATGCTTAGGCCTGGCGAGGCGATCTACATCCCGCCCCATTGGTGGCACACTGTGTACGCCGGCGGAGAATTAAGCATTTTATTGGTCGATTTCTTTCGATTCCAGCGGTCCCCTCCCTTGAAAACCGAAGTGAGCGCGAGGCTCGAATTGCTTAGGGATGCCTGCTCTGAGACTGTGAAGGACTGTTTGACATCGCTGCAGGAGTCTTTATCCGACGGCGATAAAGCAGTCTGTTTCGACTTGCTGATCAAATGCTACTCCCAGCTCGGCTATGCCGAATTGGAACGTAAGTCCCTCCAGGCGGCAATTGCCTCGCTGCCGCGAGAAAGGCAAAAGGCGAATTGGCTAAACCGGCTTTACGAGCTACAGGTCGAACAATGAGTAATTTGTGTTGCGTTGGGCTTAGCTGCATCACTCGCTCGCCACATGCGCCGTCTAGGTGGCCACTATGCCGAATGGATAACCACGTTGAGTTAGCATAGCTGAGGGTAATCGCCGCTTTAAAGCTCCGTCTGACTCATAATCTGGCCGTCGAGCATTTTAATGGTGCGCTGCGCTTGGGCCGCGTGAACTGGCGAATGGGTCACCATAATAATGGTGGTGCCGTCATTGCGGACCCCCTTGAGCAGATCCATGACTGCTGCACCGTTTTCCGTGTCCAGATTGCCTGTAGGCTCATCGGCTAGGATCAGCTTGGGGTCCGAGACCAACGCGCGGGCTATGGCGACGCGCTGCTGCTGCCCGCCGGAAAGCTGCTTTGGACGATGGCGCGCACGATCATCGACGCCTACCCGCGCAAGCGCTTCGGCAATGCGCTTCTTTTTATTCCTGGCATCCCTGCGGTAAAGCAAGGCTACTTCTACATTCTCCTCAACTGTTAGCTCGTCGATTAAATTGAAACTCTGGAAGACAAACCCGACGTGGTCTCGCCGTAGACGGGTTAGTTCAGCTTCGGACTTCATTGCTACTTCCTCGCCTAACAATCGATAGGAACCAGCGCTAGGCTTGTCGAGTAAGCCTAAAACATTGAGAAGGGTCGACTTGCCGCAGCCCGAAGGTCCCATCACGGCAACGAACTCGCCCGCTGAAATTTCCAAGGAAATATTTTTTAGGGCACGGGTTTCGACTTCACTGGTGCGATAAGCCTTATCTAAATTCTGCAGCTTCAACATTGATTTTCCCCTTGGTCAATTAAGATCAATGCGGTCTATCCGATCGTAAGTGGAATAATCGGAAATAATTACGCGCTCTCCCACTACCAGGCCCCCTAGCACCTCCACTTGCTCCCCATTGCGCCGGCCAAGCTTAACGCGGCGCCGATGAGCGCTCTTGCCATCAGCGTCAACCACAAAGATATAGGCGCCGCCGGAGGCCTCCAAGAACGCACCTGCGGGCACCACCAGGCCGGGGCGGTCACTGCCAAGGGATAGTTTGCCATCCGCCGTGGCTCCCGGAGAAAGATCAGTGGGCATGGGTCCGTCGAATGCGAGATCAACTGTGAATACCCCGTTTTTCACCGCTGGATAAACGCGAGCGACACGCAGGCTATATCGCGAGCCACTTAAAGTGATGCTGGCCAGTTGACCCTGCGTGATGCGCCCCAGGTAATATTCGTCGACGCCCGCTGAGATTTTGAACCCTGTGTCCGGCGCTATCTCGGCGAGCCGTTCCCCGCGATTGCGATTCTCACCGATTTTGAGATCAAGCGCGGTGATATGGCCCGAGACTGGCGCGACCACCGTTAGGTCATCCAGTTCGTGGCGCGTTGTCTCCAGGCTTTGCTGCAGACTCTTCTCGAAAGTCTGTAATCCGGGTAACTGAGCGCGGCGTGAGGCTTCCTGCTGGCGATTGGTCTCCTGCTGAAGGGGTAACAATGCTTTGTAATGCTCCAACTGGTCGCGCGTCTGCTCCATTTGCAATTCCGACACCCCACCTTGCTCGTGTAAACGCTCATAGCGGGCCATCGTGTGTTCAAGGCTAGCGAGGTTGAATTTGATGTTTTCCAGAGCCGTTTCGTTTGTGATACGAGTATTTTCCAGCTGCGTTAGCTGCGCTTGGACCTCGGTAAGAGATTCCACCAACCTGCCTTCGCCGTTGAGGACATCGAGCTGAAGTTGGGAATTGCGAAAGACAACCAGTTTTTGGCCTTTCGTTACCCAATCACCCTCCTGCGCCAAGATTGTCGCCACTTGCCCCCCTGCAAGCGCGTCGAGATAAATTGTATCCTTGGGCTCGACGGTTCCGTGTAGTGGTACAAAATCATGAAAGACACCGCGATCGACGGTCGCCAAACTCACATTCGTACGCGCTACCGTCAAACTGCGTTCGGCTAGACCCCGGCCCCAGAGAGTAGCCAACATAAAAAGGCCAAGCACGCCCGCTACCAAAAGCAGGCGCACCGCATAGCGGCGCCACCAGGCCGGAATGACCGGTGTGTCCATCGCACGTGACATCAGGCAATGTTACGACGCAAAAAACCGAAATACAATCAAGGTAATAACAATAGGTTACGGCACCTAAAACTCCGCGTCATAGCAACTGCCAACGCTACACGTTGAGCACATAACGGCTCAGCCCGGTCGGTTGGGACGATCGGACCCTATATACCGATGCACAGATATAACAGTAAATAACAACCTTTATCTTGGAAAAACCCTCATTATTATAGTTTTTCCAAATTGGAATGCGGGCTACCGCAACATGAACAAGTTTCTTTTAAAACGCCATCGAAAGCTCTTGTTCGTGGTGTGGCTTGACCGCAGAATGGCTAGGCTCTGTGCGTTCGAGCCCTTTCTTTTGATATGGACACATATGCGCCGCGTTCTATCTGTGGGGTCTTGAAATTTGGGTTCATTCGACAATCTGCTGATGCCGCTCACTCGTGCGGTGTTCCTTTCCGATTATTGGCAGCAAAAACCAGTTTTTCTGCAGGCGCCGAACGCGAGTCGCACTCGTTTCAACGCGTTTCCCAATCTTGAGCAATTCCCTCAGCTTTTTACCGGGACTTTCTCTTCCGGGCGGTGGAACGGCATTTCGGCACGTCCAGATGCCACAATCCTTGGAATCGATGGGAAGCCCCATAGTATCGGTCCGGTACCGAAAGAAATGATGGAAGCGTTATTTAACGCCGGATCATCACTTTGCTTCGGACCGGTTCACGCCCGTCACTCGGAGCTGTCGGCATTCGTTGACTCGATCAAAACGGAGCTGGCGATTGGTAGCGACGTGTACATGACTTGCTATGTCACACCTCCTCACTCCGGTAGCACGATGCATTATGACTGCCAAAATGTGTTTTTCTGTCAAGTGTCTGGCGCCAAGCATTGGAAGTACTCCGCCACGCCTGCCTGCTCCTATCCGCCGATGAACCTTGATGAATCTAGTCTGAAAAGCGTCGCGCATATAAAGAGTAGTGGCATTGAAGTGGTACCCCCCAGCAATTGTGAAATGATCGAGACGACGCTGAATGTCGGAGATGTGCTTTATCTTCCCCCGGGGACCTGGCATCAGCCGCATACGACGGATAAGGCCTCGCTTCACTACACCCTGACCTTTTCTCCCTTTGGACTTCAACACGTTCTGCTCACGATGGTGCGTTACATCGCTCTGTCGAACCCTAAATGGAGGAAGGATTTGCGTTACCTTTCGGAACCGCAGTTAATCGACGCTTTACAGCAAGGCCTCGACGAATTAGGTAATGCCGTTCGCCGTCTGGACGGTAAGGCGCTCCTCGCTAAGCACAACCAGGCTCAAAGTACCGCCGCTCGAGCCAATCTGTTCGGACTCTTTCGCTTTATGTAGTTTATTGTATGAATCGTGCATATAAGGGATTTTTCCACGTTGATGGCAATTCGGGAAATATAGAGCAGAGCGGCAGTGCATGTTTGGCGAAATACTTTCGAGATTTGAGCGCAAATACGGGCCAGCATCGATGGCGCGAATAAAGGGAATGTTGGCCGAAACCCCCAAGGATCGAGGGCGTCGGAATCCGTTGCAAGCGCAGGCGATGTACATATTGCCTGATCTTTCTGAGAACATGCTCTTTTCGTTGGAGAAATATCCTGACCTTTGGCATGCTCGTAACCGGTTCATGGAGCGTCATTCCGAAATAAGGCGCGAAATACTAAATTACTTGGAGCTCATTGGGAGGCCTGAATGCCATGGGGGCTACGGGAAGCTCGGGGGCGAACAATGGCGCGTTGTTTTCTTAAATAGGGTTGGAATGGAGGATGTGGGCGTGGCCCCGCATTTTCCACAAACAGCTAACTATATTAATGATTGCGGGCCCATTTTATATCCTGTTGCTGGTATTTCCTTTTCGATCCTCGAGCCCGGAGGGCATATTAAGCCGCATAATGATAGAACGAATGTGTTCATTCACTTTCATCAGAGTGTGGTTACCCCACCTGATTGCGGGCTGAGGGTCGGAGGGAACGAAATTGTTTTTGAGGAGGGAGAGAGCTACTTATTTGATCCAAGTTTTGTCCACGAAGCTTGGAATAAAAGCGCTCGTGACCGAATCCATTTAATCCTTCCAGTCTGGCACCCCGATACGACTTCTGAGGAGAGGGAGGCATTAGCAGAAGTGTTTCAGCTACTAAGGGACCTGTCTGCTGCCAAGACTGCGTCATGAAAGAGGAGCAAATTTGTAAGTGCCTGTTCTGTGGCGGTTGTCCGTTAAAAAGTCAAAGGTTAATTCGACTGGATTAGTCCGCAGCAGTTGGAAGGTGCGCTAAGGCCTGGACTGGATTTTTTCACCAGCCCCCTTGCGCTCGCCAGCTTCCTCCAGATCGAACTGGGTGCGATAGAGATGAGCGTAAAGGCCGCCTGCCGCTAGCAATTCCTCGTGGGTGCCGCGCTGGACAATGCGCCCCCCCTCCAGTACGAGAATTTGATCCGCCCGGCGCACCGTGGAAAGCCGATGTGCGATGACGATGGCGGTGCGATTCTTTCGCGCTGTCTCAAAAGCCCGCTGAATGGCGGCTTCGCTTTCCGAATCTAGGTGCGCAGTTGCCTCGTCCAATATGGCTATGTCCGGCGCCTTTAGCAGCAGGCGGGCAATGGACAAGCGCTGCTTCTCGCCGCCAGAAAAGCGATAGCCGCGTTCACCCACCAGCGTGTCCAGTCCCTGTGCTAGAGATCGGACCATCGTGGCGATCTGCGCTGCTTCCAGCGCAGTCCAGAGCTCGTCGTCGCTCGCTGCTGGTTGAGCATAGAGGAGATTGGCCCGGACGGTGTCGTTAAAGAAGTGCGGATCCTGCGTTACCATGCCTACGCGAGCGGCAATGGAAGACAGCTTGGCGTCGCGCACATCGATTCCGTTAATGCTGACGCTACCGCTATTTGCATCGTAAAGGCGCGCCAAAAGCTGAGTAATGGTTGTTTTGCCTGCTCCTGATGGTCCGACGAGTGCAGTCATAGTGCCTGAGGGAACAGCGAAGGTGATATTCTGCAATACAAGGCGCTCTCTGTGGTGGGAAGGCGGGACAATCGTCGGCGCCAGTGACGCTAGCGACACTTCTGCCGGGCTGGGATAGCGGAAAGAGACGTGGGTAAAGCGAATATCAGCATGACCTGGTGGGATCGACTTCGCACCTCGCTTTTCCGCGATGGTAGACTTTAAGTCCATCATTTCAAAGACTCGGTCAAAGCTGACCAAGGCAGTCATTACCGTTATCTGAATGTTAGAAAGATCGGTCACGGGGCCGATCAGGCGCTGAAGATAGGAGACCAATGCAATCAGGCTTCCGACCTGCAACTTTCCGTCGATTGTCAGCAGCCCGCCAAAGCCCAGAGTGAATACAACCGCACCGCTTGTCGTGAGGGACAAAGCGGTGAAAAATGCACGGCCATAGACGGCGCGCTTTATCGATAGCTTGCCCACCGCCTGCGCCTTCTCGGCGAAGCGCCGAGAGTCGAGCTCGGGCTGCCAAAAAAGCTTTGCCAGTTGCGCGCCCGCAACGCCGAAACGTTCAGTTAGCATAGCGTTGACTGCAGAATTTATATCATAACTTTCTCGCACCATTCGCTGTAGGACGCGGCCCATGCGTCGCGCCGGTTGAATTAAGATAGGAAGCAGAAGCAGCGATGCCAGGGTGATCTGCCAAGACAAAGTGAGCATCAAACCCACAACCACTACCACGTTGATGAAGCTGCCCAACATTGCGGAAAGGAGATCAGTAAAGGCGCTTTGCGCGCCAGAGACATCGTCGTTTAGCCGGCTCACCAGCGCTCCCGTCTGTGCCCGCATGAAGAAGGCCAACGGCATGCGCTGGATGTGGTCGTAAAGTTTGATGCGTAGCTTGAACAGGATATCCCGGGCGATGAGCGCAGAGAGATAGGATTGAACCAAACCCAGCATCGCGTCCAACAGCACGAAAAATGCCATTAGTAATGTTAGTTTTATCACCAGCGTACGGTCGTGGGCCGTAACCGCGTCATCAATGATACGTTTGTACAGTAGTGGGTTGATGTTGCCGACGAGGGCGCTCATAATCACCACAATCCCGAAGAGGGACAGCCCGCCGCCATAGGCCGTGGCGAACTGCAGCATTCGGTGCGCAGTGCCGGGGCGCACGCTTGCTTTGAGGATTTCGTCGGCCTGGTGCGATGCCATGCCTGGATTCCTCACGCTGAGCGCCATGGAAGCTAATTACCTAAGAAATGGAGTATAACACAGCCCTGCGAGTATCGCGGCGATGCCGGCGTCTGCATATTGGAAACGTTTCTCGCAGGACAGAGCGAATGCGCAACCGCTGCGTCATAAATCTAGATCTTAGAACTTTACAGGCCGAGGGCCGACGCGGCTACTATATACTATCCCTCTCTAGCGGTTGATAAGGGGCATTATTGTGTAATCCGCCTTCAAAGCAAGACCTAATTAAATATCTCAGGCAAATACCAACTGGGCCGGCCTTAAACCTAGCAGAGGATAGGGGTGCCAGCATAGTATATTATGCTGTTGGAGCATGGGGTGGCGGGTCTCGTAGTTATGCAAGACGGGCTTTTATTTCCTTCCTCTTTAAAGAGGTCGCGGCATCATAGGCGCTCGAAGATTATTGCGCGCGCCAGGGCGGCTGGTATCGCTTGGCCCTCGTCGTTTGCGCAGCAGCGTTTGTGGTTTTTGTCGCAGCTAGAGGGTGTCAGCGAAGCTTATCATATTCCACTGAGTGTGCGTCTGAAGGGTGCTCTGGATGAGGGGGCACTGGTCCGTGCGCTGGATAGTTTGGTGATG
>CAZNGO010000047.1:0-104391 GCA_964572805.1 uncultured Rhizobium sp. | reverse complement strand
TGGAAATCGAAGGCCGCACTGGCGGATTGGGCGCGACGAGGTACGTTTTCCCATCAATTCGGAGCCGTCTACCCTTCTGCGGAAACGGGTACTCCAAAATTAGTTCGCGCCCTTTGCCGCTTTCTAAGCGGACGGCAATCGTAAGTCCCTTCCATCCATCCGCAGTGCACCACTGCGGTTCTCTTTGAACGGCCCAATGAAGCCTCACGCCGTCTACGACGACGACGCCTTGAGCGGAGCGTTTAGGAAGTTGCGCCATGACTGGAACCAATCCTAGCAGCAGCGCCCAGCATGCCGGAAGTGGAATGTCCGCTTTGGGTCAAAAGCGGTCATTCGCGGGGGGTGGCGCCGGCCTGGCGGCCGCGAGGGCGGCGTCAGACGCTCAGAAACTCCGAGACAAAGGCCGTGCGCGGATCGCGGCGGATATCCTGGGGCGTGCCCACCTGCTCGATGCGGCCCTTGTTCATCACCGCCACCAGGTCGGCCATGGCGAAGGCTTCTTCCTGGTCATGGGTGACGAAGACCGAGGTGACGCCGGCCTTGTCATGGATATGGCGCAGCCAGACGCGCAATTGCTTGCGCACCTTGGCATCCAGCGCGCCGAACGGCTCGTCCAGCAGCAGCATGCGCGGCTCGATCGCAAGCGCCCGCGCCAGCGCCACACGCTGGCGCTGGCCGCCCGAAAGCTGGCTGGGATAGCGCTTGCCCAGGTCCTGCAGCTGCACCAGCTCCAGCAGCTCCTCGACCCGGCGCCTGATCTCGGCCGCGGGCGGGCGTTCCTGGCGCGGCCGCACGTCCAGCCCGAAAGCGATGTTCTTGGCCACCGTCATGTGGCGGAACAGGGCATATTGCTGGAAGACAAAGCCGGCCTTGCGCTGGCGCGCCGGCATGTCCAGCCAGTTGAGGTCGGCGAAGCGGACATGGCCGCTGTCGGCCTGCTCCAGCCCGCCCAGAATCCGCAGCAGGGTGGTCTTGCCCGAGCCCGACGGCCCCAGCAGCGCGACAAAGGCGCCCTGCGGCGCGGTCAGGCTGGCGCCGTTCAGCGCCGGGAAGCGCTGGAACTTCTTGCAGACGGAGTCGATGACCAGGGACATGGCTTTTTCCTTTGGGCGCTCCGGCTCTCGCCTGCGCGCCTGCTCCTAATGCCGGTGCGATGCGGCCAACTCGTCCGCATAGCGCCATTCCAGCACAGTCTTGACGGCAAGGGTCAGCAGCCCCAGCAGCGCCAGGATGGCGGCGATGGAGAAGGCCCCGACATAGTCGTAATTCTCGTAGAGCAGCTGCACCTGCAGAGGCATGGTGACGGTCTCGCCGCGGATCTTGCCGCTCACCACCGAAACGGCGCCGAACTCGCCCAGGGCGCGGGCATTGCAGAGCAGCACGCCATAGAGCAGGCCCCATTTGATGTTGGGCAGGGTCACGAACAGGAAAGTCTTGAAGCCGGACGCCCCCAGTGTCGCCGCCGCCTCTTCCTCGTCGCGGCCCTGGTCCAGCATCAGCGGGATCAGCTCGCGCGCCACGAAGGGAAAGGTGACGAAGATGGTGGCCAGCACGATGCCCGGCAGGGCGAAGAGGATATGGACGTCATGGTCCAGCAGATAAGGCCCGAACCAGCCCTGCGCCCCGAAGATCAGGACATAGACCAGCCCCGCCACCACCGGCGAGACCGAGAAAGGCAGGTCGATCAGCGACACCAGGAAGGTCTTGCCCGGAAAATCGAACTTGGCGACGCACCAGGCGGCGGCGATGCCGAACACGGTGTTGAGCGGCACGGCGATGGCCGCGGCGATCAGCGACAGGCGGATGGAGGCGCGGCCATCGGGACTGGCGATGGCCGCCAGCGCAGGGCCCAGGCCCTTGGCGGCCGCTTCCTGGAACACCACCGCCAGCGGCAGCACCAGGAAAAGGCCGACAAAGCCGAAGGTGATCCCCAGCAGCAGCAGCCTGAGCGGCAGCGGATCCTCGGTGGGCCTGGAAAAACGCTTCGCCATCACCGCCTCTTCGCAGCCCAGCCCTGCAGCGCGTTCAGAGCCAGCAGGATGACGAAGGACGCCGCCAGCATCACCACGCCGATGGCGGCGGCGCCGGCATAGTCATAGCCCTCCAGCTTGATCACGATCATCAGCGGCGCGATCTGGGAGATGTTGGGCATGTTGCCGGCGATGAAGATGACCGAGCCGTATTCCCCCACGGCGCGGGCGAAGGCCAGCGCCAGGCCGGTGAGGATGGCGGGCAGCAGCATCGGCAGGGCGACCCGGAAGATGATCTGCAGCCTTGTGGCGCCCAGGGTGGCGGCGGCTTCCTCGGATTCCCTGCCCAGCTCGGCCAGCACCGGCTGGACGGTGCGGACCGAAAACGGCAGGGCGATGAAGGTCATCGCCACCAGCACGCCCCAGGGCGTGTAGGCGATCCTGATGCCATGCGCCGCGAGGGGGGCGCCGATCCAGCCATTGGGGGCGTAGAGCGTGGACAGCGCGATGCCCGCCACTGCCGTCGGAAGGGCGAAAGGCAGGTCGATCAGCGCGTCCAGCAGGCTCTTGCCGAAAAAGCGGTAGCGCACCAGCACCCAGGCGATGATCAGGCCGAAGACGGAATCGATCGCCGCCGCGGCCATGGCCGAGCCGAAGGAAAGCTGCAGGGAATGCAGCACGCGCGGGGCGGTGACTTCCTCCCAGAAGCCCGCCGGCCCCAGCGACCAGGGCCGCAGCAGCAGCGCCAGCAGCGGCACCAGCACCAGGCTGACCAGGTAGAAAAGGGTGAAGCCCAGCGACAGGGAGAAGCCCGGCAGGGTGCGGCGGCGGCGTAACGACAGGGGCAGGCCGATGGCGCTCATCTGGTTTTCAAGGAAAATCCGGAGCCGGCAGACCGGCCCCGGGAGTTGGTTGGGGAAGGAAACGCGTGAGAAGGAACTTCGATTACTTGCCGTAGATCTGGTCGAAGACGCCGCCATCGGCGAAGTGGGTGACTTGCGCCTTCTCCCAGCCGCCGAAATCGCCATCCACCGTGGCAAGCGGGATATTGGGGAACTGGCTGCGGTATTTGGCCAGGATCGCAGGATCGCGCGGGCGATAGAAATCCCTGGCTTCGATCTCCTGCGCTTGCGGGGTGTAGAGGAATTTCAGGAAGGCCTCGGCCACGGCGCGGGTCTTGTGGCGGTCGACATTCCTGTCCACCAGCGCCACCGGCGGCTCGGCCAGGATGGAGCGGCTGGGATAGACGATCTCGTACTGGCCGGGCGATTCCTTCAGCGCCAGCTGGGCCTCGTTTTCCCAGGAGAGCAGCACGTCGCCGATGCCGCGCTTGGTGAAGGTGACGGTGGAGGCGCGGGCGCCGGTATCCAGCACCGGGACATGCTTGTAGAGGCTGGCGACGAAATCCTTCGCCCTGGCGTCATTGCCGCCCGGCTGCTTGGCGGCATAGGCCCAGGCCGCCAGATAGGCCCAGCGGGCGCCGCCGCTGGTCTTGGGATTGGGCGTGACCACGGCGATGCCGGTCTTCACCAGGTCGTTCCAGTCCCTGATCTTCCAGGGATTGCCTTTGCGCACCAGGAACACGATGGTCGAGGTGTAGGGCGTGGAATTGTTGGGCAGCCGCTTCTGCCAGTCGGCGGGCAGCAGCCTGGCGTTCCTGGCGATGGCGTCGATGTCGGCGGCCAGCGCCAGGGTGACGACATCGGCCTGCTGGCCGTCAATCACGGCGCGGGCCTGGGAGCCGGAGCCGCCATTGCTGGTGCGCACCGTAACCTTGTCGGCGGTCCAGCTTTTGGCGAAGGCGGCGCCGAGATGGTCGTACAGCTCGCGCGTCGGGTCATAGCTGACATTCAGCAGCGTGACGTCGGCGGCCTGGGCCGCGGTGGCGGCGATCAGGCTTGCGGCGACGACAAGGGAAAGAATGCGTTTCATCGATCTCGCTCCGGTTCAGAGGGAAAGCTGGGTGCGCAACGCGATGGCATTGGAGGAGATGTCCGTGCCGGGCGCGTTGACGTGGTTGACCGAGATATTGTCGTAGTCCAGCGCGAACTTCAGACCATTGGTGGGATACCAGTTCACGCCCAGGGTCCAGACATCCTGCCTGCCGCCGGCGATGCCGCCGCTCGCAGCGCTGGTCAGCGGCTTGAAGTCCAGGTCGATGTCGCTGTAGCGGGCCTTCAGCTCCCAGGCGCCCCAGCCGCCCGAACCGAACGGATTGGCCGGACGCAGATTGCGGAAGCTGGCCGTGGCAGGATCATAGGGATGCTCCTCGCCGGTCAGGGAATAGGTCAGCACCGCATACCAGCCGTCGAAGCTGGGATTCGGCACCGCGGTCCGCCGCTCGAGATCGAATTTGAACCAGCCGCCCTGGCCGTAGAATCCGGCATAGGCGCCGGCGGTTTCAAAGCCGAACTCGGTCACATTCCTGGCGTCGATATTGCCGGTGTTGACGGTCTTGCTGCCATCAATCGCCAGTTCCGGACCATTGGAAAAGCTGAACAGGTTGGCATTCGAGTTGGCCGCGGCATCCGGCAGGTGAAGGACGCGCGTATAGTTGGCGTCAACCAGCCATTTGGCGTCGATGGTGGAAATCGGCAACCAGCTGGCCCGGGCGACGATCGCGCTTTGCGCATCGAAGGTGCCGGCATCGGTAGCCTTCTTGCCGGTGTAGGAAACCGACGCCAGATAGGTGTCCCCCTGCAGGAAGACGTCCAACCCCTCGCGTCCGGGGGCGCCGGCGATGTTGCGGGCGATGTCCGAAACGCCCGGCCGTTCCAGGAAAAGCAGGTCGCCCGACCCGGTGGCGTCTTCCAACGCGGCGAAGGGTGTAATGGCGCCGCCGCGGATATGCAGCGGGCCGAAGCCGTCATACTGCAGATAGGCGTAATAGATGTAGCCGTTCTTCTCGGTGCCGTTGCCGCCGAAATCATAAGTGAAGTTGTAGGACCAGTCGCGCCAGGCGGTGCCGACCAGGCCGATCTGGGCGCGGCGGAAATTCTCGCCGCTGTTGAGATCGACGCCGGCAGGATTTTTTCCCTGCGCGAAATAGCCGGTGTCGAACTGGACCAGGGCGCGCAGCGCCAGGGTGAAGCGGCCATCGGCGGTGGCGACGGTCAGGCGGCCATTGTCGAGGCCGACCTTGGGCAGGGCGGCGAGCTGGTTGTTGATGTCGGCGTACTGGGCGGTGGTGCCGCGCTTGAGATCGGCCAGGGCGGCGCTGTTGTCGGAATCGGCGGCGAGCTTCTTCAAATTCGCCACCTCGGCCTGCACGTCGCGCAGCTGCTGCTCCAGCAGGTTGAAGCGCGCGTCGGACTGCGGTGGCAGGAACTGCGCCAGCGCCGGCGCGGCGAGGAAGCAAAGGGCGGCGCCCGCCTGGAGAATGGTCCGCAGATGTCTGTGCATGTGAGATCCCGCCCGGTTGCCGCCGGCTTGTCACCGGCCGGGCCATTAATCCGATAAATCTCTATCGAGTCAATAGGGATTTGGCGGCGCTGCGGCAAGGCAGAAAAACCCTTTGCAACTCAGCGTATTAAATGGCGCCAGAGCGCTTTAGTTGCGCCGCGGCGCTGGCCAGGGAACGGGATTCCAGGATTTCCGCGGTGGCGTCCCGGGCCGCCAGCAGGGCCTTGCGGATGGCGCAGATGGATTCCTCGAAGCAGTCGTCGCATTTGCGGTAGGCCATGACGCTGACGCAGGGGCTGAGCGCCAGGGGCCCGTCGGTGACCCGCAGCACATCGGCAAAGCTGATGTCCTTGGCCGGCCGGCCCAGGCAATAGCCGCCGGAGCGGCCGCACTGGCTGCGGACAATGCCGGGCTTTTTCAGCTCGGCCAGGATCTGCTCCAGGAACTTGCGCGGCAGGTTCTCGGCCTCGGCAATCTCGGCGATCTGGACCGGCTCCTCCCCGCCACGGGCGGCCAGGTAGAGCAGGGCGCGCAGGGCGTAGCGGGCTTTCTGGGAGATCATGGCGGCAAAATACCCTGTCGGATTGGTAGAATATAGTGGCGGTTGCCGGGACTGCCTCCCGCCCTGCTATAAGGCCCTGCCAATTCGAGGAAATCCCATGCGCCCTGCCCCCCGTGCCGCCCTGGCCGCCGCCCTGGCCCTGCTCGCCCTGCTGCCGGCCGCCTGCAACAAGAAATCCGAAACCAGGGCCCCGGAGCAAACGGCTGCGGCCGCCGCGACCCCTGCCTCCAGCGGCCCCGGCGTGCCCGGCCCGGGCTACAATCCCAATTCCGAGGAATCCACGGCCAAGTTCCTGGCCGATTACGAGAAGCTGCCCGGCGTCACCAAGACCGCCGACGGCCTGATGTATCGCGTCATCAAGGCGGGCAGCGGCAAGACCCCGCTCAAGACCAATGACGAGGTCACGGTCCTCTACAAGGGCCAGTTGATCGACGGCACCGTCTTCGACCAGACCACGCCGCAAACCCCGGGCGATCCCGACAGTGGCCCGCGCACCTTCGCCGCCGGCATGCTGATCTCCGGCTGGGTCGAGGCGCTGTCCAAGATGAAGGAAGGCGACCAGTGGGAACTGGTGACCCCCTATCCGATCGCCTATGGCGAGGAAGGCCATCCGCCGGCGATTCCGCAAAAGGCGGCGCTGGTATTCCAGATGAGCCTGCTCAAGGTCGATCTCAAGCCGTGACGAAGGCCGCGCCAAAGGTGGCACTGGTCACCGGCGCGGGCAGCGGCATCGGCCGCGCCGCCGCCATTGCCCTGAGCCGCGACGGTTTTGTGCTGGCGCTGGCGGGACGGCGCAAGGACGCGCTCGAGGAAACCGCGGCGAAGCTGGCGGGGGAAAGCCTGGCGGCGCCGACCGATGTCGGCGATCCGGACAGCGTGGCGGCGCTGTTCCAGGCCGTGCGGCAACGCTTTGGCCGCCTCGACCTGCTGTTCAACAATGCCGGAACCGGCGCGCCGCCGCTGCCGATGGAGGAGCTGAGCTTCGCGCAATGGCAGGCGGTGGTGAACGCCAATCTCACCGGCGCCTTCCTGTGCACGCAAGGCGCGATCCGCCTGATGAAAGCGCAGACGCCGCAGGGCGGCCGCATCATCAACAACGGCTCGATCAGCGCCACCACGCCGCGCCCCAACTCCGCGCCCTATACCGCCACCAAGCACGCCATCACCGGCCTGACCAAATCCACCGCGCTGGACGGGCGCGCCTTCAACATCGCCTGCGGCCAGATCGATATCGGCAATGCCGCCACCGCCATGACGGCACGCGCCCATGAGGGCCTGCCCCAGCCCGACGGCCGCATCGCGCCGGAGCCGCGCATGGACCTGGAGGAAGCGGCGCGCGCCGTCGCCTACATGGCCAGTCTGCCGCTGGACGCCAATGTGCTGTTCATGACGGTGATGGCGACCACCATGCCTTTTGTCGGCAGGGGCTGAGTGAGCCGCAACGGCCTTGGCGCCACGGCCGTGCTTTGCACCGGCTTCGCCGCCATGCTGGCGCTCAACTGGCCGGGGCAGCTTTCCTATGACTCGGTGGCGCAGCTGGCCGAGGCGCGATCCGGCTTCTATCACAGCTGGCATCCGCCGGCGATGGCGTGGCTGCTGCGGCAGCTGGATGGCCTCATCCCCGGTACCGGACTCTTCATCGTTTTCAACGGTGCGCTGGCGCTGTTCGGCTTCTGGAGTTTCGCCCGGCCGCAGCGCGCGACAATGCTGACAGTCATCCTGGCGCTGCTGGCGATGGCGACGCCGCAATGGCTGCTCTACCAGGGCATGGTCTGGAAGGACGTGCTGTTCGCCGACGCCGCGCTGGCCGGCTTTGCGGCGCTGGCGCTGGCGGCGCGGGGGCGCCGGCCGCTCGGGGCCATCCTGCTGGCCGCCCTGCTGCTGTCGCTGGCGGCGATGACGCGGCAGAATGGACTGGTGATCCTGCCCATCGCGGCGCTGGTTCTGGCCGCAATCGCGGCACGGCATGTCCCGCGCGGAAAGGCGCTGGGCGGCGGGCTGGCGTTTCTGGGCGTGACGCTGGCGCTTGCGTTGGGCGGCAACGCCCTGCTGCTGCGTCACGGCGACAGGGGCGCCGACGCCGCCGATGAAATCAGGCTGGCGCAAAGCTATGACCTGGCGGGGATGATGCGGCGCGATCCGGCGTTCCGCCCGGCGCTGCTGGAGGCTCAGGATCCCGAACTGGCCGGACTGCTCGGGACGCGCGGCGTGGCGCTCTACACCCCGACATGGATCGATCCCCTGGTGGATGACGAGGGCTTGCATGGCGCCATCACCGATGCGCCTGACGGGCTGGTCTTCGCCCAATGGCGTGACGCGGTGCTGCGCCACCCCCTTCTCTATCTTGCGACGCGCTGGACGGTGTTTGCCCGCGTGGCGGCGACGCCCGACCGCGAAGCCTGCCACGCCCTTTACACCGGCGTGGACGGCCCGCCTGCCCTGCTGGCCGGGCTGGGGTTGCAGCGTGCCTGGCGGCCCCAGGACGAAATACACAACCGTTACGGCCTGCTGCTGCGGGACACGCCGCTTTTCTCCCATCCGGTTTTCGCCGCGCTGGCGCTGGCGCTGCTGGCCTTCCTGCTCTGGCGGCGGCAGGACGGCGATGTCGTGGCGGCCGGGCTGCTGGCGGCGGCGCTGGCCTTCGGGGCCAGTTTCTTCGTCGTCGCCATCGCCTGCGACTATCGCTATCTCTATTTTCTCGACCTGGCGGCGATGGCGGGCGCGCTGGCGGCGGCGTCGCGCAAAAACTGACACTTATTTGTGCAAGGGTATGGAGCGTTTTTCCTGATCGGCGGTTTTCTCGCCGTACCTGGAGGACCTCACGCATGCGCGCCTGCTTCCTGGGTCAGAATGTGACGGCCCTGGGCTATGGCGTCGCCATTGTGCAGACCCCGCCCCTGCCCGAGCCGCAGGAAAAGGCGGAGCGCGAGGCACCACAGCCGCCGCCTCCGCCGCAGGAGGTCAAAACCCCGGAAGCGGCGTAACCTTCCCCGCCCTTCCGGCGAATTGCCCGTGTGCTAAAAGCGCATGCCGGGAGATGACGCCGTGATCCTGTTCCTGCTGTCCTATCTGGGGGGCGTGCTGACCATCCTCAGCCCCTGCATCCTGCCGGTGCTGCCTTTTGTCTTCGCCCGTTCGGACGCGCCCTTCCTGCGCTCCGGCCTGCCGTTGCTGGCCGGCATGGCGGTGACCTTCGCCGGCGTCGCCACCATCGCCACCCTGGGCGGCAGCTGGGCCGTCCATGCCAACCAGGCCGGACGCATCGCCGCCATGGTCCTGCTGGCCCTGTTCGGGCTCACCCTGCTGCTGCCCTCCCTGGCCGAGCATCTTACCCGGCCCCTGGTGGCGCTGGGCGACCGGCTCTCCAGCCAGAGCCATGGGCGCAGCCAGCGCGGCATCGGCTCATCGCTGCTGCTGGGGGTGGCCACGGGCCTGCTCTGGGCGCCCTGCGCCGGGCCGATCCTGGGCCTGCTGCTCACCGGGGCGGCGCTGCAGGGCGCCAGCGCCAATACCACCCTGCTGCTGCTGGCCTATGCCCTGGGAGCGGCGACCTCGCTGGCGGCGGCGCTGCTGATCGGGGGCAAGGTCTTTGCGGCGATGAAGCGCTCCCTGGGCGCCGGGGAATGGGTCCGGCGGGGACTGGGAGTGCTGGTGCTGGCCGGTGTCGCCGCCATCGCCCTGGGTCTGGACACCGGCCTGCTCACCCGCCTCTCCCAGACCCGCACTGCCGGGCTGGAGCAGACGCTGCTGGACAGGCTGGGCTTTGGCCGCAAGACCCAGAGCCAGGCGGTGGCCGGCAGCAGCCTGCCGGTGGAAGGCATGATGCCGCCGCTGGATGGCGCGGTGCTGTGGCTCAATTCGCCGCCGCTGACCCGCGAAGGACTGCGCGGCAAGGTGGTGGTGGTCGATTTCTGGACCTATTCCTGCATCAACTGTCTGCGCGCGCTGCCTTACGTCGAAGCCTGGGCGAGGAAATACGCGGCGCAGGGGCTGGTGGTGATCGGCGTGCATGCGCCGGAATTCGCCTTCGAGAAGCAGGAGGCCAATGTCCGCCGCGCCGTGACCGACCTGGGCGTCACCTATCCGGTGGCGCTGGACAACAATCTGAAAATCTGGCGGGCCTTCGACAACCAGTATTGGCCGGCGCATTATTTCATCGATGCCGAGGGCCGCATCCGCCACCATCATTTTGGCGAAGGCGAGTACGACCAGTCCGAGAAAGTGATCCAGCAATTGCTGGCCGAGGCCGGGCGCCCCGGCGTGCCCGGCGGCACCGTCGATCCCCGGGCGGGCGGGGCCCAGGCCGCCGCCGATGCCAGCACATTGCAGTCGCCGGAGACCTATGTCGGCTATGGCCGGGGGGACAATTTCGCCTCCGGCGCGGTGGCCTATGACAAGCCCGCCGCCTATGCCGTGCCGCGCCGATTGCCCCTGAACCAGTGGGGCCTTTCCGGGCGCTGGACCATCGGCGAGGAGAAATCGAGCCTTGCCATGGCGGGCGGGCGCATCGTCTTCCGCTTCCATGCCCGCGACCTGCACCTGGTGCTGGGGCCGGGCGCCGCCGATGCCAAGGGCAACATCAGGCCGGTGCGCTTCCGGGTGAGCCTGGACGGCAAGCCCCCTGGCGAAGACCATGGCATGGACACCGACGCCCAAGGTTACGGCACTGTCACCAGCCAGCGCCTCTACCAGCTTGTCCGGCAGAAAGGGCCGGTGGCCGACCGGACTTTCCAGATTGAATTCCTGGACCCTGGCGTGGAGGCCTTCGCCTTTACTTTCGGTTGAGGCTATCGCGCGGCATCCACCGATTTAGAGAAGGGGAGGGCTTGTCGGGCGCGCGACGAATCCCGATATTGCGCGTTAACGAGTTCCATGACCTGCTCTTGGGTAACCGATTCTTATTTGGATTCCGGTAATTAGGCGCTCACCATGACCAGACATCCCACCCTTTTGGCCGCCTTGGCCGCGGCCCTGATGCTCACGGCCTGCGCCACCAAGGACCCCCAGTCCCTGGCGCAGCACGATCCGTTCGAGCCGACCAACCGCGACATTTTCGATCTGGACGTCAAGCTCGATCATGCGGTGGCAACGCCGGTGGCAAAATTCTACCGCAGTGCCGTGCCGTCGCCGGCGCGGGCGGGCATCCACAATGCGCTGGACAATCTCAACGCCCCGGTGGTGCTGGCCAATGACGTGCTGCAGGGCGAAACCGGCAAGGCCGGCGACACCATCAGCCGCTTTGTCATCAACTCCACCGTCGGGCTGGCCGGCCTGATCGATATTGCCGCGGATCTGGGAATTCCCGGCCACGACAATGATTTCGGCATCACCCTGGGCAAGGGCGGCGCCGCCGAAGGCTCCTATCTGGTGCTGCCTTTCCTCGGCCCGCGTCCTCCGCGCGACCTGGTCGGCAATGGCGTGGATGTCGGCTTCGACCCGCTGACCTACATCACCTGGAACAATTCCACGCTCTACAAGGTGGTCCGCAGCGGCCTGGGCGTGCTGGATTCGCGCACCGCCCAGATCGACCAGGTGGAATCGATCGAGCGTTCCTCGATCGACTTCTACGCCACCACCCGCAGTCTTTATCGCCAGAATCGCAACGCCCAGATTCGCGGCGAGGCGGCGAACCAGGACCTGCCCAACTTCTGAGTTGGCGGCCAGTGAAAATGAAAAAGGCGCCCGGTCGGGCGCCTTTTTGCTTGCTGGGGGCCGGCTGCTACTCGGCCGCCGGGACTGCCGCCGGAACCTCGGCGACAGGATGGAAGCGCCGCCACTGCTGCGCGCACCAGTCGCCAAAGCGGTCGAGATAGAGATAGATCACCGGCGTGGTGTAGAGGGTGAGCGCCTGGCTCACCACCAGCCCGCCGACAATCGAGATGCCCAGCGGCTGGCGCAGCTCGTAGCCCTCGCCGACGCCGATCGCCAGCGGCAGGGCGGCCAGGATGGCGCCCATGGTGGTCATCATGATCGGGCGGAAGCGCAGCACGCAGGCGCGGTAGATCGCCTCCTTGGGCGTCAGATTCTCGGCGCGCTGCATCTGCACCGCGAAATCGATCATGATGATGGCGTTTTTCTTGACCACGCCGATCAGCAGCATGATGCCGATAAAGGCGATCAGGCTGAGCTCGATGCGGAAGACGAGCAGGGCCAGCAGCGCCCCCACGCCCGCCGATGGCAGGGTGGAAAGGATGGTGAGCGGGTGGATGTAGCTTTCATAGAGAATGCCCAGGACGATGTAGATGATGACAACGGCCTCGAGGACCAGCATGGGCAGCTGGGCGGCGGTGTTGTTGAGAAGCTGGGCGGTGCCGGCGAAATCGCCATGCACCGAGATCGGGACATGGATCGCCGCCATGGTGCGGTTGATGGCGTCGGTGGCCTGGCCGACCGTGACGCCGTCCGCCGCGTTGTAGGAGAAGGTGGTGGCGACGAAGACGCCCTGGTGATTGACCGATAGCGGCGCCGTTCCCGGCTCCATGCTGACAAAGGCGGAAAGCGGCACCATCTTCTCGACGCGGGTCGAGACCGCGGCGCTGGTCGAGCCGCCGCCGCGCCCGGTGCTGGTGATCGCGTTGTTCTGCTGGTTGCGGATGGCGTCCGCCGCCTCGGCGTCGAGAGCACTGGCACCGGCGCCGGACGCCGAGGCGACCACGACACTGCCGGCGGCGGCCTGGCTGGCGGAAACATTGCCGGAGGTCGAGACATAGACGTCGCGCAGCGATTGCGGGCTTTTCCAGAAGCCGGGATTCACTTCCATGATCACCCGGTACTGGTTCTTGTCCTTGTAGATGGTCGAGACCGAACCCTGGCTGAACAGGTTCTGCAGCGTGCCGGAAATCAGGTTGGTGGCCAGGCCCATGCGCGAGGCGGTGAGCCGGTCGATATGCAGCTCCATCTCCAGGCCGCCGGGCTGCTGGTCGGGATCGACGGAATCGATTTCCGGCACGTTCTGCAGCGCTTCCTGGATCTTGGGCACCCATTCCTTGAGGTCGGCGGTGCTGTCACCCTGCAGCGTGTATTGATAGTTGCCAGTGCCCTGGCGGCCGCCGACGCGCACGCCGGTCGAACTGACGGAATTGATGAAGGCGCGGGCGCCGGCGATGCCGTCGAATTGCGGCATCAGGCGGGTGCGGACATCATCGCTGCTGACATGGCCGCGCTCGGCCGGCGACTTGAGGGTGATGTAGAGATTGCCGCCATTGTTCGACAATTGGCCGGCCACGGTCGCAACCGCCGGGTCCTTGCGGATGATGTCCATGAATTTCATGAATTTCGGCTTCATGGAATCGAAGGAGGCGGTCTGGTCGCCGCGGATGCTGCCATTGAGGCGGCCTTCATCGGATTGGGGGAAGCCGCCGCCGGGCAGGACGCCATAAAGATAGACGTTCAGCAGGACCGTCAGCGCCAGGCTGACCATCACGGTGCGCGGATTGTCCAGCGACCAGGCCAGGGTGCGGCGGTAGAAGGCCAGGCTGGCCTCGAAGGAACGGCGCGCAATCGCCATCATGACGCTTTCCTTGTCGGGATCGGCGAAGGAAAGATAGGCGCACATCATCGGGGTGACGGTGAGCGAGACCACCATCGAGACGAAGATGGCGATGGTCAGCACCATGGCGAATTCGTGGAAGATCTTGCCGATGATGCCGGGGAAGAAGAGGATGGGGATGAACACCGCCACCAGCGAGACGCTCATCGAGACGACGGTGAAGGCCACCTCGCTGGTGCCGACCAGCGCGGCCTCCAGCCGGGGCCGGCCATCTTCCAGGTGACGGGTTACGTTTTCCAGCACCACGATGGCGTTGTCGACGACAAAGCCGGTGGAGATGATCAGCGCCATCAGCGAGAAATTGTTCAGGCTGTAGCCCAGCGCATACATCAGGCTGAAGGTGCCCAGCAGCGCCAGCGGCACCGAGACCGCCGGCACCGAGGTCGCCGACAGGTTGCGCAGGAAGAAGAAGACCACCAGCACCACCAGGAAGGTGGAGAGCAGCAGCGTCACTTCGACGTCGCGCACCGAATTGCGGATGGAAACCGTCGGGTCCTGCACCACCAGGATGGGATCGATCGAGTTGGGCAGGGACTTCTGCAGGTCCGGAAGGATCGCCTTGATGCGGTCCACCACCTGGATGACGTTGCTGCCCGGCTGCTGGGTGATGGGCACCAGCACGGCCGGCCTGCCATTGGCGACCGCCATGTTCTTGGCGTTTTCCTGGCCATCGAAAACGTCCGCGACATCGGACAGGCGCACCGGTGAATTGTTGCGATAGGCGATGACCAGGTTGCGGAAATCCTTGGCCTCGCTGGCATTGTCGTTGGAATAGATCTGGATGCGCTGGCCATTGCGCTCGATGGCGCCCTTGGGGCTGTTGGCGCCGGCATTGGCGGAGGAAATGGCGCCGCGCACGGTGTTGAGGTTGATGCCGTACTTGAAGACGGCCAGCGGGTTGAGTTCGACCCGGATGGCCGGCTGGGTGGCGCCTTGCGGCGTCGCCTCGCCGACGCCTTCGATCTGGGACAGGCGCTGCTGCAGGATGTTGGAGGCGGCGTCGAAAATCTGCGGCGGCGCCAGGGTGGCGGAGGTCAGGGCCAGGATCAGGATCGGCTGGCTCGCCGGATTGACCTTGCGCGCGCTGGGCGGATTGCGCAGCGCCGAGGGCAGGTCGCTCATCGACGCCTGGATCGCCGCCTGCACGTCGCGCAGGGCGCCATCGACATTGCGGCTGATGTCGAACTGCAGCACGACGGAGGTGCTGCCGACACGCGAGGACGAGGTCATCTCGGTGACCGCGGAAATGGCGCGCAGATGGCGCTCCAGCGGCGTCGCCACCGAGGAGGACATGGTTTCGGGGTTGGCGCCCGGCAGGCTGGCCGAGACGGTGACGGTCGGAATGTCGATATTGGGCAGCGGCGCCACCGGCAGCAGCGTCAGGGAACCGATGCCGGAAAGCGCCAGCCCCACGGCCAGCAGGGAGGTGGCGATGGGGCGGCGGACGAAGGCGGAAATCATGGCCGTTGGTCCTGTCTAGGGCGCGTGGGGTGCCGCAGATGCGGCCGGCCCGCGGCGCCTTGCCCGCCAGGCGCGCAAATCCTCGCCCAGCTTGCCGAAGTATATATAGATCACCGGGGTGGTGAACAGGGTGAGCAACTGGCTCATCAGGAGGCCGCCGCAGATGGCGATGCCCAGCGGATGGCGCAGTTCCGAGCCCATGCCGCCGCCAAAAACCAGCGGCAGGGCGCCGAACAGGGCGGCCACGGTGGTCATCAGGATGGGGCGGAAGCGCAGCCGGGCCGCCTGGTGGATGGCGGTGGTGGGATCCTTGCCCTCGTTGCGCTCGGCCTCGAGCGCGAAGTCGATCATCATAATGGCGTTCTTCATCACGATGCCGATCAAGAGGATGATGCCGATGATCGAGACAATATTGAGGTCGTGGCCGGTGATGATCAGGAACAGCAGCGCGCCGACGCCGGCCGAAGGCAGGGTCGAGAGAATGGTGACCGGGTGGATGAAGCTCTCATAGAGCACACCCAGCACGATATAGACCGTGACGATGGCGGCCAGGATCAGCAGGACTTCGCTGGTCAGCGCCGACTGGAAGGAATAGGCCGAGCCCTGGAACTCCGCCGTGATGGTGGCCGGCATGCCGGCGTCCCGCTCGGCCTGCTCGATCGCGCTCACCGCCGCGCCCAGCGAATAGCCCGCCGCGGTGTTCACGTCGAAGGAGATGTTGGCGCTGGGGAACTGGCCCAGATGGTCGATCTCCAGCGGCTTGGTCTGCTGCTCGACATGGGCGATGGCCGACATCGGCACCTGGCTGCCGCCGGGACCCGGCAGGTACATGTTCTGCAGCGCCGTCAGGTCGCCTTGCGTCCGCTGATCGGCCTCGACGATGACGCGATACTGGTTGGACTGGGTATAGATGGTGGAAACGAAGCGCTGGCCGAAGCTGGTATAGAGCGCATTGTCGACCTGCGAGGCGGTGATGCCGAAACGGGCGGCGGTGTCGCGGTCCACCACCAGGTTGGCCGCAAGCCCCTTGTCGAGATAGGAAGTGGTGGGGTTGGTGATCTGCGGCACCTTGGCCAGCTGCGCCATCAGCTTGGGCACAAAATCGTTGAGATAGGCGTTCTGCGCCGCCTGCAGGACGAAATTGTACTGGGCGCGGCTGATGATCGAGTCGGTGGAAAGGTCCTGCACCGGCTGGAGATAGAAGGTGATGCCGGGCACCGATTTGCCCAGCAGCTTGAGACGGGCGGTGACTTCGGCGACGCCGTCGCGGTCTTCCTTGGGCTTGAGATTGATCAGGAAGCGGCCGCTGTTGAGCGTGTTGTTGGTGCCGTCGACGCCGATGAAGGAGGACAGGCTGGCGACGGCGGGATCCTTCAGCACTTCCTCGGCCAGGCGGTTCTGCCGCTCGGCCATCGCCTGGAAGGAGACGGTGGGACCGGCCTCGGTGATGGCCTGGATGAAGCCGGTATCCTGCAGCGGGAAGAAGCCCTTGGGAATGAAGGTGTACATCACCACCGTCAGCACCAGCGTGCCGGCCGCCACCAGCAGGGTGAAGCGCTGATGGCCCAGCACCCAGACCAGCACCGCGTCATAGCCGGCGACCAGCTTCTGATAGGCATTCTCGGTCACCGTGAAGAAACGGCCGTGATGCATCGGGGCGTTGGGGTCGTGGCTGCGCATCAGCTTGGCGCAGAGCATCGGCACCATGGTGAGCGAAACCACCATCGAGATCAGGATGGTGATGGAAAGGGTGATGGCGAATTCGCGGAACAGGCGGCCGATCACTTCCGGCATGAAGAGCAGCGGGATGAGCACCGCCAGCAGCGAGACGGTCAGCGACACGATGGTGAAGCCGATTTCGCCGGCGCCCTTCATGGCGGCATTGAACGGCGTCTCGCCCGCCTCGAGATAGCGCGAGATGTTCTCGATCATCACGATGGCGTCGTCGACGACGAAGCCGGCCGAAATGGTGAGCGCCATCAGCGACAGATTGTTGAGCGAGAAGCCGAGCAGGTACATCACCGCGAAGGTGCCGATGATGGAGAGCGGCACCGAGAGGCCCGGAATGATGGTGGCCGGGATGTTGCGCAGGAAGACGAAGATCACCAGCACCACCAGCGCCACGGCGAGGCAGAGCTCGAATTCGACATCCTCGACCGAGGCCTCGATCGAGGCGGTACGGTCGGTCAGGATGTCCAGCGACATCGAGCCGGGCAGGTTGGCGCGCATCATCGGCACCAGGTCCTTGATCTGCTGGACCACCGAGATGACGTTGGCCGAGGGCTGGCGCTGCACATTGATCAGCACGGCGGGAATGGTGCCGCGCCCGCCGGGCAGGCCGGCCCAGCTGGCCAGCTTGTTGTTCTCCGCCCCTTCGGCGATGGAGGCGACGTCGGAAAGATAGACCGGAGCGCCATTCTTGTAGGTGACGATGATCTTCTTGTAGTCGTCCGGGCTCTGCAGCTGGTCGTTGGCGTTGATGGTGTAGGACTGGCTGGCGCCGTCAAAGGTGCCCTTGGCGGCGTTGGAATTGTTGTTGTTGATGGTGGTGGTCAGGTCCGAGATGGCCAGGCCATAGGCCGCCATCTGCTGCGCGTTGGCCTGCACGCGGATGGCGGGGCGCGGCGCGCCCGGCATCGAGACGACGCCGACGCCATCGAGCTGGGAAATGCGCGAGGCGATGCGGGTGTCGGCGATTTCCTGGATCTTCGTCACCGGCAGGGTGGTGGAATGCAGCGCCAGGGTAATGACCGGCGCGTCGGCCGGATTGACCTTGCGGTAGATCGGCGGCTGCGGCAGGCCGGAGGGCAGCTGGTTGCTTTGCGCGATGGCGGCCTGGACCTCCTGCTCGGCAATGTCCAGGCTGAGCGTCAGCGCGAATTGCAGCGTCAGCACCGACTGGCCGCCCGACGACACCGAGGACATTTCCTTCAGGCCCGGCATCTGGCCGAAATTGCGCTCCAGCACGGCGGTGACCGAGGTCGCCATCACGTCGGGGCTGGCGCCGGGATAGAAGGTCTGCACCTGGATGGTGGGATAATCCACTTCCGGCAGCGCCGAGAGCGGCAGTGCGGAAAAGCCGACCAGACCCACCAGCAGGATGGCGATCATCAGCAGCGAGGTCGCTACCGGCCGTTTGATGAATGGGGCGCAAGGATTCATGCTGTCACGACGCGCTTATGGGATCTGAGGATTAACGGCCGCCACCAAAGCCGCCGCCGCCGCCGGGACCACCGCCGCCAAAGGCGCCACCGGGACCGCCGGCGCCGCCGCGTCCACGCTGCTGCGGCAGGGCAGAGACGCACTGGGGCGTGAGGGCGATGCGATTGCGTTGCAGGCAGTTGATCACGCGCATCTGCTGGCGCATTTCGGGAGTCATGTTAGCGTTCGCGCCACCACCACCGGGCCCGCCAAAGCCGCCGGCGCCACCGGGGCCGCCGCCAAAGCCGCCAGCGCCGCCCTGGCGCTGACCGCCGCCATTGCCGCCGCCCTGGCGCTGGCCGCCGCCATTGCCGCCATTGGCGTTGCGCGGCGGCTGCAGCTGCTCGGGCGTGGCGCAGTATTTCTTGGTGTCGTCGCCGCAGGCCGCAGCCACGCGCGCCAGCACAGCCGGGGTGGGAAGGCCGCGTCCGCCGCCACCGGCACGGGCGCCGCCGGCGCCGGCCGAAGGCGCGGTGATGGTGGCGGTCTTGGGATCGGGAATGCTGACCTGGGCGCCGTCGCGCAGACGGTCGGCGCCATCCACCACCACGGTGTCACCCGGCTCCAGCCCTTCGGTGATGGCGATCCTCTCGCCGTCCTGCACGCCGGTCTTCACCGGACGCATGTTGACCGTCTTGTCGGGCGAGACCACGAAGACGAAGACGCCATCCGAGCCGCGCTGGATCGCCGGCAGCGGCACGATGGTCTGGTTGTGCAGCGTGTTGATCAGCAGGCGGACATTGACGAACTGGTTGGGATAGAGCGTGCCATCCTTGTTGTCGAAGACGGCGCGCAGCTTGACCGAACCGGTGGTGGTGTCGATCTGGTTGTCCACCGTGGCCAGCGAGCCGGAGGTCAGCTTGGTGGTCTGGCTGCGGTCATAGGCATCGACCGACAGGGTATTGCCGGCATGAATCTGTTCCAGAATGTCGGAGACATTGTCTTCCGGCACGGTGAAGAGCACCGAGATCGGATCAAGCTCCGTCACGACCACCAGGGCGTTGCCGCCATTGGTGACGATGTTGCCGACATCGACCAGATGCAGGCCGACGCGGCCGGTGATCGGCGAAACCACGCGGGTATAGCCGAGATTGATGCGGGCATTCTGCCGGTTGGCCTCGTCGGCCTGGACGCGCGCCGTGGTCTGCGCAACCTGGGCGCGCGAGGTCGCGAGCTGCTGCTGCGAGGTGGCGTTCTGCTGGATCAGCTGCTCATAGCGGGCAAGGTCGGTCTTCTGGTTGGCCAGGTTCGCCTGGTCCTGCGCCAGCTGCGCCTCGGACTGGGCCAGCGTCGCCTCATAGGTGCGCGGATCGATCTCCGCCAGCACCTGGCCGGCCTTGACCATCTGGCCTTCGGTGAAATTGTACTTGAGCAGCAGGCCGGTGGCCTGCGGCTTGACCTGGGCGGTGGCGAGCGGCGTCACGGTGCCCAGCGCATTGACGGTGACATTGATGTCGCCGCTGACGGCCTTGGCCACGCCGACCGGCTGCGGCGTCTGGGTGAATCCGCCGCGTCCGCCACGGCCGCCGCGCCCGCCGCCGGCCCCACCCTGGGGCGAGGACTGGAGCAGCCAGACGGCGCCCGCGATCACCACCACGCCGAGCAGGATCCAGGCGACGCGTGCGAAGCGCGGATAGGTCGATCCGCCGCTTTTGATCTTGTCCCAAGTGGAGAGGTCGTCGTTGTTGCTCATCGTCCAGGTCCGTATCTTTCCAGGTCCAATCCGGCGGCGGCAGCGAGGCCACGAATGTTGCCGGCCCTTGCGGGGCGATCCGGGGACCTAATACCCCAGCCGCGGGCGGTGAGATAGCAGCCCCTTGACCCGAAAATATGTCGAATCTGTCTCAGGTTGCCGGGATACCGGTACATCTGGCCATGCCGTGCCGGAGCGGCGGCGGCATTTCATGGACGACCGGACATGAATTGGGACAAAGCCGCGCTTCACCGGCTTTTTCAGGGCCGGTTCCGGCCGCGACACCCGTCGGGGACCTGGCCTGGTTCCCGCCCGGCATAGCGCTAAGGCCCTGCGCCATAGCGGAAATCATGCTTCCGCCGGATCGGAAACGGGGGGTTAAGAGCCGGGCGGGCATGATGCGGCATGGGCATCGGACAATGGGCACGCGAAGTGGGACGGTGGCTTCCCGCCGCCGCGCTGGCCCGTGCCGGCCGGCCGGCCGCGCTTTTCTTTCATGGCGTGGAACCGGCGACGGACGATGCCAGGGTGCAGACCAACCATCATGAAGTGGCGGCCTTCCGCGCCATCCTGCGGGAGCTGAAGGAATTCGACGTGCTGCCGCTTTCAGCGATAGCCGATGTGCTGGCCCATCCGCGCAAGCATCGCCGCAGCCTCTTGCTGATGTCCGATGACGGCTACCGCAACACGCTGACGGTGGCGGCCGACATTCTCGACGAGTTCCAGATGCCATGGTCGCTGTTCGTCTCCACCGCGCACATTGATGGCAATGCGCCCAATCCCGTTTTCCTGGCGCGGCTGTTTTTCTTTTATGCGCCGCCGGGAATATATGCGTTGCCGCACCTGGCGCCGCTGCGCCTGGATAGTCAGGAAAGCCGCATGAAATCGGCATTTTCCGGCATCGAGAGATTGCGCTTCCTGCCGGCGGAAAAAGCGGAGGAAACACTGGCGGCGATGCGCGCCGTCTTCGCGCCCGGTGAACTGGCGGCGCTGCTCGAGCGCTTTGCGTCGGAAAAATTCCTCAACTGGGATGAAGTGCGCGCGCTGGCGCGCCGCGGCGTCGTCATCGGCGCCCATGCCGAACGTCATTGGCCGATGCATCCTGGCCAGAGCATCAGCTGGCTGGCGCGGCAGGCGGCGAATGCCAGGGCCCGCATCGAGGCCGAGGTCGGGCCCTGCCGCTTCTTTGCCTATCCCTTCGGCAACACCAGGGATGTCGGTCCGCTGGCCTGGAAGGCGGTGCGCGACGCCGGCTACAGCCATGCCTTCACCACCCTTTCCGGTTCGCTGACCGCGGGCAGCAACCCCTTTCTGCTGCCCCGCTATGGCCTTCGTCCCCGGGACAGCCATGTCGCTTCCCTGGTTCCGCTGCTTTCGGTGGGAAACGGCCGGGTCCGGGCCTGGCAGGCGAGTCTCGGATAACCCCCTCTGCCTTCGCCGGCTCAGGGCCAGCCAGGGCATCTCCCCCTTATCTGGTGCGCTTCGCGCAAAGGAGGAGGCTGGCCTGAAAAGTTCCATTCCGGGACCGCCTGGCAAAATCCCTGGCAACATTCCCGTAAGTGGCTGAATTTAAAACAGTTCCTTGCTGGCCCAGCCCCTGCACGGAAAGGCCCTGAGAAGCCTTATCGGGCCGCCGAACGTGCCAATTCAGGACCAATCCCCCTCAGCCGCATTGGAGGAACTGCGCCTGTGGGCGCCCTCCAGCGCCGCCCATGGCGTGGACGCCAAGCGCGCCTTCGACATCGCCGTCAGCCTCGCCCTGATTGTCCTGCTGCTGCCGGTCCTGGCCGTCATCAGCCTGGCCGTTGCGGTGGAAACAAGCGGTCCCGTGCTGTTCTGCCAGCGCCGCACCGGCCGCCATGGCCGCATCTTCGGCATGCTGAAATTCCGCTCCATGCGCGTGATGGAAGACGGCGCCGAGGTGCTGCAGGCGCGCGGCGACGATCCGCGCGTCACGCGCGTCGGCAAGGTGCTGCGCACCACCTCGCTGGATGAGCTGCCGCAGCTTTTCAATGTCCTGCTCGGCGACATGAGCCTGGTGGGGCCGCGGCCGCACGCCGTCGCCCATGACGAGTATTACGGCGCCCGCATCGCCAGCTATGCGGCGCGCCAGAAGGTGCTGCCCGGCATGACCGGCTGGGCCCAGGTCCATGGCGCACGCGGCGAAACCCCGGAACTGCACCACATGCAGGCGCGGGTCGATCTCGACCTCTGGTATGTCGCCCATCACAGCTTCCTGCTGGATCTGAAGATCCTGGCGCAAACGCCGCTGGAAGTGCTCCGGCGCCGGAACGCCCGCTGATGGCTGTGGCGCTGCCCTCGCAATATGAAGTCTTCGCCCCGCCGAAAGCGGCGGCAAACGACTCCTATGCCGAAATCCTGCTGGGCGGGCTGAAGACCGCCTGCCTGACGCGCGACGAGCTGTCCCGCCTGATGCTGGTGGATAGCCTGAAGGCGCGCGGCGAGAAAATCCATCCGCCCAAGCTGGTCTTCGCCTCCAATGGCCACGCCATCGCGCTTTCGGCGCAGGATGCGGGTTTCCGCGAGACTTTCGCGCGCGCCGACCTGATCCATGCCGACGGCCAGGCCAGCGTCTTCGCCTCGCGCTTCCTCACCAACACCCCGGTGCCCGAGCGCAGCGCCACCACCGACTTCATCCATGACGCCGCCAGGATCGGCGCCGCTCATGGCCTGCGTTTCTTCCTGCTGGGCGCCACCGAGGAAGCCAATGCCGAGGCCGCCCGCATCCTTTCGGAAACCTATCCCGGCCTCGCCATCGTCGGGCGGCTGCACGGCTATTTCAGCGAATATGACGAAGACGAGATCGTCGACGAGATCAATCTCACCCAGCCCGACGTGATCTGGGTCGGGCTTTCGGTGCCGCGCGAATATGAATTCGCCGTGCACAACAGGCAGCGTCTCAAGGCCGGCTGGCTGGTGACCTGCGGCGGCTGCTTCAATTTCGTCACCGGCGCCTACAAGCGCGCGCCGCAATGGATGCAGGCGGCGGGGCTGGAATGGCTCTATCGCCTGGCGCGCGAGCCCCGGCGCCTGTTCTGGCGCTATGCCGTGACCAATCCGCTGGCGCTGTTCCTGCTTTTGACCCGCACCCAGGTGCTGGCCGAGCCCGAGGCGCAGGCCGATGCCCTCACCCACGCCCTCGCCGCCTAGGACCCGCGCATGACCGTGGCCGTCTCCATCCTGGCAAAGACCGGCGATTTCCGGCCGCTGGCGCTGGCGCGCCGCTATGGCCCTGCCGTGATCGGGCCGCTGGCGGTTTCGGGGGCGCATTTCCTCGCCTCGCTGGTTTTCCTGCGCAACCTGGACGCGGCGGAGTTCGGCATCTTCTCCTTTGTGCTGGTGGTCAGCGCTTTCGCCATGAGCATCAGCGGCGCCGGGCTGGTGCTGCCGGCCACCGGCAGCATGGTGAAGGACGACAACCGCACCACCCATGCCATTTTCCGCCTGGCGCTGGTTGCCGGCATGGTCTTCGCCGCCGGCCTGACCCTGGCGGTGATGGCGGGCGGCGCTTCGCTGTCCCATGCCGCGCCGCTGGGCCTGTTCGGCGCGGTGCTGGCCTATCGCTGGTTCGCCCGCAGCCTGGCCTATATCGAGGGGCGGATCGCGGCGGCGGTTCTCTCCGATCTTCTTTATGGCGTCACCGTCGTGGCCGGTCTGGGCGCGATGGTGCTGGGCCACCATGTCTCGCTGCGCCTGGGCGGCGAATTGCTGCTGCTGGCGGCGGCGCTGAGCCTTGCCGCCTTCGGGCGCGATTTCTTCCGCGCGCAGGGGCGCGGCCTGAAAGCGGGACGGCTGCCGGATTACCTGCCCTGCTTCCGTGACGTCACCGCCTGGTCGCTGCTGGGCGTCGCCATGACGGAAATCACGCTCAACGCCCATGCCTATCTCGTCACCTTCATCCAGGGACCGGGCGCATTCGCGCTGCCGGCGCTGGGCATGCTGTTGATGCGCCCGGTCTCGCTGGTGCAGTCGGCCCTGCCCGACCTGGAACGCCCCGCCATGCTGCGGGCCCTTGCCAGCCGTGACGGCGCCAGGCTGGACCGCATCCTGTTCGAATTCCAGACGGCGCTGGCGCTGGTGCTGCTGGCGACCTTGCTGCTGGCCGGGGCGCTGCTTCTGCTGGCGCCGCAATTGCTGCTGAAGCAGGGCTATGGCCTGGGCGATGCGGTGCTGGCGGCGCTGCTGGCGGCGGCGATCATGGCGGTGCGCTCGGCCCGCGCGCCGCAAGGCGTGCTGCTGCAGGCGGCCGGCGAATACAAGGCGCTGGCGCGGCTTTCGACGCGTGCTGCCGTCATCGCCATTATTTCCACCCTCGCGCTGCTGCTCGTCTTCGGTCCGGTGGCCTCGCTGGGCGGCATCCTGGTGGGCGACCTGGCGATCCTTGTCGGCATCAGGCCGCTGGCGCGCAAGGCGCGGCAGGCCGTCCATGTCTGACGTCGTCCTCTGCATTCCCACCTTCCGGCGGCCGCGCAGCCTGAAGCGCCTGCTCGATGCCATTGCCGCGCTGGAGACCAAATACGATCTGGCCGTGCTGGTGGCCGACAATGACGCCGAAGGCCAGGCCGGCCTTGCGCTGGTCAGGCAGATGGCGCCCGGCTTCCGCTTTCCGCTGCGCGCCATCATCGCGTCCAGCCGCGGCATCGCCCATGTGCGCAACACCCTGATCGGGGAGGCGCTGAAGCAAACGCCGCGGTTCGTCGCCATGATCGACGATGACGAGTGGCCGCAGGCGAACTGGCTCGAAGGCTTTCTTCGCATGGCGCAAGAAACCGGCGCCGGGATGCTGCAGGGGTCCATCCTGTTCCACCATCCCGCCCAGGCCGATATCGTGCGCGCCAGCGGCCAGACGGACATGCTGCAGGGCGCGGGCAACCTTCTGATACGCCGCGACGTGCTGGAAGCGATGCCGCAACCCTGGTTCGATCCCGCCTTCGCCCTGGGCGGCGGCGAGGACCGCGACTTCTTCGAGCGGGCGAAACGCCAGGGCGTCACCCTCGCCTGGGCCGATGACGCGCGCTGCCTTGGCGAAGTGCCGGAGAGCCGGGCCACGCTGTCCTGGATGCTGGCGCGGGCCTATTCCATCGGCAATTCCGACATGCGGGTGCTGCTCAAGCACCAGCGCGGCCTCGCCATGCGCCTGCTGGAACTCGGCAAGATCGCCGCCGCGCTCATCCTCGCCCTGCCGGCGACGCTGCTGCTGGCGGCGAGCCCGCGCCGCGCCGCGCCGCTGGAAAAGCTGTTCCGCGCCATGGGCAAGCTGGCGGCGCTGTGCGGCGTCCATCACCAGGAATATGCCGTCATCCACGGCGAATAGCCGCCGCGCTTGGCACTCTTTGCCTTTTCGGCGACATTTCAGGGCGTGATTCGGCCCGCCCCGCCTTCGACGCTGCCCGACGAAAAGCCGCCGCTGCTGGCGGAGATCGGCTTTTTCGGCCTGCTGCTGCTGCTGCTGGTCACCCTGCATCCTTTCCATCCCCCCGCGGTCAACACCGCGGGCCTTTCGGCGATCGAGCCGGTGGCCACCGATATCTGGCGCCAGATTTCCTTCACCGGGGTTTTCCTGCTGGTCGCCATCGCGACAGTCTGGCATCGGCCAGCCCTGCTGCTGCAGGCCGTGCCGCTCAGCATCATGGCGCTGCTCGGCTGGTGCCTGCTCAGCGCCCTGTGGTCGGAAGCGGGCAGCGTCGTGTTCCGCCGCGCCATCCTGATCAGCGAAGTCACCGGCGCCGCCCTGCTGGGCACCGCCCTGCTGGGCGCGGAGCGCGCCTTCGCCCGCCTCCGGCTGGTGCTGGTGCTCGTGCTGGCGGTGAACTGGCTCGCCATTCCCTTCATTCCGGCGGCAATGCATCTGCCGGGCGAGCTCGATCCCAAGCTGGTCGGCAACTGGCGCGGCCTTTACGACCAGAAGAATGTTGCAGGCGCGGTGTGCGCCCTGACGGTGCTGCAATTCCTCTTTCCCGGCCTGCGCCCGCGCCGCTGGACGGACTGGCTGGTGATCGCGGCGGCGCTGGGCTTTCTCTATTTCACCGAATCCAAGACCTCGAAGGGGCTGCTGCCGGTGGCGGTGGTGTTCGCCTATGTCTATCGCGCCGGCTGGAAGAACGGCCTGGATCGCGCCTTGCTGGTGGTGACGGCGCTGCTGGCGGCCGGATGCATCGCCACGCTTCTGGTGCTCAACACCGACCTGATAGGCCGTTATATGGCCGATCCCGACGCCCTGACCGGCCGCACCGAAATCTGGCAGGCCGACATCGCCTATCTCAAGGACCATTTCCTGCTCGGCGCCGGCTACGCTTCGGTCTTCGGCACCGGACTGCAATCGCCGCTGCTGCCCTATCTGCATGGCCGGGACTGGGTGGCGCAGGTTTCCAACAGCCACAATGGCTATCTCGACATCTTTCTCGGCCTGGGCGCCATCGGCTTTGCCCTGGCACTGGTGGCGCTGCTGCTGCTGCCCTTCCGCCGCTTCTGGCCGCTGAATTTCGACCGCGCCAAGGCCGGCTATTTCGCCATCTTCGTCTTTGTCGTCCTGCACAATTTCACCGAGGCCGATTTCCTGGCGCCGGACGGCGTGCTGTGGCTGGCCTTCCTGATGGTGCTGCAGGCGATGCGGGAGCGGGCGCCGGTTCCGGCCGCGGCGCCGGCGCGGGCGCCTTCGGCCTGGTCCTGGCAGGCCTGACGGCGCTGCTCTTGCAGGGCATGGGATGAAACATCCTGTTGCCCCCGGGAGCGTTCCAGCATGGCGCAGTTCCGTCCCAAAACCGGACAGGGCGAATTATTGTCCATTCAGTATCTGCGTGGCCTGGCCGCGCTGACGGTGCTGGTCTCGCACACCCTGCAATGGCCGCTGGCCCAGATGTCCCAGACCCTGCTGCGCAGCGGCAGGCTGGGGGTGGAAGTCTTCTTCGTCATCAGCGGCTTCATCATCACCAGGGTCGCCGGCGATGGCGCCTTCCATCGCATGACCTTCCTCAAGCGCCGGGCCTGGCGCATCGTGCCGCTTTACTGGGGCGCGACCCTGCTGGTGACGGCGCTGGCGCTTGCCCTGCCGAGCCTGTTCCGCACCACCAACCCGACCGCGCTGGGCGTGACGGAATCGCTGCTCTTCATTCCCTCCGAAACGCCCAAGGCGCCGCTGCTGGGCGTGGGCTGGACGCTGGACTATGAGGTCTTCTTCTACCTGCTCTTTGCCTGCCTCAGCGATTTCGCCTCCGAGACCCGCACCTTCGCGGTCTGCGCCCTGCTGGCCGGGCTGATGCTGATCGGCCAGGCGGCACCGCACGAGACGGCGCTGGAATATTTCTACACCAGCCCAAGCCTGCTGGGCTTCGCGCTGGGCACGCTGCTGGCACAGGCCCATCGTTTCGGTCTGCTGGCGCGCCTGTCGCATCTGCCGGCGGCGCTGGTGGCCGGCGTGGCGCTCATGCTGACGGTTCTTTTCTTCTTCATTCCCGCTTCCGACGAAGCCGGCCGCGCGCCGTTCACGTTCCACCTGGTGATGTCGGCGGCCGCCATCGCCATTGTCGGCGGCGCGGTGGCGCTGGAACACAGGCTCAAGCCACATGCCCTGCTGCATTATCTGGGCGATGCGTCCTATTCGGTCTATCTCTTTCATCTCTTCGCCGTCGGCGCCGGCTGGGCCATTGCCCATCGCCTGTGGCCCGAAACCCCGGTCGAGCACATCGCCGTCGCCATCGCCACCGCAAGCCTTGCGCTTCTCGCCGGACTGCTGGCGCACCATCTGTTCGAAAGACCGCTGCTGCGACTGCAGAAAGGCCTGATTCACAAGGCGAAACCGGCCGGCCTGGCCGCACCGGCGCCGGCCTGATGCAGCCAATTCGTTAACCGCCCTTAGCTATTCTGTCCGCAACATGACCCAGCCTTTCTTCAGCGTCATCATCCCGGTCTACAACCGGGCCGAGGCTCTCCGCGGCGCCATCGCCTCGGTGCAGGCCCAGAGCTGCCAGGATTTCGAGATCGTGGTGGTGGATGACGGCAGCCGCGACGATCCCGCCGCGACCGTGGCGGCGATCGGCGATCCGCGCATCCGCCTTTTCCGGCAGGAGAATGCCGGCGGCGGCGCGGCGCGCAACCGCGCCATGGACGAGGCCAGAGGCCGCTTCATCGCCCCGCTGGATTCCGACGACGTCTTCCTGCCGCATCATCTCGCGACGATGAAGGCCCTGCTGGAAGGCACCCGCAACACGGTCGGCTATGCCCGCATGCGGGTGGACCGCGGCTGCGGCCGCGTCATCCTGAAGCCGCCGCGCGCCCTGCGCGACGGCGAGAACATGGCGGAATATCTGCTCTGCGACCGCGGTTTCGTTCCCACCATCACCGTGGTGGTGGAAACCGAAACCGCGCGGCGGGTGCGCTATTCCGGCCTGCGTCCGGCCGAGGACACCGATCTTGCCATCCGCCTGTTCAACGCCGGCTGCAAATTCGTCATGGCCGAACAGCCCGGCGCGGTGTGGCGCGATATCGCCGATCCCAATCGCACCTCGGCGACGCGCGGCAGCGACCGTTTCGGACAGTGGCTGGAGTTCATGAGGCCCAGCATTCCCGCGCGCGCCTATCATGGCGGGCGCGGCTGGGCCTATGCCAAGCTGGTCAGCCGCAGCGACCGCTTGCGGGCGCTGACGCTCTATCTCACCGCCCTGCGCCATCGCTGCTACAGCCCCAAACTCGCCCTGATCGTGCTGCTGCAGATTCTGCTGAGCGACGCCGGCTATCGCCGCATGGCCGACACCGCCATCCGCTGGCTGGGGGCGGGCCTGCGCGAAAAGCCCGAGCGCGCCGCCGCATGAGCGCGCCGGCGAAAATCCTTCTCGCCGCCGCCACCGACTGGCCGTTTCCGGCGCGTCTGGCCGGGGCCTTTGCCGCCCTGGGCGTCCGCGTCGAGGCGGCGTGCCCCGGCAACAATCCGATGCGCCGCTCCGACAGCGTGCGACGGCTGCATTGCTTCTCGCCGCTCAAGCCGCTGACATCGCTGGCCCGGGCCATCACCGACGCCGCGCCGGAACTGGTGATCCCCTGCGACGACCTGATGGCGGGGCTGCTCTGGCGGCTGGCGCAGGCGAAACCGGAATTGGCGCCGCTGCTGAGGCGCAGCGGCAGCGCCGCTTTTCCCCTGCTGTCGTCGCGCAATGACTTCCTGCGCCAAGCGGCCATGGCCGGCGCCGCCACCGCCGACACCATCGCCCTGGAAAGCGAAGACGATCTGAAGCGCGCCCTGGCCGTTTTCGGCCTGCCCCTGGTGGTGAAGGCCGATGGCAGCTGGGGGGGAGATGGCGTCGCCATCGCGCGCAGCCAGGGCGAAGCCGAAGCGGCGCTGGCGAAATTCTCCCGGCCCTCGCGTTTGCGCACGGTCGCGCGCGCCGTCCGGCAGGGCCAATGGCATCTTCTGGCCCAGGCGCGTTTCCCCGCTGCACCGCGCCCCGGCGCGCAACGCTTCATCGCCGGCCGTCCTGCCACCAGCAGCATCGCCTGCTGGCAGGGCAAGGTATTGGCCGCCAATCATTTCGACGTCGTGGTGTCGAATGGCACCGGCCCCGCCACGGTGCTGGAGGTCAGTCACGATCCGGCGATGGCCGATGCCGCCCGCCGCATCGCCGCCCGTTTCGGACTGTCGGGACTTTACGGCCTGGACTATATGCGCGGGCCGGACGGCAGGACCCTGCTGCTGGAGATCAATCCCCGCGCCACGCCCACCGCCCATCTGGCGCTGGGACCGGACCATGACCTGGCCGCGGCCCTGCTCACCGCTGCCGGCCATCCGATGCCCGACCGCCCCGCCGTCACCCGCCAGAGCCGCATCGCCCTCTTCCCCCAGGAATGGCGCCGCGATCCCGCCAGCCCCCATCTCGCCGCGGCGTTCCACGACCTGCCCCAGGGTGATTCGGCCCTGGCTGCCTGCCTGGGCTGGCGGCAGGCCGCCTTAACCAGCTTTTCTCCAGCCTTTTCGGGGCTTTCGGAGCTCCAGGACGCCGCCAAAGGCCCCGGCCGTTAACTATTTCGCAGGCAGCCTTGCCATAAATCTTTAGAAGGCGGGCTCGGGGATTCGCGAGGCCGCACCCGAAAGGCTGCCCTTGTCGATGCCATCGCACCGGCCTCACACACCCCTGGCGCCCCGTCCGGCGTCATCGCAAGGGCTTGGCGCCGGCTTCGATCTGGAGGAATTCGTCGTCCTTCTCAGGCGGCGGCGGCGGCTGATCTGCCAGGTCGCCGGCGGGGTGGTGCTGGCGGCGATCCTCTACGCTTTCTCCCAGCCCACGGTCTATTCGGCCTCCGCCGTGGTGATGCTGGACAGCCGCAAGAACACCATTGCCGATGCTTCCGCCGTGCTGACGCAACTTCAGCCCGATACGGCGACGATGGCGAACCAGATCCAGATCCTGCAGAGCCGCGCGCTGGCGCAGAAAGTGATCGCCCAGCTGGGACTGGCCGACGATCCCGAATTCAACGGCACCCTGCCGGCGCCGGGCATCGCCGGCCTGGTCGATCCGCGCAACTGGGACGGCGAGGTTGCCGCCGCCGATCCCGACAAGCTGGCGGACAATTTCCTCAAGCATGTCTGGGCCGATACCAATGGCGGCTCCACCGCCATCACCGTCACCGCGACCTCGCGCGATCCGCGCAAGGCGGCCAAGATCGCCAATGCCGTGGTCAAGGCCTATCTCGACGACCAGGTCGGCGGCCGCCACGCCGTCACTTCCCAGACCACGCAATGGCTGCAGGGCCGCGCCAGCGAGCTGGCGGCGCAGATGCAGGCGCAGAATGAGCAGATCCAGCGCTTCAAGGCCGAGAACGGACTGGCCGATGCCGGACCGGGCGGCTCGCTGGTGGACCAGCAGATGCTGGGCATCAACAACCAGATCGTGCAGGCACGCTCCGACCTTGCCCAGAAAACGGCGGAGCAGCAAAGCCTGATCGGCGGCGATCCCGCCAGCGCCAGCCGGGTGACGACTGCGCCCTCGATCGCCCAGCTGCGCGCCCAGGAGGCGCAGGTGGCACAGCAGGAAGCCGATCTCAGCAGCAGATACGGTCCGCTGAATCCCAAGCTGCTCGAAGTCCAGGCGCAGCACCGCAACCTGGAACTGAGCATCGCGCAGGAGATCGGCCGCATCGCCGCTTCGACCAATGGCGACGTCGTGTCGGCGCGCAACCATCTGCAGTCTCTCGAAGGCAGTCTCAGGCAGGCCGAGCAATTGTCGGTCACCCAGAACATGGCGCGCACCCAGCTGGCGACGATGGAAGCCAACGCCGCCTCCAATCGCGCCACCTACGAGGCGTTTCGCACCCGGCTGCTCCAGGCCCAGGACCAGGATGCCACCCTGACCCCGGAAGGCCGCGTGCTGTCCCCCGCCATCGTGCCGCAAACGCCTTCCGCGCCGAAGCGCAAGCTGATCGTCGGCGCGTCGCTGCCGCTGGGTCTGATGCTGGGCGCGCTGGCGGCGCTGCTGCAGGAAAAATATGGCTGGCTGCTGCGCGCCAAGAACCGCCGCCGCAATGGCAGGGCGAAGGGGCGCACCGCCCGCAGGCTGAAGACCATGGAAGCATGGGATGGCCCGCCCATCCTGGGCGAGCTGGCCAACACCTCTTCGCTGGCCGCGGCGGATTACGTCACCGACTGGCCGACCAGCCGCTATGCCCAGGCTTCGGCGGCGATGGTGCGCCAGCTGGAAGCGCGCCAGGGCGAAGGCGCCGTGGTGGCGCTGACCGCACCCGAGCCCGGCAACAGCAAGAGCGTGGTGGCGATTTCACTGGCCCGCGCCGCCGCCCGGATGGGCAAGCGCGCGGTGATCGTGGACTGCGATCCGTCCCATCGCACCGCCCAGGCGCTGCATGCCGATCCGCGCGCCGGCCTTTATGAAGTGCTGACCGGCGCGGTGCCGTTGAACGACGCGCTGGTGCGCGATGCGCGCAGCGGCGCCTATCTGCTCAGTCTCAGGCAGCGGCCCGCCCAGGCGCCGGCCATGCTGGCCTCGCCCCAGATGCACCGGCTGCTGGAAATCCTGCGCGACGGCTGCGACCTGGTGATCCTGGACTGCGGCCTGGCACTGAACGGACCGGACGCGGCGCTGATCGCCCGCCAGGCCGACGCCACGCTGCTGGTCTCGCGGCGCGACCGCCTGCACGGCCCCAATCTGCTGCACGCCACGGAACTTCTGGAGAAGGCCAACGCCGCGCCGGTCGGCCTGGTGCTCGCCTCCTAGCGAGGCAGCTGGGAACTTCCCATCAGGAACTCATCGACCGACCGCGCGCACTGGCGGCCTTCGCGGATCGCCCACACCACCAGCGACTGGCCCCGGCGCATGTCGCCGCAGGAAAAGATCTTGGCGGCGCTGCTCTTGTAGTCTTCGGTGTTGGCGGCAACGTTGCCGCGCGCATCCAGCGCCACGCCCGACTGTTCGACCAGCCCCGCCTTGCGCGGGCCGACAAAGCCCATCGCCAGCAGCACCAGGTCGGCCTTGAGGGTGAATTCGCTGCCCGGCACCTCGACCATGTTCATGCGGCCGCCATCGCCCAGCTTCCATTCGACGCGGACGCATTCCAGACCGGTGAGCTTTCCATTCTCGCCGATGGCGCGCTTGGCCGAGACCGCCCAGTCACGCTCCGCTCCTTCCTCATGGGAAGAGGAAGTGCGCAGCTTCAGCGGCCAGTCGGGCCAGACCAGCGGCTTGGCTTCCTTGACCGGCGGCTTGGCCAGAATCTCCAGCTGCGTCACCGACAGGGCGCCATGGCGGTTGGAAGTGCCGATGCAGTCCGAGCCGGTGTCGCCGCCGCCGATCACCACCACATGCTTGCCCTTGGCGGTCAGCGTGCCGCCCGGCGCCGCCTTGTCTTCGCTGTCGCCCGCCACCCGCTTGTTCTGCTGGGTGAGGAAATCCATGGCGAAATGGATGCCCTCCAACTCGCGGTTCGCCACCGCCAGATCGCGCGGCGCTTCGGCGCCGCCCGACAGCACCACCGCGTCGTAATCGGCCAGCAGCTGCTGCACCGGAATACCCTTGCCGACCTCGACGCCGGGACGGAAAACCACGCCTTCGGCTTCCATCTGGCGCAGGCGCCGGTCGATGAGATGCTTTTCCATCTTGAAGTCGGGGATGCCGTAACGCAGCAGCCCGCCGATGCGGTCGCTCTTCTCGAACAGCGTCACCGAATGGCCGGCGCGCGCCAGCTGCTGGGCGCAGGCCATGCCGGCGGGACCGGAGCCCACCACCGCCACGGTCCTGCCGGTCTTCTTCGCCGCGAGTTGAGGCTGGATCCAGCCCTCTTCCCAGCCGCGGTCGACGATCTGGCATTCGATGGTCTTGATGGTGACCGGGGCGTCCTGGATGTTCAGCGTGCACGACGCCTCGCAGGGCGCGGGGCAGATGCGGCCGGTGAATTCGGGGAAATTGTTGGTGGAGTGCAGCGTGTCCAGCGCGGCGCGCCACTGGTCGCGATAGACCAGATTGTTCCAGTCCGGAATCAGATTGTTGACGGGGCAGCCCTGGTGGCAGAAGGGAATGCCGCAATCCATGCAGCGCGCCGCCTGGCGGCCGACTTCCGCGAAAGGAAGCGGATGGACGAATTCCCTGTAATTGTGGACGCGCTCGGCCGGCTTTTCCGACGCCCGGTCCAGCCGCTCGATTTCGAGGAAGCCTGTTACCTTGCCCATCACACTACTCCGCAGCCACAGCGGCGGCTTCGGCCTTCATGTCGGCCAGCGCCTTGGCGTAATCCAGCGGCATCACCTTGACGAACCTGGCCAGCGCCGCTTCGCCGCCATCAAGGATTTCCCGGGCGCGGGCGCTGCCGGTGTGCAGCAGATGGCGCGCGACCAGGATGCGGATGCGCTCGGCGTCGAAGCGCAGCAGGTCGCCCATGCCGGCATCGCCGACGCTGAGCGAGCGCTGGCGCGGCCCCTCTGACGACATAAAGTCGGCATCCTCGGTGCCGGTGGCGGGCGCGATCTTCTCCAGCCGCACCATGGAGAGATTGCAGCGCTGCTCGAAGTCGCCCTCCGGATCATAGACATAGGCGACGCCGCCCGACATGCCGGCGGCGAAATTGCGCCCGGTCCTGCCCAGCACCACGACCACGCCGCCGGTCATGTATTCGCAGCCATGGTCGCCGGTGCCTTCGACCACGGCGATGGCGCCGGAATTGCGCACGGCGAAACGCTCGCCGGCCACGCCCTGGAAATAGGCCTCGCCGGCGATGGCGCCGTAGAGCACCGTGTTGCCGATGACGATGTTCTCGAGCGGATTGCGCGGCGCCTCTTTCGGCGGCTTGACGACAATGCGGCCGCCCGAAAGTCCCTTGCCGACATAGTCATTGCCGTCGCCGACCAGTTCCAGACTGACGCCACGCGCCAGGAAGGCGCCGAAGCTCTGCCCCGCGGTGCCGGTAAAGCGCACGGTGATGGTGTCCTCCGGCAGGCCGGCATGGCCGTGGCGGCGCGCCACCTCGCCCGACAGCATGGCGCCGACGGTGCGATCGACATTGCGCACGCTGCGCTCCAGCCGCACCGGCTGGCCGCTCTCGATCGCGGGCCTGGCGGCGGCGATCAGCTCATGGTCAAGCGCCGATTCCAGGCCATGATTCTGCGTCTCGCAATTGTGGATGGCGACGCCGGGCCTGGGCTTGGCGCTGTAGAGCACGCGGGACAGGTCCACGCCCTTGGCTTTCCAGTGCGCCACAGCCTTGTTCATGTCGAGCTTGTCCACCCGCCCGACCATCTCGGCGACGGTGCGGAAGCCGAGCTGCGCCATGATCTCGCGCAGCTCCTCGGCGACGAAGAAGAAATAGTTGATGACATGCTCGGGCTGGCCGGTGAAGCGCTTGCGCAGCACCGGATCCTGGGTGGCGACGCCGACCGGGCAGGTGTTGAGATGGCATTTGCGCATCATGATGCAGCCCGCCGCGATCAGCGGCGCGGTGGCGAAGCCGAACTCGTCGGCGCCGAGCAGCGCGCCGATGGCGACGTCGCGGCCGGTGCGCAGGCCGCCATCGACCTGGACCGCGATGCGGCCGCGCAAGCCGTTCAGCACCAGGGTCTGCTGGGTCTCGGCCAGGCCGATTTCCCAGGGCGATCCGGCGTGAGTCAATGAGGTCAGCGGCGAGGCGCCGGTGCCGCCTTCATAGCCGGAGATGGTGACATGGTCGGCGCGGCATTTGGCGACGCCCGCCGCCACCGTGCCGACGCCGACTTCCGACACCAGCTTGACCGAAATGCGCGCGCCCGCATTGACGCTTTTGAGGTCGCGGATCAGCTGCGCCAGATCCTCGATGGAATAGATGTCATGGTGCGGCGGCGGCGAGATCAGGCCGACGCCCGGCGTCGAGTGGCGCACCTTGGCGATGTTCTTGTCCACCTTGTGGCCGGGCAACTGGCCGCCTTCGCCCGGCTTGGCGCCCTGCGCCATCTTGATCTGGATGTCGTCGGCGTTGACCAGATATTCGGCGGTGACGCCGAAGCGGCCCGAAGCGACCTGCTTGATCTTGGAGCGCATGGAATCGCCATTCGCCATCGGCTTGAAGCGGTCCGGTTCCTCGCCGCCCTCGCCGGTGTTGGAACGGCCGCCGATGCGGTTCATGGCGATGGCCAGGGTGGTATGGGCCTCGCGGCTGATCGAGCCGAAGCTCATGGCGCCGGTGGAGAAGCGCCTGACGATGTCGCCCGCCGCCTCGACCTCATCCAGCGGCACGCTCTCGCCGGTCTTGAAGCGCATCAGCCCGCGCAGGGTGAGCAGGCGCTCGCTCTGCTCGTTGATCGACCTGGCGAACAGCTGGTACTCGGCCGGGTTCTTGCCGCGCACCGCATGCTGCAGGCGGGAAACCGAATCCGGCGTCCAGGCATGATCCTCGCCGCGCAGGCGGAAGGCGTAGTCGCCGCCGACATCCAGCGCGTTCTGGTAGATCGGGTTCGAGCCATAGGCGTCGCGGTGGCGGCGCACGCACTCTTCCGCGATCTCCTTCAATCCAACGCCTTCGATGGTCGTGGCGGTGCCGGTGAAATACTGCTCGATGAACTTGCTGTTGAGGCCGACGGCGTCGAAAATCTGCGCCCCGCAATAGGACTGGTAGGTCGAGATGCCCATCTTGGACATCACCTTGAGCACGCCCTTGCCCACCGCCTTGATGTAGTTCTTCTGCACTTCATAGGGCTTGAGCGGCAGTTTCTGGCTCTGGCGGATCTGCTCCAGCGTCTCGAAGGCGAGATAGGGATTGACCGCCTCGGCGCCATAGCCCGCCAGGGCGCAGAAATGATGGACCTCGCGCGCCTCGCCGGTCTCGACCACCAGCCCGGTCTGCATGCGCAGGCCCTGGCGCACCAGGTGATGATGGATCGCCGCCGTCGCCAGCAGGGCGGGAATGGCGATGCGCTCGGGCGAGGTGGCGCGGTCGGAGAGAATCAGGATGTTGTTGTCCGCCAGCACCGCGTCGGTGGCGTTGAGGCAGATGCGCGTCATCGCGTTGGACAGGCCTTCGGCGCCTTCGGATGCAGGCCAGGTGCAGTCGATGGTGGCGGTGCGGAAGGCGCCGTCCACCAGTTCGCTGATGGAGCGGATCTTCTCGACATCGGAATTGGTCAGCACCGGCTGGGAGACTTCCAGCCGCTTGTGGGCGCCGGCTTCGCGGCCCAGCAGGTTGGGCCGCGGCCCGATCATCGTCACCAGGCTCATCACCAGTTCCTCGCGGATCGGATCTATCGGCGGATTGGTGACCTGGGCGAAGTTCTGCTTGAAATAATTATAGAGCAGCTTGGGCTTCTTCGACAGCACGGCGAGCGGCGTGTCGGTGCCCATCGAGCCGATCGGATCGTCGGCGGCGCGCGCCATCGGCTCAAGGAAGAAGGAAATATCCTCCTGGGTGTAGCCAAAGGCCTGCTGCTGATCGAGCAGCAGCGAAGGGTCGTTGGCGGCGGGGCGGCGATCCTCGGGCAGGTCGGGCAGTTCTTCCAGCTTGAACTGCGCCGCCTTCAGCCACTCTTCATACGGTTCGGCGGCGGAGAACTTGGCCTTGATCTCCTCATCCTGGACGATGCGGCCTTCCTCGAAGTCGATCAGCAGCATCTTGCCGGGCTGCAGGCGCCATTTGCGGATGATCTTTTCTTCGGGCACCGGAATAACGCCGGATTCCGAGGCCAGGATCACCAGATCGTCATCGGTGACGATATAGCGGGCGGGGCGCAGGCCGTTGCGGTCCAGGGTGGCGCCGATCTGGCGGCCGTCGGTAAAGGCGATGGCGGCGGGGCCGTCCCACGGCTCCATCAGCGCGGCGTGATACTCGTAGAACGCCTTGCGCCTGGCATCCATCATCCTGTTGCCGGCCCAGGCTTCCGGAATCAGCATCATCACGGCATGCGCCAGCGGATAGCCGCCCGCTAGCAGCAGCTCCAGCGCATTGTCGAGACAGGCAGTGTCGCTTTGGCCATGCGGGATCAGCGGCCACATCTTGTCGAGGTCGGGGCCAAGCAGTTCCGACTGCATGGTGCGGCGGCGGGCATTCATCCAGTTGACGTTGCCGCGCACGGTGTTGATCTCGCCATTATGGGCGATGAAGCGATAGGGATGCGCCAGTTTCCAGGACGGGAAAGTGTTGGTGGAGAAGCGCTGATGCACCAGCGCCACCGCCGAAATCGTTAGCGGGTCCTGCAGGTCGCGATAGAAGCGGCCGACATCATGCGCCAGCAGCAGCCCCTTGTAGACCACGGTGCGGGTCGAAAGGCTGGGCATGTAGAGATCGTTGATCGCGGGTTGCTTGTGCTTCCTGGCCAGCGCCGCCAGCGGATTCTGCGTCTGTTTGCGGATGGTGAGCAGCTTGCGCTCGAAAGCGTCCTGGTCCCTGGTGTGCGGCCCGCGCGCGATGATGGCCTGGCGGATCAGCGGCATGCCGTCCAGCACGGTCTGGCCGAGGCCGGCAGGATCGGTCGGCACGTCGCGCCAGCCCAGCAGCTTCTGGCCTTCGACACGGATGAAATGTTCGAACTGCTTGACCACGATCTCGCGCGCCTTGGCCTCGCGCGGCAGGAAGCACATGGCGACGGCATACTCGCCGGGCGGCGGCAGCGGCACGCCGGCCTGCTTCGCCCACTGGCGGAACAGGGGATCGGGAATCTGGATCAGGATGCCGGCGCCATCGCCCACCAGCGGATCGGCACCCACCGCGCCGCGATGGTCGAGATTGATGAGAAGCTGCAGCCCCTGGCCAATGATGGCATGGGACTTCACACCCTTGATGTTGGCGACGAAGCCGACGCCGCACGAGTCATGCTCGTTCGACGGATCGTAAAGCCCCTGTTTCGGCGGCAGACCCATAAACCCCAACCTCAAAAGCGGACGCGGACTTCCTGCCCCTGCCCAAGGGAAGCAAGAAAATTGCCCGTTCTTATAAGAATTACCCGCCATGTCACCATGCCGCCAGTTGCGGCGCAACATGACAGATGTGCGGAACCTGCGGTCCTTTGCCCCCGGGCATCGGATTCGGGGGCCTAGAACTTTATGCTGTAAACATATGCCTCACGCCCGCCTCGGCTCCATGCCGGTGCGTTCCAGCTTGCCCCAGCCGACAAAGGGGCCCCGGAGGGCGGTGCTGATGGAGCGCAGCACGACATAATACATGATCTGGCGGTAGCCGAAGCGCTGCAGCGGCAGCCACCAGAGCAGCGACCAGTCCTCGCCCTTCTCCATCAGGAAGCCGATCAGGGCGGCGCCCAGATCCACCACCATGAAGACGGCATAGTAGGCCAGCACGATCTCGAGGTTGGCGAGGCTGAAATCGTTGGGGTGCTGGAGCCAGGCGAGATATTCGCTGATCAGCTGCCAGACCAGCAGCAGGTCGGCCACCGGCGCCAGCGCCGTCAGCAGGATCTGGAACAGCCATACCTGGGGCAGCGCCACCATGCCCAGTTCGCCATGACGGGGATGGAAGGTGATGCGGCGATACTTCCACAGGCATTGCAGGGTGCCGAAGGCCCAGCGGAAGCGCTGCTTGGCCAGGCCCTTCACCGTCACCGGCGCCTCGGTCCAGGCAATGGCGGTGGAATCGAAACGCACGCGATAGCCCCGGGTCTGGATGGCGATGGTGAGGTCCTGGTCCTCCGCCAGCGTGTCGGTGGGAAAGCCGCCCAGCTCGGCCAGCACGCTGCGGCGCCAGGCGCCCACCGCGCCGGGCACCACCGTCAGCACACCGATGGCCGAAAGCGCCCGCCGCTCCAGATTCTGCGCCACGATGTATTCCAGCGCCTGCCAGCGGGTGATCATGTTGACCCGGTTTCCGACCTTGGCGTTGCCGGCCACCGCGCCCACCCCGGAATCGGCGAACCAGCGCACCAGCCGGCCGATGGTATCGGCGTTGAAATGGGTATCGGCGTCCAGCGCCACCACCACTTCGCCATGGGCATTCTTCAGCCCGATATTCAGCGCGTTGGCCTTGCCCCCATTGGGCACCGAGATCACCCCGACGCGGGACTCGCGCATGAAATGCGACTTGACGATATAGGCGGTGTGGTCCTTGGAGCCGTCATCGATGACGATCACTTCAAGATTGGAATAGTCGGAGGCCAGGATGCCTTCGACCGTGGAGACGATCACCTTTTCCTCGTTGAAAGCGGGGATCAGAACGCTGACCAGCGCCTTCTCGGCCGATGCCGGCGGCACCTCGCGGCGGAAGATCTTCTGCCACAGCGCCAGCCCGCAGAGCAGCAGCAGCCGCATCACCCCCAGGACGATGGCGCCCAGGAAGCAGTAGTAAAGTCCCTGGCCGACCACGCTGATCGTAAGGAACACCAGACGGTCGGCATAGAGCGAGATGGTGACCGGCAGCGCCGGCATGACATCATTGCGGGTCAGGCAGGCCTGCTTGCCCTTCGCCGGCACCTGGCACATCAGGTCCGACACCGGCACAAACTGCCAGCCTTTCGCCCGCATCGTGTCGATCAGCTGGGGCAGGAATTTCACGGCATTGCTGCGGTCGCCGCCGGAATCATGCATCAGAATGATGTTGCCGCGCAGATCGTCATTGGCATTGTAAACCAGGTCGAGGGTGCGCTTCATCATCTGGTCGGGCGTGTAGCCCTTCCAGTCCAGCGTCTCCACATTGGTGCTGATGGTGGTATAGCCCAGCCGTTGCGCCAGCTGGATCGGCGCGATCTCCGCGGCGTCGCTGGGCGCCGTATCGGCGAGATAGGGCGGGCGGAACAGCCGCATGGAACGGCCCGTCAACGCCTCGAACAGGCGCTGGGTGGCGTTCAGTTCCACCCGCACGGCCCCCAGCGGCGTGTCGGCCAGGTTGGGATGGGTGTAGGTGTGGTTGCCGATCTCATGGCCTTCCGCCAGCACCCGCTGTACCAGGCCGGGATGAGCCTCCATGTTGGCGCCAATCATGAAGAAGGTGGCGGGAACGTGCTTGGCCTTGAGAATGTCGAGCAGTTGCGGCGTCCATTGCGGATCGGGGCCATCGTCAAAGGTGATGGCCAGCTTCTTCGTCGAGGAACCGAGCTGGCGGATGATGTAATTGGTCGGCAGCGCGGTGTAGCGCTCATCGACAATATCGCCGGTCCGCACGTCGAAGGTGAAGTCGCGGGCGCCGGCAGTGGGATTGGATTCCACCCAGAGGATTTCGCCCGATCCCGGCGAATAGGTGAACTCGTCCGGCGCAATATGCTTCAGGGAATTCGGCGCCGGCAGATTGTAGGGCCGCTGCAGCAGGGCGCTGAGGGAAGGATCTTCCATCCCCATGCGCCAGAAGCCGTAACCCGCCGGCTGATAGGGATCGGCGGCGTGGATCTGGTTGAAAGCCGTCACCGCATCCGTGAACCAGACGTCATGCACGCCATCGCTGTCCTCATAGAGGAAATGCGGATTGCTGCTGGCATGGTCGAAGACGACGGGAGCCCCGGCATCGCGCGCCGCCACCATCGCCTCGCCGAATTGACGCGGGATGGCGGGGGTTTCGCCACGGACCCAGTCATAGCTGTAATTGGCAACCAGCACGATGGTGGCGGCCGGATTGAGCGCCGCCATGCGCTTGTCGAGATTGGCTTCATACCAGTCCTGGCTGGCGATGGGCCCGGCCTCGCCGGTGACGTAATGCTCATCCAGAGCCATCAGAATGGTGTAGTCCACGACACTGGCGAAGCTGGCAAAGGGCCATTTGCCGTCATCGAACGGCGCCGTCATCGCCACGATCCAGCCATGGCCGGCGAAACTGGCGGACAGTTCGGAGAGGAACAGCTTGAGATTGGCGTAGGCAGCCGGCGGCACATATTCGAAATCCACCACCACGCCCTGCAGCCGGTTGGCGGCGACGAAAGCATCCAGCTGGCCGATCAGCGCGTCGCGCCGGCTCTTGTCGGCCAGCAACCTGCCGATTTCCGGCCCATACCATTTGCCGCCGCTGGCATTCTGCAGCAGGGGCAGCAGCGCCACGCCCGGCTTGACCCCCCGCATATAGTCCAGCGCGGCCCGGTCCAGGGTCGGCCTGAATGTCAGGCCGGGCCCATCCATGGCGAACCAGGTCGGCACCACCCAGTCCAGATGCGGCAGGTTGCGCTTGAGCGAGGCGAAGCTGGGAGTGGCGATGGAGCCCGACCAGTTGACATAGAAGCCAACCGCCAGCGCACGGCCCTTTTGCGGCTTGAGGATGGAGGGCAGCACCCGTTCGGGAACGAACTGGGCTGCACGGCGGCGGGCAATATCCAGCCGCCGCCGGCGCGCCACGCCGGCCAGCCTTTCGGCCGAGGCCACCAGGCTGGGCTTCTGCGCCCGCGCCTCGATGCGCAGCGCACGGGCCCGTTCCGGCGGGCTCATGTCCCGGCCTGGCGGCGTAATGAGCAGGTTGGTGATGAAACCGATGGCAATCACGGTACCAAGGATGGCAAGTCCCCAGCCGAGATAGGCAAGGCGAACCGCGCGGCGGCCGCTGGCATCGAAAAAGACGGGTTTGTTGGACATATATCTTAAAGCCGCGAACGGGGCCTGCCGCCTGATTGTCATACAACTGCGCCATTCGGGCGCAAAGAGGGCAAAACCCTGCAGTCCCGGCCTCGCGTCGCGCTTGGACGCGTGCCGCCGCGGCGTTCGGCCGGGGAAAAAGTCCACTGGACCTTGTTCTTTTCCGGCTTCACCCCTTGGCCGCGCTTCGGCGCGCGTTATAAGGGCGCAACCTTCAGCAAGAGAAGCATCGTGTCCTCCTATAACTGTTCAAAGTGTCCCGGCTATTGCTGCTCCTACCCCCTGATCCCTCTCAAGAAGCGGGATGTCGAGCGGCTGGCCGACCATTTCGGCCTGTCCTTCAAGGAGGCGCGGAAAAAGTTCACCAAGGTGGACGGCGACGAGCCCTACGCCATGCGCCGCAAGGAAGACGCGCATTTCGGACGCATCTGCCGCTTCTTCGACACCGCTGAGCGGCGCTGCACTATTTATACGGCGCGGCCCTCGATCTGCCGGCAATATCCCGGCGGCAGCTGCGGCTATTATGACTTCCTGCGTTCCGAGCGCGCCTCCCAGGACGATCCCGCCCATATCGCCTCGACCTGGAATCGCTGAAGCCGTTGCTGCGCCGCAGCATCGCTTGCGCCGACTGCTTGTCTTGAAGGCCGCATCCGGTATTGTCCGAGACAATAAAACGTATGCAATGCCTTAAAGGGGGGCGCGCTTCATGACGTGGAACCAGGTTTACAATCCGCTGGACAATCCCGTGCTGACGACGCTGGTCGCCGCGATCCCCATCGTGCTGCTTCTGGTCATGATCGCCACCAACAAGGTCAAGGCCTATTGGGCCTCGCTGATCTCCCTGGCCCTGACATTCCTGATCGCCGTCTTCGCCTTCGGCATGCCGGCGGACATGGCGGCCAAGTCTGCCACCCTGGGCGCAGTCAGCGGCTTCTTCACGATCGGCTGGATCGTCCTCAACGTCATCTTCCTCTACAACCTGACCAAGGAAAAAGGCCTGTTCCAGGTCTTCCAGCATTCGCTGGGCCGGGTCACGCCTGACCGGCGGCTTCAGATCCTGCTGATCCCTTTCTGCTTCGGCTCCTTCTTCGAGGGCGCCGCCGGCTTCGGCACCCCGGTTGCGGTGTGCTGCGCCATGCTGATGGGCCTGGGCTTCTCGCCGCTCACCTCGGCGGCGATGTCGCTGTTTGCCAACACCGCCGTGGTGGCCTTCGGCGCCCTGGGCGCGCCGATCATCGCCCTGGCCACATCCAGCGGCATCGACGCCATCACCCTGGGCAAGGCGATCGGCATGCAGTCGGTGCCTTTCTCGCTCTTCATTCCTTTCTTCATGCTGTGGATGTTCTGCGGCTGGAAGAAGATGATGGAAGTCTGGCCCGCCATCGTGGTGGCGGCTCTGTCTTTCACCATTCCGCAGCTGCTGATCTCCTACTACCTGAACCCCTATATCGTGGACGTCGCTTCGGGCGGCATCTCGCTGGCGGCGATGGTGCTGTTCCTGCGCGTCTGGAAGCCCAGGAACGTCATCACCGACCCGACGATGCGCTTCAAGGATGACTCCCATGCCGCGGTGAAGGCGCCGGAGCCCCTGGCGCAATTGCCCAGCGGCAAACAGGTGTTCGACGCCTGGGTGCCCTGGCTCATCCTCTGCGTCCTGCTGGCCTTCTGGGCCACGCCCTTCTGGAAGGCCCTGGGCAACAGCCTGTTCGATCCGGTCTATCATGTGCCGGGTCTGGACAAGCTGGTGGTGGCCCTGCCGCCCGTGGTCGCCAAGCCGACGGCGCAGGCTGCCGCCTTCAGCTGGACCCTGCTCACCTATTCTGGCACCGGGGTCATGGTTTCGGGTCTGCTCGCCGGCCTGATCATGGGCTTCTCGCCGCTGACGCTCGTCAAGCGCTGGTTCCAGACCATCTACCTGGTGCGCTATGCGCTGCTCACCATCGTCCTGATGGTATCGCTGGCGACACTGACCGGCTCCTCGGGCATCCAGGGTACGCTGGGACTGGCCTTCGCGGCCACGGGCTCGCTCTATCCCTTCTTCGGCGCGCTGCTGGGATGGCTGGGGGTCGCAGCCACGGGTTCGGATACCAATGCCAACCTGCTGTTCGGCGGTTTGCAGGTCGTGACATCGCACCAGCTGAACCTCAGCTCGGTGCTGATGGCGGCGGCCAACTCGACCGGCGGCTGCATGGGCAAGCCCATCTCCATCGCCACATTGTGCGTCGCCGTGGCGGCGACGGGCTGGACCGGCAGCGAAGGCAAGATCCTGCGCTTCGTTTTCCCCTCCGCCGTCTTCCTGGTGGTGCTGGTGGGCATCTTCGTCATGATGCAGGCCAATCTGCCCTTCCTGGCCTTTACCATCCCGTCGCTGCCGGGCATGTAGCGTCCGCCTGATATTGCTGGCGAAAAGGCCGGTCTTGCGACCGGCCTTTTCCTTTTTTACGCTGTCCCCACAATTTTCCGAAAAGACGAGCCCATGACAAACCGGATCGACAAAAACGGCCTTCAGGTCGCCACCGAACTGCACGATTTCATCGCCAGGCAGGCCCTGCCCGGCAGCGGCGTGGACGAAGGCCGGTTCTGGGCAGGCTTTTCGGAACTGGCGCACCGCCTGGCGCCGCGGAACAAGGCGCTGCTGGCGACACGCGACCGGCTGCAGGCTGCCATCGATGACTGGCACAGGGGTCGCCGCGGGCAGCCCCATGACGCCGCCGAATATCGCGCCTTCCTCGAAAGTGCCGGCTATCTGGTGAAAGAAGGCGCGGCTTTCGAGATCGGCACGCAGAATGTCGACCCGGAGATTGCCAGCGTGGCCGGACCGCAGCTGGTGGTGCCGCTGACCAATGCGCGCTTCGCTCTCAATGCCGCCAATGCGCGCTGGGGCAGCCTGTATGACGCGCTCTACGGCACCGATGTCATTTCGCAGGATGGCGATCTTGCCGCCGGCAAGGGTTACAACGAGAAGCGCGGCGCCGCCGTGATCGCCTATGCCCGTGCGGCGCTGGACCAGGCGGTGCCGCTGGCCAGCGGCTCGTGGACGCAGGCCGGCGGCTTTGCCGTGAAGAATGGCGCGCTGACGCCGGCATTGAAAGATCCGTCGCTGTTCAAGGGCTATGCCGGCGATGCCGCCGCGCCCTCGCTCCTGCTGTTCGAGCAGAACGGGCTGCATATCGAAGTGGTGTTCGACCGTTCCACGCCGATCGGAAAATCCGACAAGGCCGGCATCAGCGACGTGGTGCTGGAAAGCGCCATCACCACCATCATGGACTGCGAGGATTCCATCGCCGCCGTCGATGCCGAAGACAAGGTGCTGGCCTATGGCAACTGGCTGGGCCTGATGGACGGCACCCTGACCGCCAGCTTCGACAAGGGCGGCAGGACCATGACCCGCGCCCTCAACCCCGACCGCCGCTACACCGCGCCGGACGGTTCAAGCATCACCCTGCCCGGCCGCAGCCTGCTGTTCATCAGGAATGTCGGCCATCTGATGACCAACGACGCCATCCTGCTCAAGGACGGCAGCGAGATTCCCGAAGGCATCCTGGACGGCGTCGTCACCAGCCTGATCTCCTGCCACGATGTGCGCCGCAAAAGCGGTCTCAGCAACAGCCGCAAGGGTTCGATTTATATCGTCAAGCCCAAGATGCACGGGCCCGAGGAAGTCGGTTTCGCCAACACGCTGTTCGACGGCATCGAAGACATTCTGGACCTGCCGCGGCACACGCTGAAGATCGGCGTGATGGACGAGGAACGCCGCACCTCCACCAACCTGAAAGAGGTGATCCGGGCGGTGAAGGACCGTATCGTCTTCATCAACACCGGTTTTCTCGACCGCACCGGCGACGAGATGCACACCTCGATGTATGCCGGGCCGATGATCCCCAAGGGCGAGATGAAGACCTCGACCTGGCTGCTGGCCTATGAAAACCAGAATGTCGATATCGGCCTGGAATGCGGGTTGCCGGGCAAGGCCCAGATCGGCAAGGGCATGTGGGCGATGCCCGACAAGATGGCCGACATGATGAAGGCCAAGATCGGCCATCCCCAGGCCGGCGCGTCCTGCGCCTGGGTGCCTTCGCCTACCGCCGCCACCCTGCACGCCCTGCATTATCACCAGGTCAGCGTCGCCGCGCGGCAGCAGGAGCTGAAATTGCGCGGCCGCGCCAAGCTGTCGGACATTCTCACCATCCCGGTGGCCGACCGGCCCAACTGGCAGCCGGACGCCATCCAGAAGGAACTGGACAACAATGCCCAGGGCATTCTTGGCTATGTCGTGCGCTGGGTGGATCAGGGCGTCGGCTGCTCCAAGGTGCCGGACATCAACAATGTCGGGCTGATGGAAGACCGCGCCACGCTGCGCATTTCCAGCCAGCACATCGCCAACTGGCTGGAGCATGGCATCACCAACGCCGCGCAGGTGACCGAAACCCTGAAGCGCATGGCGGCGGTGGTGGACAGGCAGAACGCCGGCGATCCGCTCTATCAGCCGATGGCGCCGGGCTTTGACGGCATCGCCTTCCAGGCGGCCTCAGACCTGGTGTTCAAGGGCAAGGAGCAGCCATCCGGCTATACCGAGCCGCTGCTGCACGCCGCGCGCAGGAAATTGAAAGGCGACTAGGCGTCCAGCGCCTTCAGGATCGCATCCGTCATCGCGGTGGTGCCGACGCGTGTCATGCCCGGCTGCATGATGTCGCCCGTGCGATAGCCGTTGGCCAGCACGGTATCGACCGCCTTTTCCAGCCGCGCCGCTTCGTCCTTGAGGCCGAAGGAATAGCGCAGGCACATGGCGAAGGAGAGGATGGAGGCGATCGGATTGGCCACCCCCTGTCCGGCAATGTCGGGGGCCGAGCCGTGGATGGGCTCATACAGTGCCGAGGGCAGGCCGTTCGGCTTCTTGTCGCCCAGCGAGGCGGACGGCAGCATGCCGATGGAGCCGGTGAGCTGGGCGGCTTCGTCCGACAGCACGTCGCCGAAGAGGTTGTCGGTCACCAGCACGTCGAACTGCTTGGGATTGCGCACCAGCTGCATGGCGGCATTGTCGGCCAGAATGTGGTGCAGCTCGACATCGGCATATTCGCGCTTGTGCAGGGCGGTGACGACTTCCTTCCACAGCACGCCGGTGACCATGACATTGGATTTTTCAGCGCTGTGCACCTTGTTGCCACGCAGCCGCGCCATGTCGAAGGCAACACGGCAGACACGCTCGATCTCGCTGGTGGTATAGACGCCGCTGTCGACGGCGCGTTTCTGGCCATCGGCCAGGGTGGTGGTCTCTTTCGGTTCGCCGAAATAGACCCCGCCCATCAGTTCGCGCACGATCAGGATGTCCAGGCCCGAGACGATTTCGGGCTTCAGGGTGGAGGCGTCCTTCAGGGCGTCAAAGCACAGCGCCGGACGCAGATTGGCATAGACGCCCATGTCCTTGCGCATGCGCAAGAGGCCACGTTCGGCGCGCTGGGCGAAAGGCAGACCGTCCCATTTGGGCCCGCCCACCGAACCCATCAGCACGGCGTCGGCGGCGATGGCCTTGACGAACGTCTCGTCGGGATCGGGCCGGCCGGTGGCGTCGATCGCGGCGCCGCCCAGCAGGGCGCTCTCGGTCTGGTAGGGCAGGCCCTTGCGGCCAAACCAGCCCACCACCCGCATCGTGGCGTCAAGCACTTCCGGACCGATACCGTCGCCAGGCAGCAACAGCAGCTTGTATTCGTTCATCAATCCCTCTCTTGCTCGAGCGGCGCATTCCGCGCCGCGACCTTCAGCATGCGTTGGCTTGCTTCCCCCCGCGGGCGAAGCGACGAGCGGGGGAAGGTGTCGCAGCGAGGTGTTTGCCAGCAAACCCGGGCTGCGACGGTTGGGGAAATTAAACCCAGGGCGCCTGGGCTTTGTGATCTTTTTCGTAGGCCGAAATCTTGTCCTCGGCGCGCAGCGTCAGGCCGATATCGTCCCAGCCATTGAGCAGGCATTGCTTGCGGAAGGGATCGATCTCGAACTTCACCATGCCGCCATCGGGGCCGCGGATTTCTTGGCTCTCCAGATCGACGCTGATCACGGCATTGGCGCCGCGCATCGCATCGTCCATCAGCTTGTCCACGTCGGACTGGGGCAGCCGGATCGGCAGGATGCCGTTCTTGAAACAGTTGTTGTAGAAAATGTCGGCGAAGCTGGTGGCGATGATGCAGCGGATGCCGAAATCCAGCAGCGCCCAGGGCGCGTGCTCGCGCGACGAGCCGCAGCCGAAATTCTCGCCCGTCACCAGAATCTGTGCCTTGCGGTATTGCGGCTTGTTGAGCACGAAATCCGGCCTGTCGCTGCCATCCGGATTGTGGCGCAGCTCGTCGAACAGCGCCTGGCCGAGGCCGGTGCGGTGGATGGTCTTCAGATACTGTTTGGGGATGATCATGTCGGTATCGACATTGATCATGGGGAGGGGCGCGGCGACCCCTTCGAGCTTGATGAATTTGTCCATGGCGGGCCGGACCATAAGGATTTCCTCGCCCCGAATCCACGGCAAAGGGAACCGGAAACGCGGGCATTCCTTATTTACAGATCCACCAGGGAGGTGCCGCCATGGCCCGCAAATATTCCAAGGCCGCCGGGAAGAAAGTCAAAAAGGCGATGCATGAAATGCATGAGGGCACGCTGAAAAGCGGCCGCAGCGGCAAAAAGGTGAAAAGCCGCAAGCAGGCCATCGCCATCGGCCTGTCGGAGGCCCGGGCCGAGGGCAAGAAAGTGCCCAGGAAGGCCGGCGGCAAGCGGAAGCGCAAGAAGAGCTGATCCCCTTTGCCGGAGAAGGACAATTCAATGAATTCAATGCATTGCGAGTGATTTTGCAAATCACTTGCAACTGAGATTGCAGATGCCCTAAGCTCCGCCCGCTAGTGAGAAAGGGCGGCGGATCACCATGACCGAGGCGAAGAAACCGCCCCTTCATGCCCACCGCCCGCAGGTCCGCCGCATCGAAGTGCAGGAGCTTCTGGGCGGTGCGCGCGAGGCGGTTCTGCTGCACGCACGGGAAGAATACCGGCTTCGCCTCACCAGCAACGGCAAGCTGATCCTTACAAAGTAGGGACGGCCGCCGCCCATAGCCGAGCCAGCCCCTCTGCCCCGCAGCAGGAAGCCAGCCAGGAAACGCTGACTTCATCCGAGGGGTTATTCCATGCTTTGGCGTATGTCCGTCCTGCTCGCCGGCGCCAGCCTGCTGGCGCATTCCAGCGCCGCCCTGGGCCAGGACAAATCCGCGCCCGTGCAACTGGGCCCGGTCAATGTCGGCGACACTGCCGCCCGCAACACTCTGGGCGCCGACACCCACATCACTGCCTCGCCTTCGGTCAGCGTGCAGGACACACCCCAGGCGGTCACGGTGGTGACGGGTGAGGTCATGCAACAGCAGGCCACCACCACCCTGGGCGATGCGCTGCGCAATGTGCCCGGCATCACCATCGCCATCGGCGAAGGCGGTACCCTGGCGGGCGACCAGTTCAAGATCAACGGCTTTGACGCCAAGGACGATGTCTATCTCGACGGTCTGCGCGACTTTGCCGCCTACAGCCGTGACAGCTTCAACTACGAACAGGTCCAGGTCCTGGCCGGCCCGTCCGGCCTGATGTTCGGCCGCGGCACCGGCGGCGGCGCCATCAATACCGTCTCCAAGACCGCCCATCTGGGCAACGCCTTCAGCACCAATGGCGAAATCGGCAATGGCTATCACACCCGCGCCACCGCCGACCTCAACTATCAGCTATCCGACACCAGCGCGGTGCGCCTGAACCTGATGTATACCGACACCGGCGTGGTGAACCGCGACCTCACCCATTCCACCCGCATCGGCATCGCGCCCACCATCGCTTTCGGTTTGGGCACAGATACGAGCTTCATCGCCAGCCTGATTCACCAGCAGACCGCGGCCCGCCCCGATTATGGCATCGTGGTCGCCTCGCCGCCCGCCTCGAAGCGGGCCCTCCCCGCCACCGAGTTCGGTGTGCCGCGCAGCAATTACATCGGGCTGGAAGCGGACTATGACAAGAACAGCGCCGACCTTTTCACCACCAGGCTCACCCATGTCGCCGCCGACTGGCTGACGCTGGAGAACGACTCCCGTGCCGCAGTCTATTCCCGCAATTTCCGCTACTCCTCGGTGGACAGCTGCGACAACACCATCGCCACCAACTACTGCAACCAGCGCCTGTTCGGCTTTGCCCAGCCCGGCGCGGCGGCAGGCAGCTTCGATCCCACCCTGACCATGGCCAATGTCGGCGGCGGCGGCCCCTATCACCAGGCGGCCTGGGGCCTGCAGGATATCGGCAGCGCCAACGCCGATTTCCATGTCGCCGGCTTTCACAATGTGCTGATCGCCGGCTTCGACGCCGCCTATCAGCGTTCCGACCGCACCATCTATGCCTACAGCCTGCCGGCGGCCAATGGCAGCAACTATCCCCTGGGCGATCATAGCGCCAGCCGCCGCAATATCGGCTGGTCGCTTTACAATCCCACACACCAGCCGATCGCCGGTTACGCCCCGATCCTGCCGACGCCGACCAGCCTCGGCAGCGACACCGCCACCAGCGTGCTCTATTCCAGCGGCGAATCCACGGACCTGGCGGCTTTCGCCACCGACCGCTTCTGGTTCACTGAGGCCGTCTCACTGATCGCCGGCGTTCGCATGGACCAGTATCGTGCCAGTTACCGCACCACCACGGTCGGCACCGTGGCCAACCCCTACCCTGTGACGACGCTAAAGGCGCCGAACTTCCTGTTCGATCCCCGCGCCAGCCTGGTGTGGGAGCCCAGCCAGAACCAGACCTACTATGTCTCCTGGGGCAAGGCGGCGACCCCGATCGGCACCTCCGTGGTGGGCTCGACTTCGCCGATCTCCTCGGCGGCCCAATCGGCGCTCAAGCCCGACAAGAGCGAGACCATGGAGATCGGCGCCAAGGTTTCCTTCAGGGGCGTCGGCCTCACCGCAGCGCTGTTCAACGAAACCAAGTCGAATGCACTGCAGGTCGATCCCGCCACCGGCGACATCCAGTTGCAATCCAGCCAGAAGCAGCGGGTGCAGGGCTTCTCGGCCTCGGCGAGCGGCGAAGTGATTGAGCGCCTGAACCTGACGGCGGCCTACACCTATCTCAACCCCGTCATTGTCTCGGACAACAGCGTCTGCAGCGGCACGCCCGCGGTCTGCACCGCCAATCCCGCCACGGTCGGCAAGCAGATCACCTTCGTGCCCAAGCACGCGGTCTCGCTCTGGCTGGACTACAATGCCCGCGACCTGCTCAAGGGCCTCTCCTTCGGCGGCGGCCTTGTCTACCAGGCGCATCTCTTCAACGCCTATACCGCGCCCAATCCCAGCACCTATCCGCTCGGCCGCTTTGTCGAGATTCCGGAGACGGTCGAGCTGGACGCGGTGGCGGCCTATGAGCTGACCGGGAAGCTGCGCTTCCAGCTCAATATCAACAACCTCGCCGACCGGTTGAACTACAGCCAGTCCTTCGGCAACCGCGCCACGCCGGCGGCGGGGCGCAGCTTCATCTTCTCGCTGGGATACAAACTCTGACATGCTGGTCCATGTGCCCAATCTGCTGACGCCGGGTGAGGTCTCGCATATGCGCGAGACTCTGGGCGCGGCGGATTGGGCGGATGGCCGCATCACCGCCGGGGCGCAATCGGCCCAGGCCAAGAAGAATTTGCAGGTGCCGGAGAACAGCCCGGCGCATCGCGCCCTGGGCGAAATCATCCTCACCGCCCTGGGCCGGAACGAACTCTTCACCGCCGCCGCCCTGCCGCTGCGCGTGTTCCCCCCGCTGTTCAACCGCTACGACCCCGGCATGGGCTTTGGCACCCATATCGACAACGCCATCCGCTTCGTGAAAGGCGCGGGCGCGCCGGTCCGCGTGCGCACCGACCTTTCCGCCACCCTGTTCCTGACCGATCCTGCCGCCTATGACGGCGGCGAACTGGTGATCGAGGACACATTCGGCGCGCAGCGCATCAAGCTGCCGGCCGGCGACATGATCCTCTATCCCGCTTCCAGCCGCCACCATGTCACCCAGGTGACGCGCGGCAGCCGCGTCTCCAGTTTCTTCTGGATCCAGAGCATGGTGCGCGAGGATGAGGCCCGCCGCCATCTCTTCGAACTCGACACCGCCATCCAGTCGCTGCGCCGGACGCAGGGAGACACGGCGGAAGCCGTGCAACTGACCGGCCTTTACCACAATCTTGTCCGCCGCTGGGCGGACAGTTGAGGATCATATGACACTCTCGTTGCCCGCCAGCGCTTTCGAGCCGCCATGTGTGCGGCACGCCATCCGGCTTGGCGGCGAGCGCGCCATCGGCATCGCCGCCACAATCGCCGCGCATCTGCTGGTGGCGGCGGGGCTGCTTTACGGCATTCATGTCGCCGGCGCGCCCAGGGCCGAAACGCCAATCACCGTGGAGATTGTGAAAGAAGAGCAGAAGCCGGAGCGGAAGCCGGCGGCGATGCCGAAATTCTCACCACCCTCCCAGGTCGTCGCGCCGCCGCCGCAGATCGAGATCGCCCCGCCCCCGCCGGCCAACGCCATCACCGCGACGCCGCCGCGGCCGCCCGCCCTGCCGCAGCCGCCCGCGCCCAGCGCGCCGGTGAAGGCGCCCGCCTGGAACGGCCAGGCCAGCTATTACGCCGGCCTGCTGGCCTATCTCGACCGCTTCAAGCAGTACCCGGCGGCGGCCCGCGCCGCCCATATCGAAGGCCAGGTCTTTGTCCATTTCGTGATGCGCCGCGACGGCACCGTGGAGTCGGCGGAAATCGCGAACAGCTCGGGCCGTCCGGCGCTGGACCGCGAGGCGCTGGCGATGATCCAGCGCGCCGGCAAACTGCCGCCCATGCCGGCCGAGATGACGGGCGAGACGCTGAACGGCGTCATCGGCCCGATCACTTTCAGCCTGCACTAGCTGGGCTTGAGGCCGCGATGCTCCAGCATCGGGCCGATATCGGGATCCTTGCCGTAGAAGGCGCGGAACATCGGGCCGTAATCCATCGTATGGCCCTTTGACAGGATCAGGTCGCGGAAGCGCTGGCCGTTGGCCCGCGTCAGCCCGCCATTCCTGTCGAACCAGGCAAAGGCGTCGTCGTCCAGCATCACCGTCCACTGATAGGCGTAATAGCCGCTGGCATAGCCATTGGCCCAGATGTGCAGGAAATAGCTGGAACGGTAGCGGGTCGGCACATTGGGGAAGTCGGTGCCGGTATCGTGCAGCGCCCTGGCCTCGAACGCGTCCACCTCGGGCCCGTTCTTGGGGAAAGCCGCGCCCGGCGCCATTGTATGCCACTGCATGTCCAGCTGCGAGGCCGCCAGCAGTTCGCCCAGCGAATAGCCCTGGCCCCAGGTCTGCGACTTCTTGATCTTGTCCACCAGCGCCTGGGGAATGACCTGGCCTTTCTGGTTCACCGCATAATGCTTGAGCACATCGGGATAAAGCGCCCAATGCTCGTTGAACTGGGAGGGGAACTCGACCCAGTCGCGCGCCGTGTTGGTGCCGGAAACCAGCGGATAGGTCTCGTTGGCAAACAGGCCGTGCAGGGCGTGGCCGAATTCATGGAACATGGTGGTGACATCGTCGAAGCTCAGCAGCGCCGGCTGGCCCGCCGCCGGCCTGGTGAAGTTGGCGACGTTGTAGATGACAGGTTTCGTGCCGAGCAGCTTTGACTGACCGACGAAATTGTTCATCCAGGCGCCGCCATTCTTGTTGTCGCGCTTGAAATAGTCGAAATACATCAGGCCAAGCTGCGAGCCATCCTTGTCGAACACCTCATAGACCATGACGTCGGGGTGATAGACCGGCAGGTCGGTGCGGCGCTTGAAGGTGACGCCATACAGCTGGGTGGCGGCATAGAACACGCCCTTCTCCAGCACGGCATGCAGTTCGAAATAGGGCTTCAGCGCCGCCTCGTCCAGGTCGTATTTTTCCTTGCGCACGCGCTCGGCATAGCGCTGCCAGTCCCAGGGCTTCAGATCGAAATGCCTGCCGTCCTTGTCGATGGCGGCCTGGACCAGCCTTGCTTCTTCCGCCGCCTTGGCGCGGGTCGCCGGTGTCAGCTGCTTGAGGAAGCGGTCCACCGCGGCCGGGGTCTGGGCCATCTGGTCATACAGCACATAGGCGGCATAGTTGGGATAGCCCAGCAGCCTGGCCTTTTCGGCGCGGATCACCGCCTGGCGGGCGATGATGGCGCGGGTGTCGTTCCTGTCGCCTTTCTCGGTGCGGGTCCAGCTGGCGTTGAACAGCTTTTCACGGGTGGCGCGGTCGGCAAGGTCGGTCAGCAGGGGCTGCTGCGTGGTGTTCTGCAGCGGCAGCACCCATTTTCCGGTCAGCTTGCGCGCCGCGCCCGCTTCGGCGGCATTGGCGATTTCCGCGTCGCTGAGACCGGCCAGCTGGGCCTTGATGTCCACCACCAGCGCGCCGGCCTTGGCCGCCGCCACCAGCTTCTGCTGGAACTGGGTTTCCAGCGAGGCTTCCTCCTTGTTGATCTCCATCAGCCGCGCCTTGTCCCTGGGCGACAGATTGGCGCCGGCATGGACGAACTGGCGATAATAAAGAGTGAGGACCTGCAGCGCCTCGGGATCGAGCTTCAGGCCGGCGCGGCCGTCGTAAAGCGTCTTCACCCGCTGGAACAGCGCCGGATTGAGGAAGATGGAATCGCTGTGCGCCGCCAGCCGGGGCGCGACCTCGGTCTGGATCCTGTCCAGGGCGTCGTTGGTGTTGGCGCCCTGCACATTGAAGAAGGTGCTGCTGACGCGGTCCAGCATGCGGCCGGACCTTTCCATCGCCGCGATGGTGTTGTCGAAGCTGGGCGCCGCCTTGTTGCCGGCGATGGCGTCAATCTCGGCCTTGTGCTGCCTCATCGCCTCGGTGAAGGCGGGGGCATAATCGCTGTCCCTGATCTTGTCGAATTGCGGCGCCTGGTAGGGCAGCGGGCTGGGGGCGGCGAAGATGGAGGCGGGGGCGGCGCTGACCGGCGCGTCCGCGGCCAGACCGCCAAAGGCGGCGAGCGCCAGAATGGGCAGGGTGTGGGAAATCCTGATGGACATGAGCGCCTCCGGCAGATGGAAAAGGGTAACTGATGGGGGATAGGCCGCGCCATGCCTATCCGACAATTTTGGCCCGCGTTTTTCAGGAAACGGGCGGGTCTTTTGGGACGAATTTTCCCACCCCCCTCCCCGTGTCGCCAATGGATAGCCCGGAACTTGGGCAGCACGCATGCCGCCATTCTACGGCAGCGCCGCAGCGGGGGGATAAGTTGTAATGTTTCGGCGATTAGCCTTTCGCCGCCCCGCGCACCGCACCCCAGCACAGCACGCCCAGCACATTCAGCACCGCGGCGGCGATGAAGAAAGGCGTGGTCGAGCCGGTCGCCGCCAGCAGATAGGGCCAGGCCAAAGTGGTGACGAAGGAGCCCAGATTGCCGGCCATGTTCATCGCCCCGCCCATGGCGCCGGAATGGTTCTTCGAAACGTCAATGACATAGGCCCAGGAAGTCGGCAGCGTCATGTCCGAGCCATAGATGGCGACGCCCAGCACGATGGCCATGGCCAGCGGCGTGCTGCACCACAATGCCGCCACCACGCCGACAGCCGAAAGCGCAAAGCCGAACATGGCCGGCCATTTGCGGGCATTGACGCCATGCCCCCGGCGATAGAGCGCATCGCCCACCGCGCCGCCGCTCCAGGCGCCGGCGGCGCCGCATAGCAGCGGAATGGCGGAATAGAAGCCCGTCGCCACCGGATCGAGATGGAAGGTCTTCTGCATCATGGGAAACAGCCAGGAAAGGCAGAAGAAGAAAGTGAAGTTGGAGGCGAAATACTGCCCCATCATCAGCCAGATGCCCGGCAGGCGGAACAGCTGCGCGAGCGGCAACGGCTTTTCCACCGCGTTGGAGCCGCCGCGATTGGCGGCAAGGAAAGCGCGCTCGCTTTCCGGAAAGCCGTTCTTCTCTTCCGGCGTGTCGCGGAACCAGAAGAACCAGAACGCCGCCCAGGCCAGGCCGACCACCGCCAGCACCCAGAAGCTCGCCTGCCAGCCCAGCCGGCTGATGAGGAAGGCGACGGCCGGCAGCGCGAAAGCCGAACCCAGGCGCGAGCCCGACATGTTGACGGACTTGGCAAAGCCGCGCTCGCCCGGCGGCAGCCAGGAATAGAAGGCGCGGGCGCAGGCCGGCCAGGCCCCGGCCTCGGCCATGCCGAACAGGGTGCGGATCACCAGCAGCGAACCCAGGCCGAAGGCCAGGCCGGTGAGGCCGGTGAACAGCGACCACACCGCCACCAGCCCGCCCAGCACCAGGCGCGGGCCGAAGCGGTCCACGATGACGCCGGCGGGAATCTGGGAGAGCGCATAACCCAGCGCGAAGGCCGACAGCGCCCAGCCGAACTGGGTGTCGGTCAGGCCGAAGGCGCCGGTGATCGAGGTCTTGGCGGTGGAGATGGCGATGCGGTCGATATAGAGCAGCCACGCCAGGGAGAAGGTGACGAAGATCAGCCGGTGGCGAAATGCGAGCATGATCATTCCTTTTCTCCAAAGAACGCATTGAACTCTTCGAGCGATAGATCACTAGTCAATTGCAACGCAGATATTGTTGAGTTGTCGAATAGCCCTCGCGCACCAAAACGGCCATGACCGGGGAAGCGGTAAACAACTTTGTCGCTGCTATCGAACCCAATCTCGCGGACGACACTTCCCGCCGAAGACACCTCAACCATCACGCGCGAAATGCCCAGATCGGCAAGACCGGCCACATCCTCACCGAGAAAAGTTATGTATTTCTCAGTCATGGTTGCTTTCAAAAAGGGCGATCCAGAATCACAAGCGCCGGCGTTGGTTGCCCTGGATGGCCCACGTAAAGTGGGCCATGACACCTTTACCTTTGCTTCGCGAACTCCTTGGCGGCAAACTGAATGAAATACGACCAGTTCGGGTTCGGCGTATGCCCGTAGGGATGCTGGCGGAAGGCGACATCGCCGGAATCCACCAGCGTCTCCATCGGCGGCATGGTGGCCGAAGGCAGGCCCTGCCGGCCATAGAATTTCCAGGCCGGGCTGGCGGCCGCCGCCGCCATGAACATGCCCTTGGCATCCTGCCAGGCATCGCCGGGGATCGCGCCCGGCTCCATGTTGAGGTCGCCGCCGCCGATGAAGACGGCGCGCGGCGCCACCAGGGCGATGAACTCATGCGCATCCACCGGCAATTCGTCGATGCTGTGGCCGACGCCGCAATATTTGAGGAAGTTGCCCGCCATCCAGTGGAATTCGTTGGGGGCGCAGAGATTGGACGGCAGTTCGCCATAGTTGCGGCGATAGAGATTGGCGCCGCCCGCGCCCGATGACGAAATAAAGCCGATGGCGAAGCGCGGATCGTCCACCAGGGCGATCAGGGCGCCCTTGCCGCCACGGCTATGACCCATGACGCCGACCTTTTTGTTGTCCACATCCTTGTCGGTCATCAGGTAATCCATGGCGCGGCTCTGCGCCCAGGCCCAGGCGCGCAGCACGCCCCAGTCATCCATCTTGCGCGGCTGGCCCTTGTTGACCAGGCCGATGATGCCGCCGGTGAGGCCGGCGCCATTGTCCGGCTGGATCTGGTTGGCATTGACCGAGACAAAACCCCAGCCCTTGTCCAGCAGCTGCTTGCCGGAGGATTCGACCGGCGGACCCATGACGCGCGGATTGGGCGCGCCGCGCCCCGCCGGCGGTGCGCCACGGCCCGCCGCGGCAGCGGCGCCGGGCGCGGGCGTGGGCGGGATGTTGCCGCCGCCGATGATCACCGGCACGCGCTTGCCCTTCATGGCGGCGGGCGTCACCACCGTCATGCTGATCGGAACGGTGATGGCGGGGTAGCTGGAATTGTCGACATGGCCGGTCAGGCGCTTCACCACCACGGGAATGCCCTCGAAGGCGAGGTTCTCGGTGGTGTCCACCGTCCAGGTCACTTTGGGGATGTGGGCCGGGTATTTGCCATAGACCTGCTCGTCGAACAGCTGCTTGATCTCGGCGCGGCGCTTGATCCAGTCGGCCCTGGTCTTCACCGACTTGCCGTTCTTGAAAGCCAAGAGGTCGGGCAGCGGATAGGGATTGGCTTTCTTCTCGTCATAATTGGTGAAATTGGGCAGGTCGGGCCGCGTCGCGTTCATCGGCGGGCGCAGCTCATTGACGCCGGCCAGTTTCATTTCGCGCATCAGTTCGGCCAGGGTGGCGTCCTGCAGCGCCTTCTGCTCCGGCGTGGGGCCACGCCCCGAAGCGGCCTGCCGCGCCAGGCCATCGCCCGGGTTCAGCGGCGTCACGATCTGCGCCGAGGCGGCGGTGGCGGCCGACAGCAGCAGGACGGCGGCAAGTCTGGTGGTGATCTTCATGATGGCTCTCCCTGGAGGCGGCGCTGGCCTCTGGCGGGCCAGTCATTGATGGATCAAAGGCCAATTCGCAGCCGCCTGCAACCATGGGCGCGGCACTGTTGCAGCGCGGCAGGAGGTGCAAACGGTTGTAGCGCTAACATGGCTTCCGGACGGCGCTATTTTGACAAGGCGGGGTGCCGCCGATAGCGTCTTTTGTCTGGTCGCGCGGCCGGACGGAAGACCGCAATTGCACTTTTACCGGCCGCGCTCCTGCGTCACCGTCGTGGGGAAGATTTCGTGCTCAAGATCACCGCCGCCAAGGTCATCATCACCTGTCCCGGCCGCAATTTCGTCACCCTGAAGATCGAGACCGCCGACGGCATCACCGGCCTGGGCGATGCCACCGTGAACGGGCGCGAACTGGCGGTGGCGGCCTATCTCAACGACCACCTCATTCCCTGCCTGATTGGCCGTGATGCCCACAACATCGAGGACATCTGGCAATATTTCTATCGCGGCGCCTATTGGCGGCGCGGCCCCATCACCATGGCCGCCATCGCCGCGATTGATACCGCCCTGTGGGACATCAAGGGCAAGGCCGCGAACCTGCCGCTCTATCAGCTGCTGGGCGGTCGCTGCCGCGAAGGCGCCATGGTCTACAGCCACGCCAATGGCACCACCATCGAGCAGACGCTGGAGCAGGCGCTGGAATACAAGGCGATGGGCTACAAGGCGATCCGCCTGCAGTCCGGCGTGCCCGGCCTGGCCTCGACCTATGGCGTGGCGGGCACCAGGCTGTTCTACGAACCCGCCGACGCCGACATCCCGACCGAGAATGTCTGGTCCACGGAAAAATACCTGCGTTCGGTTCCGGCGCTGTTCGAAAAAGGCCGCGAGGCGCTGGGCTGGGATGTGCATCTGCTGCACGACGTCCACCATCGCCTGACGCCGATCGAGGCGGGGCGGCTGGGCAAGGACCTTGAGCCCTGGCGCCTGTTCTGGCTGGAAGATACCGTCCCGGCCGAGAACCAGGCCAATTTCCGCCTGATCCGCCAGCACACCACCACGCCGCTGGCGGTGGGCGAGATCTTCAACACCATCTGGGACTGCAAGCAGCTGATCGAAGAACAGCTGATCGACTATATCCGCACCACCGTGGTCCATGCCGGCGGCATCACCCATCTGCGCCGCATCGCTTCCTTTGCCGACATCTACAATGTCCGCACCGGCTGCCATGGCGCCACCGACCTGTCGCCGGTCTGCATGTCGGCGGCGCTGCATTTCGACATCTCGGTCCCGAATTTCGGCATCCAGGAATGGATGCATCACACCAAGGAGACCGACGAGGTCTTCCAGCGCAGCTACAGCTTCAAGGACGGCATGCTCAACCCCAGCGACAAGCCGGGCCTGGGCGTCGAACTGGACGAGAAGCTGGCGGCGAAATTCCCCTACAGGCGCGCCTTCCTGCCGGTGAACCGGCTGGAAGACGGCGCGATGACCAACTGGTGATCCGCCCGCAAGAGGCCGGCACGCGAAGGAGGAGCGCATGAACGGCGAACCCATCACCTTGCGTCTGGGCTATCTGCGCTGGCTGATCTGCATCCTGCTCTTTTTCGTGGTGGCGCTGAACTATATCGACCGCCAGGTCCTGTCGGTGCTCAAGCCCACCTTGCAGCACTTGTATAACTGGAGCGAGCCCGGCTATGCCGATATCGCCTTCTGGTTCCAGGCCGCCTATGGCGTCGGCTATGTGATTTTCGGCCGCGTCGTGGACAAGCTCGGCGCCAAGGCCGGCGGCGCCATCGCGGTGACGATCTGGACCATCGCCCACATGGCCCATGCCCTGGTCACCAGCACCGTCGGCTTCACCTGGGTGCGCATTCCCATGGGGCTGGGCGAATCCGGCCTCTTCCCCTGCGCCCTGAAGGCGGCGACGGAGTGGTTTCCGCGCAGCGAGCGCGCCTTCGCCATCGGCGTCTTCAACGCCGGCTCCAATGTCGGCGCCATCGTCGCCCCCTTCATCGTGCCGATCATCACCATCGCCTGGGGCTGGCAGATGGCCTTCATCCTCACCGGCCTTTTGACCGTGCTGTGGCTGGCGGCCTGGCTGACCTGGTATCGCAAACCCCGCGAAATGAAGAGCATCAGCCGGGCGGAACTGAGCCATATCGAATCCGATCCGCAGGAAGCCCAGCGGCCTGTCGCCTGGTCGCGCCTGCTGCGCACGCGCGAAGCCTGGGCCTATATCCTGGGCCGCGCCATGATCGATCCGGTGTGGTGGACCTTCCTGTTCTGGCTGCCGGACTTCTTCGCCAAGCGCTACCATCTCGATCTCAAGAATTATGGTCCGCCGCTGGTGGCGATCTATGTCATGGCCGATATCGGCTCGGTGCTGGGGGGCTTTGCCTCCTCGCGGCTGCTGCAGCGCGGCGTCTCGCTCAGCCGCGCGCGCAAGCTGGCGATGCTGGGCTGCGCCCTTGTGGTGATGCCGGTGGCGTTCGCCTGGTCGGCCTCGACGGTGTGGGGCGCCGTCGCCCTGATCGGCCTGGCCTGCGCCGGGCATCAGGGTTTCTCGGCCAACCTCTTCGCCCTGCCGTCCGACGTCTTCCCGCGCTGGGCGGTGGGCTCGGTGGTCGGACTTGGCGGCCTGTCGGGTGCGCTGGGCGGCATGGCGATGGCCAAATATGCCGGCTGGGTGCTGGGGACACTGGGCAGCTATACGCCGATTTTCATTTTCGCTTCGGTCGCCTATCTGCTGGCGCTGCTGGTGGTGCATCTGATCGTGCCGCGCTACGCTCCGGTGCAACTGCCCGAGTAAGTCATGCTGCCGCTGCATCTGGACCCTGAACGCTATTTCCCCGCCGAGCCGCAATCGCGGCGCCTCGCGGTCGAGCTGTTCGCCCATGTCCGGGGCCTGCCCATCGTCAGCCCGCATGGCCATACCGATCCGGCCTGGTTCTCCAACGACGAAGCCTTCGAGGACGCGGTTTCGCTGCTGCTGACGCCGGACCACTACCTGCTGCGCATGCTCTACAGCCAGGGCATCAGGCTGGAGGCGCTGGGGCTGAAGCCGGCTGACGGCGGCGATTGCGAAACCGACCGGCGCAAGATCTGGCGGCTGTTCGCAAGCCAGTATCACATCTTCCGCGGCACGCCTTCGCGGCTGTGGCTGGATCACACCTTCGCCGCCATCTTCGGCATCGACCGGCGGCTGACGCCGGAGAGCGCCGATCATTACTACGACCTGATCGCCGAAAAGCTGGCGACGCCGGAGTTCCGCCCCCGCGCCCTTTTCAGGCGCTTCAACATCGAAGTGATCGCCACCACCGAGGGCGCGCTCGATCCGCTGCTGGAGCACCGGAAGATAAAGGAGTCGGGCTGGGACGGAAGGGTCATCACCACTTTCCGCCCCGACGAAGTCACCGATCCGGATCATGAGAATTTCGCCGCCAGCCTGCCGCGCCTGGGCGAGGTCACCGGCGAGGATGTCGGCAACTGGAAGGGCTATCTCAGGGCGCTGGAAAACCGCCGCGCCTTTTTCCGCGCCCATGGCGCCACCGCCACCGACCATGGCCCGGCCACGGCGCAGACCGCCGACCTTTCGGCCGCGGACTGCGAAAAGCTGTTCGCGCGGGTGCGCGCCGGCAAGCTGGAAAGCGGCGATGCCGAACTGTTCCGCGCCCAGCTCATGACTGAAATGGCGCGCATGTCGGTCGAGGACGGCATGGTGATGCAGCTGCATCCCGGCTGCTTCCGCAACCACAATGCCGAACTCTTCCGCCGCTTCGGCCGCAATATCGGCGGCGACATGCCCAATGCCGGCGGCTTCCTGGCGCCGCTGAAGCCGCTGCTGGACAGGTTCGGCAATCGCAACGATTTCCGCCTGGTGCTCTTCACCCTGGACGAGACCACCTATGCGCGCGAACTGGCGCCGCTGGCCGGGCACTATCCCTGCCTGACCCTGGGACCGGCCTGGTGGTTCTTCGACTCGCCCGAAGGGATGATGCGCTATCGCCGCATGACCACCGAAAGCGCCGGCTTCTACAACACCGCCGGCTTCAATGACGACACCCGCGCCTTCTTTTCCATTCCGGCGCGGCATGACCTGGCGCGGCGCATCGACTGCGCCTGGCTGGCCGAACTGGTGGCACAGAAGCGGATGGAAATGGACGAAGCCGCCGAAGTCGCCGCCGACCTGGCCTATCATCTGCCCAAAAAGGTTTACCGGCTGTGATACGCCTGGGTGCGGCCACACTGGCCGGGGTGCCCGCATCCGTGCGCCAACCGGAATACGACCGCGCCGCGCTGAAGCCCGGCATCGTCCATCTGGGCATCGGCGCCTTCCATCGCGCCCACCAGGCGGTGTTCACCGAGGACGCCATTATAAAGAGTGGCGGCGATTGGGGCATCATTGGCGCTTCGCTGCAACGGCCGGATGTGCCGGATGCGCTGGCGGCGCAGGATTGTCTCTATACCGTTGAGACGCTCGGTCATGCCGCCAGCTACCGCGTCATGGGTGTTCTCAAACGGGCGCTGTTCGCGCCACGCGATGCAGCAGCGCTGACAGCGGCGCTGGCCGCGCCCGCCACCCATGCCGCAACCCTGACGCTGTCCGAAAAAGGCTATTGTCTCGACGCCAAAGGCGAACTGGATTTCAGCCACCCCGATATCGCCGCCGATCTTGCCGCGCCATGGAAGCCGCGCTCCACCATTGGCTGGCTGGCGCTGGGGCTGGAGGAACGGCGCAAAGCCGGCGCCGGTTCGCTCACCGTCATTTCCTGCGACAATCTGCAGAACAATGGCGCCAAATTGTCGGCAGCGGTTGAAAGCCTTGCGGCACGGACGTTCCCGCAACTTGGCGCCTGGCTGAAATCGAACACTGCTTTTCCGCTGACCCTGGTGGACTGCATCGTGCCGGCCGCCGGCCCGGAGCATCGCGCCCGTGTCGCCGCCGCGCTTGGCATGGAAGATGGCGCCAGCGTGCAGCGCGAGCCCTTCGCGCAATGGGTGATCCAGAACCGCTTTGCCGGTCCATCGCCGGCCTGGGGCGCGGTGGGCGCGGAGATTGTCGAGGATGTCGATGCCTGGCAGCGCATCAAGCTGCATGTGCTGAACACCGCCCATTCGGCGCTGGCCTATCTCGGCATCCCACGCGGCCATGTCTTTGTCCGCCAGGCCATCGCCAATCCCGACCTGAAGGAATTCCTGGATGCGATGATGGCCGAAGAGATCGCGCCCGCCCTGGCGCCGCTGGATGTGGCGCCCTACTGGAAGACGGTGGTGACGCGGTTCGAGAATCCCATGATCGATCATCGGCTGGGCCAGATCGCCGAAGATGGTTCGCTCAAACTGCCCCAGCGGCTGTTCCCGATGCTGACCGCCAATGCCGCCAGCGGCAAGCCCATTGCCCGCATGGCCGGGATCGTGCGCGCCTGGCTGACGTTGATGGCAACCGCGCCTTCCCGCGATCCCGCCAATGCCTGGTTCGCGGAATGGGCGAAGAACGGTGCCGATTTTGGCGCGGCGCTGGACAATCCGGCACTGTTCCCCGACGCCTTCCGCAGCGATGCGCGGCTGCGCGCGGCGCTTCTCAGCGTCTGACGTTAACCGGCGCGCCATCCATCGCCGCTGATTGCAGCATCGCCTCGATCAGGTAATGGGTCTGCAGCGCATCGCGCGGGGTGATGGCCGGCGCGCGCTTTTCGTCGATCGCATCCAGGAAATCTTCCCAGACGCCGCGATGAAAGGCATGGCTGAAGGCCATGGGGTCGGCGCCCGTGCCGCCGGGAAAGTCGTCAGGGTCCAGGTCTTCGCTGCGCCCGTCCTGCCAGCGCAGCGTCAGTCCGGTGCCCGCAAGGGTCGCGGTTCCCAAGGTGCCGATGATCTCGATCCGCTCCAGGCTGCCCGGATAGGCGCAGGTGGTGGCGTCAACGGTGCCGATGGCGCCGTTATCGAAACGCAGCGCCGCCGACGCGATGTCTTCCGTCTCCATGCGATGGCCGGCGCCCTCGCGGGCGAAACCGCAGACCCGCGCCACTGGCCCGCACAGTGACCGCATCAGGTCGATGGTGTGGATCGCCTGGCTGAGCAGCACGCCGCCGCCGTCGCGGGCGCGGGTGCCGCGCCCCGCCATGTCATAATAGCTTTGCGGCCGCCACAGCGGCGCGCGGGTGGAGAGGCCGATCACCGTTCCCAGCATCCCCTCCGCCAGCACCGCCGCCAGCCGCCGCGCCGATGGCTTGAAGCGATGCTGCAGCATCACCGAAGCGGCGACGCCGGCGCGCTCGATGGCCATGACCAGCTGCTCGCTGCGCGCCGTGGTGATATCCAGCGGCTTTTCCAGCAGGATGTGCTTGCCCGCGACACAGGCACGCTCCACCAGTTCGAGATGGCTGGCGGGCGGGGTCAGGATGGCGACCACATCAATGGTGCGGTCGGCGAAGATCGCATCAAGCGCGCCGCTCACCGTCGCGCCGGTCGTTGCCGCGAAAGCCTCGCGCCGCGCGGGCTCACGCGAGAATCCGCACCCCACCGTGGCGCGGCCGGAAAGGTCCTTCAGGCTGGCGACATGCGGCCCGGCGGCCAGGCCGAGCCCGATCAGAGCGACACGGTGCATGGGCTTTGGGTGAATAATCTCTTTTTCGACAATGGCTTATTTTGCATACCAATTCAAACCGCGCGCGGCGCTGGAAAAGAATTTCCACTGGCATAGAGTTGCCCGACGGAATCCGGCGTCCCGCCAGAAGAATTCCGGCCAACCAAGGGAGACATCCACATGAAGAAATCGCTTTGCGTGCTCGGGCTGGTGCTGCTCGCGGGCGCGTCCACCCCGGTTCTGGCCCAGCGCGGCGGCGGCAACAACGCGGCGGCGCAGGCGCAGGCCGAGCTGGAAGCGCGCACCCCGAAGCTGACCGTGACCGAGGAAATCCTGCCGCTGCGCATTCCCGGCCACACCATCGGCGAGACCGAAGGGGTTTCGCGCAACAAGGCCGGCCATCTCTTCGTCTATTCCCGCACCGGCTGGGGCGGCTCCTCGCGCGGCGGCACCGCGGCGCGGCTGTTCGAGTTCGACCAGAATCTGAAATACGTCAAGGAATGGCTGCCCGATTCCTATGGCGCCTCCTTCGCCCATGCCGTGCGGGTCGATCCGCAGCAGAATGTCTGGGTGGTGGATGAAGGCTCCAACACGGTGGTGAAGGTCGATCCCACCGGCCTGGTCAGGATGGTGCTGGGGCGCAAGCCGGAATCCATCGACTGGTGGGAGGAATTCACCGAGCGCGGCGGCAAGGACACCAACCTGCATCCCAACGGCGCCATGGGCACCTTCAACCGCCCCACCGATGTCGCCTGGGGACCGGATGGCAGCATCTTCGTCTCGGACGGCTACAACAATTCCCGCGTCGTGAAGATCAGCAAGGACGGCGTCTGGGAGAAATCCTTCGGCACCTATGGCGCCGGCGACGGCCAGATGAACATCCCGCACGGCATCGCCGCCGGCTATGGCCATGTCTATGTCGCCGACCGCGGCAACCGCCGCATCCAGGTCTTCGACTACAACCTCAATTTCGAGAAATACATCACCGGCATGGGCGCGCCCTGGAGCGTGCAGGTGACGCCGAAATACATCTATAGCGGCGACGGCACCGGCAAGATCTATCGCTTCGACCATGACGGCAAGCTGCTGGGCTGGGCCCAGACCAGCCTGGGCCAGGGCCAGACCGGCTGCCTGATCCATTCGCTGCACGCTGAAGGCGACAATGTGCTCTACAAGGGCGCCTGTTCGCTGTGGAATGTCGAGAAGATCACCTTTCAAGACTGAGATGACGGGGGCGGTTCCGCCATCTGGCAGGACCCGCGCGCGTCAGTCGGGGGCGGCAATGAACAAACGGTCCTGGGCAGGATTGGTGCTGCTGTTCTGGGCGGCGCTGGGCGGGTTCGCCCTTGCCGCGCCGCTCAACGCCGTCACGGCGGGCGAACTGGTGATCGACCCGCCCACGCTCATCAATCTCGGTTTTGAATGGGTGATCAGGGGCGACGACAACCGCAACGCCAAGGTGGAAGTTGCCTACCGCAGGCGCGGCGACACCGCCTGGAAGCGCGGCATGGACCTGCTGCGGCTGCAGGGCGAGCGGGTCTTTCAGGGCGAAGGCGTCTTCAATGTGAAGATGCCCAACATGTTCGCTGGCAGCGTCCTCGACCTTGAGGAGGACACCACCTATGAGGTGCGGCTTTCCCTGCGCGATCCCGATGGCGGCAGCGCCAGCCGCACCGTCACGGTGAAAACCCGCGCCGAGCCGGTGCCCGCGAAGGGCGGGCATGTCTATCATGTCTATCCGCGCGACTGGAAAGGGCCCAAGGAAGCCGGTTCCTTCAACGATCTGATGTGCGCCTACAATTATTACTGCGGCGGCGGCGACACGGTGACGGCCTCACGGCCGCGGGTGAAGGCCGGCGACATCATCCTGGTCCATGCCGGCACCTATCGCTATCACGGCGAGTATTACACCGGCGACCGCTCGATCAACGCCACCACGCCGGTGGAAGGCACCTATTACCTCTATGCCAACGGCACGGCCGAGAGGCCCATCGCCATCAAGGCGGCGGGCGATGGGCCGGTGGTGTTCGACGGCGGCGGCAATTTCAATCTCTTCAACGTGAAAGCCGCCAACTACAATTATTTCGAGGGCATCACCTTCAGGAACACCCAGATCGCCATCTGGGCCGGCACCCAGTTCGAGGCCGGTTCAAGCGGATTGACGGTGAAGCATTGCCGCTTCGAGGACGTCAATCTCGGCATCTTCACCAACTGGGCGGGGTCGAGGAACTTCACCATCCTCGACAACATTTTCATCGGCCGCGACAACCCGGACCGGCTGGAAGGCTGGAACGGCGAACCCTGGGCGACACTCGCCGCCGCCAATGGCGTGAAATTCCCGCCGACGCTCGACTCCTATACCGCGGTGCGGGTCTATGGCTCGGGCCATGTCATGGCCTTCAACCATATCGCCAATTTCCATGACGGCATCGACATCGAGACCTATGGCAATCCCGACGGCGTGACGCCCAATCCCACGGCGGCGAACGGCGCCTTCTATCCGGCGCGCAAGGACTGGCATCTGCGTCCCGTCGCCATCGACTACTACAACAACTACATGACCAACTTCCACGACAACGCCTTCGAGATTGACGGCGGCATGCACAATATCCGCGTCATGCGAAACCTGATGCTGAATTCGGCCTCGCATCCGATGTGCAACCAGCCGGCGATCGGCGGGCCGGTCTACTGGATTCGCAATATCATCTATCACGCGCCCGGCGGCTCGACCCGCACCTCGAATGGCGCGCCCGGCATGATCTATCTCAATAACACCATCCTGTCGGAAACCGCCATCCGCACCACCTCGAACAGCCATTGGCGCAACAACCTGATGCTGGGCGAGAACAGCGCGCCGGCGATTTTCAGCGTCAACAGCTACACCAGCTACACCAGCTCCGACTACAACGGCTTCCGCCCCAATCCCGGCGCGGCGGTGAGTTTCGAGTGGGATTCCCCGCCGCCCGGCGTGGCGCAGGATTTCCGCGACCTGCTGGCGGCGGCCGACGGAGTGCAGACTCCCCCTGACAGGTTCCTGGTGACGCGCCGCTTCGCCAGCCTGGCGCAATACAGCGCCGAGACCGGCCAGGACCGCCATTCGGTGCTGCTGGACTATGACGTCTTCATGCATGTGCCGATGCTGGACGCCAAGGACCTCAAGAGCGTGCAGAAGGTTTATGATGCGCAGGGTCTCGACTTCCGGCTGAAGCCGGGTTCGGCGGCGGTAGACAAGGGCACGGTGATCCCGAACGTCACCGATGGTTTTACTGGCGCGGCGCCCGACCTGGGCGCGCTGGAAGTGGGTGTGCCGGCGCCGCATTACGGGCCGAGAAGCTGAAGGGTATTGAGCGGGGCTTTGCCGTTTTTCGCATCCGCCGTTGGGCGCGGACCCGCGCCCCGGCGCAAGTGCGCCGCCCCCGCGGAGCCGTCGCGCGCAGCGCGACTGGCGTGAGCGAAAAGATGGCGCACCCGAAGAGATTCGAACTCCTGACCCCCAGATTCGTAGTCTGGTGCTCTATCCAGCTGAGCTACGGGTGCGTTTTGAGCGCGCGAACCTATTGGCGCGGCTCCGCAAAGGCAAGTCGAAGGACCCCTGCCCCCATGGCCCGGAGGAGAGGGTGGCCAAGTATCGGACGTTCCGGGGTAATTTGCCGCAAATTGTCTGGGGAAGCGGCATTCTGGTCCCTTGTCCCGTCCCGTCCCCCTCGTTAAGACTTAACCGCCAGGACCTTGCGCCCGACGGGGCGCGAGGCAGGGGCGGGTTTGGGCGCGAAAAACCTCGGCATACCGGTCATGAACAGGGCCAGATGACGGGCAGCGCCGGGGCAGCGGAGAGCAGAATGAGGGGATTTCCAGTCAAGACAAGGCTCCGCGCGGGGCTTTTCCTGGCTTTTGCGCTGATGGGCGCCAGCGCCCTGACGGCCTGCAGCGACCTCGATGCCGCCCTGTTCGGCGATGACAGCAGCGCCTCGGCCTCGGAGCCGGGCTTCCCCGCCGCCGATGCCGGCGCACCGCCTTCGGCCGCGGGCGGCGCCCCCGTTGCCGTCGCCAGCGCCACTGTTCCCATGCCGTCTTCCGCCACGGCTCCGACCTTCGCGCCACCGGCCGCCGGCACCGCCCCGGTGGCCACCATCACCACCATCGTGATCGCCCCAGGCGCCGATACCGGCACCCAGGTCAACCGCACCATCCAGTCCATCCGCGCCCAGGTCGCCGGCCTGCAACAGAAGATCGCCGCCAGCGCCGCCCGCCTGACCGACCTGCGCAACCAGGGCGCCGGCGCCGCCAATGCCTACCAGAACTCCAAGGCCCGCATCACCGCGCGGCTGCAGATCGGCACCACGCGCGGCAACCCCGAACTGGTGGCGGAATGGAACTCGGCCCAGGCCTCGCTGGATTCGCTGTCGGCCAACATCAACGCCCTCAACGCGCTGGGCACCGACGTGACCAACGATTCCTCGGGCGCCCATTTCGCGCTCAACCAGATCAGCGCCACCATGAACGTCTCGGGCGCGGTGGATGAGGATCACCGCCAGCTCACTCTGCTGGAAGACGAGACCAGCCAGACCGTCGTGGTGCTGGACCGCCTGCTCTCGGAAATCTCCCAGAATGTGCAGCGCCAGACCGCCTATGCCGCCAATGAGCGTTCCAACCTCACCGTGCTGCAGAATGCGATCAAGGCGGGCGAGCTTTACGGCGCCCTCAACACTCCGGTGCCCTCGGGCGCCCTCTCCAGCCAGCAGCTCGCCTCGGCCGGCCAGCCCCTGATGGTGATCCGGTTCGATCGGCCCAATGTGGACTATCAGCAGCAGCTTTATGCCGCCCTGAACCAGGTGATACAGAGCCGCCCCAGCGCCGGCTTTGAAGTGGTGGCGGTTTCGCCCAGCAAGGGCAACGCCGCCGCGGTGCAGATCGCCCAGACAACCGCCCGCCGCAACGCCCAGGACGTGATGCGCTCCATGACCGACATGGGCGTGCCCGCGACCCGGCTGGGGGTGGCCTCGACCACCGATCCGGCCGCCAGCGGCAACGAAGTCCGCGTCTTCGTGCGCTGACGCCCGTTTTCCCTGGCGAGCGCCGCGCGCCCGGGAACAACGAGCGCCCGGAGCCTGCGAAGCAGGCGGAGGACTGCAACATCACCTGCTAAAGGCCCCGCCTCCGTACGCTGTCGCTACGGACCGGGGCTTTTTTATTGCCCCTGCCGCACTTAACATGCGCCCATGAAGCTCACGCGCGTCCTTGTCCTGCTGGCCGCCCTGGCGCTGCCGGCCGCCGCCCAGCCCAAGACCGATTTCGCCCCGCACATGATGGTCGCCGCCGCCAATCCGCTGGCTGCGGCGGCCGGCCTGGAAATGCTGAAGGCGCATGGCTCGGCGGTGGACGCCGCCATCGCCACCCAGATGGTGCTGAACCTGGTCGAGCCGGAATCCTCCGGCATCGGCGGCGGCGCCTTCATGCTGGTCTATGATCCCAAGGCGAAGAAGACCACCAGCTTCGACGGCCGCGAAGTGGCGCCAGCATCCGCCACGCCGGGCATGTTCCTGGACAGTGGCGGCCAGCCGCGGGGCCGTGGCGATGCCATTCCCGGCGGCCTGTCGGTCGGCATTCCCGGCGTGGTGGGCATGCTGGAGATGGCGCACAAGAAGTATGGCCGCCTGCCCTGGGCGCGGCTGTTCGAACCGGCCATCCGCCTTGCCGAGAACGGCTTTCCCGTCGGCCCCAAGCTGGCGCGCACCATCGCGGGGGCGCCGAAAAACATGCCGGACATCGCCCGCACCTTCTTTCATCCCGATGGTTCGCCCTACAGGGAAGGCGAAATCTTCCGGAATCCCGAACTGGGAAAAAGCCTGCGCGCCATTGCGGCAGGCGGCGCGCACGCCTTCTATACGGGCGAGATCGCCCAGCAGATCGTCACCGCCATCCAGAAGGCGCCGCACAATCCTGCCGGCATGACCCTGGCCGACCTGGCCGGCTTCCAGCCGCGCGAACTTGAGCCGGTCTGCGGCGGCTATCGCATCTGGGTGGTCTGCTCGATGGGGCCGCCCTCCTCCGGCGGCGTCGCCATCGTGCAGATCCTGGAAATGCTGCAGCGTTTCCCGTCCAGCGACCTTGCGCCCAACTCGCTTTCGGAAACGCATCTTTTCACCCAGGCCAGTCGTCTCGCCTACGCCGACCGTGCCAAATATCTCGGCGATGCATCCGTCGTCGCGGTGCCGATCAATGGGCTCCTGGACAAGACCTACATCGCCAGCCGCGCCGCGCTGATCGATCCGGCCAGGGACATGGGCACCGCCCAGCCGGGCAACCCGCCGGAAAAACATGCCGAATATGCGCCGCAGGTTTCGCCGGAGAATTACGGCACCAGCCACATGACCATCGTGGACGCGGACGGCCAGGTCATCGCCATGACCACTTCGGTGGAAAGCGGCTTTGGCGCCAAGATCATGGCGGGCGGCTTCATCCTCAACAACACATTGACCGACTTCTCCTTCCAGCCGACCCGCGATGGCCAGCCGGTGGCCAACGCGCCGGCGCCGGGCAAGCGGCCGCTTTCGGCCATGTCGCCCACCATCGTCTTCGACCAGAAGGGGGACTTCGTGCTGGGGATCGGCTCGCCGGGCGGCCCCTCGATCATCGAATATGTCACCCAGTCGCTGGTGGCGATCCTGGATGGCGGCCTTGCCCCGCAGGAGGCGATCAGCCTGCCGCGTCATCTCAACACCAACAGCGGCACCACGCTGGAGCCCTCGGCCTGGTCCAACCAGATCGCCCCGCAGCTCACCGCCATGGGCCATAGCGTGCGCACCGCCGGCGGCGAGGGCAGCGGCATGCATGTCATCCAGAAGGTGCCGGGCGGCTATCGCGGCGGTGCCGATCCCCGGCGCGACGGCGTGGTGGTGGGCGAGTAACTTTATTTCTGCCCCCTCCGTCCGCCTCGCAGCCGCTGCGCGGCCTGCCGGCGGACACCTCCCTCCTCCTGGCGCTTCGCGCCGAAGGGGGAGGCGGGCCTGGGCCTGGCCGATCCGTTGGTTGACAGGGCCGTCCCCGGCTTCTAGAAACCGCGCTCTTTCGCCCGCCACCGGCGGGTTTTTGGCGGAAAACCGCCATTTTCGGAGCCGTTCGTCATGAAGCGCACCTATCAGCCGAGCAAACTCGTGCGCAAGCGCCGTCATGGCTATCGCTCCCGCATGGCCACCGCCGGCGGCCGCAAGGTCGTCGCCCGCCGCCGCGCCAGTGGCCGCAAGAAGCTCTCTGCCTGAGGCTTTTAAGTGGTCGCGGTTCCGGACGGAAAACCGCTACCCGCCGATACGCTGTCGCTATCGGCTCCTGGAACCGCTCCGCATGGGGCTCTGAAAGTCCCAGGTCCATGGAACACCTGAAAAAGCGCGCCGATTTCCTCCGGGCCGCCAGGGGCGTGCGCCGGGTCGTGGGCGCCGTCACCCTGGAAACCTGCAAGACCCCCCAGGATGCCGCCCCCGCCACGGATTGGCGCGTGGGCTTCACCGCCAGCCGGAAGGTCGGCAACGCCGTTGCCCGCAACCGCGCCAAGCGCCGCCTGCGTGCGGCCGCGTCGCAGCTTCTGCCCCTTTTGGGCCGGGGGGGGCATGACTATGTTCTGGTCGCGCGGGCGACCACCGGGACGCGGGCTTTCGATGCCCTGCTGGCCGATGTGACGGCGGCGCTTGCGGCCGCGCATCGCGGGCTGGACCGGATGGCAGGAGAAGCGAAGTGACCGCGACCCGCAAGCAAGGCATGGCCGCGACCCTGGCTGCCGCGCCGATCCGTTTCTATCGCCGCCTGGTCTCGCCGCTGCTGCCGCCATCCTGCCGCTTCACGCCCAGCTGTTCGGTCTATGCGCTGGAAGCCATAAGCGAGCATGGCGCCCTCAAAGGCCTGGGCCTGACCCTGCGCCGCCTGGCGCGCTGCCATCCCCTCACCTGGCTGGGCGGCTCGTCCGGCTTTGACCCGGTGCCCCCTTCCCGCTCCTCTTCCACTTTCAAGTCGACACACTCATGAACGACGGCAACAACAAGAATCTCCTGATCGCCATGGCGCTGTCGCTGATGGTTTTCGCCGGCTGGCAGTATTTCGTCGCCACGCCGCAGATGAAGGCCGAGCAGGCCCGCCAGGCGACGCTGTCCAAGCAGGAGAAGGCGGGCGCCGCGCCCGCAGCACCGGGCCTGCCCGGCATGGCGGCTTCCAGCCAGAAGCTGACCCGCGAGGCGGCGTTGAAGGCGGGCGGGCCGCGCATCGCCATCGACACGCCGATGGTGGACGGCTCGATCCGCCTCGCCGGCGCCAAGCTGGACGATCTGCGCCTCAAGACCTATCGCGACACGCTGGATCCCAACAGCGCCGAGATCGTGCTGCTGGCGCCCAAGAGCACCGACTATCCCTATGCCGCGGGCTTTGGCTGGGTCGGCCAGGGCGTGAAGACGCCAGATGACGCATCGGTCTGGAAGCAGACCGGCGGCGGCGTGCTGGCGCCGGGCAAGCCGGTGACGCTTTCCTGGGACAATGGCCAGGGCCTGACTTTCACCCGGGTCATCGCCATCGACGACAAATACATGTTCACCGTCGCCGACAGCGTCGCCAATGCCAGCGGCGGGCCGGTGACGCTTTATCCCTACGCCACGGTGGAGCGGCAGGGCGTGCCGCCCGCGCCCAGCAACTGGGCCCTGCATCTGGGCTTTGTCGGCGTCGCCAATGGCAGCGAGAAGGATGCGAACTACAGCGACTTCAAGGAGGCGGGAACCCCGCCCGTTTCCTTCTCCTCCACCGGCGGCTGGGCCGGCATCACCGACAAATACTGGCTGACCGCCGTGGTACCGCCGCAGAACGAGAAATTCGACGGCCAGTATCTGGGCACCAAGACCGCTGCCGGCATCGACGCCTATCAGGCCAATTACCGCCTCTCGCCGCGCACCATCGCCGCCGGCGGCCAGGCCGCCGTCACGCACCAGCTCTTCGCCGGCGCCAAGGTGGTGGACATCCTGCGCGGCTATCAGGAACACCAGGGCATTGCGCGTTTCGACAATGCGGTGGACTGGGGCATGCTCTCCTTCCTCACCCGGCCATTCTTCTGGGTGCTGGACCAGCTCTACAAGCTGCTCGGCAATTTCGGCCTCGCCATCCTGGGGCTCACCGTCATCGTCAAGCTGGTCTTCTTCCCGCTGCAGACCGCCTCCTTCCGCTCCAGGAGCAAGATGAAGAAGCTGCAGCCGGAAATGGAGCGGTTGAAGAAGGCGCACGCCGACGAGCCGCAGAAGTTCCAGCTGGCGATGATGGAACTCTACAAGCGGGAAAAGGCCAATCCGATCTCGGGCTGCGTGCCGATCCTGCTCACCATTCCGGTCTTCTTCGCCCTCTACAAGGTGCTGCTGGTCACCATCGAGATGCGGCATGCGCCCTTCTATGGCTGGATCCACGACCTCTCGGCCGCCGATCCCACTTCCTGGATCAATCTGTTCGGCCTGCTGCCGTTCAATCCGCAGGCGGTGCTGCCGCATGCCCTGCTGATCCTGTCCATCGGGGTCTGGCCGATCGTCTATGGCCTCACCATGTGGCTGCAGCAGAAGCTGAACCCGGCGCCGACCGATCCGGTGCAGGCCAAGATGTTCACCTTCATGCCGCTGATCTTCACTTTCGTCTTCGGCACCCTGCCGGCGGGGCTGGTGATCTATTATTCCTGGAGCCAGATCCTCAACATGCTGCAGCAATACGTCATCATGCGGCGCGAGGGGGTGGAGATTCACCTGTTCGAGAATCTCAAATTCAAGAAAAAGAACCCGCCCGCCAATGACGGCTGAAGAGGCCGCGCGCAAGCTGTTTGCCGGTCCCTGCGAATTCGTCTGGGGCGTGCAGAAGACCGGAGACGCCCTGCCGCCGGGCAAGTTGCCCGAAGTCGCCTTCATCGGCCGCTCCAATGCCGGCAAGTCCAGCCTGGTGAATGCACTGACCGGCAGAAAGACGCTGGCGCGGGTTTCGCAGACGCCGGGCGCGACACGGCAGATCAATTTCTTCGACCTGGGCGGCAGGCTGATGCTGGCGGACCTGCCCGGCTATGGCTTCGCCAAGGTCTCCAAGACGGAAGCCGCGGCCTGGCAGGACATGATCTTCACCTATCTGTGCGGGCGGGCCTCGCTGCGCCGGGCGCTGCTCTTGATCGACGCCCGCCGCGGCCCCAAGGACAGCGACCGCCAGGTGCTGGAGCTGCTGAACCGGGCGGCGGTTTCGACCCTGCTGGTGCTGACCAAGTTCGACGAGGTGGCGCAGACGGAGCGGGACGCGGCGCTGGCGGCGGCTGAGGCCGAAGCCCGCCGCCACACCGTGGCGCTGGTCGAGGTCATCGCCACTTCCGCCCAGAGCAGCGAGGGCATTCCAGCGCTGCGTCAGCATCTATACGAATTGATTTAACCCCTGCGGTCCGGCCTTCGCGCTGCGCGCTCGGCGTTCGGGCCGCTTGGTTGCGGCCCTCACCCTTCGCTGGCTTAACCGCTTCGCTCGCCAGCCATGGGCACCTCCCTGTGTGCTTCGCACACGAAGGGGAGACGGGTCCGCGCTGGCTGATGGTTTCGGTTGGAAATGCGGGCCGGTTTGGCTTATAGGACCTCGTCCTTCCATTGGGTCTGGCCATGGCCGCAACCGACGACACGCCCGAAGAGCGCAATCTGCGCGTGATGGCGCGCTGGCGCCAGACCGGCCGGGTGCTGATCGAGGCCCTGCCCTACATCCTGAAATACGACCAGAAGACCATCGTGGTGAAGTATGGCGGCAACGCCATGACCGGCGGCGGCACCGACGATTTCAGCCAGGACATCGTGCTGATGAAGCAGACCGGGATCGATCCGGTTGTGGTGCATGGCGGCGGGCCGCAGATCGGCGCCATGCTGAAGAAGATGAACATCAACTCCACCTTCATCGACGGCCTGCGCGTTACCGACGAGGCCGCGGTCGAGATCGTCGAGATGGTGCTGACCGGCTCGATCAACAAGCAGATCGTCACCGCCATCAACGCGGCGGGCGGCCGCGCCGTCGGCCTGTCGGGCAAGGACGGCAACCTGGTGGTGGCCAGGAAGCTCGCCCTCAGCAAGACCGATCCGAACACCGGCGAGAAGACGGCGGTGGACCTTGGCTTTGTCGGCGAGCCGGAGAAGGTCAATCCCGAAGTGCTGCACACCATGATGAAGTCGGAGATCATCCCGGTGATCGCGCCCATCGGCGTCGGCCCCAAAGGCGAGACCTTCAACATCAACGCCGACACGGTGGCCGGCGCGGTGGCCGGCGCGGTCAAGGCCGAGCGCCTGGTGCTGCTGACCGATGTCGAAGGCGTGCTGGACAAGGACAAGAAGCTGATGCCGCGGCTGACGGTGCGCGAGGCGCGCGACCTGATCGCCGACGGCACCATTTCCGGCGGCATGATCCCCAAGATCCAGACCGCGATCGACGCGGTGGAAGCCGGCGTTAACGCCGCCGTCATCCTGGACGGGCGCATCCCCCATGTGCTGCTGCTCGAACTCTTCACAGAGCATGGCGCGGGAACGCTCATCACCGCCGAATGAGGCTCGCCGGGTTGAGTGCGGCCCTGGGGCTGGCGCTGCTTTGCGCCGCAACGCCCGCGCATGCGGCCCTGACGCTGTGCAACCGCACCAGCACCATTCTTTATGCCGCCACCGCGGCCATCAAGAGCCCGCAATCGGACGTGCAGGGCTGGACGCGGATCGTTCCGGGCGATTGCCAGACGGCGCGGCCGGAGGCGCTGAGCGCCGACAATTACATGGTCTATGCCCGTTCCAGCCGGGCGCATGGCGGCCTGGCCAAGGCCTGGGGCGGCAATTTTCCGCTCTGCGTGCGTGATGGCGATTTCCATTTCCGGCAAAGCGGTGCGCTGGCGGTGTGCAAGGAGGAAGAGGCCTTCGCCCTGCCTTTCGCGGCTCTCGACACCAGGGGCCGGCGGGACTGGACCATGACCCTGGATGAAAGTCCGGCGCTGCCCTCGCTGATGGCGGCGCAGCTTGCCGGGGCCCGGCGGCTGCTCAGGGACAATGGCCTGGACACCGGCCCGCTTGACGGCAAGCCCGACAGGAAGACCGGCGCCGCGCTGGCCGCCTTTCGCAAGAGCGCCCGGCTTGCCGGCGGGACCGGCAACGCCGAACTGTTCACCGCCCTGGAGCGGGAGGCGCTCAAGCGCAATGCGCCGGCGGGTTACACCATCTGCAATGACGGCAAGGCGGGCCTGGAAGCCGCGCTGGCCGAAATCGACAAGGGCAGGCTGCTGGTGCGCGGCTGGTGGGCGGTGCCGGCTGGCGCCTGCGCCCGGGCACGCACCACGCCCCTGAGCGGCGCCTATTACCTTTTCGCCCGCCGCAAGGACGGCACGCCGGTGGCAGGCGGGGCGGAAAAGTTCTGCATCGCGCCCACCGCCTTTGAAATCCGGGAGCGCGGCAACTGCGCCGGACGCGGCCAGGCGGAAGCGGGTTTCCTGCGCACCCAGACAGGCGGGCTTTCCGGCTATGTCGCCCATGTCGGCGACAAGGGCCTGCTGCCCGGCGGCGCACCGGCCAGGCCTTGATACCTGGTCGCGCGATCCCCGGAGGTCGCCTGGCGACAGCGCAGGTGACGCTTCACACTTTTCTGATCGGCCTCTAGGCGCTGATATCGAAATAGTTGAGATGCCAGCGCATCTCTTCCTTGGTGAGGGGGAAATTGACTCCCCCCCGCGCCGGCAGCAATTCATGCGCCGGCAGGCGCATCACATGGCTCTGGATCTTGAAGGACGTGCGCATCGGCAGATGGGCGTGCCAGACCAGCGCCGTGACCGGCTTGGCGCTGCGGGCCGCCATGATCTTGCGCACCTTGGCCTCCGGTACGTTGGCGAGTTCCGCCAGCGCCAGCGTCACCAGCTCGCGGTTGCCGGCCTGGGCCGCCTGCTCGACAAAGATGCCGTCCAGCTTGCCGGCCGCCTTGGCGCCAGCCACCAGTTCGGCCGGACGCGCGCCCGCAGCGGGCGCGGTCGCGTCCTGTTCTGCCAGGCGGGCGCGCAATTCCCGCGACAGATGCCGGCGGGTGGCGTCGCTGAGGTCATGGCGCGCGGCCAGCCGCTCGATCAACGCGGCGCCGACAAAGCCGGCAATGCGGCGAATGGCGCGGGCGGAAAGCTCGGCGCGCAGGATCAGCGGCATATGCCAGTCGCTGACTTCCTCGGCTGCTTCCACGACATGATCCAGCGTCTCCTTGCGGATGCGCGCGTCGGGATTGACCAGCAGCGCCGCCACGGCCGGAATATCCAGGGCCTTGACGATGGCGGCGCTGACATCCTCGCTGACCGGATGGCGACGCGCCACCGCCGCCAGCGCCTCGTTGGTGCGGGCGCAGGCGATGATCTCGATCAGGTCGGTGTCGGAGAGCAGCGGCGAATATTCCAGGATCGGCGCCGCCACCACGGTTTCCGCATCCCGCGCCAGGCGCAGGATGACGTCGTGCGGTACGCAGGTCAGGCGCTTGATTTCCTCGGCCAGCACGGCGCGCACCCGCACTGCGGCGTCGCGGGCCAGGCATTCCAGCGTCTCGACGGTCTGGGCAAAGAGATGGGCGCTTTCTTCTTGCGAAAGGCCTGGCAGCAGGCGCGCGATCTTGACCGCCAGCTCGGCCCGCACTTCGGCATCGCTGTCATCGACCAGCAGGCGGTTGGTGGCTGGGCCCGTGCTGAGATTGGCGGCCACCGCCTTGCGCGTCGCCGCCGCGCCATGCACCGCCAGGTAATGCAGCACATCGGGACCGGCATCGGTGTGGCTGGCCAGGACTTCCTGCGCTTCGCGGGTGCGGCTTTCCAGAATCGCCAGGGCCGCGCCGCTGTCGAGCGTCCCGGGCGGGCCGTTGGGGCTTTTCCTGTTGAGCTGCGTCATGGCGCCTTCCGTCCGGCGATTGTCGCGCCGCGCCCTTTAACAGCGGCTAAAGAGGCATGGTGGATGGGCGTTAACGCTGTCTTGCAAGGCCTGTCGGACCGGGCCATGTTCCGCCCATGACCATGGCCGCCGCCAGCACCGTCACAGAAGGCCCGGAAGCCGGTTTTGGCCCGGATTTCCGCCATGTCCGGCACTGGCTTTTCGACCTGGACAATACGCTTTACTGCGCCCGCAGCGGCATCTTCGCCCAGATCGAAAGCCGCATGACCGATTATGTCGCCCGTTTCACCGGCCTGCCGCGCGAAGACGCGCGGGCGCTGCAGAAGACGCTCTATCGCGCCCATGGCACCACCCTGAGCGGCTTGATGAAGCTGCACGGCGCCGACCCCGACGATTATCTCGATTATGTCCATGACATTGATCTGACCGCGCTGGCGCCCGATCCGGAATTGCTCGCGGCGCTGGCGCGGCTGCCGGGACGGCGCGCCATCGTCACCAATGGCTGCCGAAATCACGCCGCGCGCATCCTGGCGCGGATCGGCGTGGCGGAACTGTTCGATGGGATCTGGGACATTCGCAGCTTCGGCTTCACGCCCAAGCCCGCCGCCGCCGCCTATCAGGCCGTGGCCGCCGCCGCGGGCCTCGTGCCGCAGGCCGCCGCCATGTTCGACGACATCGCCCACAATCTGGCGGCGGCGCGGGCGCTGGGCATGACCACGGTGTGGCTGAACACCGGCGCGGACTTTTCCAGCGGCGCCCCGGCGGGCGAAGCACCGCATCATGAAACAGATGACCTGCCGCGCTTTCTTTCATCCCTCAGGATTTGACCATGAGCCATGACCTTGCCGCCGCAATCGCCGCCGCCTGGGAGGCGCGTGAAAGCCTGTCGGCGGCGACCAGGGGCGCGCACCGCGATGCCGTCGAAGCGACGCTGGCGGGGCTGGATGCCGGGCAACTGCGGGCCGCCGAGAAGATTGACGGCGCCTGGAAGGCCAATGAATGGGTGAAAAAGGCGATCCTGCTCTCCTTCCGCCTCAATGACATGGAAATCATCGAAGGCGGACCCGGCGGAGCGGTATGGTGGGACAAGGTGCCGTCCAAATTCGCCGGCTGGGACGAGGCCCGCTTCCGCGCCGCCGGCTTCCGCGCCGTGCCGGGGGCCATCGTGCGGCGCAGCGCCTTCATCGCCAGGGGCGCGGTGCTGCTGCCCAGCTTTGTCAATGTCGGCGCTTATGTCGGCGAAGGCACCATGGTGGACACCTGGGCCACGGTCGGCTCCTGCGCCCAGATCGGCGCGCATGTGCACCTTTCCGGCGGGGCCGGCATCGGCGGCGTGCTGGAGCCGCTGCAGGCGACGCCGACCATCATCGAGGACAATTGCTTCATCGGCGCGCGCGCCGAAGTGGCCGAAGGCGTGATCGTCGGCGAAGGCAGCGTGCTGTCGATGGGCGTCTATCTGTCCGCCTCGACCCGGATCATCGACCGCGCCACCGGCGAGGTCTTCTTCGGCAAGGTGCCGCCCTATTCGGTGGTGGTGTCCGGTTCCGCCCCCAGCGGCAGCAATGCCGGGCCGAACCTTTACTGCGCCGTGATCGTCAAGCGGGTTGACGAGAAGACCCGCGCCAAGACCTCGATCAACGAGCTGCTGCGTGATTGATCCGGTTGCCCTCGCCCAGGACCTGATCCGCCGGCCCTCGGTGACGCCGGCGGATGCCGGCGCGCTCGATGTGCTGCAGGCGGCGCTGAGCGAACTGGGCTTCACGTGCCAGCGCCTGCCGTTCGGCGCGGTGGACAATCTTTACGCCCGGCTGGGCGATGGCGCACCCAATTTCTGCTTCGCCGGCCACACCGATGTGGTGCCGGCGGGCGAGGGCTGGCGGCACGACCCCTTCGCCGGGACGGTGGCGGACGGTGTGCTGTTCGGGCGCGGCGCCGCCGACATGAAGTCGGCCATCGCCGCCTTTGTCGCGGCGGCGGCGCGTCATGGCAAGCCCAAAGGTTCGATCAGTCTGCTCATCACCGGCGACGAGGAAGGCGTCGGCATCGACGGCACCAGGAAGGTATTGGGCTGGCTGAAGCAGAAGGGCGAGAGGCTGGATCATTGCCTGGTGGGCGAACCCACCGCGACCGAACACGCCGGCGACACCATCAAGATCGGGCGGCGCGGCTCGCTCAATGTCGAGCTGGCGGCGGCCGGCATCCAGGGCCATGTCGGCTATCCGGCCAGGGCGAAGAACCCGATTCCGCCGCTGGCGCTGCTGGTGACGCGGTTGTCGGCGCACAAGCTGGATGACGGCAGCGCCCATTTCGATCCTTCGACGCTCTGCTTCACCACCATGGATGTCGGCAATCCGGCCACCAATGTCATTCCGGGCGAGGCGCGGGCGCGGCTGAACATCCGCTTCAACGATTTGCACACGCCGGAAAGCCTGATCGCCTGGATCGAGAATGAAGCGGCGAAAGTGGTGACGCAAACCGGCGCGGAGATTTCGGTGACGCCGCAGATCAGCGGCGTCTCCTTCCTCACCCCGCCCGGCGCCTTCACCGATCTGGTCGCCAATGCGGTGAAAAGCGTCACCGGCACGGCGCCGGTTTTTTCCACCAGCGGCGGCACCTCCGACGCCCGCTTCATCAAGGATGCCTGCCCGGTGCTGGAACTGGGGCTGGCCGGCACCACCATGCACAAGGTGGACGAGTGCGTGGCGGTCGCGGAGATCGCGGCCCTGACCGATATCTACGCCGCCATTCTCAAGGCCTATTTCGCGTAGTCCACCTTCACCAGATAAAGCCCGTCCGGCGGCGAGACCGGGCCGCAGGCGGCGCGGTCGCGCGCGTCCAGCGCCGCCTTGAGATCGCGCGCCGACCATTTGCCTTCGCCCACCAGCTTGAGCGAACCGACGATGGAACGCACCTGGTGGTGCAGGAAGGAACGGGCCGAGGCCTCGATATGGATTTCATCGCCGCGGCGCGCGACATCGAGCCGGTCCAGGGTCTTGACCGGCGAGCGGGCCTGGCATTCGGCGGCGCGGAACGTGGTGAAATCATGCTGACCCAGAAGCTGCTGCGCGGCGTGGTGCATCGCTTCGGCGTCCAGCTTCACCGCTACGTGCCAGACCTTGCCGGCCTCCAGCGCCGGCGGGCTGCGGCGGCTGAGAATGCGGAAAAGATAATGCCGCGCCGTGGCGGAAAAGCGGGCATGGAAATCGGCGGGCGCCACCGCCGCTTCCAGCACCACCACCGGATCGGGCCGCAGGAAATGGTTGAGGGCGTCACGCACCTTGTCGGCGGCGAAATCCTTCTCCAGGTCGAAATGCGTCACCTGGCCCAGGGCATGGACGCCGGCATCGGTGCGGCCGGCACCGGTGACGGTGACGCGTTCGGCGCTGAACTTCTCGATGGCGTCTTCCAGCGCCCCCTGCACCGAGGGCCCATTGTCCTGCCGCTGCCAGCCGACAAAGGGGCCGCCGTCATATTCGATCGTGAGCCGATTGCGCGGCATCAGGTGAGTTTGATGCCGGCCGGCAGGGGGAAGCCTTTCAGCAGTTCGTCCGCCGCCATGACTTTCGCTCCGGCGCGCTGCACCCGTTTCAACCTCAAGGCGCCGTCGCCGCAGGCGATGGTCAGATCCTCGCCGATCACTTCGCCGGGCGCGCCCTTTGCCGACACGGGCTCGGCGTACAGGATCTTCAACCGTTCGCCCTTCACTTCCGCCCAGGCACCAGGCCATGGTGAAAGGCCGCGAATGAGACAGTCGATCTCGGCGGCGCTTCTGGTCCAGTCGATGCGGGCTTCGTCCTTGGAAATTTTCTTCGCATAAGTGACGCCGTTTTCGGATTGCGGATGTTCCGCCACCGGCCCGCGCTCCAGCGCCGCCAGCGTCCGCACCATCAAATCGGCGCCCAGGCGCGACAATTGCTCGGCCAATTCGCCCGCCGTCCTGCGGCCCACCGCCACGCGCTCGGCCATCAGCACCGGGCCGGTGTCGAGGCCGGCTTGCATCTTCATCACCATCACGCCGGTCTCGGCGTCGCCGGCCATCACCGCCCGCTGGATCGGGGCGGCGCCGCGCCAGCGCGGCAGGAGCGAGCCATGCAGGTTGAAGCAGCCCAGGCGCGGCGCGTCGAGAATGGCCTGGGGCAGCAGCAGCCCATAGGCGACGACGATGGCGGCATCGAGGTCGAGCGCGGCAAACGCCGCCTGCTCGTCCGCGCCTTTCAGCGACAGCGGCGTGCGCACGTCCAGTCCATGCGCATGTGCGAATTTGTGCACCGGGCCGGGTTCGGTTTCCATCCCGCGGCCCTTCGGACGCGGCGGCTGGGAATAGACGGCAGCGATGTCATGGCCCTGGGCCAGCAATTCGGCCAGCGTCGGCACCGCGAAATCCGGCGTGCCCATGAATGCAAGCCGCAGAGGCATGTCAGGAACCGCGTTTGGGGAAAAATAGAAATCGCATCGCCAGCGCAGAAAGAACGACGATGCACACTGCACCTACGTATCGCGCTTCATCATCCTGACGGAAAATTGGCGATAGCGCGCCTATGACAAGCACGATGAACAAGGTGATGCGAAACATGTGAATCTGCAGCACGGGAACGGCCCATGGCAACCGCATCAGCCCGCGGCCTCAAGCTTCTTGGCCTTGGTCAGCTTCTTGATCGCCATGCTGCGTTTCAGGCGTGAAAGATGGTCGATGAACAGCACGCCGTTGAGATGATCCATCTCATGCTGCAGGCAGGTGGCCAGCAATCCGTCGGCCTCCATCTCCTGCTTCTTGCCGTCGCGGTCGAGATACTCGGCCCTGATCCGGGCCGGGCGTTCGACATCGTCCCAGATTTCCGGCACCGAAAGGCAGCCTTCCTCGAAGGTCGCCATTTCCTCCGAAGCCCAGAGAATCTTCGGGTTGATGAAGGCGCGCGGATTGCGGCTGCCGTCCTTCTGTTCCAGGTCCATCACGATCACCCGCAGCGGCTGGCCGATCTGGATGGCAGCCAGGCCGATGCCTTCGGCGGCATACATGCTGTCGGCCATGTCGTCGATGAGGGCGCGAATCGCGCTATCCACCGTCTCGACATCCTTCGAGACGGCCTTGAGGCGCGGATCGGGGGCGGTCAGGATGGGGCGGATGGTCATGGGCTGGAAATAAGCGCCCCGGCCTTTGGGGTCAAGCGATGGAACCTACTCTGTTTTGGGGTCTGATTATCCTGGCGGCGGCGGTGGTTGCGGCAGCGGCGATTTTCGCCTTTGGCCGACGTCCGGCGGCGCCCGCCGCCGCCCCGGACCCGCGGCTGGATACGGTGCTGCAGGGCCAGGCGACCATCGCCGAGCAGTTCCGGGGTACGGCGGCGGCGCAGGCCGCCCTGACGGCGCAGATCGAGGCCCTTAAGGAAAAGATGGGGCAGGACCTGGCGGCAGGAGCCCAGCAGACGAGCGTGACTTTCGCCACCATCACCGAGCGCCTGAGCGTGATCGACGCCGCCCAGAAGAATATTTCCGACCTGTCGGGTCAGGTAATGACTTTGGAGCGGATTTTTTCCGACAAGCAGCAGCGCGGCGCATTTGCCCAAGACATCATGGAGAGCATCGTCTCTGACCATATGTCCCCGGATCAGTATGAGTTCCAGGCAAAGTTGTCGAACGGCAAGATTGTTGATTGCGCCATCCGCATTCCCAATGTAGTGGCGCGCATTGTGGTGGATTCCAAGTTTCCGCACGAAGGCTTCGAAGAGCTTCGCCGGGCTGATAGCGATGATGGGCGCAAGGCCGCCATGGTTCAAATCCGCAACGACATCCAGAAGCACGTAAAAGACATAGCGGAACGATATCTGATTTCTGGCGAGACCCAGAAACCGGCCATCATGTTTGTGCCGTCGGACGCCATGTATATGGAATTGCACGCAACCTTTCCCGAAGCACTCAAGCGGGCCCGGCAAAGTCAGGTCGTCGTCGCAAGCCCGCATGTGTTTATGCTGGTCGTCACAACCCTGTTGGGCCTGATGCGCGATGCAAAGATGCGTGAACACGCCCATGCCATTCAGGCGGCGGTGGGGGCCTTGCTGGAAGATGTCCGGCGGCTTGGCGAACGAGTGGAGAAATTGCGCGACCATTTCGAGACCACAAGCAAGGACATTGGTCAAATCGAGATTTCCATGCGTGGGATTGACCGGCATGCGGAGCGGATCGCGCAGGTAGATCTGGGCGAGCCACCGGCTGCGTTGCCGAAGGAGTAGATATTTTCTTCGCGCGCTGCGGCGCGCGGGTTGGGTTCTGTCCGGCCGGTCGCGCCTCACCCCTCGCCGCGCAGGGCGCGGCTCGCCGGGAATGACAGGTTGGGCCTGCGGCGCGGGGAAACGGCCGAGCTCGCCCCGGCGGAAGGGCGCAAGGAAATCGGCCAGCGCCGCGGCCCCTGCGGCCAGCGCCTCGCTTTGCGCTATCAGACGGTCCAGGCGCATGAAACGCAGGCGATCGGCGGCGTTTTTGGGACGAAATCTGCTCACCCCTCCCCCTTGTCACGCGTCACATGAATGGTCTGGCGGCGCTCGCCGCGCAGCTGCGCCAGCGCCTCGGTCAGGCGGGCGCTGGCCCTGGCCAGCTTGGCGACATAATCGAGATCGAGGCGGCGCAACTGGCCATCGGGATCATCGTCGCGCCGCACGCGGGTGTGGGCCAGGCAATCCTCGGCCGCCGCCAGGCAGGCGGCAAGCTGGTCCTGCAACAGGTCTTCGACGGTACTGGCTTTCATGGCGGCTCCTTTGCGAAACCGGCCATGATAAGGCCGCGCCCGGGCGCGGGGATAAGCGCAGGCAGGAAAATTGCGGTAAGCGCCGGATAGCGCGGGCGAAAATAAATTTCCGGGCAGGTGGATAGGCTAGAGCGCGCGCCGCGCCTTGAAGGCGGCGCTGAGCGTGCCCTCGTCGAGGTAATCGAGCTCGCCGCCCACCGGCACGCCATGCGCCAGACGCGTCACCTTCACATCGGTGAGCATATCCATCAGGTAATGCGCCGTGGTCTGGCCTTCGACCGTGGCGTTCATCGCCAGGATCACTTCGTCCACGCCGTTCTTCACGCGCTCGGCCAGGCCGCCGACATTGAGCTTTTCCGGCGTCACCCCGTCCAGCGCCGACAGCGCCCCGCCCAGCACAGGATAGCGGCCGCGAAAGACGCCGGCCCGCTCCAGCGCCCAGAGGTCGGCGACATCCTCCACCACGCAGAGGATGTGGCCGTCGCGGCGCGGGTCGGCGCAGATGGCGCAGGGGCTCCTGGTATCGAGATTGCCGCAGATTTCGCAGTCGCGGATGGCGGCGGCGGCATCCTTCAGCGCGGCGGAGAGCGGCTCCATCAGCGTGTCGCGCTTTTTCAGCAGCGCCAGCGCCGCGCGCCGGGCCGAACGCGGGCCGAGCCCCGGCAGCTTCGAGAGAAGCTGGATCAGGCGTTCGATTTCGGAGCCGATGGTGGCGGGCATCGGCGTGGTCTAGCAGAGGTGTTCGCGGCTTGCCATATTGGCGTGACGGAGCGACCCATGACCGATGTGAAACGCCTGACCCTGCCGCAGCCCATCGACCTGGTGCATGAGCGGCACAGCGAAACCATCATGGACCGGCTGGGCCAGCTTCGCCCCGGCGTGGTGATGATGAGCGGCGACAATCCCGAACTGCCGAAAATGCCGGCGCGCCCGGGCCTGCTGGATTTCTTCCGCGCCCGCTTCGACGAATTCACCGTCAATCACCTGCTGCAAAGCGCCCGGCGCGCGAAGCAGAATGGCTGCGACGAGAAGATCGTGCTGGCCTGCCTGCTGCACGATATTTCGGTGGCCGGGCTGATCCGCGCCGATCACGGCTATTGGGCGGCGCAGATGATCGCGCCTTATGTGGACCCCGAAGTGGCCTGGGGCGTGGAAAAGCACCAGGCGCTGCGCTTCTTCGCCGATCCGCAGAATGGGTATGACTATCCGGAGGCATATCACCGTTTCTTCGGGCCGGACCATGCCGTGCCGGACTATCTGCGCAAGTCCTACGAGGACGCCCGCGCCCATCGCTGGTACATGACGGCGCGGGTCATCACCGTCAACGACATCTATACCTTCGAGGAAGGCGTGACGATCGACCCGGCCGAATTCGAGGACGTGATCGGCCGCAATTTCAGGACGCCGAAGGAGGGCCTGGGCTTCGACAATTCGCCCGTCGCGCACATGTGGCGGACGATGATCTGGCCGAACAATTTCCTCTGACTACTCGTCCCGGTCCGGCATCGCCGCCGCGATCTCTTCCGCCGCCGCCTCGCGCACCGCGGTGATCTCGGCGCCGGGAAAACGGTCCAGCACGGCGCGCACCATCGGCGCCTGCATCACGCTTTCCATCTTCGCCGCCCTGGCCGCCTTGCGCTGTTCGGCCAGGGTGGGGGCGCCGCCCGTCGCCGCGATGGAAACGCTCCAGCGCATGCCGGTCCAGACATTCAGCTTCTGCTGCAGGTCGCCGGCCAGGGTGCGCGGCGCCGCCGCGTTGGGGCGGAACTCCAGCAGCCCCGGCTCCAGCCGCACCAGATGGATGTTGTTCTCGATCTGCACCCGCAGGATGGGGGCGTTGTTGGCGACGGCCAGCGCGACAATGTCTTCCAGCCCGCGCAGGACTGGCGCGCCGTCGGGGACGGGCTGGGCCGAAAGGCGCGGGGCGGCAGCGGCGCCGGAGGATTGCGCGGTGGGCGCACGCGGCGTCTGTGCCGCGCCACCCGGCGGGGAAGCGCCGGGCCGGGCGTTGCCCTCGCCGCCCCGCTCAAGCAGGTCGCGCACCAGCCGGTCGGTCGGCGGCAGGTCGGCGGCATAGGAGACCCGGATCAGCGCCATCTCCAGCGCCGAAATCGGACGGGTGGCGTCGCGCACTTCCAGCAGGCCCTTGAGCAGCATCTGCCAGGTGCGCGTCAGCGCCGGCACCGACAGCTTGGCGGCCAGGGCGGCGGCGCGCTTGGCCTCGGCGCTGCCGCCGTCGAAAAAGCCCTGCGCCGCGGGCGCCACCTTGATGCGGGTGAGGAAATGGGTGGTCTCCAGCAGGTCCTGCGCCACCGCCAGCGGGTCGGCGCCGGCGTCGTACAGCGATTTCAGGTCTTCCAGCGCTTCGGGAAGCTTGCCGCCCATCAGCTTCTCGTACAGGTCCAGCACCCGGCCGCGGTCGGCCAGGCCCAGCATGGCGCGCACCATTTCGGCCGTGATGGCGCCGCCTTGCCTTGAATCTGTTTCCAGCGCGCCATTGGCAATCGCCTGGTCGAGCAGCGACAGGGCATCGCGGGCCGAGCCTTCGGCGGCCCGGGCGATCAGGGTGAGGGCGCCGTCCTCGATCTTCACCTGTTCCTTTTGCGCCAGCGTCGCCAGATAGGCGGCAAGCTCGGCGCTCTCGATGCGACGCAGGTCGAAGCGCTGGCAGCGCGACAGCACCGTCACCGGAACCTTGCGGATTTCGGTGGTGGCGAAGATGAACTTCACATGCGGCGGCGGCTCTTCCAGGGTCTTGAGGATGGCGTTGAACGCCGCCTTGGAGAGCATGTGGACTTCGTCCAGGATATAGACCTTGAAGCGGCAGGAGACCGGGGCATAGCGCACCGCGTCGATGATCTGGCGCACTTCCTCGACGCCGTTGTTGGAGGCGGCGTCCATTTCCAGCACATCGACATTGCGGCTTTCGGCGATGGAGACACAGGGCTCGCAGACGCCGCAGGGATGAATGGTCGGTTCGCTCCGCTTGCCGTCCGGGCCGATGCAGTTCAGCGCCCGGGCGATGATGCGGGCGGTGGTGGTCTTGCCCACCCCGCGCACGCCGGTGAGCATGAAGGCATGGGCGATGCGGCCGGTGGCGAAGGCATTGGTCAGGGTGCGAACCAGCGCTTCCTGCCCGATCAGGCCGGTGAAATCGGCGGGGCGGTATTTGCGCGCCAGCACCCGGTAGGGCTGGACGGGTTCCGGATCGGATTTCGGGGCCTTGGCCATGCGCGGACTATAGCAACCAGGAGCGCAGGCGCGAGCCGGAGCGACCAAAGAAAAGTCGCGAGGAGTCGGCGGGAAAGCAGAAAATCTGGGGAAAGGTGGAAACCGACGACCCGCAGCAAATTCGTTACGGCTGCTTCGTTCCCGACCTGACCGGGTTAGCGACAGCTACGCCCGCCGGTTTCCGGTTGGGGATATAGGGTCCTGGACGCGAAAAAGCGAGTCTAGGCGGCGCTGGCCTGGGCCGGCGGAACCAGGCGCCAGGCCGGCAGGGTGACGGTCGCGGCGGTGCCCTGGCCCGGCACGCTTTCCAGCGTCAGGCTGCCGCCATGCAGCTCTGCCATCTGGCGGGTCAGCGGCAGGCCCAGTCCAGCCCCTTCATATTTGCGGGCGAGCGAGGAATCGACCTGGCCGAACGGCTCCAGCGCCTTGGCCATGTCCGCGCGCGCGATGCCGATGCCATTGTCGCGCACCGTCAATTCCAGCCCTTCGCCGGCGAGCGCGGCGGTCACCCGCACCGTGCCGCCCGCCGGGGTGAATTTGAGCGCGTTGGACATCAGGTTGAGCATGATCTGGCGGATGCGCCGCTTGTCGGCGCGCAGCAGGGGCAGGCCGGGCGGCAGCTCGCAGTGCAGCGTCACCTGTTTTTCCCGCGACTGGCGCTCCATGACATGGAAGACGTCTTCCAGGCCGGCGGCGAGGTGGAAATCCTCTTCCGCCAGCTCCGCACTGCCGGCGTCGTAGCGGGAAATGTCGAGAATGTCGTTGATGATGCCCAGCAGGCGCGCGCCGCTGTCGCGGATGTCGCCAATGTAGTTCCTGTGGCGGGCGGCGAGCGGCTCGCGGATGTCGGCCAGCATGACGTCGGAAAAGCCGATCACGGCATTGAGCGGGGTGCGCAGTTCATGGCCCATGGCGGAAAGGAAGGCGGCCTTGGATTTGCTCGCCGCCTCGGCCGCTTCCAGCGCTACCGAAAGCTGGGACCGTGTCGCCTCCAGCTCCACGATATAGGCGCGCATGCGCACGGCTTCCTCGGAGGCGCGGCTGGCCAGGTGCCGGTCCACCATGGCGCCGATCAGGGCGATGCCCATGATCAGGGCCACCACCGCCGCCACCGCCACCGCCAGCATGCTGGGCGCCATCAGGGCCTGGGGCACCACGATCAGGGGATTGGGAATGTAGAGCACCGCCGCCATGGCGGTGAAATGCAGGCTGACGATCGCCACCAGGAAAAGGCCCGCGCCCGCGATATAGCCGCGCGTGTCGTTGCGCCGGTGGGCGATGGTGAAGGCGGCCATGGTGACGGCGATGCCCAGAATGATGGAGGCGGCGATATAGTCGCCGTCCCAGCGGGCGCGGGCGGCGATGCGCACCGCCGCCATGCCGCTGTAATGCATCGCCGAAATCGCCGCGCCGATCACCGCGCCGCCCAGCAGCGCGCCCCGTTCCTGCACCAGGAGGAAGCCCGCCGCGCTGAGGCAGATCGCGATCAGCGCCGAAAGGAAGGTGAGAAAGGGGTCATAGGCCACCGGCAGGCCGGCGCCATAGGCCAGCATGGCGACGAAATGCAGGCCCCAGATGCCGCAACCGGCCACGGCGCCGCCGGCCGCCAGCCAGCGCCTGGCGGCCTGGCCTTCGGCGGCGCGGGCCCGGCTCATCATGCTCATGGCGGTGGTGGAGGCGAGCAGGCACAACAGGGCGGCCAGGACGACCAGCCTGAGATCATGCTGTTCAAAAATGCAGCCCAGGACGCGAAACATGGGGCCAAGACTGGCATTGTCAGCGTAAATTCATGGTGAAACGCCGTGGGGCCGCGGTTTTGCGGCGGGATCCCGGCATCAGGTGGTTAATGCTTTCTTTCACCGGCAATCCCCTGAACAGGGCAAGCGCCGAGCGCGCGGATGAAACCTGGATGGCCGCGCAGCGGGCGGCAGGGCTGTTCCTGCCCTTCTGGCAGATGAAACCCTTGGTGACAGACGCGACCCCGGGCGCGCGGACCAAGACGACAGCCGCCTTCCTGCCCTGGGCCGCCGCATGGGAAGGCCGCACCACTGTCTTTCTGGGGCTGGATGGCGCACAGCCGCTGTTCGCCGTGGACATGGGCAATGCGGAACCGGCGCCCCAGCCTGGCGGCGAATTCCGCGACATGCGGGCGGCCGCCTTTGTGCTTTCCAAACGCGAGACCGCCATCGCCGGCCAGGCCAAGGCGCTCCTGGACTGGCATGCCCGCCACCGCTTCTGCCCCAATTGCGGCCATGCCACGGACATGAAGGATGGCGGCTATCGCCGTCTCTGTCCGCAATGCGGCGCCGAGCATTTTCCCCGCACCGATCCGGTGGTGATCATGCTGCCCATTTTCGGCGATGAGTGCCTGGTGGGGCGCAATGCGCGCTTCGTGAACGGGCTGTTTTCCGCCTTTGCCGGCTTTGTCGAGCCGGGCGAGACCATGGAGGAAGCGGTGCGGCGGGAACTGCAGGAGGAAGCAGGCCTGGCCGTGGGCGCGGTGCGCTATGGCCGCAGCCAGCCCTGGCCGTTTCCGTCCTCGCTGATGCTGGGCTGTCATGCGCAGGCGCTGTCGCGCGACTTCACCATAGACGGCAGCGAGATCGCCGAGGCCCGCTGGGTAACGAAGGAAGCAGCGCGGCGCTGGCTGAAAGAGGAGGTGATGGACGAGATGCGCGTGCCCGCCGTCATCGCCATCGCGCATCATCTGATCAAAGATTGGGTGGAATTGGGCTCGTCCTAAACGCCTGATTCCGCAGAAATGTTTTTAATTGCGGTCATTTTCGCATATGGCACAGACGCTTATCAGCGTTCGTAAACGTGAAAAAATTTCGCGAATCGGCCTCCAGCCCGGGTTTGTCCCTCTTGACGCGAATCCTAGCGCGCGATTCCATAAGTTGTCCGAGTCGAGCGGACTTCTCCTTTTCGGCTGCACTCAAATGAAGCAAGCCGTTTCAAATGGAGAAGTACGTGCGCCGGAATTCCGAAGAGAAAATCGAGTTTCGCTTTTATGGCTTGAGCGGCTCTGCTTCAGGCCGTGTGACGCCTTGGATACTTGCCGGGTTGGCCATCATGGCGATCATTGCGATCATTTTTCTCGCCACCAAGGTCGGAGGCATTCTGTTTGCGTCCACCTGGGCGGCCCGCATTCGCGGGCCATGACAGTCAGGGCTTTAACTTCACCACTCAGATGTCATGGCCCGGCTTGCCCGGGCCATCCAGAGTCCCAAGCGCCAGTGTTCGTGACTCTGGATGGCCCACGTAAAGTGGGCCATGACAGGTGAGATTCACGGCATGTCTTCGCGGTAGGGATGGGCCGGATAAACGCCCATCACCGTCATCTTCGCGGTCTGGAACTTCAGCTCTTCCAGCGCCGCGGCGACGGAAGGCGTGTCGGGATGGCCCTGGATGTCGGCATAGAACTGGGTGGCGTTGAAGGAACCGCCCAGCTGGTAGCTTTCCAGCTTGGTGATGTTGACCCCGTTGGTGGCGAAGGCGCCCAGCGCCTTGTAGAGCGAGGCCGGCGCGTTTTTCACCTGGAACAGCAGGGTCGTCACCACCGCGCCCCTATTCGGTGCGCGTGCGCCGGCTTTGGACATGATGAGAAAGCGGGTGGCGTTGTGATGCTCGTCCTCGACATCGGCCTGCAGCACCTTCAGGCCATAGATCTCGCCTGCCAGGGTCGAGGCGATGGCGGCGGCGTGTGGATCGCCCAGCTCGGCGACATGCTTGGCGGCGCCGGCGGTGTCGTACCAGTTGTGCGCCTTGAAGCGGCGGGCGCGAATGATGCCCCGCACCTGGGCCAGCGCCGGGGCCTGGCTGTAGACGTCGGTGATGCCCTCCAGCGTGGCGCCTTTCAGCCCGAGCAGCTGATGGCGGATGGGCAGGAAATGCTCGCCCACGATATGCAGGCCGGAATCGGGCAGCAGGTGATGAATGTCGGCGATGCGGCCGATCAGCGAATTCTCCACCGGGATGATGCAGATCTCGCAGTCACCGCGCTTCACCGCCTCCATCGCCTCCTCGAAGGTCGGCTGGGGAATCGCGTCGGCATGCGGCGCGGCCTCGCGCGCCGCCAGGTTGGCGTAAGCCCCCGGCTCGCCCTGGAAGGCGATCTTCCTGGCGCTTTGGATGACATCACTCACGACAGCAGCTTCCGGGCATATTCAAGGTCTTCCGGCGTATCCACCGACAGCGGCACTTCGTCAACCCGCGCCACCGCGATGGACATGCCCGCTTCCAGGGCGCGCAGCTGTTCCAGCTTCTCGCGCTGCTCCAGCGGCGAAGGCGGCAGCGCCACGAAGCGTGTCAGCGCGGCGCGGCTGAAGGCATAAAGCCCGACATGATGGAAATGTTCGCCCGGCCCGGCGGGGACGGTGGCGCGGCTGAAATAGAGCGCGCGGCCCTTCCGGCTTGTCGTTTGATGGCCGGCTGTCGCCGGCGGAGCCGGTTCCCACGCCACCACCGCCTTGACCACCGCCGGGTTGGCACGGTCGGCCTGGTCGCTGATGGGGGCGGCCAGGGTGGCGATGTCATGGCCGGGCAGCGCCTCGGCGGCGGCCCGGAGCTGGGCGGGGTCGAGCGCCGGCAGGTCGCCCTGGCAGTTGATCACGGTGTCGTACCTGCCCCCGGGATCCAGCCCCTCAAGGGCGGCGAAGACGCGGTCGGAACCGGAGGGCAGATCGGGATGGGTGAGGACGGCATGGCCGCCGGCCTTTTCCACGGCGTCGGCGATCTCTTCCTCGGCGGCGGCCACCACCACCGGGCCGACCCCGGCCTTCATGGCCCGGGCCCAGACCCGGACGATCATGGGCACACCCCCAATGTCCGCCAGCGGCTTGCCGGGAAGCCGGGCGGAGGCCATCCGGGCAGGGATCAGGACAATGGCGTTCATTTTTTTCCCTGGTCGCGCGGCCGGACGGAAAACCGGGAAGGCCGCTTTTCCCGGCCGTCGCTTCCGGGTGGGTTTTTAGGCCCGGAACCGGGCTAAAGCCAGCCAAGGACTGCATTTTATGCGACGCTACGCCGCAATGACGGGAAGGTGCGGGCGGGTAATGTCGCCCCGTATTCCGCCGGTCCGTCCTGGCCCGGCGTTGAGGAGCTTGCCCGCATGGATTCCTTTGAGTGGAACAAGATCATCGGCGCCGTCCTGGGCAGCCTGATCTTCATTTTCGTCGTCAAGACGATCGGCGAGAACATCTATGAGGCCGAGAAGCCCGCCAAGCCCGGCTATGTCGTCGAAGGCGTGGTCGAGGAAGGCGCCGGCCCCGCCGTCGCCGAGAAGCCGGAAGAGATGCCCGACTGGGGCACGGTGCTGGCCTCCGCCGACGTCGCCGCCGGCAAGACCGTTTCGGGCCGCTGCCTGCAGTGCCACACCCTGAACAAGGGCGAAGCCAACAAGATCGGTCCCAACATCTATGGCATCGTCAATGACGCCCGCGGCGAAGGCCATGCCGGCTTCAGCTTCTCCTCGGCGATGAAGGCCAAGGGCGGCACCTGGACCTATGACGAGCTGTTCAAGTTCCTCAAGTCGCCCGGCGCCTACATCAACGGGACCAAGATGAGCTTCGCCGGCCTGCGCAATGCCCAGGACCGCATCAACCTGATCGCCTTCCTGCGCACCGACGCCGACAGCCCGGCCGCGATCCCGGCGCCCGCGCCGAAGAAGGAAGAAGCGCCCGCCGCCGACGCCAAGGCGGATGCAAAGGCGCCTGCCGATGCCAAGGCTCCGGCCGCCGCCGAAAAGGCGGATGCCAAGGCACCTGCCGCGCCCGCGCCGGCCGAGAAGAAGTAAGACAGACGTTCCGGTCTGGAGTTACCGGGGCCGCTTCACGGACGTGGGCGGCCCCGAAGTCTTTTCAATCCGCGCCGCCGCTTCCTCCAGCGGCTCGATCGCCACCATCATGTGATGGGCATTGGCGTGCAGCAGCTGCTGCTCGTCCAGCATGACGCCGACATGGCCTTTCCAGAACACCAGGTCGCCGCGCTCCAGCTCGGGTCCGGAATCGGGAAAGTGCCGCTCCATCATGTCGGTGTCGCGCGGCGCGTGAATGCCGCAGGCCGCCAGCGCGGTCTGGATCAGGCCGGAACAGTCCAGCCCGGCGAAGGTCTTGCCGCCCCAGACATAGGGCACGCCGAAAAACGCTTCCGCCACCGCGACGAAATCGGTCTGCACCTCGTCCAGCATGGCGGCATGGCGGCGAAACACCCAGCGGTCCGGGGCGATCAGGAGAAAATCGCCCAGCTGGGTGAGGAGATCGGCTTGCGCCGTCATCGGCAGCATGTCCTTCACCGGCGCCTTGACGTCGGCGGCGGAAAAGACCGGCGTCATCAGCGCCGCGATCTGCAGCTGCGCCTCGAAGGGCGCGGCGAGATGTTCCTCGCGGACATAGCCGACATAGTCGTCGCCCGCCGCCTGCACCCAGGCCCAGCCATTGGCGCGCTCATAAACCGCGACCGGCTCGCCATGCAGCAATTCGCTGTCCTGCGCCGCCTTGAAATCCGGCGCGGCGCGCAGGCTGGCGCGGCCCACCGCCACCGAAGCGGGTTCGCCTTCGACAAAACGCGCGGCCTCGACCCTGCCCTTGAGATGAGCGGCGGCGAGATCGGGGCGAAAGGCATTTATCCGCTTATCGAGCAAGTTTTTTCTGCCCCCCTCCGGTCTTCGTTGGCTTGACCGCGCTGCGCGCCGCCTGGCCGGCTACGGCCACCTCCCCCTTCCTGGCGCTTCGCGCGCTGGGGGGAGGCGGGCCATAGTGTTCGGCAAGCAGCGCATAGATGGCGCGGGCGGCATTGGCCTCGCCGCCGATGGGCCGGCCGGGGCGAACGCGATCGTTCCAGGCGGCGATATCCAGATGCGCCCAGCTGCGCGTCTTCGTCACAAAGCGCTTGAGGAACAGCGAAGCGGTGATCGCACCGGCATAGCCGTAAGCCGGATTGTTGTTGAGGTCGGCGACGCGGCTGCCCAGCGAGAACTCGTAGCCCCGCCACAGCGGCAACCGCCACAAGGGATCATTCACCGCCATCGCCAGGCGCGAAAGATCGGCGGCCAGCGGTTCATCGTCGGTGAAGAAAGGCGGCAGCTCCATGCCGGTGGCAGCGCGGGCGGCGCCGGTCAGGGTGGCGAGGTCGAGCAGCAGCTCCGGCGCCTCTTCATCCGCCAGCGCCAGCGCATCGGCCAGGATCAGGCGGCCTTCGGCGTCGGTGTTGCCGATTTCGACCGTCAGGCCCTTGCGGCTTTTGAAAACGTCGCCGGGCCGGATGGCGCTTCCGGAAACCGAATTCTCCACCGCCGGGATCAGCACCCGAAGGCGCAGATTCAGCTTCGCGCCCATCGCCATCGCGGCAATGGCCAGCGCCACCGCGGCGCCGCCCATGTCCTTCTTCATGGTCAGCATCCCGGCGGAGGGCTTGAGGTCGAGGCCGCCGGTGTCGAAACAGACGCCCTTGCCCACCAGGGTGACGCGCGGCGCTTTCGGATTGCCCCAGGCAAGATCGATCAGGCAGGGTGGCCGCGCCGAGCCGCGCCCCACCGCCTCGATCAACGGAAAATCGCGCTTCAGGCCGGCGCCCTTGATCACCGTCAGTTTCGCGCCATGGGCGGCGGCCAGCGTCCTGGCGGCGGCGGCAAGGTCTTCGGGACCCAGATCATTGGCAGGCGTGTTGATGAGATCGCGGGCCAGGAAGACCGCCTCGGCGATTCGGCTGAGCTCCTCGCCATCCACGCCTTCGGGCAGCACAAGACGCGGCGCCTTGCTTTTCACCGCCTTGTAGCGGCCAAAGGCATAGCGTCCGAGCAGCCAGGCCAGCACATCGGTCTCGCTGCCCTGATCCAGGCGATAGACGCCATCGGGCAGCTTCTCGGCGAAGGCAGCGGCGGCGAAAGCATCATGCCCTTCGCCCAGGCCCAGAGCCCAGGCCACGGCCCTGGTTCCAGCCATCACCGGCATCAGCTCGCCTTCGCGGCCGGAAAAGCCGGCGGCGGCGAGCCCGGCACGGTTTTTCGCGGCGGCGAGAAAGGCCCTGGCCGCCTTCGCCGTCACCATGTGCAGCGGCACGGCATTGGTGGCGCTGCGCGCAAGGCTTTTATGCATCCGGGGCTCTTATGCTTTGTCCGGCGGGACTCTATGAATCGCGGGCCCCAATCGCAAGGAGCCGCCCATGGCCGCGAAATACACGCTTGTCGTCGGCACCGCCAACTGGTCGAGCTGGTCGCTGCGCCCCTGGCTGGCGCTGAGCCAGATCGGCATACCCTTCAAGACGGTGATGATCCCGTTGCGCGTCCCGGGCAAGAGCAAGAAGGCGATCCTGAAGCACTCGCCTTCCGGCAAGGTGCCGGCGCTGAAAATCACCGAAGGCGGCAAGACGGTGACGGTGTGGGACAGCCTGGCGATCTGCGAGACCCTGGCCGAACGCCACCCCGAAGCAGGGCTGTGGCCCGCCGATCCGGCCTTGCGCGCCACCGCCCGCGCCTATGCCGCCGAGATGCATTCCGGCTTTCCCAATGTGCGCGATCAGCTTTCCATGGAATTCGCCCGCCGCCTGCCATTGCCCGAACTGCGCGACGACACGCAGCGCGAGATCGCGCGCATCCTGTCGGCCTGGTCGGAGGCGCTGAAGGCAGGCAAGGGACCGTTCCTGTTCGGCCGCTTCTGCATCGCCGACGTGATGTACGCGCCGGTGGTGTCGCGCTTTGTCACCTATGGCGTGAAGGTGCCCAGGCCCGTCAGCGCCTATATGGCGCGGGTGATGGCGCTGCCCGGCATGCAGGCGTGGGGCCGCATCGCCCAGAGGGAAGTGGATGCCGGCCTGGCCACCCTTGCGACGGTGATGCAGCGGCAGAAACGAAGCATGGCGAAAAGGCGCTAGAGCTTGCCCATTTCGCGGTAATAGCGCGCCGCGCCCGAATGAAGCGGCGCGGGCAGGTTCTGTGCCGCGCTGTCGATATCGATCCCGGCCGCCGCCGGATCGGCTGCCGCCAGCGCCGCATGATTGGCGGGATTGAGCAGGGCGCGCACCAGGCCATAGACCAGCGCCCCGGAGGCCTTGTCGTTCACCACCCAGATGGCGCGCTTTGCCGGTGTCCTGCCGCTGGCGGGAATGGCGAACAGCGCCGCGATGGCGCGGACATGACGCAGCGGACGCCGGAATGCACCCCGGCCGGCGATGGCGGCTTCCACCATGTCGCCCTGCACCAGGGCTGAATCCACCAGCCCATTGTTGACGGCGTTCAGGCTGTCGGCCGCACCCTGGCTGGTGCGGGCCGAAAGAATCACGCCGGCCGGGCCGCAGACGGTGGAGATGTCGCAGCGCCCCACCCCGGGCGGGTGGCTGATCAGGCCGGCCATGGCCTGGCCGACGGCAAAGAGGTTGCCATCGGATGGCCCGGTGGCGATCTGGAAGGATATCCGGGCCTGTTCGCCGCTGCCCGGCCCGCCGCTGCTGAAGCTGATCAGGATCAGAAGGCCGAAAGCGGCCAGGGCGAGAAGGGCGGCGAGACGCTCCTGCATCCGTTAACAGAACCTTGCTTGGGCGCGCGGCGTTTTAGGCACCTGGGAACGGTTTATCTCATCTTTTCCGAAGATGCTTAAGCGTTTGTTGACTTGGGGCAAGTCATGCTGCGGCCACGTTTTATGACGCTGAAGGCTCGCCCCATGCCGCGTTTTTTCCCCCGTCTTCCACTTTCTCTGGCCGCCCTGCTGCTGGCCGCTTCGGCGCTCGCCGGCTGTTCCATGATGGGGATGGGCGATCTCAGCAGCGAGAAGAAGCAAAGCGACATCGCGGCCGCCAAGGCCGCTGCCAGCGCCAAGGCACAGTTGCCCCAAACCGTCGCCAACGACGTTGACGGCAATCTGCGCCAGGCCATGCTGCTGCGCCAGGCCGGCAGCTATGACGAGGCCATCCGCATTCTCTCCCAGCTGACGCTGGTCAATGCCGACAATCCGCGCGTCGTCGCCGAATATGGCAAGGCGCTGGCGCAGAAGGGCCGTGCCCAGGACGCGATCCAGTTCCTCAACCGCGCCATCGAGCTTTCGCCCAATGACTGGACGTTCTATTCGGCGCTGGGCGTTTCCTATGACCAGCTCGACGACCAGGCCAAGGCGCGCCTAGCCTATGAACATGCCCTGGCGCTGCGGCCGGGCGAAGCCACGGTGCTGAGCAACTATGCCCTGTCGCGGATGCTGGCCAAGGATCCCGATGCCGCGCGCATGCTGATCGCCCAGGCCCAGGCCGCTTCCGGCGGCGACACCAACCCGATGATTGCCCGCAATGTCGCCCTGATTGCCGGCATGGCGCCGGTCGAGGCCGACAAGACCGCCGCCGCAAAGCCCAGCGCCACCGCCAGCGCCGTGAAAAGCACATTGGCCACAGCCACGCCCTCCGAGCCCGTCGTGAAAGCTGCCGCCAGCGCCCCTGCTCCGAAGCCGGCGCCGGCCAAGGTCGCCGCCGCGCCCGTTGCCCCGCCCATTGCCGTGACGGAAATGCCTGCGCCGCCCGCGCCGCAGGACGCCGCGCCCGCGGGGCCGAAGAATGCCAGCGACGTTTCCAGGCTGCTCGCCAGCCAGAATCCGGTGGCGGACACCGCGCCGCGCCCGCTGGTACCGCAGATGGCCGCCCTGCCGGCCCAGCCCGATTTCCAGGCGCCCCCGGGCGTGGTGATGCAGGCCGTGCCCTATGATCCCCTGGCCGGACCGGTGGTGAAGCTGAAAAAGCCGCAGCCCAAGCTCGCGGCCAGGAGCGCGCCCCAAAAAAGCGGCAAGAACGATACGGCCAAGACCGCCGACGCCGGCGCGCCCAAAACCGGTGACCACCCCATGGACGGCAGGAAGCCGGCGCCCGTGAAAGCCGCCAAGGCCGATACGGTGCCGACCCTGCGCATGGCTGCGGACAAGTATTGATTTAACCCCTCCGTCCTTCGCAACTTTGCTCGTCGCGGCAATGTCGCCGCGACTTCGCGTTGCTACGGGCACCTGCCCTTCCGGCGTGCTTCGCACGCGAAGGGAAGGCGGGCCATGACTCGCTGATACAGAAAGGCGCGGGATCGCTCCCGCGCCTTTTCTCCTATTCCGCGTGCAGCCGCTTGAGCCGTTCCAGTTCCAGCGCCAGCCGGGCGGCATGCCAGTTGAAGGCCAGCCAGATCGCAGCGAAGAACAGCAAGTCCACCACAACCAGGACCGGCAGCATCTGCGGCGGAAATCTGGGCGGCGGGTGTTTCACCAGCAGCCAGAAGCTTGCCGCCACCAGAGGCAGGAATGGCAGAAGGTACCAGGCCCAGGCGCTGGCGACGGCGGCGCGCTGATGCTCCAGCTCAAGGCGGTGGAAGTCCAGCGCCGCTGCGCCGGCCAGATCGTCCGGCAGAGGCTGCGAACGGGCGCGCCACCACAGGGCGAACAGCAGCCACAGATGCACCGCCAGACCGATCAGGACCACCGGCAGCATGTGCATGGCCTGCCTGGTCTGCGGATGGCGCACCAGCCAGAAGCCCAGCACCGCAATGGTGAGAAGCGAATAGCCGCCGATCAGGATATTGCGCCAGCGGATGCGGCCGCGGAATTTGCTCGAGCGGGCGCGGATGTCGTCAAGCGTGATCATGTCCTTCTCCCTTTCCTGGCTCTGCCAGAGATTCCTGATGTCGCTCATGCGTCACCTGCTTCGCCGAAACGGGCGGCGAGAATCTTCTTGATGCGGTGGATGCGCGTCGCCACCGCGCCGGCGGACAGGCCGGTGATCTCGCCGATGGCGGCGGCATCGAGGCCTTCGAGATAAAGCAGCATCACCTGGTCGTCTGGCGGCTTCAGGCTGCGGATCAGGGCGGCCAGGCGCGCCAGCGCCTGGGCCTCGCCCGCGTTCAGCACGCCGTCCCAGTCGCCGGCGAGATTGGGCCCCGCCGCCCGGGCCGGTCCCGCCAGCAGCACCGCACCAAGGCAAATTCCCTTCAGCCAGCGCATCGCTGCCTCCTCCCTGTTCAAGGACAGGTAGTCGAAGGACCGGCAGATTTCTTACAGCGCTCGCCGCACGGCCTTAGACGGTGAGATCGAGCTGGGTGCCGGCCCCCGCGGCCGGGACGCTCTTGACCGCATCCGGGCCGGTCTTGTTCGCCGCCAGCTGGCGGCTGGGATCGGTGACGGCGTTGATGTCATAGGGACCGGATTTGGGGTGCGCCGGGTCGATATGCTTCTTGGCGTAGCCGACATCGGTGCAGTTGCGGCAGGAAAAGCCGTTGACCTGGACCGGGGTGGGATAATTTCCGCCGATGGCTGTCATGCGGGCCATGATAGCGCTGTGTGTCTTTAGGACAGCTTAATCGCGCGCCAAAACAGCCTGGCGGCCATTCGGAATTCCAGAGGCCCGCCTCCCCTTCGCGCGCAAGGCGCGCATGCAAGGGGAGGTGGCCGTAGCAACGCGAAGCGGCGCCGCATGGACATGGGGCGCCGCGAGCAAAGTTGCGAAGGCCGGAGGGGTTCTATTTCAAAGTATGCATTGCGTTCATCGCGGCGGGGCCGCCGATGACGACGAACAGGCAGGGCAGGAAGAAGATGATCATCGGCACGGTCAGCTTGGCCGGCAGCGCCGCCGCCTTCTTCTCCGCCGCCTGGAAACGCATTTCGCGGTTCTCGGTGGCGGTGACGCGCAGCGCCTGGCCCATCGGCGTGCCGTATTTCTCGGCCTGGTTCAGGGCGATGGCCACCGCCTTGACGCCGTCATGGCCGCAGCGCCGGGCGAGATTGTCGAAGGCCTGGCGGCGGTCGGGCAGATAGGACAGCTCGGCGGTGGTCAGCGCCAGCTCCTCGGCCAGCTCGGCCGACTGCACGCCGATCTCGGCGGCCACCTTGGTGAAGGCGGCCTCGATCGACATGCCGGATTCGACGCAGATCAGCATCAGGTCGAGCGCGTCCGGGAAGGCCTGCATGATCGAGGTCTGGCGTTTGGCGATCATGTTGGAGACGAAAAGGTCCGGCAGGTAGAAACCGAACAGGGCGCCGCCGAAGGAGGCGCAGACCTTCATCATGAAGGTCCACTGGAAATGGGTGAGGACGAACAGATAGAACAGCGTCACCGCGAAGACCACGAAGGGCATCACGAAGCGGAAGAACATGAAGGCGATCAGCGGCGCCTGGCCGCGATAGCCGGCCATCGACAGCTTTTCCTTGGAGTTCTCGCCCTCCAGCGCCGTGCCCAGCTTGAACCTGTCGAGCACGCTTTTCATGAAGGTCGAGCTTTCGACCCGGAGCGCGCCGCGCTTGGCGTTGAGCGCGGCATGATGCTTGGCGCGCAATTCCTCGCGGCGCTTGGCGACCGATTTCAGCCGGTCGTCCAGCCCACCCCGCTCCATCAGCGGCATCACCAGGGTGGCGATGGTCGCGAAGGACAGGATCGCCACCGCCAGGGTGACAAGGAAGCTCTTGTCGAACAGCAGATTGAAGAGGCCAACACTGAACATGCGCGCCTCCCTAATGCTTGAAATTGATCATTTTGCGCATCACCAGGATGCCGATGCTCATCCACACCAGGCAGCCGGCCAGCAGCAGATTGCCCATTTTCTCGGTGAAGAGCACTTTCATGTAGCCGGGCGTGGTCAGGTAGACCAGGGTCATCACCGCCGGCGGCAGCGAGCCGATGATCATGGCCGAGGCCTTGGCCTCCGACGACATCGCCTGGATCTTGCCCTGCAGGCGCTTTCTGTCACGCAGCACGTTGGAGAGGTTGCCCAGCGCCTCGGAGAGGTTGCCGCCGGACTTGGACTGGATGCTCATGACGATGGCGAAAAAGCCGACCTCCGAGGTCGGCATGGAATCGCGCATGCGCGTCAGGCCCTGCTCCATGGTGACGCCGACCTTGAGGCCCTCGACCAGCTTGTGGAACTCCGAGCGCACCGGCTCCGGCGATTCCTTGGCGACGATGCGCAGCGCCTCGTTGACCGGCAGGCCCGAGCGCACCGAGCGGACGATGACGTCGATGGCGGTGGCGAAATGGCTGGTGAATTTCTTCATCCGCCGGTTCGCCAGGAAGGACAGCACCCAGCGCGGAAAGCCCAGCCCGACGGCGAAAAGCGCCAGCACGATCACCAGCGGCTTCTGGCCGGTGACGAAGGCGGCGAAGGCGGCGCCGACTCCGAGGATGGCGGAGGTGATCCAGTAGGTGCGCGGCGTGGTCTTGAAGAAGCCGGCCTGCTCCAGGCGGCGGCGCAGGGTGGGGCGCTCGCGCTTCTGGTTCTTCTCCATGTCCTTGAGCATGACGGAGACGTTCTTGCGCCGGGCGGCGGCATCCTGCTGCGGCGTGGCGCCTCGGCCGCGCGCCTTGCCTTCGGGCCTGGCAATGGCGGCGGCGCGCTTGGCGGCGGCGTCGCTGCCGCCCTGGAAGGCATAGACGGCGCCGCCGGCCGCGATCACGAACAGGACGACCAGGAGAATGGTCATTGGTTGACCTTGTCCAGCGCCTCGGCCAGCTCTTTTTCCAGATTGTAGTAGCGGGCGCGTTCCCAGAAATGCGGACGCACGATGCCGGTGCCGGTGTGCTTGCCCTTGAGGCGGCCGGTCTCGTCCTCGCCGGTCACTTCATAGGTGACCAGGTCCTGGGTGATGACGACTTCGCCCTCGGTGCCGATCACCTCGGTGATCTTGGTGATGCGGCGCGAACCGTCGCGCAGGCGCTCTGCCTGGATGATGATGTCGATCGAGCCGACGATCATCTCGCGGATGGTCTTCATCGGCAGGGCATAGCCGCCCATGGTGATCATGGATTCGAGGCGGCCCATGGCCTCGCGCGGGGAGTTGGCGTGCAGCGTGCCCATCGAACCGTCATGGCCGGTGTTCATGGCCTGCAACAGGTCGAAGGCCTCGGGGCCGCGCACTTCGCCCACGATGATGCGCTCGGGGCGCATGCGCAGGCAGTTCTTGACCAGGTCGCGCATGGTGATCTGGCCCTGGCCTTCCAGGTTGGGCGGCCGGGTTTCCAGCCGCACCACATGGGGCTGCTGCAGCTGCAATTCCGCCGCGTCCTCGCAGGTGATGACGCGTTCCTCGGCGTCGATATAGGCGGTCATGCAGTTCAGCAGCGTGGTCTTGCCCGAACCGGTGCCGCCGGAAATCAGGATGTTGCAGCGGCAGTTGCCGATCACCTTCAGCACGCGGGCGGCGTCCGGGCTGATCGAGCCGAACTTGACCAGATCGTCGAGGGTGAGCTTGTCCTTCTTGAACTTTCGGATGGTGAGGGTCGGGCCATCGAGCGACAGCGGCGGACCGATGACGTTGACGCGGGAGCCGTCGAGCAGGCGGGCGTCGCAGATCGGCGAGGATTCATCGACGCGGCGGCCGACCTGGCTGACGATGCGCTGGCAGATGTTCATCAGCTGGGCGTTGTCGCGGAAACGGATATTGGTGAGCTGGACCTTGCCGCCGACTTCGATGAAGACGCGGTTGGCGCCATTGACCATGATGTCGGCGATGTCGTCGCGGGCCAGCAGGGGCTCGAGCGGGCCATAGCCCAGCACGTCGTTGCAGATGTCCTGCAGCAGGTGTTCCTGCTCGGCGATGGACATCACCACCGCCTTGATCGAGATGATCTCGTTGACGATGTCGCGGATTTCCTCGCGCGCCGATTCCGGATCGAGCTGGGCCAGCTGCGCCAGGTCGATGGTGTCGATCAGGGCGTTGAAGATGGTCGATTTGATCTGGTAATAGTCGTCCGAGCGGTTCTCGCCCACCCGCGCGATGGCGGGGGAAGGCTTGGGCGCCGCCTGCATGGCGGGCGCCGGCTTGGGCGCGGGCG
>CAZNGO010000046.1:0-10455 GCA_964572805.1 uncultured Rhizobium sp. | reverse complement strand
ATCAACGTCTTCCAGGGCGAGCGCGAGATGGCGGCCGACAACAAGTCGCTGGGCCGCTTCGACCTGCAGGGCATTCCGCCGGCGCCGCGCGGCGTGCCGCAGATCGAGGTCACCTTCGACATCGACGCCAACGGCATCGTTTCGGTCACCGCCAAGGACAAGGCGACCAACAAGGAACAGCAGATCCGCATCCAGGCTTCGGGCGGCCTGTCGGACGCCGACATCCAGAAAATGGTCAAGGACGCCGAAGCCAACAAGGCCGAGGACGAGAAGCGCAAATCGCTGGTCGAGGCCCGCAACCAGGGCGACGGGCTGCTTCATTCCACCGAAAAGGCGCTGTCCGAGCATGGCGACAAGGTCGGCGCGGAGGAAAAGAGCGCCATCGAGACCGCTTCGGCGGCGCTGAAGGAAGCGCTGAAGGGCGACGATATCGAGGACATCAAGGCCAAGACCAACACCCTGGCCCAGGCTTCGATGAAGCTGGGCGAGGCCATGTACAAGGCGCAGCAGTCCGAAGCCGCGGCCGGCGACGCCGCTGCCGACGGCGCCGGCAATGCCGCCCCGAAGGACGACAATGTCGTCGACGCCGACTTCGAGGAAGTTGACGACAAGAAGTAGCACAGGCCCGCCTCTCCCTTGTGCGCGCAGCGCACGCAAGGGGGAGGTGGCCGTAGCTGGCGAGCGAAGCGGTTAAGCCAGCGAAGGCCGGAGGGGGTTGGAGTTAGACGGGGCCATGTCAGCCAAGCGTTGCTATTACGAGACCCTGGAAGTCGCCAAGAGCGTTGATGGCGACATGCTCAAATCCGCCTATCGCAAGCTGGCGATGCGCTTCCACCCCGACAGGAATCCCGGCGACCACAGCGCCGAACTCAAGTTCAAGGAAATCAGCGAGGCCTATGACGTCCTGAAGGACGAGCAGAAGCGCGCCGCCTATGACCGTTTCGGCCATGCCGCCTTCGAGGCCGGCACGGGGGCCGGCGCCCGCGCCGGCAGCCCGTTCGGCGACATGGCGGGCGGCTTTGCCGACGTCTTCGAGGATATTTTCGGCCAGATGATGGGCGGGGCGGCGCGCTCCAAGCGCAGCAATCGCGGCCAGGACCTGCGCTACAATCTGGAAATCACCCTGGAAGAAGCCTTTCGCGGCCGCAGCGCCGAGATCCAGGTGCCGACGCAGCTGGCCTGCGATACCTGCCATGGTTCGGGCGCCGAACCGGGCTCCAGTCCCGAAACCTGTCCCCATTGCGCGGGCCAGGGGCGGGTGCGCGCCACCCAGGGCTTCTTCACGGTGGAACGCACCTGCAGCGCCTGCCGCGGCAGCGGCAAGATCGTGCGCCATCCCTGCAAGGCCTGCCGCGGCGCCGGCCTGGTGCAGAAGGAGCGGACGCTGAATGTGGACATTCCGCCCGGCGTCGAGGAAGGCACCCGCATCCGTCTTTCCGGCGAAGGCGCGGCGGGCATGAATGGCGGGCCGAACGGCGATCTCTATATTGTCCTGTCGCTGGCCCGGCATCCCATCTTCCAGCGCGACGGCCATGACCTGCATTGCCGCGCCCCCATCAGCTTCACCATGGCGGCGCTGGGCGGAGCCATCGAGGTGCCGACCCTGGATGGCGGGCGCGCCCGGGTGTCGATTCCCGAGGGCACCCAGCCGGGACGGCAGTTCCGCCTGAGAGCCAAGGGCATGCCGGTGCTGCGGTCCAGCCAGAAGGGCGACCTTTATGTCGAGATCGCGGTCGAAACCCCGGTCAAGCTCAGCCGGCGGCAGAAGGAATTGCTGCGCGAGTTCGAGGGCGAGAGCCAGTCCGGCTGCCACCCCGAGACCGAAGGCTTCATGGCGCGGCTGAAAGACTTTTGGAATGGCAATGCGTGACCTGTAAGGTCCGCCTGCCATGAGCCTGATTTCCGATCATCTGCGTTTCTTTCGCGCCCTGGCGGCGCGGCCCAAGAATGTCGGCGCGGTGGCGCCATCCGGCCCGCAACTGGCCCGCGCCATGGCGGCGCAGATCAAACTCGACGGGCCCGTGCTGGAGCTGGGCCCCGGCACCGGCGCCCTCACCGGCGCGATCGTGAAGCGCGCGGGCGAGAAGCACCTGACCGCCGTGGAATATGATCCGGAATTCGCCGCCGCGCTGAAAGCGCGCTTCCCCGCCGCGACCGTCATCCAGGGCGACGCCTTCGACCTTGATCACACGCTGGGCCACTGCCGGCCCTATGCCGCCATCATCTCCGGCCTGCCGCTGCTGAACTTTGCCATGGCGGATCGCCATCGCCTGCTGGACGGGGTGGCGGCGCGGCTGCTGCCCGGCGCGGCCTTCATCCAGTTCTCCTATGGCCTGCATGCCCCGGTGACCCCGCCCGACGGACACATCGTCTCCCAGGCCGCCTTCGCCTGGGCCAATGTCCCGCCGGCGCGGGTCTGGGTGTACCGGAAGGCGTGATTTTGCTGCAGGCTTGGCTGCAGCAAAGGGTGCAGCACAGGCAGTTCATGTTGCACCCCATGCTGCGCGGTAAGTATTTGATTTAAGTGATAAAATGTCCCTGAACGACGAAGAGCTGGAACGTTATGCCCGCCATCTGGTGCTGCGCCAGCTGGGCGGGCCCGGCCAGGCCCGCATCCGCGCCGCGAAGGTGCTGGTGGTGGGGGCGGGCGGCCTGGGCAGCCCGCTCGCCCTCTATCTGGCGGCGGCGGGGGTGGGGACCATCGGGCTGGTCGATGACGATGCGGTCAGCCTTTCCAACCTGCAGCGCCAGATCCTCTATCGCACCGCCGATGTCGGCCGGCCCAAGACCGAAGCGGGGGCGGAGGCGCTTTGCGCCCTCAATCCCGGCATCAAGGTCGAGCTCCATGCCCTGCGGCTGACGGCGGACAATGCGCCGGCCCTGTTCGCGCGCTACGACGTCATCGCCGACGGCTCGGACAATTTCGCCACCCGCTTTGCCGTCAACGACGCCGCCTTTGCCGCGAAGAAAACCCTGGTCTCGGCGGCGGTGACGGAGTTCGAAGGCCAGCTCGCCACCTTCAAGGCCCATGACGGCATCTCGCCCTGCTATCGCTGCCTCTTTCCCGCGCCCCCGCCGCCCGGCACCGTGCCCAATTGTTCGGAAACCGGAGTGCTGGGGGCGGCCGCCGGAGTAATGGGCTCGCTGCAGGCGATGGAAGTGCTGAAGGAAATCGCCGGCTTCGGGGAAAGCCTGGCCGGGCGGCTGCTGCTTTACGAAGCGTTAACCACCCGCTTTCGCACCATTGCCCTGCCCCGCGATCCCGCCTGCGCCCTGCACACGGTAAATCCGCTTTAACGCTGATTTAAGTGCGGGCACCGCAAACTTCCCCGGCATGGGGAACCAGATCCATTACGAGATTTTCAAGCGCGCCGGCGCCAAGGGCGGCTGGACGCTGCATGAGGTTTCGTCGTCACGCGACCGTGCCATCAAGATGGCGCAGGAGATGATGGCCGCCGAAGAGGCCACCGGGGTCAAGGTGGTCAAGGAAACCTATAATGACGAGACCGGCGACTATCTCTCCCTGAAGATTTTCGAGGAGGGCCACAACCAGGTCAAGGTGGACGTCAAGGCGGAAGATGCGCCGCACGCCCTGCCCTGCTTCAAGCCCGACGATCTTTATTCCTATCATGCCCGCGCCACCATCGGCCGGCTGCTGTCGGATTTCCTCTCCCGCTGCAAGGTGACGGTGACCGAACTGCTGCACCGCGCCGACCTGCTGGAAACGCTGGAAGCCACCGGCACCCTGTTCCAGCACGCTGTGCAGAAAGTTGCGATCGCCCAGGCCGCCACCACCGGCCAGCCGGTCCAGGCCATCGTCAAAAGCCTGAACGAGCTGACCGAGAAGGCGATCCAGAAAGTCTATCGCGACGAACGCGCCGGCCTGTTCCCCGAACCCAAGGCAGAAGAGTTCACGCCCCTGGCGATCAAGCTGGCCGAGGAAGCCGGCGGCGCCTATGTCTTCAACGGCGCCATGGCGCGCTATCTCAAAAGCGCCAATGACTGGGACGAAAAGGTCTTTCGCCTGATCGCGCTGATGCAGAATGCCCCGACCGAGGAGAAGCCGCGCAAGCTGCTGCTTTCGGCGATCGATGCGGTGATCGCGGAAATCCTGGCCGGCTCGGCGGCGCTGCGCGAACTGATCGGGCCGTGCGAGAACCTGGCCCAGTCGCTGTCCGGCCTGGTCGAGCTTTACCTGGGCAAGACGCCCGCCGGCGCCACGCAGCAGGGCCTGTCGGCGCTGACCGCCAGCTTTGCCAGGGACGAACTGCCAGAGGCGCGCACCGCCGTCGCCAACCGCATCATCGCCGAATTCAAGGCCAACCGCCGGCTTTGCCCCACCTCGCTGGTGGACGAACTCAAGGCGCTGCGCCAGCTCGCCAACCGGGTCGTGCTGGGCATCGGCAAATATATGAGCCATGAGGACGTCATCGCCGCCTTCACCCTGCGCTCCAAGCGCCTGGTGACGCAGGAGACCATGGCGCCCTATCTCGATGGCGCCGCGCCGGATGAAAAGTTCGAGCGGCTGATGTTCGTCGAGGAAAACGTCATCGGCGTGGAAAACAAGCGCGCCCTGGCGGCCTTTGTCCTGCCGGTGCTGGGCTCGGCGGCGTTCGACAGCCATTTCAACAATCCCAAAACGCCGCTGCTGGCGCGGCTGCAGAAGCTGACGCAGCTGCAGACGCGGGTGTCGCGCTCCGGCTTTGTCGATGTCAGCAAGGCCGATATCTGCGACAAGCTGGACGCCCTGGCCTGCCAGGTCGAGGCCCGCGGCAAGCTGTTTGAATCGCTGGAAGGCCGCAGCCAGAGCCCGGTCGAGCGGGCCCAGACCCTGCTGAAACTGGCCACCACCGGCATCTTCACCGAAGGCAAGCTGGCGGAGGCGGCGCGCGGGCGCATCCTTGCCTGTCTCGGCAAGCCGGGCTTCCTCACCGGCTACATGACCGCCACCAGGAAGGACGGCGAAAGCCCCAACGCCGAAAAGACCATGGCGGAGCTGATGGCGGTGCTGGGCAAGATCGGTATTACGCCCGAAACCGGGCTCAAGAATATCGCGGCCTAGTGCGCGGCATCCCAATTATCCGCCGCCCTCGCTTCGACCACCAGCGGCACGGAAATTTCCACCGCCGGCAATGACGCTTTTTCCATCACGCTGACGATGATCTTCGACGCCTTTGCCACGTCTTTCTCCGGCGCTTCGAAGATCAGTTCGTCATGGACCTGCAGCAGCATCTTCACCGACGCCGGCAGCAGCGGCGGCAGCCGCACCATGGCGCGGCGGATGATGTCGGCCGCCGCGCCCTGGATCGGGGCATTGATGGCGGCGCGCTCGGCCCCGCCGCGGAAGCCCGGCACCTTGGAGTTGATCTCGCGGACATGGATGCGCCGCCCGAACAGGGTTTCGACATAGCCATGGGTGCGCGCGAACTGCTTGGTCTCCTCCATGTAGTCGCGGATGCCGGGAAAGCGGGCGAAGTATTTCTTGATATAGTCGTTGGCCTCGGACTGGGCGATGCCGAGCTGGCCCGCCAGGCCGAAGCCGGAAATGCCGTAGACGATGCCGAAATTGATCGCCTTGGCCCGGCGGCGCACTTCGGCGGGCATGTCCTTGACCGGTACGCCGAAGATTTCCGAGGCGGTCATGGCGTGAATGTCCAGCCCGTCGGCAAAGGCCTTTTTCAGCTCGGGAATGTCGGCGATATGGGCCAGCAGCCGAAGTTCGATCTGGCTGTAGTCGGCGCTGATGAGCTTTGACCCCTTCGGCGCGATGAAGGCCTGGCGGATGCGGCGGCCTTCCTCGGTGCGCACCGGAATGTTCTGCAGGTTGGGATCGGTGGAAGCCAGCCGCCCGGTCGTGGTCGAGGCCATGGCGTAAGAAGTGTGCACCCGGCCGGTCTTCGGATTGATGTAGCCGGGCAGCGCCTCGGTATAGGTGCCGCGCAGCTTGGCCAGGCCGCGCCACGCCAGCACTTTCTGCGCCATCGGCACGCCCTGCGCGGCGACATCCTCCAGCACATCGCTGTCGGTGGACCAGGCGCCGGTCTTGGTCTTGCGGCCCCCTTCCAGCTTCATCCTGTCGAACAGGATTTCGCCCAGCTGCTTGGGCGAGCCGATGTTGAATTCCTGGCCCGCCAGCTTGTGGATCTCCGCCTCCAGCACCGCCTGCTGCTTGCCGAAATCGTTGGAAAGCTTCTGCAGCAGGGCGGGGTCGATCATCACCCCCGCCCGCTCCATGTCGGCCAGCACCATCGCCAGCGGCCGTTCCAGCGTCTCGTAAACACAGCGCTTCTGCTGCTCCAGCAGCTTGGGCTTGATGATGTGCCAGAGCCGCAAAGTGACATCGGCATCCTCGGCGGAATATCTGGTCGCCTCGGCGATGGGCACGCAGTCGAAACTCAGCTTTTCCTTGCCCTTGCCGGTGACTTCGCTGAAGGCGATGGGCGTGTGGGACAGGTGCAGCTCGCTGAGCTCGTCCATGCCATGGCCGTGCAGCCCGCCTTCGACCGTGTAGGACATCAGCATGGTGTCGTCGATCGGGTTGAGGCGGATGCCGCGCTCAAGCAGCACCAGGGCGTCATATTTCAGGTTCTGACCGATCTTGAGGATGGAATCGTCTTCCAGCAGCGGCTTGAGCTTCCTCAGCACCAGCGCTTCGGGCAATTGCGCGATGGCATTGCCGCCGGCCGGCTCGGCGAAATCGAAATCCAGGCCGTCGCCACGGCGGTGGCCGGTGGGGATGTAGCAGGCCTCTCCCGGCTTTACCGCCAGCGAGATGCCGCAAAGCCGGGCCTGCATGGGGTCGAGCGACGTGGTCTCGGTATCGACGCACACCATGCCGGCGGCATGGGCGCGCGCGACCCAGCTGTCCAGCGCCTTCTCGTCCGTCACGGTGGCATAGGCGTCATGGTCGATCTTCGCCCTTAAGCCCGGGTCTTCCTTCGGCGCGGGCGGTGCCTCAGCCGGTTCCAGCAGTTTCGGCTCGCGCGGCGGCGCCACCTTGGTGTCGGCGCCGATGTCGTCAAGATTTTCAATCTCGAAATGCGCCGCCGCCCGCTTGACGATGGAGTTGAACTCCATCGCCTTGAGGAAGCCGATCAGCTCCTTCGCCTCCGGTTCGCGCACGGTGAATTCGTCCGGCTGCTCCTTCAGCGGCACCTTGTCGTCAAGTGTCACCAGCCGCAGGGAAATGCGGGCGTTTTCGGCATTTTCGATGATGGTTTCGCGCCGCTTGTTCTGCTTTATCTCGCCGGCTCTGGCGATCAGCGTCTCGATATCGCCATAGACGCCGATCAGCTCGGCGGCGGTCTTGATGCCGATGCCGCGCACGCCGGGCACGTTGTCGGTGGAATCCCCGGCCAGGGCCTGCACCTGCACCACCTTGGCCGGGGCGACGCCGAATTTCTCCAGCACTTCCGGCGAGGCGATGCGCCGGTCCTTCATGGTGTCGTAGAGCTCGACCTTGCCGTCCACCACCAGCTGCATCAGGTCCTTGTCGGAGGAGATGATGGTGCAGCGGGCGCCAGCCTCTCGCGCCACTCTCGCATAGGTGGCGATCAGGTCATCGGCCTCGAAGCCTTTCATCTCGACACAGGCAACGCCGAAGGCGCGGGTGGCATCGCGCACCAGGGGAAATTGCGGCACCAGGTCTTCGGGCGGCGGCGGCCGGTTGGCCTTGTATTGCGGATAGAAGTCGTTGCGGAAGGTCTTCTCGCCGGCATCGAAGATCACCGCCAGGTGGGTGGGACGCGCTCCGTCCTTCAAATCCTCCAGCAGCTTCCACAGCATGTTGCAGTAGCCGCTGACCGCGCCGGTGGGCAGGCCGTCGGACTTGCGCGTCAAGGGCGGCAGGGCGTGATAGGCGCGGAAGAGATAACCCGAGCCGTCAATGAGGTAGAGGTGGTCGCCTTTCCTCAGGCCCCTCTTCCCTACCGAGGAAGTCAATGATGCCCTGCCCCGTCCTTGAGGACAAAGCGCTTGTCGCAATAGGGGCACTCGACGAAGCTTTCGTCGCCCATTTCGAGATAGACCCGCGGATGCCCCAGCGCGCCGCCGCCACCGTCGCAGGCGACGCGGCTGGTGGTGACTTCCATGGTTTCAGGCGCTAGGGCGGGCATGTCCGGCTCGGAAATTGGGGTGAAGGCGGCGATCATACAAGCTAGGATTTGCCGGGCAAGGCGGGATTTCCATGGTCAAACTGGACAAAATCTACACGCGCGGGGGCGATAAGGGCCAAAGTGGCCTGACCGACGGCAGCCGCCGTTCCAAGGCCGATGCCCGCTTTGCCGCCATCGGCGCGGTGGATGAAACCAACTGCGCCATCGGCATTGCGCGGCTGCAGGCCGAGGCTGATCTGGATGCGATGCTGGCGCGCATCCAGAATGACCTCTTCGACCTGGGGGCCGACCTTTCAACGCCCGAGGACGGCGGCAGGACGGCGCTGCGCGTCGTGGCCGCGCAGGTGACGCGGCTGGAACAGGAGATCGACGCCATGAACGGCGCGCTCGCCCCCCTCACTTCCTTCGTGCTTCCGGGCGGCGCGCGCGCGGCGGCGCATCTGCACCTTGCCCGCGCCATCGCGCGGCGGGCGGAACGGGACATGGTGGCGCTGGCGGCGAAGGAAAGCGTGAACACGGAAGCGCTGCGCTACATCAACCGGCTGTCCGACCATCTGTTCGTGATGGCGCGCCTGGCCAATGACGGCGGCGCGGGGGATGTGCTCTGGATTCCGGGCAGTAATCGCTGATCAGGTTCGCGCGGCGGGCGTCGGCGTGGCGCAAGGCTGCATCGCCGTGCAGGCTGGTGCAGGACGAGCGTTGCGGGCGGTCTGCACGGGCTTTGCCGGAACCGGCTCCGGATCGCTGATCGCCGGAGTCACGGCCGCGACATCTTCCGTGGCGACGGATGCGGCAAAGGCATGCACCGGCTTTTGCGGCGGATCGGCCATCTGGGGTTCAGCATAAAAGGAATCCTGGTCCGCGCCGTCCAGCTGCGCCAGAGCCGCGCCGGAACCCGCCGCCAGCGCCAGCGTGGCGCCCAGGGCAATCGCAAGTTTCGAGGCCATGGCGGCAACTCCGAAAATCACGCGACAAGCATGACAGGCGTGCATGAACCGCCGCTGAACGCCGCGCGAAAGATGCGTCATGTGTTGGGCTTAATGTGGCCGCCGGCAGCGGTTCCCGGCTACTCGGGACCGCGCCTCACCGTGGCGACAAAGGCCAGGATCACGCCCGGCACGCCGGTGACGCTCCAGCTGGGCAGCGCCAGGAAGGAATAGACGAACTGCGCCGCAAAGCCGGCATGGTGCTGCACCCAGGCCTTGAAACCGTCCAGGCCGCCGGGACCGAGCAGGCCCCAGACCGTGCCCAGCGAGCGCACGGTGACTTCGCCGCCCTTTTCCAGCGAGGTGACGGCATCGGCGCCCAGCAGCATCAGCGCCGCGACGATCAGGCAAAGACTGAGAAGGCGCATCAGGACGGCCATGGCGTGAACCTAACGCGAGAGGCGTCAGCCGGACAAGTTTGCCGGCGCGGTGTTAACCTTCCTGTCTGGGATATGGCGTTCTGTCCTTGCGGGTGAAGCCGCGCGGATCAAACAGCATGTCGATGTCGGGATAGACGCCGAAATCGCCGCGGCTGCGCGTGCCGACCTCCAGCAGCGTCGCATCTTCGTTCGAGCGATTCACCAGATGGTGCCCGTTGCGGTCACCGGCGGGAAAGGCGGCGCAATCGCCGGCCTTCATGACGTCCTCGCCCCCATCGGTGATCAGCACCACCTCGCCGGACAGGACATAGACGAATTCGTCCTCCAGGTGATGCCAGTGCCGCTGGCTGGACCAGACGCCGGGCTTCAGGGTCAGCAGGTTGACGCCGAACTGGGTAAGCCCGCCGCCATCGCCCAATTGCAGGCGGTGGCGCGCACGGCAAGGCTCGTCGTATGGCGCGGGATAATTTGTGCCGACACGAACCGGCGCTTTCGCAAGATCGATTTTCGGCAATGGAAGCTCCCAAAGAAAAACCGCCCGCGAAGCATGGGCTTCGCGGGCGGCTTTTGGGAAGCAGGGCGGCGGCAATGCCGCCATGCGTATTTTACCGCGCCGGCGTTTCAACGGCAGGCCGCTCGCGCAAGCGCGCGGCGTTCGTGGCTCGCGCGGCTCCGCCGGACCCGCGCACCCCCCGGCTAGCCGGCGGGCTGCTCCTCACCCTTCGGCTTCCTGGAAAGGTCTTCGCCCGTGGTCTGGTCCACCTGCTTCATCGACAGGCGCACCTTGCCGCGGTCGTCGAAGCCGAGCAGCTTGACCTTCACCGCCTGGCCTTCCTTGACCACGTCGGAGGGTTTTTCCACCCGCCTGGCCGCCAGTTCGGAGACATGCACCAGCCCGTCCTTGGGGCCGAAGAAGTTCACGAAGGCGCCGAAATCCATCACCTTGACGATCTTGCCGTCATAGATCTCGCCCAC
>CAZNGO010000045.1:0-14751 GCA_964572805.1 uncultured Rhizobium sp. | reverse complement strand
CGATCAAATTCTCGGGGATCGCGCCGCAATTGACGGTGACGAAGGGCTTGCCGGCGCGGGCGCTGGTGCCTTGAATCGCGCGGGCGATCAGTTCCTTGCCGGCGCCCGATTCACCCTCGATCAGGATCGGGATGTCGGACTGGGCGGCGCGGGTGCCCAGGCGGAAGACCTGCTTCATCTCCGACGAGGTGGCGACGAGATCGTCAAACGTCAGGGTGTTGGACGTCTTCTTCTTCAGCACCTTCACTTCGCCGGAAAGCGTGCCGATCTTGAGCTGGTTGCGGATCGAGACCGAAATGCGCTCGGGCGAGGCCGGCTTGACCAGGAAGTCGTTGGCGCCGGCGCGCATCGCCTCGACGGCGGAATCGATGCCGCCCTTGGCGGTCAGCACGATCACCGGCAGGTCGGGATGGGACGGGCGCAGCTTGGCCAGGACCTCAAGGCCACCCATGTCGGGCATGACGAGGTCCAGCAGCATCAGGGAAATCTGGTCGCCCTTGGGGCCGGCGATCAGGTCCAGCGCGGGCTGGCCGCCCGGCGCCGTCACCACGGTCATGCCGCTGCGGGTGATCGCGGTCTCCAGCAGGCGGCGCTGCACCGGATCGTCATCCACCACCAGAATGGTCTGCGCCATGATGAAACAAGCCTCACGCTTTCCGGCACAGTTTGCGCGCCCGCCGGTAAACGCGGCGTTTAAAGCCTGTGCATAATTGGGTCAGGCAATCGCCTGATTTTCCGGGGAAATCGGCTTTCCAAAGCCTTAACAAGCCGGTTGCCGTTACGGGATGCTTTGCTATAGTCCGGCCCAATTCACAGCTTCGGGGCCTTTTTCACATGACTTCCAGCCAGAGCGACCACCAGGCCGGTTCCATGGACATCAGCCAGCACAAGAAGACTTATGCGGCGTTCATCAGCGGGTCGAAATGGTCCTTTCTCCTGGTCATGGGGATCGTGATCTTCCTCGCTGTATTCCGTACGCATTAGGAAGTTTCCGGGGGCGGCATGAAATTGGCGGTCCCCAGGGAAAGACGCGACGGCGAAACGCGGGTCGCCGCGACGCCGGAAACGGTGAAAAAGCTCAAATCGCTGGGCCTTGAAGTCGCGGTCGAAAGCGGCGCCGGCGCCCATGCCAATTTCTCCGACGCCGACTTCCAGGCCGCGGGCGCCACGCTCGCGCCGTCCGTGCTGGAGGGTGCCGACATCGTGCTGAAGGTGCGCGGGCCGTCGCCGGACGAAACCGCGCAGCTGAAACAGGGCGCGGTGCTGGCGGCGCTGCTGGCGCCCCACACCGAAAAGGACACCGCCGCCGCCCTTGCCGCGCGCGGCGTCACCGCCTTCGCCATGGAGTTCCTGCCGCGCATTTCCCGCGCCCAGTCCATGGACGTGCTGTCCAGCCAGGCCAACCTTGCCGGCTACAAGGCCGTGATCGATGCCGCCGCCACCTATGGCCGCGCCATGCCGATGATGATGACGGCGGCGGGCACCAACGCCCCCGCCCGCGTGCTGGTGATGGGCGTGGGCGTGGCCGGCCTGCAGGCCATCGCCACCGCCAGGCGCCTGGGCGCCATTGTCAGCGCCACCGATGTGCGCCCCGCCACCAAGGAACAGGTGGAATCGCTCGGCGGCACCTTCGTCGCGGTGATGGACGAGGAGTTCAAGAACGCCCAGACCGCGGCCGGCTATGCCAAGCCGATGAGCGAGGAATACCAGAAGAAGCAGGCGGCGCTGACCGCCGAAACCATCAAGAAGCAGGACATCGTCATCACCACCGCCCTGATCCCCGGCCGCAAGGCCCCGATCCTGGTGACGGAAGAGATGATCAGGACCATGAAGCCCGGCTCGGTGATCGTGGACCTGGCGGCGGGCGCCGGCGGCAACACGCCGCTCTCCCGGCCGGACGAAACCGTCAAGGCGCATGGCGTCACCATCATGGGCTCGACCAATTTGCCCGGCGCGCTGGCGGCGGATGCCTCCTCGCTTTATGCCCGCAACCTGTTCAATTTCATCTCGCTGATCGTGGACAAGAAAACCGGCGCGCTGAACCTCAACTGGGAAGACGAGATCGTGGCCGGCAGCGGCCTGACCCGGGACGGCGCGGTCGTCCATCCCGCACTCAAAGGATAGAAGCGATGGAAGCGATCGACCCCTTTGTCTTCCGTCTTTCCGTCTTCGTCCTTGCCATCTTTGTCGGCTATTTCGTGGTCTGGGGGGTGACGCCCGCCCTGCACACGCCGTTGATGAGCGTCACCAACGCCATCTCCTCGGTCATCATCGTCGGCGCCCTGATTGCGGTCTCGGTCTCCACCATTCCGCATATCGCCCATATCGCCGTGCCGTCGCCGGACGCGCCGCCGGTTTCGACCGATGAGGTGCTGAGCACCTTCACCTCGCTGGAGCACCAGGAAAGCCATGGCGCCTGGATCTCCAAGGGGCTGGGCTTTGTCGCCCTGGTGCTGGCGGCGGTGAACATCTTTGGCGGCTTCCTGGTCACCGCCCGGATGCTGGCCATGTACAAGAAGAAGGCGAAGTGATGCGCCCGGAAGATCGTCCCGCGTTTCTGTTCGCCGCACTGGCCGGGCTGATGGCCATCGCCATCGCAGCGGCCTATGGCCTGGGCCTGCTCGGTGCCGTCACCTGGCGCGGCATTGACGGGGTGCGGCTGCTGGCCCCGGTCATGTTCACGGTGGCCATGCTGCTGCTCTTCCTGCGTGCCTGTCGTGGCCGTGTTGCCTGGCACAATGCCGTCATTTGCTGCGCCATATCCCTTTGGCCAATGAGCGGAATCCAGTCCAACAGCGGCAATGTCGTGGTTCAGACTGCCGCCTATGCGGTTATGCTGCTGGCCGCGACGATGTTGGCGGCCATCGCCTTCCTCAGCCGCAAGGCGAAAGCGACGGTCGCATGAAAGCCGATATCGCCGCGCTTCTCTACCTGGTCTCCGGCAGCCTGTTCATCCTGGCGCTGAAGGGCCTCAGCTCGCCCGCCACCAGCCGCGCCGGCAACCGCAACGGCATTATCGGCATGGGCCTAGCCATCGGCACGACGCTGTGGGTGGCCGGCATCTATGACGTGCTGACCTGGGGCATGGTGGCGGGCGGCCTCCTGATCGGCGGACTGTTCGGCGCGGGCATGGCCAGGCGCATCTCGATGACCGCCATGCCGCAGCTGGTCGCCTTCTTCCATTCGCTGGTCGGCCTGGCCGCGGTGCTGGTGGCGGGCGCCGCCTTCTATTCGCCCGACGCCTTCGGCATCGGCAGCGAAGGCGCCATCCGCATGCAGAGCCTGATCGAAATGAGCCTGGGCGTCGCCATCGGCGCCATCACCTTTGCCGGTTCGATCATCGCCTTCGCCAAGCTCAACGGCAACATGAGCGGCGCGCCCATCATCCTGCCGGCGCGGCACATGCTCAACCTGCTGATGGGGCTGGTCATCGTCGCACTGATCGTGTTTTTCGCCATGCACCAGCCGGTCTGGGCCTTCTGGGCGATTGCCGGCCTGAGCTTCGTGCTGGGCATCACGCTCATCATCCCCATCGGCGGCGCCGACATGCCGGTGGTGGTCTCGATGCTGAACTCCTATTCCGGCTGGGCGGCGGCGGCGATGGGTTTCACGCTGGAGAATTCCGCCCTGATCATCACGGGCGCGCTGGTCGGTTCTTCCGGCGCCATCCTGTCCTACATCATGTGCAAGGCGATGAACCGTTCCTTCATCTCGGTGATCGCGGGCGGCTTTGGCGGCGACACCGGTCCGGCGACGGGGGCGAAGGAAACGCGGCCGGTCAAGCAGGGCAGCGCCGACGACGCCGCCTTCATCATGAAGAACGCCGCTTCCGTCATCATCGTGCCGGGCTACGGCATGGCGGTGGCGCAGGCCCAGCATGCGGTACGCGAAATGGCCGACAAGCTGAAGAAGGAAGGCGTCAAGGTTTCCTACGCCATCCATCCGGTGGCCGGCCGCATGCCCGGTCACATGAACGTGCTGCTGGCCGAGGCCAACGTGCCCTATGACGAGGTTTTCGAGCTGGAAGACATCAATTCGGCGTTCCCCCAGACCGATGTCGTCTATGTCATCGGCGCCAACGACGTCACCAATCCCAGCGCCAAGACCGACCCCAAATCGCCGATCTATGGCATGCCGATCCTGGACGTGGAAAAAGCCAAGACCGTGCTCTTCATCAAGCGCGGCATGGGTTCGGGCTATGCCGGCGTGGAGAATCCGCTGTTCTTCATGGACAACACCATGATGCTGTTCGCCGACGCCAAGAAGATGACGGAAGAGATCGTCAAGGCGCTGGATCACTAGGTCGACCAGCTAACCTTTCAGCAGGGCGTTAATCGAGTTAAGCCGCTAAATTTAAAGAAGCGGCCGTTGTCCAAATAAAACATTACAACTTATCCCCACGCTTTCCTGTCATGCGATATTCGTTGCATGAGACAGGCACGCGCCGCATCGCTATCCCACACTTATCCACCCCGGAGGGGGAGGGGATGCAGGCCATTCCGGAAAAACGAAGATTCGGCAAGTGCCTGCACCGAAAGGAAAGAAAAGGCGAGGGGTTTACGTCAGCCCGCCCATGCGGCAAACCTCTTTCCACTCGCTATCCGTCACCGGCTGCACCGAAAGGCGGAAGCTGGTGACCAGGCTCATCTTCGCCAGTTTCGGATTGGCCTTGCAGGCCGCCAGAGTCACGGGCTCCGGCATGTCCTTGACCGCCTTCACCACCACCAGGCCGAACTGGCCTTTTTCGTCGGTGGGATCGGGCTGGAACTCCCCGATCACCTCGACGATGCCGACCACGGCCTTCTGTTCGTTGGAATGATAGAAGAAGCCGCGGTCGCCCTTTTTCATCGCCTTCATGTTCAGCTTGGCGGTATGGTTTCGCACCCCGCTCCAGGGTTCGCCCCTGGCGCCCCTCTTCTTCTGCATCTCCCAGGACCAGGTGTCGGGTTCGCTCTTGAACAGCCAGAAAGCCATCGCGCGTTCTTTCTATTCCGTCGTCAGCTTGCGGCTCATCAGCCGCGCCACCGCGCCCTCCACCGGCAGCTTGCCGGCGATCAGGTCGGCCATCGCTTCGGCGATGGGCAGTTCGATGCCCAGCGCCCTGGCGCGCAGCACCAGCGCCGGCGCCGTCGCCAGGCCTTCGGCCAGCGGATGGCCGGGCGCGGCAATCGCCGCCGCGCTCTTGCCCCGGCCCAGTTCGACCCCGGCGGCGAAATTGCGCGAGGAATCGCTGGTCGCGGTCAGCACCAGGTCGCCCAGCCCCGACAGGCCCATCAGGGTTTCGGATCTGGCACCCAGCGCCGCCCCCAGCCGCGACAGTTCGGCGAAGCTGCGCGCCAAGAGCGCGGCGCGGGCATTCTCGCCCAGCACCAGGCCGTCCACCACGCCGCAGGCGATGGCATAGACATTCTTGGCCGCGCCGCCCAGCGCCACGCCGGTGACATCGTCGCTGGCGTAAGGGCGGAACGACGGCGTGGACAGCGTCGCCTGCAAGCGCCCCGCAATTTCTCCCGGTGCGGCGATGGTGACGGCGGTGGGCTGGCCCGCCGCCACTTCGCGGGCGAAGCTGGGGCCCGAAAGGATCGCCACCGGATGGCCCGGCGCAGCTTCCGCCACCAGCTCCGGCATCAGCTTGCCGCTGCCCTGCTCGATGCCCTTGGCGGCGATCACCAGCGGCACCGGGCCCGCCAGCAGCGGCTTCAGTTCCGCCAGCAGCGCCCGCGTGCCCTGCGCCGGCGCCGCCAGGATGATGGCCTCGCCGCCGGCCGCCACCGCCAGGGTAGAGGTGACGGAAATGTCCTCCGGCAATTCGATGCCGGGCAGGTATCGCGGATTTTCGCCGGCCGAGATGTCCACCAGCAGCGTGCCGTCGCGGCCCCACAGCGTCACCCGCCGGCCGGCGCGCGCGGCGGTGGCGGCCAGCGCCGTGCCCCAGGCCCCGGCGCCAAGGATCGCGATATGGGAATATGCGTTTTCAGCCATGAAGACGTGTGATTTGTTGATTATTCAGGTCGCCGGACTATGTTCTGGGACATCGCATCTGCCAAGGGCTTCCACGGAAATATGAAACAGACGCGCCGTGACTTTTTGCGTGATGGGGGCCTTACCTGCGCCGGCCTGCTCAGCGCGCCGCTGCTGTCCGGCGCCGGCCAGCCCCTGCCGCAGCGGCGCATCGACTTCACCGCCGAACAGAGCGAAGACCTCAACCGCATCAGCGCCTGGCTCAATGGCCTCACCACCCTGACGGCGGGATTCATGCAGACCAGCCCGCAAGGCCGGACGGCGGCGGGGACCTTTTATCTGGCGCGGCCCGGGCGCCTGCGTTTCGAATACCGCCCGCCCAGCCCGCTGCTGATCGTCGCCACTGGCGGCAATATCTATATCCGCAACAATCGCCTCAACACGGTGGACCATTACAGCGTGGCCGACAATCCGCTGGGCTTTCTTCTGGCGGACAATATCGATCTCAAGCGCAATCCTGCCGTGCTGGGGATCGAGCGCCAGGCGGACGCCCTGGTGCTGCATGCCCGCTCCGCCACCAATCGCAGGTCGGAGAACATCACCGTCACCTTTGCCGCGCCGCAGATCCAGATCCGGCAATGGGTGATGAAGGATCTGCAGGGCGATCCCACCAGCGTCGCGCTGGGCCAGGTCCAGATCGGCGTGGCGCTGCCCGACAGCCTGTTCGCCGTGCCGGTGAGGACGCCGCCAATGCGTGCGGGCGCCAATTGAGCCGGCGCGCGCGTGTCGGCCTGGTCTGTGACCGCGACCGCCATGACGATCTTTCCGGTCATCGCAGCGGCGATGCCTATGTCGCCGCCATTCGCGATGGCGCGGACGCGCTGCCGCTGCTGATTCCGGCGCTGGACCGGCCGCTGCCGGTGGCGGAGCTGCTGGCGGCGTTTGACGGTTTTCTCTTCACCGGCGCCGTCTCGAATGTCGATCCGGGGCTTTATGGCGGCGCGCGCCCGCGCAATCCCGACCTGCTGGACGGCGCCCGCGATGCCGTCAGCCTGCCGCTGATCCGCGCCGCCATCGCGGCGGGCAAGCCGGTGCTGGCGGTCTGCCGCGGCTTCCAGGAACTCAACGTCGCCTTGGGCGGCACGCTGCACCAGCATGTCCACGAGCTGCCGGGGCGTCTGGATCATCGCGAGGATGCAACCGCTCCGCTGGAGACCCAGTTCGGGCCTTCCCATGATGTGTCCATTGCCGCAGGCAGCCTGCTGGCCCGCATCACCGGCATCAGTTCGGCCAGGGTCAATTCCCTGCACCATCAGGGGGTGGACCGGCTGGCGCCGCCGCTCCATGCCGATGCCATGGCGCCGGACGGCCAGATCGAGGCGGTGTCGCTGCCGGGCGGGCAGGGCTTCGTCCTGGGCCTGCAATGGCATCCGGAGTGGCGCTGGTCCGAAAATCCGGTCAGCCGCTCGATCTTCCGGGCGTTCGGGCAATCTCTTGAAAGCACGTAAGTTATTACTTACAGTAAGTCATGGCTTACGAAGAAATATTTGCGGCTTTGGCCGATCCCACCCGCCAGGCAGTATTTGAGCGCCTGCGCCAGGGCCCGCGGACCGTGGGCGCCCTGGCCGAAGGGTTGCCGGTCAGCCGGCCGGCAATATCGCAGCATCTGAAGGTATTGAGGGAGGCCGGCCTGGTGGCCGACCAGGCCGAAGGGGCCCGCCGTCTTTACCGCCTTGATAGCCGCGGCCTTGCGGGGCTGAGGGACTTTCTGCAGGCCATCTGCGAGCAGGCCGAGGCGGCGCACAGGGAAGAAATCGCGCGCCAGCTGGAGGAGCGCCGCTATGGCTGACCCCGTGGGTTCCGCGCAAAAGACTATGGCAAAATTGGTACTGTCACGCTCCAAATGAAATTAAATCGAAAATACTTGAAACCTGTGTCTTCCATGCCTAGTTTTATTCCTGAAGGCCGCTGGGTCGTAAGCACTGCCCCCGCTCGCTTCGCGGTCCGCGCCTTCAAGGGAGCAAGGGTCATCCCCTCCCCGAGCTCCTGAGCGCGATAAGCGCATTTGGCCCCCGGCGCCCGCCGGGGGCCCTTTTTTATCCTGCCACTTTTCGCAACGTCAGGCTGATCCGTCCGCCCCCCGGCACCAGTCGCGAGCTGCCGGCAATGATGCGGTCAATGCCGTGCCAGGCCAGCCGCGCCACGCCGCCGAACAGGATCACATCGCCCGAGGCCAGCCGGAGGCTGCGCGTCGCGCCGCCGCGCTTCGCCCCGCCGATGCGAAACAGCGCCTCATCGCCCAGCGAGACGCCGATCACCGGCGCGGTGAGATCATTTTCATCGCGATCCTGGTGCAGGCCCATTTTCGCTCCGGCGCGATAGAGATTGAGCAGGCAGCAATCGGGCGGCGGCGCGACCGCAATCTCCTGCCATAGTTCGAGCAACGCATCGGGAATTGCCGGCCAGGGCGTGGCCGTGACGGGATGCAGCGGCTGATAGCGATAGCCCGCCTTGTCGGAGACCCAGCCCAGCCGGCCGAAATTGCTTTCCTCGACTGAAAAGGGCCTGGCCGTTTTCGGCATTACCGGGCGATAGAGCGGCGCCTGCTTCAGGCGGTGCAGCACATCGTCCAGCAGCGCCTTCTGGGCGATGGGCGAGAATTTCTCGCGCCAGAGCAGCACGCCCGGCGCAATGTTCAAAGGCGGCGGCATTAAAGGCCCGCCTCCCCCTTCGCGCGAAGCGCATGGAAGGGGGAGGGGGCTGCAGCACGCCAGGCCGCCCCTCTTCTTCTTTGCGCGCAGGGGCGGCCGTTAGCGTGCGAAAGCGGGAGGGGGATCACCATTGAAATGGCGAGCGCGTGGGCACCGTGAAAATGTCGGCGTAGAAATCGCCCATGCCGTTCGCGTCCAGCCAGGCCTTGAATCTTTCCGGGGTGTAGTCGCGCGCGATCCATTCGGCCAGGCGCAGGCCGTTGGCGTCCTGCGCCGCAAAGTCGAGAAAGCGCGCCAGCCAGCGCTGGTGACGCTTGGGAAAATGCAGATAGGGAAAATGCGCGAACTGTGCCTGCGCCTGCGCCAGCGCCGGCCAGCCGTTGCGGTCAATCAGATACAGCGCCATGGCCAGGCTGGTGCGGTCCTGGCCGCCGGAACATTTGGCCACGAAGGGACGGGGTGTTTCGGCGAAAACCGCCATCAGCCGCACCAGCATTTCGCGGGTCGGCAGTTTGCGCGAATCCAGCATGGCGTCGAAATGCGCGACGCCCAGCGCGGTTTCCTTGCGCCACCAGGAAAGGTCGTCGTTGCGGCCGCGCAGATTGACGATGCCGCGGATGCCGCGCCGGGCCAGAAAGGCGCGATAGAAGCCGGCCCAGGGCTGGGCCATGCGGGCGGCCTCGCCCGGCACCACCCAGTGGAAATTGTAGAGAATGTCGCCCAGGAACCGCATGGTGGTTCTGTACACGCCAACCCAGCCACGGAAAATGGCACAGGCCCGCCTCCCCCTTTTGCGCGAAGCACACTAAAGGGGGAGGTGTCCGCCGGCAGGGCGCGTAGCGCCCGCGAGGCGGACGGAGGGGGTCAAAAATATCCAGAGTTGACCCTTAAGGCCTTTTCCGTATATTGCGCCGCTCTTCAGGTGACTTCGTCGCCAGAAAACCGTTTCTTTTCAAGGAATTAGACCATGTACGCGGTCATCCGCACCGGCGGAAAGCAATATAAGGTGGCCAAGGACACTGTCCTGAAGGTCGAATCCCTGACGGGCGATGTGGGCTCCAAGCTCAAGCTCGACGAGGTTCTGCTGGTCGGTGGCGACGCGCCCAAGGTTGGCGCGCCGCTGGTCAAGGGCGCCTCGGTCGAGTGCGAGATCCTGGAGCACGGCCAGGGCGAGAAAGTCGTCGCCTTCAAGAAGAAGCGCCGCAAGAATACCCACCGCAAGCGCGGTCACCGCCAGCACTTCACCAAGGTGAAGGTGCTGGGCATCACTGCCGGTTAAAGGACCAGTCGTATGGCACACAAGAAAGCTGGCGGTTCATCGCGCAACGGTCGCGATTCCAACCCCAAGATGCTGGGCGTGAAGCTGTTCGGCGGCGAAGCCGTTGCCGGCGGCAATGTCATCGTGCGCCAGCGCGGCACCAAGTTCCACGCCGGCGAAAATGTCGGCATGGGCAAGGACCACACGCTTTATGCCCTGGCCGATGGCCAGGTTTCGTTCAAGACCGGTTTCAAGCGCCGCACCTATGTGTCGGTCGTGCCGGCGATGAACCCGGCCCGTACTGCGGCGGAATAGGCGGCTGAAGACATAGGCCGCCACACAAATGTGGCGGCCCGTTATGCGAGGGAGATGGTCCGCCATCTCCCTTTTTTATTCCTCGCAGGAAAGGAAATGCGGGGATGTCATGTGCATTCTGGAGAGCGAAAGACTGACCTTGAGGCCGCCGCGGCCGGCGGACATCGAGGCGATGGCGGTGTGGCTCAGCGACTATGACGTCGCCAAGATGACGTCGCGCGTGCCCCATCCCTATGGCGAGGAACATGCCGAGGAGTTTCTCGCCATGCCGCCCGACGGCCGCCATGTCTTCGTCATCGAGCGCAGGGATGGGCTTTTTGTCGGCATGACCGGCCTCAATCCCGACGGCAGGGGCGGTTATGAAGCCGGCTATTGGCTGGGCAAGCCGTTCTGGGGTTTCGGCTACGCCACCGAAGCGGCGCGGCGGCTGATGGCCTACGCCTTTGAGACGCTGGGTCTGGATGCGGTCCATGCTGGCTGGTTCGCTGACAACCCGGCCTCCGGCCATGTCCTGGTCAAGCTGGGCGCCCGCCACAATGGCTCTAAAATGAGGAATTGCCGGGCCAGGGGCGTTGGCGTGCTGTGCCATGACATGCTGTTGACGCGGGCCGATTTCCTGCGAAAACAGGCGGCCTAAGAGGCACTTATGAAATTTCTCGACGTCGCAAAAGTCTATGCCAGCAGTGGGCCCGGCGGGAATGGCTGCGTCGCCTTCCGGCGCGAGAAGTTCATCGAATATGGCGGGCCCTGGGGCGGCGATGGCGGCCGCGGCGGCGATGTCGTGGCCGAGGCTGTGGAGAATCTCAACACCCTGATCGACTATCGTTTCCAGCAGCATGTGAAGGCCGGGAAGGGCGAGGGCGGCAAGGGCAAGGTGATGACCGGCGCCAATGGCGAGGATGCGGTGATGAAGGTGCCGGTCGGCACCCAGATCTATGAAGAGGACGGCGAAACCCTGATCGCCGACCTCACCGATGCCGGCCAGCGCGTGCGCCTGCTCAAGGGCGGCAATGGCGGCTTCGGCAACGCCCATTTCAAAAGCTCGACCAACCAGGCGCCGGACTTCGCCATGCCCGGCCAGCCGGCGCAGGAAGCGATCTTCATCCTCAAGCTGAAACTGATCGCCGATGCCGGCCTGATCGGCATGCCCAATGCCGGCAAGAGCACATTTCTTTCCCGTGTCTCGGCGGCGCGGCCCAAAATTGCCGATTACCCTTTCACCACTCTCGAACCCCAATTAGGGGTCGTGAAGATCGACGAAAGCGATTTCGTGCTGGCCGACCTGCCCGGCCTGATCGAAGGCGCGCATGAAGGTGTCGGCCTGGGCGACCGCTTTCTCGGCCATGCCGAACGCTGTGCCACCATCCTGCATCTGGTCGATGGTACGGCCGACAGGATCGCGAAGGCCTACAAGACCATCCGGGCCGAGCTGGAAGCCTATGGCGAAGGCCTTGGCGACAAGCCCGAGATCGTCGCCCTGAACAAGGTCGATGCCATTCCCGAAAAGGAACTGGCGAAGAAGAAGGCGGCGCTGGAAAAGGCCTGCGGCCGGCACGTGCATGTGATTTCCGGCGTCACCGGCGCGGGCATCAACACGGTGCTGCGGGCGATGATGCGCAACATCGGCGACCGCCGCGCCGAGCGCGCCGCCAGAAGGCCCGTGGTCAGGCGCGCGCCCGTCACCCGCGCCGAGCGCCAGGCGGTCAATTTCGAGGCGCCGGTGGTGCCCAAATCGCCCCTGGCCGAGCTGGATGTGGTGGTCAAAGGCGCCCGGCCGGTGCCGGCGCCTGAAAAGAAGAAGACGGCGAAGCCGCAAGCGTCGAAGTCCAGGGCGAAGGCGAAGCCGCGCAGCGGCGGCAAGGCCAAGGCGCGGCCGAAAGCCGTCCGCCTCTCTTCCAAGCAGCGGGCCAAACGAAAGGCGGCGCGGCGATGAAGGGGATTTTCGACGGCGCCAGGCTCATCGTCGTCAAGGTCGGTTCGGCTCTGCTGGTGGACCAGGGTGCAGGCGAACTGCGCCGCGCCTGGCTGCAGTCGCTTTGCGCCGATGTCTCCGCCCTCAAGCAAAATGGCGCGCAGGTCATTCTGGTTTCCTCCGGCTCCATCGCGCTGGGGCGGCGGCTGCTGAAGCTGCCCTCCGGACCGCTCAGGCTGGAGGAAAGCCAGGCGGCGGCGGCGGCGGGCCAGGTGCGTCTGGCCGAGGCTTACGCCGACATTCTGGCCGGGCACGGCATCGTCGCGGCGCAGGTGCTGCTCACCTTCGGCGACACCGAGGAGCGCCGCCGCTATCTCAATGCCCGCGCCACGCTCAATACCCTGATCGGCCTTGGCGCGGTGCCGGTGATCAACGAGAACGACACGGTGGCCACCGCCGAGATCAAGTTCGGCGACAATGACCGGCTGGCAGCGCGCGTCGCCTCGATGATGGGGGCCGACCGGCTGGTGCTGCTGTCGGATGTCGATGGGCTCTACACCGCCAATCCCGCCCAGGATACTGGCGCCACGCATATACCCGATATCAGCGTCATCACCCCGGAGATCGAGGCGATGGCGGGCGGCAGCATTTCCGGCATGGGCAGGGGCGGCATGGCCTCCAAGCTGATCGCCGCCAAGATCGCCATGGGCGCGGGCTGCGATGTGGTGATTGCGCGCGGCGAGGCGCTGAACCCGCTGAACGCCATTGCCAACGGCGCGCGGCATACCCGTTTCCGCGCCTCGCTCACGCCGGCGGCGGCGCGCAAGCGCTGGATCGGCGGCGGTCTCGCCGCCGAAGGGGTGCTGGTGATCGACGACGGCGCGGTGAAGGCGCTGCTGGAGGGCAAGAGCCTGCTGCCGGCCGGCATCCGCCAGGTCGATGGCCGTTTCGTGCGCGGCGACGCCGTGGTGGTGAAAAGCCGCGACGGACGCGAAATTGCCCGCGGCCTCGCCGCCTACAGCGCCGAGGATGCCGAGCGCATCGCCGGCAAGCGCAGCCTCGAAATCGAGGCCATCCTGGGCTATCGTGGCCGTGACGAGATGATCCATCGCGACGACCTCACGCTGACGGGGACTTAAGTCATGAATGTGCAGAACAATCTCGCGGCCGAGATGACGGCGATCGGCGCCGCCGCCCGCGCGGCAGCACGCGCCATGCGCGAAGCCTCCGGCGAGGCCAAGACACGCGCCCTGATGGCCGGTGCCGCCGCCATCCGCGCCAATGCCGCCGCGATCCTGGAAGCCAACAAGGGCGACATCGAAGCGGCCAAAGCCAACAACATGCCCGCCCCGATGCTGGACCGGCTGATGCTGGATGCCAAAAGGCTGGAAGCGATGGCGGCCGGGGTGGAAAACGTGGCGCGGCTGCCCGATCCGGTCGGACGCGAGCTGGCGCGCTGGTCGCGGCCCAACGGCCTGGACATCGCGCGGGTGGCGACGCCGATCGGCGTCATCGGCATCATTTATGAATCCCGCCCCAACGTCACCGCCGATGCCGGGGCGCTGGCCCTCAAGGCGGGCAATGTCGCAATCCTGCGCGGCGGCTCCGATTCCATCCGCTCCGCCACCGCCATCTTGGCGGCGATGCGCGAGGGTCTGAAGGCGGCGGGCCTGCCGGACGCGGCGCTGCAGATGGTGTCCAACACCGACCGCGCCGCTGTCGGCCTGATGCTGGAAGGGCTGGACGGCAATATCGACCTGATCATTCCGCGTGGCGGCAAGGGCCTGACCGGCCGGGTGATGGCGGAAGCCAGGGTGCCGGTGCTGGCGCACCTGGAAGGCATCGTCCATGTCTATGTCCATTCGGCCGCCGACCTCGCCAAGGCGAGGCAGGTGGTGCTGAATGCCAAGATGCGCCGCACTTCGATCTGCGGCGCGGCGGAGACGCTGCTGCTGGACCGCGCCATCCTGCAAAGCCATGGCCTTCCGATCCTGCAGGATCTCGCCGCCGCCGGCTGCGAGATAAGGGGCGACGAGGCGGTGCGTGCGGTGTTTGCCGCCGCCAAACCCGCCACGGAAGAAGACTGGAAGACCGAATATCTCGACGCCGTCATCGCCGTGCGCGCGCTGGACGGGGTGGAAGAGGCGATCCGGCATATCGAGCATTACGGCTCGCACCACACCGACGCCATCGTCACCGAAGACGCCGCCGCCGCCGAAACCTTCCTGGGCAGCTTGGACAGCGCCATTGTGCTGTGGAACGCCTCGACCCAGTTCGCCGATGGCGGCGAATTCGGCATGGGAGCGGAGATCGGCATCGGCACCGGCAAGCTGCATGCCCGCGGGCCTGTCGGCGCCGAACAGCTCACCACCTTCAAATACGTCGTGCGCGGCAATGGGCAGACCCGCCCATGAAGACGTGGGCATAATGTGGATCAGGCCGCCCGGCCCGATCGGGCCGCATCTCACCATCGGCCTGCTGGGCGGCTCCTTCAATCCGGCGCATGAAGGTCATCTCCATGTCAGCGAGGTGGCGCGCATGGCGCTGGGGCTGGGTGCCGTGTGGTGGCTGGTGACCCCGGGCAATCCGCTCAA
>CAZNGO010000044.1:0-21753 GCA_964572805.1 uncultured Rhizobium sp. | reverse complement strand
TCTCAAGGCCGATGTCCATGTCCTGACCCTCACGGCCACGCCGATCCCGCGCACCTTGCAGCTGGCGCTTTCGGGCGTGCGCGATCTGTCGCTGATCGCCACGCCGCCGATCGACCGGCTGGCGGTGCGCACCTTCGTCACGCCGTTCGATCCCCTGGTGGTCCGCGAGGCGCTGCTGCGCGAGCATTATCGCGGCGGCCAGAGCTTCTTTGTCGCCCCGCGCATCGCCGACCTCAATGACGCGATGGAGTTCCTCAAGCTTACCGTTCCGGAAGTGAAGCCGGCGAAGGCGCATGGCCAGATGGCGCCCACCGTGCTGGAAGCGGTGATGACCGACTTCTATGAGCGCAAGGTGGATGTGCTGGTCTCCACCAATATCGTGGAATCGGGCCTGGACATTCCCACCGCCAACACCCTGATCGTGAGCCGGGCGGACATGTTCGGCCTTTCCCAGCTTTATCAGCTGCGCGGCCGCATCGGCCGCTCCAAGGCGCGGGCCTATGCCTATCTGACGACCCCGGCCGAGAGAAAGCTCACCGACACCGCCACCCGCCGCCTGGAAGTGTTGCAGTCGCTGGACCAGCTGGGCGCGGGATTCTCGGTCGCCAGCCACGACATGGACATTCGCGGCGCCGGCAACCTTTTGGGCGAGGAACAGTCCGGCCATGTCCGGGAAGTCGGCATCGAACTTTACCAGGAGATGCTGGAGGAAGCGGTGTCCGGCCTGAAGGAAGGCGATGCCTCCGAAAGCCTGGCCGACCAGTGGTCGCCTTCGATCAACCTGGGCGCCGCCGTGCTGATCCCGGAAAGCTATGTCGCCGATCTCAATGTCCGCATGTCGCTCTATCGCCGCCTGTCGGCCATCGAGACGCGGGAGGAAATCGACCGCTTCGCGGCAGAACTGATCGATCGCTTCGGACCGCTGCCCGAAGAGGTGAAGCATCTCTTCGAGATCGTCTTCATCAAGCAGCTGGCCAAGGCGGCGGGGGTGGAAAAGATCGACGCGGGTCCCAAGGGCGGCACCATCGCCTTCCGCGGCAATGCCTTCGGCCAGCCGCTGAAGCTGGTGCAGTTCATCTCCGCCCATAGCGGCACCATGCGGGTGCGGCCGGACCAGAAAGTGGTGGTGACGCGCGACTGGCCGACGCCGGACGAGCGCCTCGCCGGGGTCAAGGCGCTCCTGGGGCAGCTGGCTAATTTGAGCAAGCCTTAATGGCCTTTATGTCTCCAAGGCAGTTTGGGTCTTATGAGCAGTTTTCTGCCTCCGAGCGAGATTTCCGCCTTCAAAGCGTCTCTCGTTTGCTCGATTTTATCAAATTCGATGAAAGCGTAGCCGCGCGAAAGGCCATTTGTTTGAGGAATTATGACTGATGCTGGCCTGCCAATCGCAGCAAAAGCGGCGATCAAATCTCGCTGCGTAGTATTGGGCGGAATATTGCCGAGATACAGAGCTTGGGAATGACCGCCGCCGATTTCTTGAGGGAGGCGGCTTTCCTCATTTACGGTTTCTGCCCGACGAGAGCGAGGTTTTGCGATTGGCTTGGCGAAAGCTTCTCTCGCATCTCGCACCTTAAAACGTGGAACATCACGTGCGGCGACTTTCCGGCGCATATTTTTTAAGGCCGCGCGATCAACGACGGTTTCAAGAATACCCTTCTTTTGAAGTGAGGCGACGACTTGCCGATAATGCTCGATATCCACAATGCCTAATCTTCTGATTATATGATTGGGCGCGATCAGTTCTCCCTTTCGGCCAATCAAAATTGCCGCTTTCTCCTCCGGCGTCAAATGGAATGCTTCATACTGATCGAGCCAGAGGACTTCGTCTCTAGCGTACATGGGGCGGTGATGGAGAGTTAGAATGAAAGTGCTTGCGTCATTTGTGATATCCGGTGGAGCAAGCTCTCCGCTCCGCATAACTTCAAATATGCGGCGCATTCCCTCGCCAAGCTCTCGCATTAAACCGACTTCTCGTAATGTCCGGGCGACGTAGGAATTCCGTGATTGATGTACACCAGTGAGCGCTTTTATGTCTTCGATAGAGATAGAAGAGAGCAATCCGCCTGGGTTTTTTATCTCGATGCGATCATCAAAAATATATATCTCAATTCCGCGACCTTCTTCAGAGTAATCGCGGTGTGCGATGGCATTTACCAGCGCCTCGCGGCAAGCCAGTTCGGGATAAATATAGGTTGTCCTAAATCTGGCATCCTCTTGAAACCGTGTTGCCACTAAGTACGGTCGCAACGACTCCCAAGTCTCGTCTATCAGTCTGAGTATATTTGTTCTGACGGTATTGTCCGTCGCGATGTTATAAGCTGCTCCAGTACCTAATGCGGTGCCCGTCACTTTTAGGATTCGAATTTGCACTCGTGGGTGCCATCGATCCGGGTGCTTAGCGAACAATAACAAGGCGGCGCGCCTGAGTCTTAAACCAGATATGCCGTCATATTCGGCTAAATTTAGATATTGAAGGCACTTGTCCAGACTGATGCCTGGAGAGATTTGATCGGCTACGGCTCTAAGGAGGTCATGATCTAGGTCTGCAACCGAAGCGCCATCAATAAACTCCCTATCGTATTCGCGAGATGCGACTTCGCGGCGGTTAAATTGAATTTGCTCAGCCGCAACGGGGATGGTCTCCGGGTCATTCCTTTTGAGGCATCGCCCGTCGGCCGTTAAATGTATAAATCGCGTGCCTTTCGGAACGCGAAAATATAAAACTTTTGCATCTCCGATTAGAGCTTCCCGCACCAAAACTGATTGAAGTGGAGTGTCTGGGTGGACATGCGTCAGCGGGGCGCCTTTTAGAAGCTGTATTTCTTCTTCGGTAAAATTACTGATGCCAGAGACTATGCCATCATCTTCGACGCCTACGAGTAGCTCGCCGCCATCTGCATTTGCGAACGCTACCAGAGCTTCGCTTATATCTTTGGAGATGGAGCGCGTGCTACGTTTCGTTTTTTTGCCCGGGGCGCCCTCGGAGGCACTTTTAAATTCCCGGAATTGCCCTTCCGCTAGCGACGCAGCGAGCGCTATTTGCTCCTGAATATTTAATGGCTCGGACACTTTCCCCTCCCTCAGCCACAGGGATTGGTATGCTTTTGCATCTTTTGGTCAAGATTATAAAAGACGAATCTCGTGTGGTCATAAGGGGTTGTACTTGTTAACTTTCTCGCTTAACGCTTCGCCAAAGCTTTGATGGCCGTGTTCTGTCGGCGCTGCTACAAGCGTTATGTTTGCCCAAACACAGTTCAAAACGCAGTTCAGAGAGAGGGCAAACCATGATTCGCAAGTTCCTGACCGACACCAACGGCGCCACCGCCATCGAATATGCGCTGATCGCCGGGCTCATCGCCGTCGTCGTCATCCCCGCCATCACCACCGTCGGCAATACGCTGAAGGCCAGCTACGTCAACGTGGCCTCGACCCTGCGCTAAGGCCAGGCGTCAGAAGCTGCGCGGCAGGAAGGGCTCGGGCGCGATCACGCCCGGCCCTGCCGACAGCGCGCGCAGATCATGCATGGGCGCCCGGGCTGGCAGGGCGGCGCGCCACACCACCACCGGCCGCGCCATGCCCTTTGCCGCTTGCGCCAGCAGCCTGGCGGTGCGATTGCCGGCGCCCTTGCCGGCTTGCGGCTCCTCGCCCAGCGCCTCGGCCAGGGCGCGCAGCCAGATCAGGTCGGTGGGCAGCCGCTCGCCGGCGGCCAGCCGCCCGGCGATGCCGGCGAGATGGCCGGCATAGCGCCCCTGCGCGAAGGGCAGGCGGTCGGCGGCGATGCGGATCAGTTCGCCCGCGCCCGGCGCGCTGGTCGGTTCGGTTTCCAGTAGCTCGACATAGAGCGCCCGCAGCCGCCCCACCATCAGGTTCACGCCTTCCATTTTCGCCCGCTCATAGCTGCCCTTGCAGGCAGCATGGACCTGTTTTTCCAGGCCACGGATTTCCTCGACGAGGAGCAGGACGGGATCGATCGGCATGGCGGCCTCCGGGAACGGCACGGCGAAACGCTAACCAAAGGCGCGGCGCCGTCCTAACCGAATATTTGCCGTGATGCTTCTTATCCCCAACGGCGGAATCGCGCACGCGCCGCGTTTCGCATTTCTGTTCCGGATCGGGACGTTCGCGCCGTCACTGGTTCCGCGCACGCCACAGCGCGGTCTTTTCCACAGTGGTGACAGCGCGCATATGCGGCGCATCGCTCAGCGCCATGACCTCGTCGCGGGCGGGATCGAAGGCTCGCCAGGGCGCCATTCCGGTACCGTTGGGATCGCCATACTTGATGAAGTTCAGCCAATAGGCCTGCAGCACCGTGCCCACCTTGCGGTCGGTCTCGGTCAGTGGCCGCCCCTTGAGCGTGTCCAGTGTTCCGAAGATGTAGGGAAGTTCCGATGAATGATAGGCGCCATAGTCCGCCGCGGTGTAGCCGGGCATGACATGCTCGAAATCGAACAGATAGACCGGCGATTTTGCGTGGGCCGCGCGGGCGCGGGCCCAGGCGGCGGCGCTGAGCACGGTGGAGTCATGGCCTGCCGCGCGCAGCGCCGCCACCGGATCGTTGCCTGCGGGATATAGCGCGGTGTTGGCGCCAATCTGCGCGATGCGCTGCGGATAGCTGGCGGCGGTCAGGTCGGGCTGCGGGCCGCTGCCGGCGCCTTCGCCGCCGTTCCAGCCGGTCATGATCGGCACGTCCACTGCCGGGATCGCCGGATCGCTGTTCGCCGGGATCAGTGCGCCGTCCATCGCAGGCCCGTTGCGCGGATCGCCTGCACGCGGCACCAGCGTGTCGGCCGGCAAGGCGCGCAGGGCGGCGATGCCGTCGGCGCCGCGGGTCTTCGCCCAGGCGCTGCCGGCTTCCTCCGCCCGCGCCGCCGGGGTCATGCCGCCGCCGGCCCGCACGCCGCTGTCGATGATGGCGCTGCGGAACAGCCCGCGCGCTTCGGGCGCCTGCAGGATCGCGACAATGGCCGACGCCCCCGCCGACTGGCCCATGATGGTCACCTTGGCGGGATCGCCGCCAAAGGCCGCGATATTGGCCTTGATCCATTGCAATGCGGCGATCAGATCCCACAGCGCGTAGTTGCCCGAGGCATGACGCGGCGAGGCGGCGCTCAGTTCCGGCGTCGCCAGGAAGCCGGCGGCGCCGAGGCGGTAATTCATCGTCACCATGACAATGCCCTGCTTCGCCAGGGCCGCGCCGTCATAGATGACTTCCGCGCCGCCGCCCTGGGTGAAGCCGCCGCCGGGCACGAACAGCAGCACCGCCTTGGCCGACCCGCCCGTGGTCCAGACGTTGAGGGAGAGACAGTCCTCGCTGAAAGGCGGATCGGCGAAGAATTCGGCGCTCCAGGGGCCGTTGGGTTTGGTCGCCTGCTGCTGGCAGGCGGGGCCGAACTTGCTGCCGTCGCGCACCCCGCTCCAGGCGACAGGTGAAGCAGGCGGGGCAAAGCGCAACGCGCCAAGCGGCGGCGCGGCGAAGGGAATATTGCGATAGGAACGGGCGCCATTGTCGGTGACGCCCGACAGCGCGCCTTCCTTCACCGTGACATTGGGCACGTCCTGCGCCATCGCCGGCGCAACCAGCAGGGCGACCAAGGCCGCCGCTTTCCAAGCTTTCATGTCTTTCCCCCGCCTGTTATTCGAGCTCCATGATCGTGGCGCTGCCCGCCTGCATCCGCTCCAGCAGCATCGGGCATTCCGGCACCATGCGCTCCATCCAGAAGCGGGCGCACATCAATTTATCCTTGTGCAGCGGATCGCTCTTGCCGAGGCCGGCCTTCGCCATCCGGCCCCACATATAGGCCAGCATGGTGATGCCCATCATCCGAAGATAGTCGGTGGCGCCGGCGCCGGCGTCATTGGGATTCTTCAGCCCGTTCGCCGCCAGCCACAGCGTTGCGCCCTGCAGCGTCTCGGTGGCGCGCTTCACGCCGGCCACAAGGGGCTTCATCGCCTCGTCCTTTTCATTCTCGGCGATCCAGCCGGTCAGCAGCGCGAACAGCGCCATCGGCGCGGCGCCGCCCTTGCGACCCAGCTTGCGCCCGACCAGGTCCATGGCCTGCACGCCATTGGCGCCTTCATAGACCATGTTGATGCGGGCATCGCGGACGAACTGCTCGACGCCATTCTCGCGGATATAGCCATGGCCGCCATAGCATTGCATTCCCAGGTTGGCGGCCTCGAAACCCATGTCGGTGCAGAAGGCCTTCAGGATCGGCGTCATCAGGTCGGCCAGCAGGGCAGCTGTCTCAGCCTCGGGCCGCGCGGAATGGGCGATGGACTGCTGCAGGCCGGTCCAGGATGCCAGTGCCCGCGCCCCTTCGACAAAGCTGCGGGCCTGCAGCAGCATCTTCTTGACGTCGGGATGGACGATCTCCAGATCGGCGGATTTCTCCGGCTCCTTCGCGCCGGTCAGGGCGCGGCCCACCCGGCGTTCGCGCGCATAGGCATGGCCATTCTGGTAGGCGACGTCGCCCAGCGCGATGCCCTGCACGCCGACGGCCACCCGCGCGGCGTTCATGATCCCGAACATGCCGGCCATCCCCGCGGAGGATGACCGCTTTTCGCCCGGCTTTGCCGGCTCCGGCTTTGGCCCCAGCCGCCAGGCGACGGCGTCGTCGAAATTCAGCACGCAGGTTGCCTGGGCCTTGATGCCCATCTTGTGCTCGATGCCGCCGGTATGGACCTGGTTGCGCGCGCCCACGGCGCCGTCTTCGCCGACCAGAAGCTTGGGGACCATGAAGAAATTCACCGTCGAGAGATCGTCATGGATCGTGCCGTTCTCGTCGGGAATTTTCGCGATCACCATGTGGATGATGTTGTCGGTGAGATCCTGGTCGCCGCCCGAGATGAAGATCTTGGTGCCGGTCATGCGATAGGTGCCGTCGGGCTGTTCCACCGCCCTGGTCTTCATCAGGCGCAGATCGGTGCCGGCGCCCGGTTCTGTCAGGCACATGGTGCCCGCCCATTCGCCCGAGACCAGCCTGGGCACGATATGCTGCTTCATCCAGTCGGGCGCGTTTGCTATCAGCGCGTCATAGGCGCCGTTGGTCAGCATCGGATACATGGTCAGCGACTGGTTGGCGGCCAGCGACATCTCCAGCACCGCCAGCCCGATCATGTGCGGCAGGCCGGCGCCGCCATGTTCCACCGGCGCGGTCAGCCCGCCCCAGCCGGCTTCGCAATAGGCCTTGTAGGCCTCCTTGAATCCCTTGGGGGTGCGCACCACGCCATTCTCGAAATGGCAGCCTTCCTCGTCACCGGAATGGTTGATCGGCTGCAGCACTTCCTCGCAGAATTTTCCGGCGTTGGTGAGAATATCGTCCACCAGCTCGGGCGAAAGCTCGCCAAAGCCGGGCAGGTCGGCATGTCTGCCGATCTCGAAAACCTCGTTGAAGAGGAAACGGTAATCGTCAACCGGCGCGCGGTAGATGGGCATGCTGTTCTGTCCTCCCGGTCGGACTTTGTACGCCGTCCCGAAGCGTAAAGAAAAGGCCGGGCGCTTGCACGCCCGGCCTCGGGAAGATGATGCTTTCGTTACTGGGCCGAGACGCCGCCGGAGGCGCTGGCCGAGCCGCTCACCGAGGAGGGCAGCCTGCGGGGCGCGCTGGTGGCGACGCCATTGGCGGTGCTTTCCGCCTGGCCGGTGGCGCTACCTGCGGCGCTGGTGGCGCCGTTCACCAGGTCGGTGCTGCTGGTGCCGCCGGAGGCCGAGACGCTGTTGCCATTGGCATTGGCGCTGGCCGAACCGTTGGCGCCGGCGCCGGGAAGCCGGCGCGTGGCGTTGGCGGTGCGGGTCTCGGTGCTGTTCACCGCCCCTTCCGCCCGATTGGCCGCGGTGCCGGCGCGGTCGGTCACGCCGCGCGTGGATGGCAGGGTGGCGCCGCCATTGAGGCTCCCGCCGCCATTGACGCCGCCCATGCCGGCGCTGCCGCCCAGCGCGCCATTGGCGCCGCCGAAACCGCCGACGGCGCCGCCAACCGCGCCACCGCCGCCCAGCAACTGGGCCTGCGAGGGCGTGGCGAGCGCCGCTGCGCCCACAAGGGCGAAGGCGGCAAGGGTAATATTGAGTCGGGTGTTCATCTCTCTCTCCTGAAACCGTGGGTTCCCCTCAGGAAAGAAACGCGGCAGAGGCTGGAATGTGTCCTTGCGGCAGCTAGGAATGTGCCGGGAACCATGGTGACCCCGGGAGGACTCGAACTGGCCAGGTTCGCTTGGGCGAAGCCCTTGGCGAACCGGCCATCCCCCGCGAAGGCGGGGACCCACAAACCGTCTCGCTGTTTGATGGTGACCCCGGGAGGACTCGAACCACCGGCCTACGGTTTAGGAAACCGCCGCTCTGTCCTGCTGAGCTACGGGGTCACGCGGGGAACCTATGCCCCGAAGCCGCCTCATTTCGCAAGCCAGCGGCAGGAGCGACGGCCAGGAAAAGTGCGAAGCGGTTTTCCGTCCGGCCGCGCGACCAACAAAATCATGGACTCCGATGCCTATTTTGCCAGCCAGCGGCAGGAGCGACGGCCAGGAAAAGTGCGAAGCGGTTTTCCGTCCGGCCGCGCGACCAACCAAAACATGGACTCCGATGCCTATTTTGCCAGCCAGCGGCTCCTGTGAAGGTCGCGGGGGTTGGCCACCCAACCCTTCAGTCCCGGCGCCACCAGGTCGGTCTGGGCCGGGAAGCGCAGCGGAATCCAGGGATAGTCCAGGAGCGCCGTCTTTTCCGCCTTGGCCAGCAGGGCGCCGCGCCGCGCCGCGTCGGGCTCTGCGCCCGCCTGGCCCATCAGGCGGTCGAATTCCGGATTGCGATAATCGGCGTAATTGTTGCCCGCGCCGCCGCGCAGCAGGTCGAGGAAATTGGAAGCGTCATTGAAATCGGCATACCAGTTGGCGATCCCCAGATCATAGTCATGCGCCCGCAGCGCCCGGAAATGGTTGGGCACGTCGCCGGCGCGGATCACCAGATTCACATAGACCTGGCTCAGCATGGCCTGCAGCACCGCCGCCAGACGGCGATTGTCGGGGCTGGTGGTGGTGGCATAGGTAAGCGTGAGGCGGTTGGCGGGGCCGTAGCCGGCCTGGCGCATCAGCGCCTGCGCTTGCGCCAGCCGTGATGCGAAGGATTTGCCGCGAAAATCGAATGCGCCGCCGCCGGGATAGTTCGCCGTGCCCGGCGGCACGATGCCATAGGCGGCGGGCTCGCCGAGCTTCAGCACCTTCTGCGTGATCGCCTCACGGTCGATGGCGAGGTTGAGCGCTTCACGCAGGCGCACATTCTTCCATCGCCGGTTGTTGATGGCGACATAGGTTATCGCCAGCGACGGCGTCACCTTCAGCGCGGCGGGCATGTTGGCCTTCAGCCAGCCCATCTCGCTCGCCGCCACCGGGCTTTGCAGGTCCAGCTCGCCGGCGCGGAAGCGCTTGACCGCGGCGGCGCTGTCGGTGGTGGGATAATAGATGACGCTATCGAACGCGACATGAGCGGCATCGTAGAAGCGCGGGTTCTTCGCCAGGGTGATGTGGTCGTTGGGCAGCCACTCCTTCAGCAGATAGGGACCGTTGCCGACATAGGCGCCGGGCCTGGCCCAGCCGCTTTTCGCCGCCTGTCGCGGCACCGGCGAGGCGGTGATGTGGGCCAGCAGTTCCGGCAGGTAGGGGGCGGGATGCTCCAGCGTCAGGACCAGAAGGCCGGGCTGTGGCGCCGCCGCGCCCAGCGCGGCGGGCGCCAGCCTGCCCGCGCTCACCGCCGCGCCATTCTTCAGGATCCAGAGATTGGCGGCATAGCGCGAGCGGGTGGCGGGATCGGTCAGGCGGCGAAAGGCGAAGACGAAGTCGTTCGCCGTCACCTGTGTGCCGTCCGACCATTGCGCCCGGCGCAAATGAAAGCGCCAGGTCAGGCCGTCCCTGGAGACCTCCCAGCTTTCCGCCATGCCGGGAACGGGCCGCGCCGCCGCATCCAGCGTGGTCAGGCCGACCATCAGGTCGCCGACGATATTGTCTTCCCATTGCGTTCCGGCGAAAGCGGGATCGAGGGATTCCGGCTCTCCGCCATTGCCGCGCCGCAGCTCGGCGCCGAACGCCGGCGCGGTGAGCAGCAGCAGGGCAGCCAGCCAGGCCTTCACAGCAGCACGGTGCGGGCGCGTTCCGCGGCGTCGATCGAAAGCCAGCGGCTGCGGTGGAAGTCGGAGGAGTTTCTGACCCAGCCCTTGACGTAAGGCCGCACGATGCTTGGGGTCACCCAGAAGAATAGCGGCATGATCGCATGATCGCCGATCAGGATGGCTTCGGCTTCGGCCAGCAGGCGGCCGCGCTCGGCGAGATCAATCTCGTGCTGCGACGCCGCCAGGGCGGCATCGAAGCGCGGGTTGGAATAGGCGCCCCAATTGTTGCCGCCGCCGGTGATGAAGAGCGTGAGAAAGCTTTCGGCGTCGTTGAAGTCGGCGCCCCAGGCCGGCTGGCAGATGTCAAAATCATGGATATTGGTTGCGCTGGTGAAAACCGCAAAGTCGTTGGCCAGGATCGAAACGTCGATGTAGATCAACGCCAGCATCTGCTGGATGGCGGCGGCGACGGAACGGTAGCTCCCCGCGGCGGTGGAGCGGATCATGTAACTGGTGCGCAGGCGTTTGTCCGGCCCGAAACCTGCCTGGCGCATCAGCGCCTGCGCCCGCGCCAGCCTTGCTGCGGGCGCCAGCGACCGGAAGGCGAAGAAATTGCCGCCTGGAAAATTGGCCATGTTGGGCGGAACGATGGCATAGGCCGGAAGTTCGCCGACGCGGCGAATCTTGCCGGTGACGGTTTCCCGGCTGATCGCCAGGTTGATCGCCTCGCGCACGCGGATGTCGTCGAACGGCTTGCGGGTGTGGTTGACCGCGACATACTCCACCGTGAACTGCGGCACCGGGTTGTAGATTTCCGGCATGTGGGCGCGGATCCAGTCGATATCCTGGGCCGGAATTCGGGTATTGCTGTCGAGTTCACCGGCGCGCATCCGCCTGAGCGCGGCGTCGTAATCGTCGGTGGGGTAGAACACCACCGTCTCCAGCGCGACATTGCCCGCATCGTAGAAGCGGGGGTTCTTCGTCATCGTGATGCGTTCATGCGGCACCCATTCCTTGAGCCGGAAAGGTCCGTTGCCGACAAAGTTGCCGGCGTTGGCCCAGGCCTTGCCCTTGGTCATGATCACATGCCGGGGATGCGGATAGGTGCTCATATGTGTGAGCATCTGCAGGAGGTAGGGCGCCGGATGCACCAGCGTGACCTGGAAAGTGGCGGGATCGGGCGCCGCCACGCCCAGCGCCTCCGGCTTCATCTTGCCGCCATTCACCGCCACCGCGTTTTTCACCGGATAGAGCAGGTAGGCGTATGGCGCGGCGGTGGCGGGGTCGAGCATCCGCCGCCAGGCGAAGACGAAATCCTCCGCCGTCACCGGCATGCCATCCGACCATTGCGCCTGGCGCAGATGGAAGGTCCAGATCAGGCCGTCGGGCGACGTGGTCCAGCGCTCCGCCATGCCCGGAATGGGAGCGGCGTTCGCGGCCATGGTCATCAGGCCGACCATCAGGTCGCCCAGAAGATTGTCCTCTGTCTCGGTGGTGGTCAGGGCGGGATCGAGGCTGCCCGGCTCGGCCCCGTTGCCGCGGTGCAGGACGCGCGAATCGCCCCTGGCATAGGTGACGGGGGCGGGGCCGGGACGGCGCAGGGCGGCCCAGCCCAGCCCCAGGGCCGCGGCGGCGCCGCCCAGAGCCGCGATGCGCCGGTTCCAGCCCTTCTTCCCGTTCCTCTGGGGGTTCATCTGCCGTTCATTTGCCGCAATTCACCATGTCCATGGCGACACTCGCGCCCGGCCTCGCAATACCATAATATGGTCACTCGCCAGGCGAAAACGCGGGCTGCGGGGAGCAAGGCTCCCTTTCGAACATGTGGAAGCAACGAGGATGAACGTGACGAGATTTTCTTTGGCCGCGACCTTGGCCCTGGCGACGTTGCCGCTGCTGGCGGGCGCCGCCCAGGCCGACAATCGCGAACAGGTGATGCTGCGGCTGCCCAGCTGTTCCAGCGCCGTCGAGCAGCGGCAATATCTTGATTGCTATTACGCCGCGGTGCAGCCGCTGCGGACGGAACTGGGGCTGGCCGCCGCGCCCCAGGACGCGACTTATGCGCCCTGGTTCGCAGGCAGGGCGCCCGCCCCGCCGGCAGGCGCCAGCCCCCAGGGACTCAGCATTCGCGAGGATGTGCTGCTGCGCCTGACCCGCTGCGCCTCGATCGGTGACACCCGCCAGTATCTCGACTGCTACTACGCCGCCGTCCAGCCCATCCGGGCGGAGCTGGGCCTGACGCCGGCGCCGCAGGCCGCCGCGTATGCCCCGCTCTTCTCCCTGGCACAGGTGGCGCCGCGCGCCGCCGCGCCGGCGACCGCCGACACCAGGCCCAATCTGGTGCCGCAATCGGCCTATGCCAGGGCCTCCTCGGTCCGCACACCCGCCCAGCCGCGCCTGGCCGGTGATGAAGGGGCCACCCGGCTGCCGCTGCTCGGCAGCATTCTCGGGATCAAATCGGCCAAGGTCTCGCCGGACCAGTTCGGCTTCAGAAACGCCAAGCCGGTTCCGGACGGCGTCGACCACATCGCCGCCCATGTCAGCAAGATCTCGATCAACCGCGACAGCGGCCGTTTCATCGTCACCCTGGACAATGGCCAGGTCTGGCGTCAGGTGCCGGATGACGATTCACGGCAGCGTTGGGACAGGGGCGTTCTCGGCTCGGTGGCGACCATCTCCTATGGTGCCGGGCTGACCTTCAACCTCAGCGTCGGCGAAGGCATTCTCTACAAGGTCGAACGGGTTTCCTGACCGTCGCATTCGGCCACGAAGTGGCCCCGGGAGCGCGGCTTGTCCGCGCGACCCATCAATCGAATTCGGCCACGAAGTGGCCGGCCGCGACTTCGATCAGCCGGGGCCGATACTGTTCCGCACCCTGCGCCAGCTTCGAGGGCAGGAAGCGAAGCTGCGCTTTGGGGTCCAACGGCGAGGGCGGATCGCCCGCCAGCAATTCGCGCCGGCGGCCGCGTTCCACCCCGGGATCGGGCGTCAGCACCGCCGACAGCAGCGCCCGGGTATAGGGATGGCGCGGATCGCCATAGAGCGCAGCGCTGTCGGCCAGTTCCACCACCCGCCCGAGATAGAGCACCATCACCCGGTGGCAGAGGCGGCGCACCACCGCCAGGTCATGGCTGATGAAAAGCAGCGCCAGGCCGGTTTCCTGCTGCAGCGCGCCGACCAGGGCGAGGATCTCGGCCTGGATGGAAACGTCCAGCGCGCTCACCGCCTCGTCGCAGACCACCAGCCTGGGCGACAGGATCATGGCCCGGGCGATGCCGACACGCTGGTTCTGGCCGCCGGAGAGCTCGTGCGGATAGCGGTTGAGCCAGGCCGGATCGAGCCCGACCCGCGCCATCATGCTCTTGACCCGCGCATTGACTTCGGCGCGGGACAAATCCGGCTCCAGCGCCCGCAAGGGCTCGGCGATGGACTGGCCCACCGGCATGCGCGGGTCCAGGCTGGCCAGAGGATCCTGGAAGACGATCTGCATGTCGCGGCGCAGGGCGCGCAGTTCTTCCCTGCCGGCGTCGCCAAGCTCGCGCCCCATCCAGACGATGCGGCCCGCATCCTGCGGCAGCAGCTTGAGAACAGCGCGCGCCAGGGTGGATTTTCCGGAGCCGGATTCGCCGACAATGCCGAGCGTCTCGCCCTGGCTGAGGTGGAAGCTGACGCCATCCACCGCCTTGAGCAGCTGCGGCTTGTGGAACAGGCCGGACTTGATGGGGAAGGCGACCTCCAGATTGTCCACCGCCAGCAGCTTCTCGCCTTTGGCGGGCGGCGGGCCTGAATCGCGGTCGAGGCGCGGCACCGCCGCCAGCAGCATCCTGGTATAGTCGTGCCGGGGCGCGGCGAAGACCTGGTCCGCCGTTCCGCTTTCCACCACCTCGCCCTGGCGCATCACAATCACCCGGTCGGCCATGCCGGCAATGACGCCCATGTCATGGCTGACCAGGGCGATGGCGGTGTGCTGCTGCGCCCGCAGCGTCTTCAATATCTCCAGTATTTGCGCCTGCACCGTGACATCGAGGGCGGTGGTGGGCTCGTCGGCGATGATCAGGTCGGGGCCGGTGACGGTGGCGATGGCAATCATCACCCGCTGGCGCATGCCGCCCGAAAGCTCGTGCGGATATTGCGCCATCCGCCGCGCCGCCTCGGGAATGCGGACATGCTCCAGCATCTCGCGCGCTTTTGCCTTCGCCTCGCCGCGCGGGAGGCCGCGGTGCAGGACAAGCGCTTCCATGATCTGCCGGCCCACGGTCATGTGCGGCGTCAGCGCCGTCAGCGGGTCCTGGAAAATCATGGTGACGACACCGCCGCGGATGGTGTTGAGCCGCTTCTGTGTCGTCCCGAGGATTTCCTCGCCGCGATACCGCACGCTGCCGCTGGCGCGGCCGTTTGCGGCGAGCAGGCCGAAAGCGCCCAGGAAGAGCTGGCTCTTGCCCGAACCGCTCTCGCCCACCACGCCCAGGCATTCGCCGGCCTCGACGGCGAGGCTGACATTTTTTACCGCATGGACTTCGCCGTCCGGCGTGTCGAAGCGGATATCCAGGTCGGTGATTTCCAGCAGTCCGCTCATCGATCCCTCGGATCAAGTGCGTCGCGCAGGCCATCGCCGATGAAGTTGAAGCAGAACAGCGTCACCGCCATGAGCAGGGCCGGGAAGACCAGCATCCAGGGAGCGCTCTGCATCTGGTTGGCGCCGTCGGAAATCAGCACGCCCCAGCTGGTCAGCGGCTCCTGCACCCCCAGGCCGAGGAAGGAGAGGAAGCTCTCGGTCAGGATCACGCCCGGCACGGTCAGGGTGACATAGACCACCACCGGCCCCACCGCGTTGGGAATGATGTGGCGGGCGATGATGCCCGTGTTGGAAACACCCGCCGCCCGCGCCGCCTCGACGAATTCCTTCTGCTTCAGCGACAAGGTCTGGCCGCGCACGATCCGCGCCATGGTCAGCCATTCCACCGCCCCGATGGCAAGGAAAAGCAGCAGCAAATTGCGGTCGAACACCACCATCAGGATGATGACGAAGAAGATGAAGGGCAGGGAATAGAGGATGTCCACCAGCCGCATCATGGCGTTGTCCACCCGGCCGCCGAGAAAGCCGGCGGTGGCGCCATAGGTGACGCCGATCAGCAGCGACACCGCCGTCGCCACCAGCCCCACGGCCAGGCTCATGCGCGCGCCAAAGAGCACCCGCACGAAGAGGTCGCGCCCCACCGCATCGGTGCCGAAAATATGCCCGGGCGCGGCGCAATCATGGCTTCCCGGCCACCAGGACGGAGCGCAGGAGATCAGGTCGTAATTGACCTCGTCATAGCGGAAGGAGGAAAGCAGCGGCGCCAGGATGGCGGTCAGCGCGATCAGCGCCAGCAGGGTGATCGAGGCCATGGCGGCGCGGTTCCGCTTCAGCCGGTTCCAGGCGTCGCGCCAGAGGCTGCGGCCCTTCACGGCCCGCGCCAGGGCCTCGGCATTCCGGGTTGATCCCGTGACCATCACGACAGCCGCACCCTGGGATCGAGCACGGCATAGAGAATGTCGGCGATGAAGTTCAGCAGGATGATCAGCGCCGCATAGACCACCACCACCCCCAGCACCATGGTGTAGTCGCGGTCCAGCGCCGCCAGCACGAAATAGCGGCCGATGCCGGGCAGGCCGAAAATCTGTTCCACCACCAGCGAGCCGGTGAGGATGCCGGCGCTGGCCGGGCCGAGATAGCTCACCAGCGGCAGCGCCGCGGCGCGCAGGGCATGGCCGAGCAGGATGCGATGGGCGGGAAGACCCTTGGCGCGGGCGGTGCGGATGTAATTGGCCCGCAGCACCTCGATCATGCTGCCGCGCATCAGGCGCGAAACGATGGCGATCTGCGGCAGCGCCAGCACCGTCACCGGCAGGATGACATTGCGCCAGGCCCCGCCATTCCAGCCCGAGACCGGCAGGGTGATCTCATGGCCGAACAGGGTGACGCCATAGACACCGAACACCAGCGTCAGCAGCGGCGCGGTGACGAAGGTGGGGATGGTGATGCCGGTCATCGCCACGCCCATCACCGCATAATCCTGCCAGCGGTTCTGGCGCAGCGCCGCCCAGCTTCCCAGCAAGCCGCCGATCAGCACCGCCAGCGCCATGGCGGAAAGACCCAGCCGCGCGCTCACCGGCAGGCCGGTGGCGATCAGCTGCGCCACGGTGAAATCCTTGTTCTTGAAGCTGGGGCCGAGATCGCCATGCGCCAGCCGCCCCAGATAGATGCCGTATTGCTGGAGCAGCGGCTTGTCGAGATTGTAGGCCGCCTTGACGTTGGCTTCGACTTCCGGCGGCAGATGGCGCTGGGAATCGAAAGGCCCGCCGGGCGCGATCCGCATCATGAAGAAGGTGAGCGTGATGATGACGAAAAGGGTGGGAATGGCGCCCGCCAGGCGCCGCAGTGCGTAGCCCAGCATCAGCCGCCGCCCGCCCAGGCGCGGAAGCGCGCCTCCAGTGCCGCGCCATGATCGGCCCACCAGAAATCGTCAACGGCGAAACCATGCTCCAGCGCCTCGCCCTGGCCGGCCACGAAATCGCGCATCGCGCCGGCCGGCAGCGCCGCCACCGTCGCCGTCGCGGAGCGGCGCGGCGGGGCATAAGGTGCGAACTTCACCATGCCGGCAAGCGGCACGGTGCCGGTGGCGAAGCGGAGATAGTCCAGCGCCAGTTCCTTTTTCGTGCCGTCCTTGGGGACCGCCAGCATGTCGGCCTCATAGAACTGCGCCGCCAGCGGCTTCCGCGCCGCGGCCTGCACTTCCGCCGTCAGCGCCGTGGCGATTTGCACCCGCCCGTCCCTGAGCGCGGCGAGAGCCTGTGAATCGCCGGCCCAGACGATATTGGGCCTGATGGCATCCAGCCTGGCGAAGGCGCGCGCCACCCCCGCCTCCGTCGCCAGCAGGGCATAGACCTGGCCGGGCGGCACGCCATCGGCCAGCAGCGCCATTTCCAGATTGATCTTGGCGCCGGGCTGCAGGGCGATCTTTCCGCCTTTTGCCGCCAGCGCAAAAACATCGCTGATGCCGGCCTCGGACGGGCAGGACGGGCAGACGATCATCCGGGCATAGATGGCGCTGGCGACAAAGCAGCCTGCCGTCATGCCGCTGTAGAAGTCCTTCTGCGCCGCCGTGCCGTCATCACCCGCCCGCAGGCCGGTGATGGGTTCCAGCAGCCCCGCCTTGCAGGCGGCGACGGCGACGGGCTCTTCCAGGTCCACGACATCGGCGAGATGCGCCGCCACGAGCTTGCGCAATTCGTCCAGCGTGCCGTTCTCGGCCCAGAGCTGGATGCGGCCATTGGCGCGCCGCGTGGCGTTATAGGCCTGGATCTGCGCCGCCGCCTGGGCGCGGCCATAGATGCCGGGCCAGGTGACGATATTGAGGACGGGCAGCGGCCGCGTCCACCACCAGAAGGCGGCGCCCGCCGCGACGAGCAGAAGAACGAGGATCGGAAGCAGCCGGCGGCGCATTCGGCCAGTCTAGCCGAAGGCGGTTCTCGCTCAAGGCAAGTCGATCTTGAAACCGAGATCGACGCCCTGGTCGTCAAAGCCGATCTTGCTGCAGCTCAGCGCCGGCGCGCCCGCCACGCCACATCGGGATTTGACGTTGCCGGTGTGCATCCAGCGATAGGCGGCGGTGAAGCTGGCGCCGGGCAGGACCGGAATCTCCACCCCCGCCATGCCCTGCCAGGCGAAGTGCCAGCCGCCATTCTTCAGATAGACATTGGCGCCGGAAGGATCGGTTACATCGCCATAGGTATAGGCCATGCCGGCGCCGGCGCCGATCAGGGGACGGAAGGGCAGGTCGTCGAACCTTGGCGCCCAGACCAGGTTGGCCATGGTCGCCGCGGTTTCCAGGCTGCCGCTGCCTGCGGCGGTGACGCCCCCCAGGGTGACGGTCTTGACCGGGCGGTTGTGGTAGGAGCCCTCGGCCTCCAGGCGGAAATCGAAAGGCAGCTCGGCCCCCAGGGCGATGGCGCCACCGCCGCCCATGTCATGGGCGGGGCGCAGGGCGGTGGCCGCGGGGGTGGTGGGAACGCTGACCGTGGGGCCCTTGCCGCCAAAGGTCAGGCTGCCACGCAGGGCGACATAGGTCCCGGTGGGGCCCCAGGAGGCGTCATCGGCCGGCGGATCGCCGGGGTAGGGCAGGTCCTGGCCCAGGGCCATGGCGAGGCTGCAGATCAGGAAATGCCCGGTCAGGACGGCGCGGCGCATGAGAACCCCCTTGGGAATCGCCCCAAGGGTTGCCGGTCAAGGTTAATCAATGGTTAAAAGGCGGCCCCAAGGGGTTAAGAAGGCAGGGATTTTTCCTGTCGAAGACGGATTTCAGGGGTCAACAATGCGCTATCTCCACACCATGGTGCGCGTCGCCGATCTGGACGCGGCGCTGGATTTCTATGTCGGCAAGCTGGGCCTGACCCAGATACGGCGCACCGACCATGAAAAGGGCCGCTTTACCCTGGTCTACCTCGCCGCCCCGGATGACGAGGGCCGCGCCCGCAGCGAAAAGTCGCCGGAGCTGGAGCTGACCTGGAACTGGGACCCGGAGAACTACACCGGCGGGCGCAATTTCGGCCACATGGCCTTCCAGGTGAAGGATATCTACGCCGCCTGCCGCAAGCTGATGGACGGCGGCGTCACCATCAACCGGCCGCCGCGCGACGGCTGGATGGCCTTTGTCCGCTCGCCGGACGGCATTTCCATCGAATTGCTGCAGGAAGGCACGCCGCTGGCCCCGGCCGAACCCTGGATTTCCATGCCCAATACGGGGGCGTGGTAGCCTTGCTTTTAACCGGGGTGGCCAATAGTTTCCGCCGCCTCGCGCAAACGTGCAGTTGTAGCTCAGTTGGTTAGAGCGCCGGATTGTGGATCCGGAGGTCGGTGGTTCGAACCCACCCAACTGTACCATTTCCGGCAGGAACACCGTGATGCGCCCGTTTGAACTCATCGTCGCCCTGATCTGCGCCCTGGTGCTGTTCGCGGCGCTGAAGGTGATCGGCCTGGTGGTCAAGTTCGCCGCCGTCGCCGCCCTTCTGGGCTTCGCGGCCGGGCTGCTGCTGGCCCGGATGCTGCGGCGCTGACATGATCCTGGCCAGCGTCCTGATCACCGATGAGGCGGCCCAGGCGCAGCCGCTTGCGCCGCAGCTCCTGGAAAACATCGAATCCTTCAGGCGCACCCATCCGGGGATGGAGCATTTCCTCTTTCGCAATGACGAGACGCGCGATTTCATCGCCACCGAATATGGCGGCGAGGTCCTGGCCGCCTACGACACCCTCAAGCCCTACACCTACAAGTGCGACCTGGCCCGTCACTGCATCATGTTCAAGCATGGCGGGGTCTATGCCGACCTTTCGGTCTATTTCCTGCGCAGCTGGCGGGCGCATTCCACCAGGCTCGGGGTCTTCCGCGATTTCCTGTTCGCGGCGCCCTGGCAGCTGGCGACCACGGTCTATTTCACGCCGGCGGGCCACAAGGGGATCGGCCGGGCCATCGAGCTGATCTGCGAGAATGTGCGCAACCGCTATTACGGCAAGACCTTCCTCTGCCCCACCGGTCCGACCTCCTTCGGCAAGGCCATCGCCACCAGTTGCGATGGCGACGACCTGGTGACGGGCGACTCCGTCTGGTGCAGCGACATTCCCGGCCATCCGGGCCTGATCGCGGAAGCCAGCCACGGCTTTGCCTTCGAAAACCTCCTGGTTGCGGTCAAGCGCAAGCGCGTCAGCGATCCGGTTTCGGAACTGGGCATTTCCGGCGGCAATGAGTATCGCGAGATGTGGCAAAACCGGGATATCTACGCCGCGCCCTGAAACCTGCCGTCACGGAAGATGCCCGCCAGGGTTTCATGCTGTCGGGCGATGACCTACGCAAGGACAAGGCCATCACCGATTGTCCGGCGGGCAGCATTCTCTGACTCTTTTGTCATGGGACTGCTCGCCAGCATCCTGATCGCCGCCGGCGACCACCAGCGGCAGGAATTGCCGCAAAGGGTGGCCGAGAATATCGACTCCTTCAGGCGCCAGCACCCGGGCTTCACCCATCGGCTGTTTCGCGCCGAGGAGACCCGCGCCTTCATTGCCGCGGAGTATGGCGGCGAGATGGCCGCAACCTATGACGCGCTCAAGCCCTATGCGTTCAAGAGCGATCTGGCGCGGCTCTGCATCCTCTTCAGGCATGGCGGCATCTATGCCGACCTCTCGGTCTATTTCCTGGCGCCCTGGAACCTGGCCCCGGCCCGGCTGGGCATCTTCCGCGATTTTCTATATGCCGCGCCCTGGCAGGTGGCGAACACCGTCATCTATGCGCCGCCGGGCCACAAGGCGATCGAACACGCCATCGATCTGATCTGCGCCAATGTGAAGGAGCATTATTACGGCGCCTCCTTCCTCTGCCCCACCGGCCCGGTCGCTTTCGGCAAGGCCGTCGCCGAATCTTGCCGGGCGGAAGACATGTTCAGCGGCGATTCGATGATGCTGGACGAGATTCCCGGCCAGCCCGGCCTGATCGGCCCTTCCACCCACGCCTTCATTTTCCAGAACCATGTCGTGGCGGTGAAGCGCAAGCGCGGCGGCGCCAGCCTGGCGGAAATGGGCCTGAAGGGCGGCAATACCTATCGCGATCTCTGGGCGCGGCATGATATCTACCAGATGTGAGCTTCGCGCCGCCCGCACCGGGCAACAATTATCATTCCGACCACATCGCCCGTGTCGTGGCCGCGTTCGCGCGCGTCACCGGCGGCGATCTGGTGGCGGAGGCGGGGCTGGATCCCGCCGCCCTTGGCCGCAGCGCCTGGGAAGGCCGTTTCGCGCTGCTGACCCACGATACCAGCGCCGTCCTGAACTACGGCAACCGCTTTGGCCTCGATCTCTGGGAGATGGATTGGGAGACCATGATCCGCACCCCCTCGCGCGAAACCGCGTCGGAAGGGGATCGCGCCGCCCGCGCCGTGCTGATGGCGGAGGTGGAGCGCAACGGCTTCACCCGCGCCTATAGCGGCCGCCGCGTCAGCCGGACCGGCAGGTTCTTCCTGATCGAGAACGCCACCGTCTTCACCCTGAGAGACGAAAAAGGCGCCGGCTTCGGGACCGGCGCCTTCTTCAAGACCGTGAAATATCTCTAGCGCAGCGTGACTTTCTGCACCCGGTAGGCGCCGGCTTCGGCGGTGTAGATCGTGTTGGACTGGCGGCAATCCATCTGGTTCACCGAGGCGAAGGCGCGCGGTTCCTTGCCGGCATGGCCGAAGCGCCCCACCACCTGGCCCGTCAGCTCCAGGCGATAGATTTCCCCGCCATGATCGAGGTCATTCATCGGGTTGGAGTTGGAGACATAGAGATAGGGATGCGCGCCGCCGGAGATGCAGACCGCGGCCGGATTGTCGCCCACGCCGGTAATGGTCCGCACCACCCGCGTCAGGTCATTGGACAGGACCTGGATGCGCTTGTTGCCGGTGTCGGCGACATAGACGTTGCCGGCCGCGTCCACCGCCAGCGACCGCACGCTGTTCAGGCTGGTGTCGTCGCTGCCGGTCTTGCCGAACGTGGCCATGAAAACGCCGTCCGGCGTGAACTTGGCGACGCGGTTGTTGGCACCGACACCGTCGGCGACGAAGATGTTGCCCGCAGCGTCCCAGGCCACGTCACTGGAGCCGG
>CAZNGO010000043.1:0-131877 GCA_964572805.1 uncultured Rhizobium sp. | reverse complement strand
GCGCCAGATAAGGCAATGCCAGCAACAGATAGGCCGGATGCCATTTGCGGCGCGGCGGATTGCCGTCCATTGGGTCCCCCTGAATTGCCCCATTATCCCGGCGGCGCCGGCTTTTGGGCAATCTAGGCGGGAAGCGCCCGCAGAGGCAACCGGGACGGCGGTCTAGGAGCGGCGGCCCACAACGACCAGCCCCAGGCCGGCCAGCACCGCGGCGATGCCGGCCGCGGTGGGAATCCACACATTGTGGTCTTCCCGGGAATTGATCTGCAGCGGGCCGATATCGGCCACGTTCTTGGTCTCGGTCCAATGCACGCTGCGGAAGATCAGGCCGCCAATGCCCAGCACGATCAGGACCACGCCCAGAATAACGATAGGTTTCATGAGGATTCTCCCCGTAATCACAAGGATAACGGAGGGCGGGAACAAAAGTTCCCAACATCATCAGAGCAGCGCAATCCGCCGGTAGGACAGGGCCTCGGCGATATGCGGCTTGCCGAGCGCTTCTGCTCCTGCCAGGTCGGCAATGGTGCGCGCCACCTTGAGCACGCGGGTATAGCCGCGCGCCGAAAGCTGCATTCGCTCTGCCGCCTCGGTCAGAAGCTTCCTGCCGGCCGCATCGGGAGCGGCCAGGGCATCCAGCAATTCGCCTTCCATTTCGGCGTTGGTGCGCAGGCCATGGGAGGAGAGGCGTTCGCGCTGGATTGCCCGCGCCGCCGCCACCCGCGCTGCGACGTCGGCACTTCCTTCCGCCGGCGGCGGCAGCGCCAGATCGGCCGCTGAAACCGCGGCGACGTCGATATGCAGGTCAATGCGGTCGAACAGCGGCCCGGAAATGCGCGACTGGTAGTCCAAGCCGCATTTGGGGGCGCGGCCGCAGCCGCGCGAAGGATCGCTCAGATAGCCGCAGCGGCAGGGATTCATCGCCGCCACGAGCTGGAAGCGCGCCGGATATTTCACATGGGCATTGGCGCGGGCCACCACCGCTTCGCCGGTTTCAATCGGCTGGCGCAGGGAATCCAGCACGGCGCGGGCGAATTCCGCCATTATGGCGCTGACGCACCTAAAAGAACTTAGTTCGCGCGAGGACTTAGGCGAAAATGCCCCATGTCCAAGCGCATCAAGAACCGCCCCCTCCGTGCCCGCCCCCACGTCGTCACGGGCCTCATTACCAAGCGCCGCGAGATCGCGGGGCAGATCGAAGACCTTCAGCGGCGGCTCAAGATCGCGGTCTGCGAACTCGACAGCGTCGAATCCACGATCCGAATATTCGAGCCCAACATTGACCTCGCAGAATTCGGCCCACGGGCCGTCCCGCCGCCACATACGGCGTTCAGAGGGGAGCTCTCTCGGATACTGATTGACGCCCTAAAAGCCTCTGACGTGCCCCTGAATACCCGCCAGTTGACCGAAATCGTCATGAGGGACCGAGGCATCCCCTTGGACGACCTCAAGGCTAAGCGGGTCATGCTTCGTCGGGTGGGGGCCTCGCTGAACAACTGGAAACGGGTGAAGAAGATACTGAAGTCGGCCCCCGGGCCAGGGCAAACGCTGATTTGGGAGATTGACCGGGACCGGCTCGCGAAAGCGCGGACCTCGGGAACTTAGCTACGCAACCCCTTAAAATTGCGCGCGAGCGCCCGGCCATACAACCGAAAGACCGTGGTCGGGCTGTGGTTCAAAGAAAACCAAAATGCCAGCATGTGCCGAAAGGAAACACATGCCATGAACATCGACCTCGAAAGCACGACCGCCTTTCTGCTCAAATCGTATCCCGAATATAGCAGCACCGACGCACTGAGAGAGGCGCTACGCGAACTCAACAACGGCAATTTGGAGATAGCGATGTGTTGGACTCGCATGGCCGCGATATTGTGTGAACAGGCCCCACCGACGCCGGTTGCCCCCCCAGGGCGGTCACGACGATCCCATGACCATACTCCTTTCAGCGCGGCCACACCTTCGGATGGATGAGATCGTCGAGGAGATCGCCATCCTTCGCGTTGAGCTTGTGAAGGGGCTGGAGCGGAGCGCCGGGCCGATAGCGGTAGGCAGTGTCGCCATCGCAGTATCGGAGGGAAAAGGCCCTACGCCGGTTGCCGGTCCGGTTACCCTCTGAACCGTGTATCGTAAGAAAATGATGCACGAGGATGTCGCCGGGATCGGCATCCAGGTATTGGACATCGTAGGCTTCTGGATTGGCCTCGATATGGGGCATCTCGATCCCAACTGACCCCGGAAACGGCATCTCACTCACAAAGATATTTGGCTTGTACATCTGGAGCCAGTTGTGAGAGCCAGGAATATAGCCAATGCGGCCCGACCCCTTCCGTACCACGTCCAGAGGTATCCAGAAGACGCACCCAACATCTCCGTCCAGATGAAAGTATGAGATGTCCTGATGGAAAGCGGCTCGGTCCACCGCCCCGCCCTCCTTAATGAACATCTGATCATCGTAGAACCGGACCGATGGCGCACCGAGTAACTCATTCGCGATCTGCGGCAGGATTCCGTTCAGCGCGAAATTCGCCAGCACGGGGCTTCTGCGCCAGACGCTGGTGTCGAGAAGGAATTTCCCTCTGCGCTGAGTTGAGGGCAGAGGATCAACCAACCTGGGGCGATCCGACGCCCTGACGGCGGTCGCGAGGCTTTCCAGATCATGCTGCATCGCGCCATGGTTGTTCTCATTCGCGACCGCCTTTTCGTTCCAAAAGCCATCGGCTGCCGCAGTTACATCGTAGCCGTTGGGGCTTTTGTGCAATGTAGCGACGGCGTTGGTCATCGCCTGTCCAAGCTGACGTACTTCGGTTGAGGAAAGCACGTTCCTCAGCTTTACGAATCCCATCTCCTTAAAGTGGGCGACATCAATGGTTGGTTCGCGACGATGTGCGCGGGCGGTTTTCATGACTGCTCCCCTGGTTGGTTGATGAATTCGTTTCCTCGAACTGAATGAACTGTAGCGCGGCAATTTCGAGCAATTGGGTCAGGTGATAACGGTGATCCGGATTCTTGACCTTCGAGAGAATCTCCCGGACATGCGCCATGTCGATCTTGAGATCGTCTGGCGCGGGTCTAGCGCCTTTGGGCATGACGAACCTACGCCGCGATGATTGAGGTGTTGTCGTTCGCGGGACTTGGAATGGGTCGTGGGAGGTGAGCCAGGACCGGTTCTGTAATGCTCCGCGCCGCTCGCGTTGCCATGAGGTTAGCCGCTGAGGCAGGGAAAATCACCGCAATGCAGGTGCCCTCGTCATATGGCGTCGGCGCACCCATGGTGTCCACGGTCCAATGCAATTCCCTCATGGTCCGAAGAAAGAAGGAGTCGCAAAGAAGCGTGAAATGGCTGAGATTATTCGCCAACCCATACTCGAACATCGCGGCTAAAAGTTCTCCCGCGAGGCGGCGATTTTCGGAAGGGCTCACCCGCTCCTTAACAACAAACCACCGCGTAAATTCATAGATGCGGTCGTCCACCGGGATTGGGCGCTTTGTGACGGCATGGGGAAAGACATCTTTGATGAGATGCGGACCTTTGGTCGGATTGAGGCGGAGCCCCGCCGTGACCTTGCCCTCATCATCAATACCCAGGAGATAGACGGTATCGTCGGTGTCGAATTGGTCGATGTCACGTCGGTCGGGCTTTGCGAGCGCGGCCCAGCCGCGCCTCTCGACATAGATTTCGTGGCGGATACGGAACATGTCCTCGATCTGGGCGCTGAACCCGGCCCGATTGGTACGGTCCACAACATAAATCATGACTTCCTCCCCAATGTGTGAGGCCGTCACAATGCGAAATTGTGGGGGTCAGCGCATGTCGGGGAGAGACCGACATCGCGGTATATCAGGGATGAACGTATCCACTCCGGAGGCCTGCAACGACGGCCTGGAGGCGTGTAGTTACACCGTACTTCCGTTTAACGCGTTCGAGATGCGTACTTGCGGTTTTTTCACTGATTGAGAGGATCGCTCCAATCTCCCAATCGCTTTTGCCGCTTGTCGCCCATTGGAGACACTCGCGTTCGCGCATAGACAACTGCGGAGCGTGATCTGTTGTGCGAATGCATGTGAGAGCCCTGATTTGGGCGTGGACGTACATGGCGGCAAGTTGGATTTCTGCATACGCGAGTGGGTCGTCATTTACGTCGCTTCCGGCGACCGTGACCATTGCCTGGCCGCCGCCAGGACTGGCAAAAGGGATGATATAGCCACTCTTCAGACCAAACTCGGAGGCTTCGTGCACGATAGTTTTCTGCCGCTTCGAGTAGTAGGCGCAAGCAAGCATATCGGACCAATGATAGGGAGCGCTCGTTTGCGCTAGATGTAGGCGGGCCGGGTCGTCGTGAACATAGTTACGCTCTAGGTAACGCTTGGCCCATTCGTCCGGCCAGTTGAGGAATAGAAGTTTTTCTTCGAGACGTTCTAAAGGGCCCGGCATGTCGGCTAGGCCCCCGTGCGTGTACCCGTGCTGTTCGATGAAGGTTAGGAATATGCGCCAGGCCTCGTCAGCGTCGTTGACGAGCTTTACTCGCTCAATCAGGCCAAAAACCCGCAGATCGGGCATGGAGCCCCTATCCGGTTAATCGTCATTATGATGGCAAATGACGGGAAAACCGCAACCAGCGATTGAGGATTTAAATCACAGTCGGGCCTCCCCTAATTAGGGGGTATACGGTTATTTGTTGCACGCAATAGTTCCATCTGGGTTGTGGGGATCGGCACATGAAGGCGCTGCTCGCTGTCGCGTTGCTCACTATCGCATTGCCAGCCTCCGCCCAGAGATTGACTGATGCCCAAGTTCGTCAGGCGATCATCCGAGAGTCTCTCGCAGGTTATCCGGGTAACTGCCCATGCCCTTACAACACAGATCGTGCCGGGCGTTCGTGCGGTCGCCGTAGCGCCTATAGTCGTCCGGGCGGATATTCTCCGATCTGCTACGACTCTCAAGTTACGCCCGCGATGGTTCGTGAGTACCGGGCACGGCACGGCGGCTGATGCGGATCGCGCTTATCGCTACGCTTGTGTTTGTTGCGCTAACGTCCGCGCTTGGGGTTTTGAAGAGCCTCTCGCGCCGCAGCCCCTCGAACTTTGCGGGTGCGGTGGTTGCGTTCGTTATGACGGTTTGGTGCCTCTATCTGGCGAACTGGGTCTGGTCGCAGTAGAATTTTTCAGGGGCAATCTGCAATGACCAACATGGGTGAACTCGTCACCACGCCGGAACAGGTTGCCGATAACATCCGCCAGTTGGACGCCTATAGCCGAGGAACTAAGGAGGAGCGTGAATTCCATAGGCGAACAATCAAAAATGGAAAACTGTTTGTTCATCTGCACATCGATGGCACCGATATTTTCGCACCGAGCAGATTTGCTGGTTATTTCGGTAATAAGCTGGGAGAAAATCGTCTTCCCGGAAGAGATGGGCGCGACAGCAACCCGCGCTTAGACGAGATACTGGGCAACCACGTGGATAAAGGTGATGCGGATTACGATAGGCTGGACCGCCTCTTTCTTGCTTACTGCGAGGGATTTGGCATCGAACCGTCCAAGCATCATAGGCTTCGGAGGTATTGGGACTGCCGTCCGGGGGCGAGGCAATCAGGCCTGAGGCCTCAATTAAATGCGCAGGTATCTGGCGCGTTATGGAGCGAACAAGAATTGCGGGCGGCTGTAGCTGCCTATTTCGACATGCTCGACTTAGAACAGCAGCGAATTCCATACAGCAAAGCCGCTTTTCGTAAAGCGTTGATTGCCGGTCCCCTCAAAGGACGCAAATCAACTGATCACCGAATGCAGAACGTTTCCTTCGTATTGAGGGAAATGAAGAAGCCCTGGATTCAGGGGTTCAAGCCGCTCCCCAATGTCGGAAAGGGAAATGGAGAGGTGCTCCGCCGAATTATCGAACAGCACTTGAATGAGAGGGGCGGTCTGCGGCCCATTAGTCCACCAATCCCAGTCCCAGAAAATCGTAGGCTTCCGCCTACCGGCTATTGGATATTTGTCTGTCGTCGAGGCAGATGGGACGGTGAGGCCTGGTTACGGGGCGAGCAAGACGAAACTCTCTACAAGGTAAGTGAACACAATCGCAATGAGGTTCAGATCGGCGATCTTGGCGTCCTCCGCTTAAACAAGCTTCCGGGCACTAGAATGCGACAGGAACGCCCAGCCGGGGTTTATGCGCTCTTAGAAGTAATTGAGCCTCCCGCGCTCCGTCCTGACACTGGCGACTCTGGCTACGCTGATCCTAATGATGGTGCTGTGCCAAGGTGGCGGGCAAAAGTCCGGCTTTTGGCGAACCTCATCGAGAACCCAATTGATGCTCGGAGCCTGCCCGCAGGTGAAGAGTTTGATTGGTTGCGTGTCCCGCTTCAGACATCGTCGATCCCGCTCAAAGCGAGCGCTTTTGACGAGATCGTGAAACGAAGTGGCCTGGATATCTCTGAGGTCCGATTGCGGCGGGATGCCTCTACAAAGCAAGGAGTTCGCAAGCTAGAGAGAAAAGCAGCTAATCTTGACCCCAAGAGAAAGGAGAAAATTAGCGAAGAGATTGAGCGCGGATCAATCGGTAAGCAGGTTAAGAAAGCTCGGGGCTATCGCTGTCAGATTTGTGAAGCGCTCGGCAAGGAACCAATTTCCTTTATGAAAAGCACTGGCAAGCCTTACGCCGAAGCTCACCATGTGCACCCCGTTTCACTTATGCTGGCAGGGTCCCTATCCGAAGAAAACATAATGGTGCTTTGTGCGAACCATCATCGACAGGCTCACTATGGTCGCTTTGCTATCAAAGAGCATCGAGAGCATGATTGGCAGATCGAAGTTGATGGCACCGCGCTGACAATCTCGCGGACTTGCCTGGGCTAGCCAATGCCCCGGTTCATAAGGGGCGGCTCCTTAGAGGCTGCGTAAAGCCTTTTGATTTCGTATTCGATCTGAATGCGCATCTGACTGCCTTCGGGGTGACAAGCCGCCATTTCTTCCAAGGTGCGAACAGCAAATGCAATTGATCCAGGCCTTCGCCAAGCGTCCTTCTCCCCCGCGATCTGCCGAGCGTAAACAAGTCGTACGTCTTCCATACTCATTCTCTGTTGGGGTCGGGCATCTCTGACCAGGACGAGCAGCCGGAGGGCCTCAGGTCGCTACAGGGGTCTGAGAATTAGATGGGCTGACGCCCACTTTCTAAGAAAATGCCTACACCAAATCCTATGGCTTGTCAAGAAAAGCAGCATTTTTCTAGACTTAGCCGGGTCGTGTAGACCCGACAGTACTTAGCCAACTGACCTATTTGCCAGACGGTGGATAGGCCATAGCTCGCCAGGACATCAGCCGCTGCGGGTACTCATCCATACGACGGTGAGCGATGTTGAAAGGACTGCTGTGCCTCTTGAGCAACTGCCGCTCCCTGTCAAAGGGTTTGCGGGCGATGAGATAGCCGACACGAATATTGCGATACATCCAATCCGTGAGCGCATCCCTGTCCAACTTGCGCTTAGTGTTTTTCGAGATCACCCCGAACGCCTCCTCAAGAGCCATGAAGGTTTTTCGAGGGCTGGAGTTTTCCTCCCTGGGGCTGACGAAATGTTGAGTCAGGCGGAAGCGCAAATTCATAGTGGCCCCGGTGTACAGGTGGGTGTAGTCCCCAACGGTAATAAGCGGGTGCTCGCCAGTCTCGAAATAGGCTGTAGCCTTCAGCAACCGGTGCCCATCCCTCACGAAGAAGAAATACACACCAGGGTCAGGCGGGATGATTTGAAAGCCTTTCCGCAGCGTACGAGCCGGAATCAGGGTAAGTTGCTTGAGATCATCGGGGAGCATTGACTTAATCCAATTGGCTTCAGAAGTGACACATGGCATAATAAGTGCCACCTGGGAATTGTGATCTGCTGCGATGGTTAAGATTCCAGAGGTTAGGTTAACGGGCGCGCAGCTACGTGCGGCCAGGGCGCTGTTGAATTGGAGCGCTCAGGACCTGGCTGAAGCGAGCCGGGTGAGCCTAAGAACCATCAGAAGGGCTGAGGTGGGAGATGACCAAGTCAAAATGACGGCTGCGAACGAGGCGGCTTTGTTAAAAGCGCTAGAGGAAAATGGGATAATGCTGTTGAACCTTCCCGAAGGCTACGGGGCTGTTCTTAACCTATTGACTCAAAAGAATAGAAGCCGCGAATCTTGACTCAAAAGTGGACATGTGGCACATTAAGTGCCAATGATATTAGTAGCGCCCCTTGACAGCCATTGCCCTACATCTTGTTGAACGAGCAAAATCCTCTACCCTCAGCGGCAGTTGATTCGCGCCTGAGGGGATTCGCCGCTCTTGTCAAGCGTCAACCGGGTGTTTAAGTCCGCCCGCCCAATATAGGCCTGTGTGCTGCGTTCGGATTAATCGGATTGGTCTGCTGAGTTTTCTTGGGGGGCAGACGACCTAATTCGGAGAAAGTCGTTATGGCGGCAATGCTAGCGTTTGATCTGATCGCTGATATCGAAGCCGGTAAAACAACCGTAGAAAAGTTTATCGGACTTGAGGCCTGTGGGAAGTGCGCGCAGCCACTCCAGGAGTCTGTCACGGGTTGCCGCAAGGTAGTAATGCCTGATGGCACGGGTGACCATTATTGCAGCGATTGCTATTTCAAAGAGGTAGGCAGGGAATTGGAGGACTTTCCAATTCTTCCTCCTAGGCTGCGCCGCCGGGCTTAACTTGCTAACCCATTATTTGGGAGCTGAAGAGGTCACCGCCTATTGCGAGGACCTGGTTGACCGGCTCTCCGCTCTCAAAGACAAGTTTCCAACGAATTGGTTCGTCTTGGGCGTTTCCGGCACCAAGATGGCTATCCGCATAGTCAAGCGGCTTCCCCCAGAGCTCGGACGCAAGGTCAGGTTCACTGGCGTAAAATATGATAGAGCGACCGCAAAACTCGAAATAACGCCCCCCATAAAAAAAATTAGCTTAGGCGACGAACCTGTGCTCGTCGTCGATAGCGCCGTGCATAGCGGAAAAACTATGCTGGCCCTTGTGAACGAACTACAGGCTGCCAAAGTCAAAGACATCATCACCTATACGTTGGTTTTAAAACGCGGCGCGGTGATGGTCCCTAATTTTTTTGGCCTCATCATCGATGACAAGGACCGGACCATCTTTGAACTTGATCCGATCCCGAACAATCGTCTCATTGAAAGCGGTCCTTTTGGAATTCTTCGAGAACTAAAGGACACAGATTCGATTGCGAAGATCGGCACATTGAGCGCGCCGTTCGAAGGCCTATCTACGGGTGACTTGCTATATGACGTAGAGGCCAAGGGCACGCGAGCCTACATTTTCGAATACGAAAACGAAATCGCAGGGTTTGTCAGTTTTAAAAACGAACCAAACGGCAATTTGCTTATCGACTCCTGGGCTACGGCTGAAAAATTTAAAGGGCTGGGCATAGGTACAGCGACGTTTCGGTGGGCAGAGACATGGGCTCGCTCCACAAGATGCAGCGAAGTGACTCTTTGGGCGTATGAGAAGGCAATTCCAATTTACGAAAGGTATGGATACGAGTTCGCCGAGCTCGGAGAAAAGTGGCGTTCCTTGGGGGAAGGGCAGCGATACAGAATTATGCGGAAAAAGATTCTGTATAATCTTTATGAGGTCCGCGAATTTGTCGGACCATACGCCGATCGGTGAGCCCGCTATTTCTTTTTTGGCCTGCCGCTTTTCAGTAGCGGAGGTCGCTTTGCTCCGGACTCGATGGCCCTAAAAAATTCGGACAAGGGCACGCGCAATATGACAGAGAGCTTGTCAAGCATATCAACGGTAGCGTTGCCCCGTTTGCGCTCAATCTCGCTCACATAGGCTCTGTCTACTCCGGCATCATAAGCGAGCCTTTCCTGCGAAATTCCCCGCTCGGCCCGTAGCCGCCTGAGATTCCACGCCAAAAGAGCCCGCCCCTTCATGGCCCCAAGGCCAGCACTTGACGGGCTATAAACCCACTGGCTATAGCCTACATAATTACTTAGAGGTGGCACGTGCGGATGTATGTTAGGGCTGCCGCAGTTGCGGCGCTGATCTTTCTACCAGGTAGTGTCTTTGGGCAGCCAGTGGCCCCCTTACCGCCGCCTACGCCGCGCATAGTCGAAGGAGACCTGTCGGTTTTTGGCCTTACCTTAGGTCAGCCGGTGTCAGTGCCCCATTGTAGTGAGCATCGCGAGGATGTGTCTCGGTTGTTCGGGCCGAAGCAGTATCGCATCTACGTCACGATGCCGCCCGGCGCAGAGATGTGTTACGGGAAAACGGATTCGCTTTTTGGCGTTTGGGCAAAGAATTTTGACGTAAATGGTCTTATATCCTCCAAACCATTTCCCGACTTCGTTGAAGCGAGCATGCTGGAGGTGGCATTAAACGGCCCGATTCTAGAAGGCATTCGCATCAGCACCAATCATGCCTTACCCCCAGAGGGAATATTGGCCGCGCTTTCGGGGAAATACGGCGAGCCAACCATGCTTTCGGTCGAGGAACTGAGCAATGCTTATGGCGCAAGGTTGAATGTCATCTATGCCTCTTGGCGCTTCTCTACAGGGGCCGAACTGAGATTCAACAGCGGCACCAGCTTAACTGGACCGGGCTCCATCACCGCAAAGAGCTCAGAATTCGTAAGGGGTGACGAAGCATTGGAAAAAGCGGAGCATGATCGGGAAGTTAAATTCTAGGGTTGCCTGAACAGCAAATTGGGGAGCTTCTCGAAACCTGGCTCTCCGTGCAGCGCCCCTCGCTAAACTTTTGGTCTGCCTCGGGATAAAGGATCGATCACTTACTTCTTATGAGAAGGTAGGGGCTTCTTCTTATCGTTCGCTTCCAGTTCATCCTCATACTTCGCTTCACGATAAGATTCGAGCAGATCAATGTTCAGGGTCTTGACCCCCATTGCCGCGAGGCACTGGACGAAGAATGAGGCGCTGAATGTCGCCCGAGCGACCTTATTGCGAAGAGGGTGTGGGTCCTCATAAGCACCTACGTTGTCCAGCATGTGCGCGAGGTCATCGTAGGTAAGGCTGCGCCGCGCCATTTCTGCGCGGATTGCTCGCTTAGCCCATTCACCTGCGAATTGGTCTGCATCAAGCGCCATTTCCCTGCCTCCTGGGTCTTCGCATCACATAAGATGCTTTTGCATTGACTTCCGCCATAATACATGCTATTGCATCTAATACAATGCTTATGCCCGGAAAACAATGAGCCACCGATCTCAGCATTTCCTCCTGTCTTCAAAGGCCAGGACTCTAAGCGTCCTGGAGATCGCCAGGATGAGCGACCAGGACGCCAGGGCGGCATTCCGGGCAGTGCGCTTTGCTCAGAACTGCGGAGCCCCCTTTTGTCCAGAATGCGGCTGCATCGCGGTCTATGAGTACGAGAGCCGTCCGATCTTCAAGTGCAAGGATTGCGGTCACCAGTTCTCCCTCACCTCCGGAACGATTTTCGCCGACCGGAAAATGGCTATGCGCGACATCCTTTCGGCCATCGCAATTTTCGTGAACGCGGCAAACGGCCATGCCGCGCTCCATCTGAGCCGCGAGATGGGCATCTCCTACAAGACAGCCTTCGTCCTAGCTCATAAGTTGAGGGAGGTGCTGGGCTCACTTCAGCCCCAGAAGTTGCTCTCGGGGATTGTGGAAATTGATGGCACCGAAGTCGGAGGCCACATCAAAAAGGCCAATGAGAAATCCAAGCGTCGCGATTTGAGGGGTGTCGGACGCAAGAAACAGACCATCGTGACGATGCGCGAGCGCCGGAGCGGTGGCCGGTCGCGCTCATTCGTCTACAGGCACGAAAGCGAAGCGATTCCCGATATCCTGAGGTCTCTCCATCCAAAGGCTAAGGTGCGAACAGACGAAGCAGCACACTGGAAACAACTCCACGCCTATTTTTCCGATGTTAAGCACGTCAACCATTCGGTCGCGTACGTCATAAAAGGGGTCCACACCAACTGGGTAGAAGGACACAACTCTCGTATCAAGCGTGGTATCAGGGGTGTATATCATCGAATTGCGGATAGGCACCTTGCCAACTACGCACACGAATACAACTGGCGGGAAGACTTTCGGCGCGTAGACAACGGAGCGCAGTTCAACCAGGTCCTGACAGCCACTGCTCTGCATCCGACATCTAAGGGATGGGATGGCTATTGGCGAAAGCGATCCAAAAGGAAACCAGCCCGTGCGTAGACATCCATACGTCTGCTCGTTTCGGCGCGGGCAGGATGAATTCGTAATCCGTAAAAGAAGGACCAGAGGGCCCTCGAGGTTCGTAGGCTACTTTAACGGAAGGCGTTCAATAACTGCGCCGCATCCAGAGGTCGCCGTACGGACATTGCTAAAAAAGCATATTGAAAAGAACACCCCTGCCCAGGTCATCAACTTTCGAAGGGCGAAATGTCGCCTTAGGCCTGAATGATACGGACAAACCAGTTTTACCATTGCGGGAATCGAAATGGGGCGGCCACATGTAATTTCGCAACTGACAAAACGGTATGCCCGCCTTCTGGGCGAATACAAATCTGCCGAGCGACAAAGCGAAACCGCATTGACGCTAGCTGAAATGGATGAGGCGTATTACCAGATTGGAAAAATTCAAGAAGACCGACGGCGGAAAATGGGTCAAATTGCGGGGGCCCTTCTTCAATTCGACCCTGATTTCGCAATCTGTCGCATCAAGGCGGCAAAGCCCCAACCTGCCAAAAGGAAGGTGTATGCCCTACACATCTATTCGATTCTTCAAACTTCGGACGCGCCGATGAAGACGCGCGATATTGCAAAGATCGTTGCCGCCCGTCTCGGTCTTACTGGCGAATCAAATATCGCAATTATCGAAGCGCGTGTTTATGGCCTGCTCATGCCCAAAGTTGACCGTACAATACGCCTGGATACAGAGGGGCCAATGCGCTGGTCGCTGATAAATCGCGACCAAGTCCGGCCAAAATTGACTAACACCAAAGACCATGTAAATCAGTCTCCTCAAGCGCGAGGGCCGAAGCGGCCTTCCAAATATTCGCGGTAAGCAAGGAGTGGTATCCGCTCCGATTCATCCGCGCACTCAGCAAGGATGTTGTCTAGCTCCGCGTGCGCTCGGGCAATCGTAAGCCAGGGCGTCTTCACGGATAGCGGTTCACGCAAGCGGCGATCAATCTCAATGCAAATTGCGTTGCGCGCCTTTTCAGAAAGGTGCTCGGGACTATTGAAGTACACCAACCTTTGCGCCACGCGCCTATAGCGCGGCTCGTTAAACTGGCTAGCAATTCTTGCCTTGTCAGACCACGACGCCTGATGGAAAGTCGCTTGTAGCTGCTTGTCAGCGTCAGAGGCTTTCCAATCCCCGTAGAGTTGCTCTTCTACATAAGGGCTTTGGGGCCAATCCTTTTCAAGAGAGCGAGCGGCGGCCTCTAAGCGAGACAATAAGGCAGTATCACTAAGCAAAACCTCCGCCCGCCGTTCCGCCTGATCCATGCTAAGTTCTCCAAGCATTTCCGGTTCGCATTCGTGCAATGAACACATGGAAGGAGATGCGTTCACTTTGATTGAAATCAGAGGTGATTGACGCTCAGAGAATTTTTCGGCTAGTGCCTCAATGGTAAGTGTTGCCAGCGATTTCGGATCGCAACTCAAGTCAAGAGCGTAGTGTGTGTTGCCCGGTTTGTCGGGCTGCCCAAATCTCGTCGCAATCCTCACGTTTGCGCTGTTGCCTTTTCTTACTTCGCAAAACGCAAAAACTGCTTCGCCCTTGATGAACTCTTCGGCTGTTGCTTTCTTCCCGAAGCGGATTAACCGCCACCATAATTCGTCTGCATTAGTCTTGATGAGCTTGCAGAGGGACCGGGTCAGTTCCACGTCAACTGCCGCGTCGTGCGCCTTTGCAACCGGAATGCCGTTCGCTATGGCAAGGTCCACAAGCTTAAAGCTAGCTTTCCCCTCCTGACTTACTCCTGGCTTTAGCGCATCGGGGCGCAGACTTGCGGCAACCCGCATTAGGCCTAATGCATCCGCCCGCAGTTTATCCTTGCCGGTTGTCAAATATGGGTAATACAGCGACTGGAATAGAGAGTGGCGCAGTATCTCTTCGTCAAAGCTTATTGAGTTGTATCCAATGTAGGCAGATGGGGGCCAACTGCTCAATTTCGCATAGATTTGGCCCACGCCCTCGTAAGGCGAGGGCAGACTAGCATCTATAAGTGAAGAGATAGCGCACCGCGTGATTCTCAGTGCGCCAGGAGACGGGATAATGTGTGGAGATAAGCGAAGGCGGATTTCAAATCGCTCGACTACATTAAGGTCCTGATCGGTTCGCACTGCGGCGAACTGAGTGATTTGATCGAAGCGAGTGTTAAGGCCGGTTGTTTCAACATCGTAGAAGACGTAACTCAAGCAATCCTCAAGTCTTTGGGCCTATTCGATATCTAACGGCTGCTTCACTCACGCGAAACTTTTTTGCCAATGCTTGCACTAACAAATCATCTTCTAGGTCCACGCTCCGCTCTCCAACAATTTCCTTTAGTAGGAACGTTGGCATCAGAAGTTCTGAAGCGAACGCATTTGCTGCTATTTCGACTGGGTCTGTTCCTGTAGAGGATAGCGAATCTCTTCTAAGAGAGCCCTTATCGACGTGCACCGCTTTTTCTAATAGCTGCCAGTGTAAACGAACATGTCCTAATTCATGGGCTAACGTAAAGCGTTGGCGCACTGGAGAGTGTAAGGCGTTTATTCCAACGATTGGTACGCCATCTCGAATATGAGCTAGTCCCGATAATTCCTGCTCCAGCGGAGCGTATTCAACTTTTACTCCCATATTTCTAGCTATTTTTTCGACGGCGACGGGAAAGGCGGTCACGCTATTTTCTGAAAGAAGGTCAAGCGCCGACTGGCGTGGATCGATTTCGTAGGTGTTCATGTTTTGATTTTTCGATTTTTTTCTGGGGCTAAGGCTTTACGTAAAAACTGATGAACTGAACTTTCTTCACGTTGGTTCATGGCGCTTCCATGGAATGCCGGTGCTTTCAGTTCATCTTCAAACACCCAGTCTGAGGGCACCAAATCCAAAATCGATTTAAGCTCGAGTGCGTGAACTAATCGAAAAAGTTGATGCAGCATTATGCGCTGTCTTCCGCTTTCGATATTGGCGAGTGACGCTCGTGTGAGGCCTAAATGGACGGCGACTTGCGCTTGAGTCAGATGCAGTTCGTCACGCCGGGCCGCTATTTTGCGCCCCAGCTGTCTGTAGAGTTGCATTTCAGGCATTGCGGCAAACTGCCCCACAGGATTCTGTGCGTCAAGCACACGTGAGAGTTTGTGGTATACACAGTAATTTCTTAGGCGTGTGTGCTACTTGACGAATATTCCCGGTTATGCCTTATTTCTTACCGCCTTTGACCACTGAGTCCGGGGTGGGGGCTTCCAGACCGTCTGGAGCATTGGTTAGCGGGTTCAGGGGAGCGCCTGGGCCCGGAAAGGCGAACTTCAATGACCGGCAAGAATCAGCACGTCGTGCCCCACGAGGGCGGCTGGGCCGTAAAGGGTGAGGGCAACTCCCGCGCGACCTCCGTCCATGAGCATCAGAGTGACGCGATCCGCGAAGCTCGCGAGATTTCGCAGCACCAGCACTCGGAATTGGTGATCCATGGCCGTAACGGGCAGATCAGGGACAGGGATTCCCATGGTCATGACCCCTATCCGCCGAAGGGTTAGGTGTCATGCGAGTTCAGGGTGCGGTTATCCGCGAGCAGGGGATCACCTTCGCTGTCGTGATCGTGAAGCCCCACGTTGTCAGCAACAGTTTCGAGGCCGATAGGGCCGTTCAGAGCTTCTCTCCGGTGTTCGGGACCCCGGTTGTCTTGATGGCCCAGGATGGCCGTGGTCGCCCCACCTACTATGGGCGGCGCGACATCGCGAGGTTCATGTCGAATGTGCCGCTCCGCGCGATCCCCTGGAAGGAATACACCATCAACTAGTTGGAGATGCCACCATGGCAGACGTTCAGGTTACCTGCATCAACAAGCAGCCGCGCAACAATACCCACGAAGGCATCACGCATCTTGGGGGTGCCACGTGGAAGTGGCCGCGCCAACAGGTCGTCAATTCCATCAATGCGAGGACCAACACGTTTTACACGCTTGTGAACGGCAAGCGTGCCGACGTGGGCGTTGTCAACGGACCGAATGGCCCGTATGTCCGCACCCACGCTGATGGATATTGGAATGACAATCTTTTGGCGCTGTCCGAGTGCGGATGATGCGCTATGGCGAAGTTTAAGCCGGTTGACGAATTCTTCGCGCCCGATGGCCGGTACACTAATATGGTATCCGGTATCGATCTAGTGAATGGCAGACCCATCCTCTGGACCAAAGAGGATCAGCATGGCCTGATGGCCGACCTAGGTCTGAGTGACGCCGTCCCCGAAAAAATCCGTGAGCAGTTTGATGTTGCGCGTCACGTATTTGTCTGCGCTTGGTTTGACTACGAGCTAACGACGGTCGCCGAGCAGCACGCGTATTCCGTCCTAGAGATGGCCCTTAAGGCCCGGGTTAAAGTTGAAGGGGAATTGGTTGAGGCTCAAGGGCTATTTCAACTTTTCAACATCGCCATCGGGCAAGGCTGGTTGGATCGGAAAGATTTTGAAGTCCCCGCGCCTACTCGGGATGGCAAGCTGTTCTTGCTAGACGCGTTGAGGGTAACTCGAAATAACCTCATGCATGGCACGATGCACCTGACCCCTTGGGGGTCTCGCGAAATGATTGAGCTTTGCGGTGAAATCATCGAGCGGCTATTTAATGCCTCTGTTGTAGCCGCGTAGGCCCTCCCACAAGCCAGTGGATAGCTTCGTGTCCGGCCCCCGGAGTGCGGCACAAAGCTGCTAAAGTATACATTCAGCAAGCGCAACGGACCTAACATGGCGAAGCCGAAAATGTTCATTGGCTCCTCTGGAGAGCAGCTTGACCTCGCATATGCCGCTCAGGAGAGTCTTGAGCATGATGTGGAGGTCACAGTCTGGTCCCAGGGCGTATTCTTGCCTTCCAGAACTGCCATGGCCTCACTCGTGGACGTACTTGAGGATAGCGACTTCGGCCTGTTCATTTTGTCGCCAGACGATATCTCCGCGATTAGGAACGAAGCCGCCCGAACGGTGCGCGACAATGTAATTTTTGAGCTTGGTTTGTTTGCTGGTCGGCTTGGGATCGAGCGGTGCTTCCTCGTCGTCCCCAGGGGGGTGGATGATTTGCACCTTCCCACCGATCTTCTCGGGCTAACTCCCGCATCATTCGATCCGGATCGGCAGGACGGAAATCTCGTGGCAGCCTTGGGTCCGGCCTGCAACCGCATCAGAAAGGCTATCGTCAAACTAGGCTCTTTCAGAGCCATAGCCGCCCAGACGCCCAGCGTAGCGGAGACACAGGAGGAGCTTTGTTCTGATCCCAACGACTGCACTTCTCTCATTCAGTCCTGGATGGGAGCGCGAGCGGCAGCAGATAATACCCGCGCAATTCGGTATGATGACGTGGATCGAGAACTCAGGCTAAAACCTGGCTCGGCCCGCCTTTATATCGAAAAGGCCGCCCAGAGGTGGGATTACGTCCCGGATCGGAAGGGTAAGGACACCATACTATTTCGGGAAGCCGATCATCGGCTCTAGGTGCGTCAGCGCCATAATGGCGGCGAATTCCGGCAATTCGTCCAGGAAGAGCACGCCCAGATGCGCGAGGCTGACTTCGCCCGGCTTCACTTTCAGCCCGCCGCCCACCAGCGCCGCCATCGAGGCGGAATGGTGCGGGTTGCGGAAAGGACGGGCACGCGAAATGGCGCCGCCTTCCAGCATCCCCGCCAGCGATTGAATGAGAGAAATCTCCAGCGCCTCGCGCGCATCCAGCGGCGGCAGCAGGCCCGGCAGCCGCGCCGCCAGCATGGATTTGCCGGCGCCCGGCGGGCCGATCATCAGCATGTTGTAGTCTTTATACCCGGATGCTATCGGGAGGGCATGAAAATGCCGAAAGCCTACTCATACCTGCGGTTTAGCCGCCCGGAACAAATGAAGGGCGATTCCTACCGTCGCCAAACGGAACCGGCTCGCCAGTATGCAACGCGGCATAAGCTGGACCTAGACGAAACCTTGAGCCTTCGAGATTTAGGCGTCTCCGCCTTCCGGGGAAAACACGCTCAGGACGGCGCGTTCGCTGCGTTTCTCAAGGCGATTGAGACGGGGAGGATTCGGAAGGGCAGTTATTTGCTTGTCGAAAATCTGGACCGCCTTTCGCGGGAAAGGGTAATGATCGCCCTGCGACAGCTTTCCGACATCATCGAGAAAGGGATCAAAGTTGTTACCTTGTTTGACGGCAAGGTTTATGACGCCGACTCCCTAGACAATTTCGGCGACCTGCTTCTTGCCCTTACGATCATGCAGCGGGCGCATGAGGAAAGCGAAACAAAATCCAAGCGGCTCCGCGCGGCATGGCAGGCGAACCGCAACAAGGCACAAACCGATGGCCGGAAACTCACTGCCCGCGCCCCCGCATGGCTGACGTTGGCAGGCGACCGCAAAACATTCGCTGTTAACAGGGAACGCGCCAAGGTAATCCGCCGCATTTTTGAAATGACCATCGCAGGCCACGGCAAGAGCGTCATTGCCCGGCGCTTCAATGCCGACAAGGTTCCCACCTTCGGCGACTCCGAGGGCTGGCATCCGTCCTACATTCAAAAGATTCTTGAAAGCGAGGCTGTGACAGGCGTGTTCCAGCCCATGAAGACGCAATTTACAGATAACAAGAAAACGCGCGTCCCTGATGGCGAGCCAATCCCCGGCTATTTCCCGGCAGTGGTGGACCGCGCCACCTTTGAACGCGCCCGCCGCTCCCGCGCGTCCCGCCGCATCCCCACCGGCAGGAAAGGCCAGCACTTTACCAATCTGTTTTCCGGCTTGGCGGTCTGCGGACAGTGCGGCGCTACCATGCACTTTGTAGACAAGGGAACGGGGTCCAAGGGCGGCGCCTATCTGGTTTGCAGCAATACCCGCCGCGCCATGTCGAATTGCAAGGCGCGGGCGTGGCGATATGGGCCGGTTGAGGCGCTCTTGATCCTCTGCTTGGAGGAATTGAACTTTACCGAACTGTTCCCGGACCTGACCCGCGACACCCGCGAAAAACTCCGGCTGTTGGAAGACTCCAAGCTGGAAACCGAAGACGATCTTGCTCAGGCGAAAAAGCGGCGGGAAAACATCTTGGACGCGCTGGAACAGAACTCCAAGCAACCGGCGCTGCTGGCGCGGCTTAACGTGATCCAAGCCACCGTTGACAAAGCGACTGCGGACCTCACTGCCCTAGAGACTCAGATTGAGGAAGAGCGCGACCGGGCCAAGACCGCCGAACATGACTTTAAGCAGGTACAGGACGGACTCGAACGTTTGGATAAGGCCCACCGGGCACGGGAGGCGGAACTGTACGATCTGCGCTCCCGGCTGCACCAGCTTCTAAAGCGCACCGTCGCCGGGATCAGCTTCAACCCAGCTAGTGGGGATTGGCATGGCGCGGTTGCGGTGACTTTCCCTGCCACCAAGAACGCGCGAACCCTGTATGTCAAAAAGGGTTTGCGGGAGTGCTTCTCCGTACCCATCCGTAATGGCAAGCCCGATAGCAAGAAGGGCGTGACGCTTAAGCTGGCCTCATAAATGCCTTTTGAATAGCCAGCCAGTCATCTTTAGCTAACTTGGCGCGGCTGAACGTGAGACCGTTGAAAGATACGGCCTCTTCAAAGGTCTCCGCCCATGCTGCCAAGGCCGCGATGTAGCGGTCAGACTCGTGCGCAAAGAAGCGAAAGGGATTTGTCAGGGCGGGGCGGCGGCTCATTTATAAAGGTAATACACCTCCGGATTGGGTTTGCAAGAATTGCGTGAAATGGGGCTAAGCCATTGCCCCGACTTGTCTCTATGATGGATTCCTTGATCCATTTCTTGACAGAAGAAAGAAAGTATGCATACTGACTAAATCCTACAAAAACGGATGAAAAACCGCGCCCGCCTAAATGGGGTGCGGCCCGCCGTTTGTGTGCCGCGCGGGGCGTGGTCCGGGATTTACCGCAAAATCTAACTACAAGGACCGCCCCCAATGGGTATTTACGATGATGACGCCGCGCGCCGCGCGCGGCGCGAAGCCGCCACCGCTGCAATAGAAGCCCTGATTTCCGAGGATGGCGCTGCCTCGCCCGCATGGCGTGCGCGCGCCGACTACCGCGTAAAGCTCCGCGATGCGGCTGCGGAAGCCCTCCGCGATAACATCACGGTCCGCGATGTCAGGGCATGGTTCGCGGACCACTCAGCCAAAAATCCGGGTTGCTACGACGATTTGGCGGTGGTCTTGCCCGCCGGAGACATCAGCACGTTGCCGCCCGCCTTGAAACAAAGCGTTGCGGAATGGGAACAAACTTTCCGCCCCAAGAAGCGCGATGTTTATACGCCGCCCCCGTTGACTGCTGCGCAACGCGCCGCGTTCGCAAAGATGACGCCGGTCGAGAAGCTCCATTTCGCCAACGCTCGCGCCGAAGGGAGGGTCTAATGCAGGTCGTCAAATTCCGTTTGGCAGAAATGCTGGCGCGTTCCGGTCGCACGGGCCGCGACGTTGCGCGGGCCATTGGCGTGCGCGAAAGCAATTTTTCCCAGATGAAGCGTGGGCGCGTCCAGTGCATCAGTTTCGACCGTCTGGCGCGGCTCTGCCGCGAGTTAGATTGCACGCCCGCTGATCTGCTCGTGCTGGAAACGCGCTACCCACCATCGCCAGTCCCAGCGGCCCAAAAGCACCGCCTGTCTGCGAAGCAGAGGCTGGAAGCTGTGGCTACGCTGGCGGAGGTTTCGCGGCGGCATAGGAAGCGCGCAAATGGCTAAGTCCAAGGCCGCAGCGCCCGATCTTTTTGCGCCGAACTTGACGCATTATGCCGGCGGCTGCGGCAGCAATGGCAACGCAACGTCACGCGGGTTGCTCGCGGCAACGGTCGCCGAACTTTGCCAGTACCTGATCCGTCAAGGTCGCGCGACGCACGTCACGCTCGATTTTATGAAAGAAACGAACGCGGCGCTGCTGCGGATTGAGGTGGGCCGCGACTCCTTTACGTACCCGGTCAAAATCACCGGCGTGAGTTGCTTGCGCATCGGGGGCGACGAGCTATTTCTGGCCGGGGCGTCCGGTACCCAAAGGTTGGCTGATTACCTGATGTCACTGATTTGCATGGCTGAGGCCCAAGCGTCGGCATTTTCCGCTCCTGTATCACGCGGCGCGGCGGAAGGGCGGTCTCTGTCATGAACGCAATCGCTGCACTTGATGCAACCGCCCCGGACGGGCTGGCGATGGAGTCGCTCGTCCGCTCCACTCTTTGCGCCGCGATTACGGCGGCCCAATCCAGCCTAGAAACGCAAGGCTTCAACGTCCGGCTCAGTCTGGAACTGGGCACCAGCCGGGCGAGCGGCTTGCTCTATTTGACCGAGTCCAGCGGCAAGGGCCGCGTTGTGGGCGTCAAGGTAGATGGCATGGCGGTTCATATTGATGGGCAAAAGATACTCATGGATAAGCCCGGATCGCTCGCCGCGTTGGCGGTGCGGATCGTGGACGTGGCGGTGGGCTAGTCGCAATTCTTGACAGCGCCAGAAAGTCTGGCAGTCTGATTTTCTAGGGATGGGGTCCGCCCAATGGACCCCCACGGCGATCCCGCCGCAGCCGCTATCCAACCAAGCAGGCTAATGGGATCAAGGTTCCAAGGCACCTAACGCCGTAACCGTTCGCGCCCCACGGCGCGGCGCTGAATAGTGTTGCAAGCATGAACTCCGAAGCCATTGCGCGCGTCGAGCGCGCCCTCGTGTCTCAAAACCTCGATCCCCGCATTGCAGGCGCGGGTTATCGCGCGCCGCATCCGCTCCCGGTGGCCTTGTTGCTTGGTGCAGAGCACGGCTTGCGTCCCTTCCCCGGTGTCCGGGAAACAAAAAAGCCAGCAATCGGAAAGTTTCAATTCAGGGCGTCATCCAGCCCTCAAGTCATCGCGTCATGGCATGTCCGCAAGCGCAATCCCGGCTGGCTGATTTTAACTGGCCGCGATGGTGGGGTTGTCATTATTGATGTGGATGGAGAGGAAGGTCGCGCGTCTCTTGCAAAGGCTGAATCCGTACTCGGCACATTGCCGCGTAATACGTGGCGGGTGAGGTCTGGGCGTCCTGATGGCGGGGAGCATATCTGGCTTCGCCCGCCGCCCGGCAGCGATGACCGGATGAACCAACAGGGTTTACCCGGCTACCCGAAAATTGATGTCCGTGGGTGGCATGGATACGCGGTCATCCCCGGCAACCTTCATTCGTATGGCCCGCGCTACCAGTGGTCTCCCGGTTGCGCTCCGGGCGAGGTTGAACTGGCGGAATGCCCCGCTGCATGGTGGGAGTTCCTTCCGAAAAAGGATTTGGACGGCGAAACGTCAGAGCGCCCGCGTACATCATCGCCAGTTAGTCGCGGCCCGCGCGTTAAGCGCGAACACGATCCGGCGTCGTTGCTTATCGGCGACGGCCCCGGCTTCGGCGGCTTTGACAAACCGATCTACAAAAACGCAATCCGCTATTTCTTTATGTCCGGCGTTGACGCGCCGGATGAACCAATCATGTCCGCGCTGAGGATGATGATTGATACCGCGCCCAAAGGTCCGGGACGCGATGTCAGGCGCTACATGTCCGGACCGGATTTGCCTCGCGCAATCGAACGGGCGCGAGCTTTTGTAATGCAGTGTGAAGAAAATGACCAAAGCAATTACTGACACTAATCAAACCGAGAACATTTTTGAGGATGTTCCGGTTAGCCTTACACCTGAGGAAGCGGCCGAAGCGAAGCGCGAACGCCGCAATGAAATTGATCGAGCAAAGCGAAGCGCAAAAAAGCTATCAAAGAAGCAAAAGGCAATGGCGAAGCGGACCACGCTTGGTTTCGTTATTCCGCCCTCGGTCAGTATCGAGGATGATGGTTCAATTCGGCCAACTTACACAAACGCACTTTTGCTACTCGAAAAGCAGGATTGGGGTTTCGCCTATGACATTACAACGGGCGACTATCTCTTTCGTGGCCACTCCGTTCCGTGGTCTAAGTCACATTTCGGCGAAACGATGGATGACAAGCTTGCCATCGAAATCCGCGATTTCTTGCATTTCAATACCGATGCCGAGTTTACGAAGCAGCATGTCTGGGAAGCTGTCGAAACACTCTGTCAGCAAAATCCGGTCGCGCCATTTAGGGAGTTTCTCGAATCCCTTCCCAAGCATGACGGCATTAAGCGGGTTCCGACTTTTTTAGCGGTGTATTTTGGCGCTGTATCGCCTGAGGACGAGGACAGCGACTCCAAGGAGGAGCGCGAATGGAAACAGAAGCAACGCGCGTATGTTAGCGCCGCTGGGTCAATCACGCTTGTAGGCGCAATCAAGCGCGAATATGAGCCGGGCTGCAAGTTTGACACTATGCTCGTTTTAGAAGGCGAGATTCAGGGCAAGGGCAAGTCCGCTATGTTGCGGACCCTTGGCGGAGAATTTTACGCTGACCCGGATATTGGAGACGTGCGCAGCAAGGACACGATTCAAAAGATTCAGGGAAAGAACATCATTGAATGGGCGGAACTAGATGTTGCCTCGCGGGCCGATTTGAACGCGATGAAGGCGTTTAACTCGCGGCAGACAGATCGCATTCGCCTGCCCTATGGTCGTGCAGTTAAGGATTTTCCTCGCAGGGGAATCTTTATCGCCACTACCAATGAGTCGATCTACTTGCAGGACAAAACAGGCAATCGCCGGTACCTGCCGGTGGAAACAACAGATTTGAAGCCGACAGAGTTTGAACGGGACCGTTTGCAATTGTGGGCGGAGGCGTTGGCGATGTATCGCGACGGCTACTCCACAGTTTTGCCGGAAAACCTCTGGGAGGTTGCCCGCGCAATCCAAGCTTCGCGGACGGTCGAGGAACCGTGGGAAGATTTGGTCGCAGCCTATTTGGCGGCAAACCCGGGTTTGTTGTTTGTGACCTCTGCCGAAATTCTTAAAGACGCCATTGGGCTGGAAAAGCTGCAAATGAGGGAAACCGATGCGAAAAGGATTGGCGGTATTCTGAGGCGCCTCGGCTGGCGGCGCGTGAAGCCTCGCGTAGATGGAGAAAAGAATCCGAAGCGGGGTTACGAACGCAGCCCGGAATGATGTTGTCCCCCGTGTCCCCCCAACGGAACGGGGGGGCGCGTACCCCCCGCCATACGTACGGAGGGCGTTACGTATCGTTTTCAAGTAGATTTCAAATCTTTGAATTCTGGGGGGACAGGGGACAATAATACCAAGCGCCCCCGGATTTACCGGAACATCGTCTGCCCCTCTCCGGACGATCCGAGCGGCCCGCGCGCCTTCACACCGCGCGGGCTGTTCGCCTTTTCCGATGTGATGATCGCAGACTTGCCGCCGCAGGCGGGCAAGCGCGCGAAGCGCGTACATGGATTCGTTGACCTGTCCCGCGATGCGCGAGATACTATGTCCAACGGTCCGCGTCGGCAGCTATGCCGCGACTTGCAACACCGCCGCATCCCCTTGACGCTCAACCGCTCGGCCCCTTCGCAGCACTGCTCTGCTGCGAAGGGGCTTTTTTGTGCCCCTCCGCTGGCATTTCTCGCCCCAAGATGGGTTGGTACCAAAGTATCCGGTGTAAACACGTACCCAGCAGATTCATCGGCCAAATAATCAGCTTTCCTGCCCGTCACCGCCTGTAGAAAGTCCGTACACGGAGAATAATCCTATTTATTTTGGCTTTTGCGGGGGCAGCTAAGGGCGGCTCCGGCGGTCCTGTCTGCCCTGCTAACTCGGCCCGCGCCTCCGGCGCGATCCTCGCGCCCTGCCACGCGGGCGGCTGCGCTCAACCGATGCAGTCAAGCCAGCCAGACCGGCCAAATCGCCCCCGGACCCCGTTTGACTCCCTCACAATGCCATGCCACACAATCTCCCGAACGGGCGTTAGGGAGATTGTGTTTATGCTGCAAACGGTCAAAAAGGTGGTGACTTACACCCGCGTCAGCACGGCCCGGACACAGGGCATGAACGGGCTCGGCATGGCGGCTCAGGACAAGCTGCTGGCTGACTACGTGGCCTTCCACAATGCCCGCGTTGTCGAAAGCTTCAGGGAGGTAAAGTCCGGCCTAAAGGCCCGCCCGGCGCTCAAAAGGGCCATAGCCTTGGCAAAGGCTACCCGGTCAACGCTTGTAGTGGCGAAGCTGGACCGCATCGGCAGGCGCGCCAGCGAGGTTCTGACGTTGTTGGACGACTCCAAGGTCAAGGTGGTCTTTGCCGATACGCCCCACGCCAGCACCCTACAGCTTGGCATTATGGCCGTGGTGGCTGAGGAGGAGGCTAGGGCAATCTCAGCCCGAACCAAGGCGGCGCTGGCGGCTGCTGTTGCGCGTGGCATCAAGCTAGGCGGGCCCGGCGGAGCGGCCCCATTGGTCGCGCATGTCGCCCTGTATGGCAATGTGGCGGCAGTTGAGGGCGCGGAACAGGCGGCGGACAAGTTCGCAAATGGAATGAAAGACTTTATCGCTCCCTACGTCGCCCAAGGTCTAAGTGACAAGGCCATTGCGAAGCAGCTTAACGACAACGGAATCGAAACGCGCCGCGAGGGCGGTCGCTGGCATGAAACGTCAGTCCGGCGGCTGCGGGACCGGCTTGGGCTGGAGCGTCCTGCCGCCTGAGGCATAGGCCGAGCGCCAGCCCAAGCCGAAGGCTTGGCGAGCCGATAGGCGAGTTCACCTAGAAAAATTGGCGACGTGCCGGGGGCCCCTTGGCGGCCCCATCGTGCTTTTCCGGCAACCGGCTGCCCGACAGGTCTAGCGCTGACTGAAAATCGGGTATGCTGTGCCTATGGCAATCCCCGGCCCGAAGCAGACCGTCCACTTGATGACATGGTGGGATGTAATTTGCGTCTTGCGGAAAATCTCAGGCCGCAACGCCGCCGATTTGAAACTTTACACCACCGACGACCTACGCCGCATCTACCAAGGCACCAGTGACGATCTACTTCGCCTCAGCGACGGTCTGATAAGCCGGGTGGAACTGGTAGCGGTCATCCGCTGGCGTATCTTGATGGACAGGATCGGCTATAGCGTCCTGCTGGCGCTTTCACTGGTTGCCGCCGTGGCTAGCGTTGTCGCCGCCGTTGAGGGCTGGAAGGGGTTATAAAATGAAAAGGCTAGTGGCTGCGGTATTCCTAATGGCTACGGCAACTCTGCCCACATTCGGTCAACAGGCAAGTTCCCCAAAAAAACCTGCCATAAGCGCGGTGATAAAGAAGGTGATTGCTGACTGTGTTCTGTACGTCCGCAACATGCCAGACCCAAACCCAGCATACGGTGACTCCTACAAGCATTTTGACGCCTACTACAACGCGGCAACGGGCAAGGTCGAAGACAACGGCTTTATGAACGTTGACCAGCAGGCCAAATATGTATTCCGGCAGTGTATGGCCGAGCACAATGTTCCGCTCAATTAGACCATTCCGTTTGCAGCCGGGCATATAGACCTCAACATCAGGAAGGTGAGCCTACCAATTTCGTGACATTCGCAATGTCCGCTTTGCGCCAAAAGCGGTCGTTCGCCGAGGGGTGGTAAGATCATCAGGACATTGGCCAGGGTGCAATCAGCCACAATGTCAAAGAGACTTGGCGAGCCTAAACCCTAAGTCAAAGTGCGCCTGCCCACCCCAGGTGCTACGATATCCAGACTGAGACATTTGCCAGGCACTTTCATACCAACCTGCGCCGCGAATCACATGATACCTACAGGAAGGAGCTATCCACGGGCTGCCGTTGCTCGGTGCATCCACAACGCTTACATGCCAGCAATCAGCCATATATTGCCTTGCGTCTCCAACCATATCGTAGAGGCCGAAAGGATTGGGCTTAAATGCGCCAACGGGTGAGAACGTCAAATAGCCATCAGAACAATTTGCAGCCACGTAAAGGTGAGAAATCGCAAAACTGATTTCTCGGTCACTCACATGTTGGTTCAACGAGCCGGTATCGAATAAGTTGTCAAACTCGCACCCCCGATTGATGTCTTGGCCCCACCAATATGTCGTTATGCTCCCCGCTCTGGTGGCGTATTCCCATTCCGCCTCAGACGGCAAACGATAGGTCTGGTGTGTCTTTCGATTGAGCCATTCAATGTAAGCTTGGACATCTGCGAAACTGACACACACTACCGGGTCCAAATCAGATTGGGTTATGCCGGGGGAGCGCCAATTGGCGTCCTCGCTAATGCCGGAAGGGCCTGTATGGTCATCGCCTTTCCAGCAATGGTCTTCAGACTTCCAATTCGTCTCAGCAACAAAGCGAGCATAATCTGCGCGCGTAACATCATACTTTGCCATCGCGAATGGTTTGGCGATGGTTACCCTATGGCCATCGTTTACACCCATTAAAAAAGAGCCCGCTGGAATAAGGGCCATCTTTGGGCATAATTCTGGACAATCCTGCAATGTTGGCCCAGCGCTTACCGGGTGCGCGAATTCATCATTTAAAGATTGGTCGAGTCCCAGCTCACGAGTAATTTCAGAATTGAAGCCATTCCAACGAGAGTTTGGTGCACACGGACGAAGAGTCAGATCGCCCGATTCCTTTCGCACACCCTCCAGCGTTTGCTGGAAGCATTGCCGCATTATTGTTGCCTTTCCGGCCTCCGTGCGGGCGTCCGGATGTAAGCCTGATGGGCAATGAACGCGCTCCGTTACAAATGGACCGCCTGCTAATAGTCCACTGAGAGCGGTTTGCGATAAACCCTCAGCTACGCCGCATTGAAGAGCATTCGCGTATAGAAAGCGTACACGCATGTCACCCAAGGACATCGTACACCTAGTCTCGTAAGCATGAGCGCCGAGATCGGATGCGCGGTAAATCCGCCCGTCAGCGGAACAGAAATACTGTGACTGCTGATCTGCCTCTTTTGTTATGATGCCCAAGTCGCTTGTTACATCGCACTTGATTCCAGGCAACGCCAACATTGCGTGGCTAAGCTTTTCTACCTTGCACGCATGGATGTCCGGGATTTCGGCGCCGGGCGTCGCCTCTTTGGCGTAATCAAATCCTTGCTGAGCAGATGCAGGCCGCCAAATCAGGCCACTACCCAGAACGGCGGAGCCGCAAGCAATCGCTACACAGAAAGTTAAAGCAAGCCGCGACATTGAACGCCTCCAAACACGCGAATGAAGAAGCGGTCTAATCCTTTTTGCAGTCGCCCATAATCATGGCCGCTGCGCTGTTGCAATACGAACGCTGTTTCTCGGCATCGATTTCTTGCTGGCTCCTACAGGACTGCATAATGAGAGCTTCAGCACTATCGCACGGTCTTCCTTCGCCATCCCTTTCACCGGAAGAGCCCCGCAATCCTTTAAACGCCGTCGATGAGCCACAGAATTCGTCGGACGTAGCGAAGCAATCTCGGATCCATTTGGCACGAATGGGTCCCGCAGCATAAAATGGACGCATTTCAGGCACGCTTAGAAAGAGGCTTGAGATAAGCGCAGCTTGTGCGGATGATATCCCATAAACGTCTCTCAGAGCACGTATCGCATCTCTGTCAGCCTTGCTTTCCCGGCTAAAATCAACCACACCCAAAAGGCCGTTTAGAACGTCGCCATGTATGTGGTGTTCGCATTCATGGACATAGAAGAACATCTGCAAAAGGGGGGGAAACGAGAGGAGATTTGAATGAAGCTCGATAACCGGAGCCCCATTCAGCACCGTAGAGATTCCTATGTCCGACAATTGTGGCACGAAAATAAATCGCACCGGAGTGCCCGCTGCGTCTGTGCACCGCGGATTAAAGCCCTGTATTGATTGCCCCTTTACTGGGCTAGCAAATGTCGCCAGAATTAAAGCCGGAATGATAATCGACTTCCACATAATGGTTGCCCCGCCAAATGTGATGTCCAAAAAGTTGGTACGCCTGCTCGGTAAATCCCTCGGCGATCACCCCATACGCATCTTGTACCGAACTGGGCTATTCGTCCACCACGTGAGGATGACGTGGGCAGTTTTTCAGGCTGTATGGCCCGATCAGGGACCACAGTGGGTCCGTCGCCCGCCTCGATCAATCAACTCAGTCAGTAAAACAGCCCATCCGAAAGTGCATACGGAGCAAATCAAGGTCCCCGTCTGAATGTCCGCTTTGGGTCAGAAGCGGTCATTCGCGCCTAGATAGGGTCCGGGCATAGCGCCGGGCATATAGCCCGGCAAATTGTGCTATACCGGCCAAAACAATAGGGGGATGCCATGAGAGCGTTGCTCGCTGTTGCGTTGCTCACCATCGCCATGCCCGCCGCCGCCCAGCGGATGACGGACGCCCAGGTCCGGCAGGCCGTCATCCGAGAGTCACTCGCCTCGTATCCCGGCAATTGCCCCTGTCCCTACAACAGGGATCGAGCGGGCCGTTCGTGTGGGCGGAGGAGCGCATACAGCCGTCCAGGAGGCCGCTCGCCCATCTGCTACGACGCGGATGTGACCCCGGCGATGATCCAGCAGTATCGGGCGGGGCATGGCGGGTAAGTGGAGAACGTGGCCTTTGCTGGGCGCAGTCCGGCACACATTCCTTGAATAAAAACAGGCAATGCGCCAAGCACATACTCCGGTCAGTCGCGAGACTCCGAGGTAGTTTGCCTAGCGCTACCACTTGGGCGATGGCTCTAGTCAAAATACCTTTGCGACACTGATCGCACCGGCTGTGTTGTTCCCACGCGGCCAGTCCCGCTCTGTCCAGTAGACGCCCCTGAGCGTGATCTTGTTGCCATCTGCGATCACATCCACATAAGCCGCGCCAAAATGAGTAGGAACATCCGTCGCTTTGGGCGCGCCCTGAGTGATTGATCTATACATGTAGAACAGCCGTGGATGTCCTGCTTCACCTTCGGCGATTGGACGCAGCCAGACGGTCTGCGAGTCGGTGTAAGCATCCTTGGGTGTGAGTTTCATGCTCACCCGGAACAGAGAAGCCTTTATTTCGACCGTTACGGGCTTATCGAAATTTCCCACTCGATCCACATGCAAACTGGCGTCTACAAGGCCACCAATACCGGTCGCACCCGTTCGAAGTGCTTCAATCACTTTCCAATTTGACGATATCGTCCCGTCATAAATTCCAGGGATGAATGGAAACAAGTGCTTCTGAACAAAGGGGATTTTCCACAACACGTGGAAAAGCGGTGTCTCACCAACTAGGAATACAATCGTGACCGAGACGAGCCCCGCAAGGCTGATCGTCTCCACGATATCTAGCAGTTCCCTCGGCATCCGAATCGCCCATATAATGATTGCCGTCGCGGCCACGAGGGGCGCGAACCACTCCAAGCATTTTCTAAAATCTAGGAGTTGGAACATGATAACGTTTGGCGTGACCCTTTGGGGGTGAGGGAGGTCGTCAAGAAGGGGCTGGAAGCCCAAGGTAGGATATTATGATTCAGACGATTTTGAATGCCCATTCTCTGTTTTCCGGCCAGCGCGCCGACCGGCCCTTTCTCGAATCTTTGGAAGTGCCAGAAGACAGGCTGAACCGCCTCCGGAATGCCCGAGACAAGGCGCGCACCGCGATAACCCTAGCCTTCAAGAACTGGCACCAGCTTGCCGACGACAAGACGGTGATTGAGCGCGCCTATGCTCGCGCTGGAATGCCTGTCCCCAACCTTAGCCCCAAATTTCGAAGGCAAGGTAGCTACGCATATCGAACGCTGAATGTACCCGCCTGGACCGGTCAGCAGATCGACTTCGATGATGGCATGTTTCTGCCAGTCTCGTTCTTTGTCCAAGGCAACAGCCAGTCACCAGCCATCACAAGCCAGGGCTACTTCCTCCTAGTGGAGAAGGCGCTTGAACCGCTGTGCAGGGCCCAAAACTGGAAGATGATTCAGAAGGATTGCTGCGTCCGGATCGAGCTTGATGCGCGTTCTCACCTCGACATCGCGCTCTACGCGATCCCCGATAAGGAATACGCAACGTTACTCGAAAAAGCCGCTCGGGCAGATTCCTTGTTCGCCCATGATACGGCGCTGCTGGCCTTCGACGAGTTCGCGGATCGAGTTTACCGCGATCTCGATACCGACACGATCATGCTGGCGCAGCGCTCGGAAGGCTGGACTGAATCTGATCCTCGGGCCATCGAAGATTGGTTTGTGGAGGCAGTCAAAACCCATGGCGAGCAGTTGGTGCGCATTTGCCGCTATATTAAGGCGTGGAGGGATTTCCGCTGGCAGACGACATCGCGTGTCAGTTCGATCACCTTGATGAAATGCGCCGTGGACGTTTTCGATTCCTTACAGGGCAATTTCGATAGCGCACGGGACGACGCGGCGCTCCTGCTAGTGGCTTCAAAGCTTCCGGATTTTTTCGCTGACCCAAGGGGCATAGCAAATCCTGTCCTTCAGAAAGTCTTGAATGGCGAATGGACAGCAGCCCAACGCGCGGAATATGTCGAGGCGGCAAAGGCACTTCACAGGAGCGTGTCAGACGCGATACAAAGCACATCGAACACAGAATTCTCTCTGGCTCGATTTGTTGAGGTTCTCGGTTCGCGGATACCGGACGACGCCGAATTGATTGTCCCCGTCACGGCGGAGCGCCTGATCCGGCAATACGAGGCCACGAGAGTATCGGCACCCATCGTTATCCGAACTCGTTCTGGCTGATGGATGATAATGCGCGGGTGATACACGAGACCATGGTCGTGCTTGGTTTCGAGCGTGATCGCACTCAAACTCGTGGTTTAAAATTCAAAGGCGTACTAAGGCCGAATAATACGTCGGTGGAGGTCGAGGTACTGTTTACGGATGCAACGCTTACGCGCATCCCCAGGCTCTTTCTCGTCGATAGAGCGAAGCAGTTTTCCGAGATAGTCGCCCACATAGAAGACGACGACCGCGTTTGCTACGCCCAAGATATCGAGATGCAACTCGACCCATTTCGGCCAGACGTTTCAGTTACTCGATGCGTAAACGCTATGACTGAAGCGCTCGCGCGCATGTTGACCCAAGATCTGAGCGAGGAGATTGCAATTGAATTTCCGCAGCACTGGCGCGGAGACCGGTTCTACATTGCTGAGGAGTGGCCGAAATCCGGAGAGGCAAGGCTGTTGCAGGTAGAGCGCGAACAGGACCTGTTATCGGTGATAGGCAAAGGAGAGGATTCGCTCAATCGCTTCGGCATGACGGCGACACAGAAGGCCCAGGTCTGGAGAAACGCACCACGAGCCTGGGTGATAAGGGTGAAAAACCCACTTACGTTTAAGCGTCCGTTTGTGCAGCCAAGTACGTTGGATGAACTGCTGAAATGGGCTGCATCAGTTGAGTTCGATTTGGACACAAAGATTACTAATGGTCTTGCAGAGCGGCGGTTGTCGTCGATGTGTGTAATTTTGGCCGCCCAGAATGGCACGGTCGGCGCGATAGCAAAGCCTCCTCCGGGGTTGGTGAAGGCGCAACAGACTAAGGGTTTTGGGCGATATCTGATTCAACACTTCGCAGATAAAATCCCCATTACGAGGTTGACGGGAGAGCGGGCGGACGAACGGTTCGTTATTGAACGGAACCTCGGAGGAAAGCCCGGCTTGGATAAGAAGCGCATCGTCCTAGTGGGCCTCGGGACCATTGGCGGGCAATTGGCGAAATTGTTCGCGCAAGCTGGGGCTGGCTTTGGCGGCGGCTATCTGTCTTTGATGGACCAACAATTATTTAGTCCGGGAAATGTCGGGCGGCACGTTCTTGGCCTTCGGTCAATCGGACTTTCAAAGGCGTCAGAATGCTGCGCGCTTCTGAAGGCCACGTACCCAGGCATTAACGCTCAACCCACTAATGACGATGCGCTGCGACACCTCGATGAGTTGGCGCGATATGATCTAGTCGTCGATGCGACCGGCGATCAACCGGTTTCTCGTGCAATCAACGCTCATCTTGTCGGCCTAAGAAGGGCCGGAAAGGTCGCGCCCGCCCATCTTCATGTTTGGCTTGAAGGCAACGGAGTTGCAGCGCGCGCGCTTCTTGTTGACGACCCCGCCTTCGGCTGCCTTGATTGCCTGACTCAGGCTGATGGAAAAGAACGATTTCGTGTCTTGCAGCCAGAACATCCAGCGGCCTTAGTCCCCGCGAATTGCGGCGAGGGTGCGTATTTCGCTTATGGGCCAGGCCCATCCGGGATCGCATCGGGAATGGGCGTGCAAATGGCCCTTGATTGGGTGGCAGGAACTCCATCGCCGCGTCTTCGGACCATAAGGATCAACGAAACAGCAACGTTTCAGACTAAAGACCAGAACCTCACCAAGCTTGCTGGATGCCGGGTCTGTGCTGCTTAAGCATCCGCATGTTTTGGTTCACTACCCCGTTATCGCCTTCCTGGACGAAGCCGCCGATAAATGTCGTGGCCTCGTCGAGGATGGTGGGATTCTGCTTGGGCGCTATCGCGGTCCCCATCTTGAGGTAACTGACTTCACGCGTTCGGGGCCGAGCGACGAACGCCGCCAATACTCGTTTGTCAGAAAGGACCCCATTCATCAATCGACAGCCACAAAGGCTTGGCGGAGGTCTGGTGAAACCACGACATTTATCGGGGAGTGGCATACCCATCCATACGGCAGCCCCAAACCATCAGTTATTGATACGGGCAGTTGGTTTAATCTGGCGCGAAAGGGGAGTTATCCGATGGTATTCGCGGTAGTCGCGCCGAAGGAATGGGCATTGTATTTGATCCGCTCTGGCGTGTTTGGATTTCGCAAGAACCGGTTATTTCGCTCATCTGAGGGAGAGTTGGGAGCAGTCTTCGACTTGCAAGCGAAAAGGTAGCTCGGACCATCGGCTATCGCCGGGCATATAGACCTCAACATCAGCAGGTTGTGGCCGCCGGCCGCCGTGATTTCCAGCGCCCGCTTGGCGCTTTCCTGGCCCTTGACGTCGCGCAGGTCAGGGGCGGGCCTGCCCGCCGAAGCCACTTTTGGCGAAGGCGGGGCCAGCACCGTCGCGCCTTTCATGTGATTGACCAGACCGATCAGAGATGGGGCGGCGAGAATTTCAATCTCGCCGGCGAAGGCCGCTTCCGGCCCGCAGGCTTCCGGGCAGATCAGGCCGCGCCCCTGTTCACTGGCCGCCAGCGCGGCGGGCAGCACGCCAGGCACGGCGGTGATCGCCGCATCCAGCGACAATTCTCCCAGCGCGACATAATTCGCCATTTCGCTGGCGGGCAGCACGCCCATCGCGGCCAGCAGCCCCAGCGCGATCGGCAGGTCGTAATGGCTGCCCTCCTTGGGCAGGTCTGCGGGGGCGAGATTGACCGTCACCCGCTGGAACGGCATGGCCAGGCCGATGGCCGACAGCGCCGAACGCACCCGTTCGCGGCTTTCTGCGACAGCCTTGTCGGCCAGGCCGACGATGGTGAACTGGCCGCTGCCGCCCTCGGCGACATGCACCTGCACGTCTACGTCACGCGCTTCTATGCCCCGGTATTAGGTAGCGGATACAGAAACCGCCCCTGATACCGCTGCCCCGGAGGCAACGGTGTTTAAAACTAGTCTGGGTCTAGTCGGAATTGTTGCCTTGTTCGCACAGGCTCAATCTGACTTTTTCAGTCATGGCCTTGGGGACTTCATAGCCAGCAAGGAAGTAACGAAAGTCTACGTGTCTGGGTTGTTTGAACGCATCTTGATAGTCAAGTATTCCAGTGACCCATATTACGTGAGTTCCTTCGGTAACCCGCTTCATTTCTGCATCCGAAATCGGAGTTCGTCTCCACATAGTCATTTTCCCTCCGGGCCCAATATCAGTTCCGAGTTTGGGTTTTGTCGTGGGAATGTTCTGCGGGGTGGGGAAAGTATCCACCCATACTGTTGCGTATCCACTGGCTTTATAAGCGGGTGTAGAGCCGGCGTTTTCCAGCCTTACCCTCACGTGGGCAGCACCTTCAGAAATGGACATGGTGCATCTCCAAACGTGAACGTAAGCCCTCAACTGCCGCGCGGAGGTAGACTCCATGGATTGAACTGTTGCGTGGGCGGCATCTGCTGCACGCTTGGTATGGTAAAGAGTGCGATAAACCAGCCATACGCCAGCGCCAGTAACGAGCATTTCCAGAAAGGCGACCAAAAGCAGCCAGGGCGTCCACCACGCTACATCTTCCTGGGCCTTGGCATTGCGCTCGTCTGTGCTGGATGGTTGCTTATCGTTCGCTGTTTTCAGCGCGCTGGCGATGCCATGGATGTCGTTCTGGACGGTTACAGGGATGCTTGGTGGCGCGTCGGCGGCTGGCTTGGTCTTGCGTTGCTGAGCGGCGGCTTGGCCGCTGGGGCTTTGACGTACGGGCTGAGCCTGTACGCTCCCTAGGAGTCCGACAACTGCAATGAGCGGCAGCCAATAGCGTCGAGACATTGGATTAGAAACGCCCCCGTAAACCCGCCCCGGCTGATCTTATTGGCAAGGTTGCGTTCTGTCTCTTGCACACCCAATGCCCCCAGCTTTTCGACTAGCTGGGCATAGGTCACGCCCCTGCGTTTCAATTCCCCCTTGAGCAGATTCTTGGCCTTTTCCTCATATTCCTGGGTTAAGGCATTGGATTTATAGGTGTTTTTCGGCATCTGTCCGGACCATGAATATCATCATATCCGATGATAATAACCCTTGCATCCGGTGCGGTCTATCGCTATATCCAGTGTGTAATATCACTGGATGCGATGACAAATGGCCCAGCACTTTCTCCTTTCCAGCGCCGCCCGGACCGTCAGCCTCGCCCAAGTCCTGCGCATGTCGGACCAGGAGGCTTATGACGCCTTCAAGGCGGTTCGGTTCGCTGCCAATGGCGGGGAGGCCTTCTGCCCCAAGTGCGGCTGCGTGGACCTGTATTGGTTTCAGACGCGCAAAGTTTGGAAATGCAAAGGCTGCAAGAAGGAGTTCTCGGTCACGAGCGGCACGATCTTTTCAAGCCGCCAGCTTTCAATCCGGGACATTCTCGCGGCCATCGCCATCTTCGCCAATGGTGCAAAGGGCATTTCGGCGCTTCAACTGAGCCGTGACCTGGACGTTCAATACAAGACCGCTTTCGTGATGGCTCATAAGCTGCGGGAAGCGATGGCGGCGGAAGATGCGGGAAAGAAAGTCTCGGGCCATGTTGAAATTGATGGCATGTATGTGGGCGGCTATGTGAAGCCCGCAAATCATAAGGCGGCGCGCAAGGACCGCCGCTTGCTTGAAAATCAAACCGGCAAGCGCCAGTCGGTGATTGTGGCGCGCGAGCGCAACGGCAATACCATCACTTTCGCCGCCAAGTCAGAAGCCGCCTCCGTTCCGGCGCTGCATGGCAAGATTGCTCCTGGCAGCACGGTCTATGCCGATGAGGCTACGCACTGGGACGCTTTCCATGCCTCGTACGACACCAAGCGCGTCAATCACTCAGTCTGCTACAAGGATGATGATTGCTCGACCAATATGGCGGAAAGCTTTTTCAGCCGCCTGCGCCGCGCGGAAATCGGGACGCACCATCATATCGCCGGGCCCTATCTGGCATCCTACGCCGCTGAAATGGACTGGCGCGAGGATCGCCGCCGGGTGAGCAATGGGGAGCAGTTTGCCGCCATCGTTACGGCTGCGGCCACGCATCCTGTCAGTCGTCAGTGGAAAGGGTATTGGCAGCGCCGGTCCCCGGCAGAGCGCGTGGCGTAACGGGCTCGCGCCGGGGTGTCAGAGGCGAACACAGTCTTCCGCCGACAGATTAGTAAACCACAGAAGAGGGTCTAATGAGGGCCAACTCGCGAAATTGCACGTGCGCCTAGGCGGCAGCCTCGAACAATCCGCGAAGCCTTTTTTGAGGAACATAAGCCGTAACAATAGCTACAGCTTTGTCATCGTCATGTGGGCAATGATCCCCGCCAGTATCAGGCGAGTACTCAATCATGCCATTTTTGACGCGCTCTACCCTGCGGAGACAATATTCAGAGGCTTTGCCATGCGGATGCGCATCCTCAACAATGAGAATGTCACCGTGACTGACCTGTTTGCGCTCGGCATCTTTTAGATAGCTGGCAATGACAGTGGAACCGCTGGGGATCCCGTAGGTGTTCATCGACTGTCCATCGACGCGTCCAATAAACTTACCCGCCGTGTTGAGGGGCGCTCCATTGGCGTCCAGGGCAAGTCCGGCCATAAACCAGCGATCCGAATGGCGATGCACGCCACTAGGCCGGGAGGCTTTCACATTGAACCGCTTCGGCGAGGTAAAGAAAATCAGCGCGAGTACCACGATGGAGACGGCTATCACGTAAAGCATAGCTTAACCCCCTCCGACAGAATGACGGACTGGCTGCGCTTTTCCCTGAGGGCGCCAATAGGACAGCCCACGCGGAATGCAGATAAGAACAAGCGCCGCGAGCAAATATTGAGCCCCGTTGTGGTCCAACATCGGGCGAAGCTGGCGCAGTCCAAAAAAGTCAGCCAGCAGAAATGCTGCGATGCAAACGAAGGAAATCCCAAACCCGATTCGCGAGAAAACCACGTGACGCATTCCTTCGTCGCCAACAACAATCGTGGCGATGAAGATGTCAGCGATCACCAGGATCGCGAGAATATTCGCGTGGGTCAGAACGTCAGTGCCATCGCTCCCGAAAAACGAGGGGGCGAGCTGGCTGAGGTCCATGATCTTATCGGGGCAAGCGACAAAAACAGCCGTCGCGATCCAAAGCGCGGCCGCAGCACTCAACCCGGAGAATGTCTTCAGCCCCGCGAAAAACCTACGCGCTCTTGTCGGCGCCGCGCCCCTACTTCCAGACAAGCAATATCCCCGAAGCAGCGATTCTGTTGAGCCGCTACTAGCAGACAGGGTGTTGCGCTGCAAGGTTAGGGTTGTCATCGCGAAATATTCTATCCTTAGTTGTTTTCCAAGGCTTTAAGCCAAAACAACGCATCTGCGAAGAGAACGGCTATAGCGACGGCGAAGCGCTGGCCGAGCAGGCCTTGGAACTCTTGGCCGAAAATCAGAGCAAATCCTAGAAAATCCAGCGGCAGATCTAGGCATCGGCGGCGTAAAGGCCGATAAGCCATTGAAAATATAAGACTATATTTTTTGCCCGTTGGCCCTAATTAACCGCTCTGGGGACAGGCGATAGCCCATATGCACCGGCCCCGCTTCCGAGCTTGGGTGACGGTCTTGCGCTTTGCCATCCCCCGCATGGACCGCAGCACCGTGAAATTGACGGTCTGGACCAGCACACGGTCTGCCGGGTCCATTCCCTTGTCGGCCATGACCCGCTTGGTCAGTTCTGGCGTGGTCATGGGACCGTCCGCCAGCATGGCCCGGCACATAGCCGCCACCTCTCCGTATTTGAAGAAGCGATGCAGGGCGACATAGGCCCTTTGAGAGCCTGGTTCGTCCTGGGCCTCGAAGATCGCCAGGGCAGCGGTGACATGGGTGAAATCGTGCCGGGCTTGGTCTAGCTGGCGCTCATAGCTGGCGATGGCAGCGGCTATGGCGTCGCGCTTGTTGCGCAGCGTGGTGACGGTTTGGGACTCAGCCATCTATTTGTTGCGAAGCTGGTAGATGACGATGCCGCCTACGACGACCACCCACCCGGCTTTAAGCCATTGGGGCCAAGCAATGGGCCTGCCGCCTGCCAGGAACAGACAGGCGACGCATAGCGTCAGGATGATTAGGATTGTCCAGACGATCCGGGCTGCGCGGGGGCTCATCATAGGGCGCAAATTACCCCCGGACCCCCGAAGGAAGAAGAAAAAGGTCTTCTGTATCCGCTACCTAATACCGCTATGCCCTGGAAGGCGACGGTGTGGATATGGGCGACAGCCATGCGACCTGTTGCGAAAGCGGATGGGAAAACACACGCAACACAGTCGTGAACCTGCAGCCAAAGCTGCAGACAGCTTTATTTATAATACCCGACAAGGCAGCCTTCGCCCCCCACCCGCGTCACATAGGAGCGCTTGGGGACATGCGTGGAGCCGCCGGGGGCGTAATATTCATAGTCCACGCTGGAAATGCGACCTGCCTTGGCGGCAGCGAACAGCTTCTGGCCGAAGGCCGTGCCGTCGGGCTGCTTGAGGGTGCGCACATCCACCCCCAGCTGCTTGGGATCGATATGCGCCTGCACCTTGCCGCTGCGGGCGTCGAAGCAGGCGACATAAAGGTCGCGGTCGCGGAATCCGCCATCCGCCTTGTTGAAGCTGGCCAGCGCCACCACCGGATCGGCCTTCAGCGCGGTGATGGCGCGCACCAGCATGGCATGCGCCTCGGCGGCGGTGCCGCGCGCCGGCGCGGCGGCGGCAAGGGTGGCGATGCAGGCGAGAATGACAATGCCGGTGACGTGTCTGCGCATGGCGTATCCTCCTCTTTGTGCCGGGCTTAAGACTTCGCCCCGCCGATATACTTGTCCACCACGCCGTCCAGAAGTTTCAGCGGCATGGCCCCGTTCAGCAGCACGGCATCGTGGAACTTGCGGATGTCGAACTTCGCGCCCAGCGCCTTCTGCGCCCGCTCGCGGTTAGCGAGAATGGACAGCTTGCCCAGCATGTAGCTGCAGGCCTGGCCCGGCCAGACGGAATAGCGTTCGATTTCGGTGATGGCCGACGCTTCCAGGTCGCCCAAGATATCGACATAGTATTTCACCGCCTGTTCGCGGCTCCATTTCAGGGCGTGCATGCCCGAATCCACCACCAGGCGCACGCCGCGGAACATGGAATCGTGCAATTGCCCGATCTCGCCTACCGGATCGGCCGCGAATTCGCCCATCTCCACCGCCAGCTGCTCGGAATACAGCGCCCAGCCTTCCTCATAGGCCGAAAAGCCCATCATCTTGCGCAAGGTCGGCAGCGCCGCCTCACCCTGGATGGCGAGCTGGAGATGATGGCCGGGAATGCCTTCATGATGGGTCAGGGTGCCCAGCGTCCAGCTTGGCACTTCAGCGGTATCGCGCAGGTTGATCCAGTAGATGCCGGGCCGCGAATTATCCAGCGGCGGCGGATAATAATAGCCCATGGGCTGGCCGGCCTCGATGTTCTTGGGCACGCGACGGATCAGCAGGTCGGCCTTGGGCAGGGTGCCGAACATCTTCGGCAGGTCGGCGCGAACCTTGCGCACATGGGTGTTGAGTTCGGCGATCAGCCGGTCCTTGGCCGCATCGGTGTTGGGATAGAGGTAGCGCTTGTCCTTGAACATGGCGCGCAGCCGCATCCCCACGCTGCCCTTGCTCAGACCCTGCTTCTTCATCAGTTCGTCCAGCCGCGCCGTGTGATCGGCGACGATGTCGAGGCCGAGCTTGTGAATCTCCTCCGGTGTCTTGTCGGTGGTGGCCCAGTTGACCAGTGAGGCGCGATAATAGTCCGCGCCCTTGGGCAGGGCCCAGACACCGGCATCATGGCGGGTGCGCAGCTGCATCTGCCGGATCAGCGCGATCTGGCGGTTCAGCGCCGGATAGACCTTGTCCGCCACGATCTTGGCGGCGGGCGCGGCCCAGTCGCCGGCGATCTTCTTCGCCCGGGCGCGCGTCACCAGCGACATCACCAGGTTCGAAGTGGCGGGCTTCTCGCTGCGCAACTGGCCCATCTGCAGCGCCGTCTTGGCCAGCACGAAGTCGGGCGGCACCACGCCCGTGCCCATGTCATGGCGGCAGACCTCGATCTCCTGGTCCATGGCGCGCGCAAAACCTTCCAGCCGCGCCAGATAGGCCTGGGCATCGGCCCTGGTCTCGATGGGATGCTGGCTGTCGAGGAAGGAAGGTGTGTTGCAATAGCTGCCGGTGAGCTGCGACAGGACATAGGGCGCGCCCGCGCCGGCGGGGCCGTACTGGAACGCCTTGTTGGCGGCGTCGCTGTTGCTGAGCTCGTATTTGACGATGTCGTAGTTGAGCTGGTCGGCGCCGGTAAGCCCGGCGCGGCCGATCTGGCCAAGGCGCTGCAACTGGCTGGCGGTCACCGCCTTGGCCTTGGCGATGCCGGCCAGCGAGGAATCGTCGATCTCGCCGCGCTGATGCGCCCGCTTGCCCTTGTCCAGGCCGAGATAGGTCGCCTCGGTGGGCGATAGATCGAGGTCTTCCTGCACAAATGTATCGAACAACGCCGCCAGCTTCGCGTCGGCGGCGCGGGCGCCGGGCGCGGCGGCCAGCGCCAGGGCGGCGGCGCCGGATTTGAGAGCGGTGCGGCGGGTGAGCATGGCGGGGATCCTTTTCTGCCAGGAAGGATAGAAGAAAAAAGGGGCCCTTGCAGGCCCCTTTTGTACGGTCTGGCGGTGAAGCGGCTTCAGTCACCGCCATTGCCCGGCACGGGGCCGCGGCCACCCGGCGCGGCGCCGGGAGGCGGCGCACCCCGGCCGCCGCCGCGACCGCCACGGCCCCCGCCGGCGATGGCATTGGCGCCGGGCAGGCTGTAGCAGATGAACTCCGCGCCGTTGAGGCCGCCGCTGGCCACCACGATATACTGCCGTCCGTTCAGCATGTAGCTCATGGGCGAGCCGGTCTGGGCCTGGTCCATGAAGACGGCGCCCACTTCCTGCCCCGTCATCTTGTCATAGGCGCGGAAGCGCGCGGCCTTGCGGCCCTGGGCGTCGGTGAACTGGCCGGTGTCGCCGCAGATCACCAGGCTCTTGGTGGTCAGCACGCCCGCCACGCCCGATTGGCCGGTGCGCGGAATGGTGACGCCCTTCAGCAGCGGACTGTTCTTGATGTAGTCCGGGGTTTCGCCATGGGCGACCTGCCAAAGCTTGTTGCCGGTCTTCAGGTCGATGGCGGTGATGCGGCCATAGGGCGGCTTGAGGATCGACATGCCGCCGATGGTGAGCTGGTTGCGGAAGACCGGATCGTTCAGGCCGTCCATGGTGCCGGCGCGGACCGGCCCGCCCAGGCCACCGGCGCGGCCGCCCGGATTGGCCGAGCCGCCGAAGCCGCCGCCCATATTGTCGTTGGTGCCCTGGCCGGTGGCGCCGGCGGCGTTGGCGACGCCATTGGCGCCCTGGCTGATGGCGTAAACCTGCGGCGTGGACTTGGAGTAGATGTAGAAGATGCCGCTTTCCGGATCGAGCGAACCGCCGGGCCAGTTGGAGCCGCCCTGGTTCTCCGGCGTGGTGATCGTGCCCCACACCGTGTCGGTGGCAAGGATCGGAGGCGTGTAGATCGGGCCCAGGTGATAGTGATTCAGAATCTCCTGCGCCTTGGCCTTGATCGCGGGCGTCCAGTCGATGGCGTCGTCGCGGGTAAAGCCCTGGTGATCGAAAGGCGGTGGCTTTGAGGGGAATGGCTGGGTTGGGGCATAATATTCGCCAGGCACGTTGCCGGCCTCGACCGGGCGTTCTTCGATCGGCCAGATCGGCTGGCCGGTTTCGCGATTGAGCACGAACAGGAATGCCTGTTTGGTCGGTTGGGCCAGCGCCTTCACCGTCCGGCCGTTATAGGGCAGGTCATAGAGAATGGCGGCGGCGCAGATATCGCGGTCCCACAGGCCGTGATGCTCGGTCTGGTAATGCCATTTGCGCCGGCCGGTCTCGATGTCCAGCGCCACCAGCGTCTCGGTGAAAAGCGCGTTGCCGGTGCGCGTCTTGCCGATCCAGTCGGCCTGGGGCAACTCGACGCCGCAATAGACGGTGCCGAGATCCTCGTCGGCGGTCATCGGCGCCCAGACGCCGGTGTTGGTGGCGGTTTCCGGCTGGCCGGGGCCCCAGGTGTCGTAGCCGAACTCGCCCTTTTGCGGCACGGTGTGGAAGATCCATTTGCGTTTGCCGGTGCGCACATCGAAGCCGCGGATATGGCCCGGGCCGGTGGAGGCGGAGGCGGCGCCCACCACCACCACATCGCGGCAGACGGTGGGAGCGGCATGAAGACCGACAATGGAGGCGCGGGGATCGACCGTGTGATCCCAGTCCTTGCGCAGATCGACTTCGGTGCCGTCGCCGAATTTGGGATCGGGCAGGCCGGTCTTGGCGTCGATCGAGATCAGCTGATAGCTGATGGTGACATAGAGGATGCGTTCCTCCTTGCCGTCGGTCCAGTAGGCGCAGCCCCAACCCGAACCGCCGCGCGCGCCGGTGCGGCCCTTTTCGTCATGGCGGTAGGTCCAGAGGATCTGGCCGTTGGCGGGATCGAGGCAGACCAGATAGCGCTGCAGGCCGACCGTGGCGTACATGCGGCCCTTCACCACCAGCGGCGTCGAATTGAAGAAGGCGTCGGCACGGTTGCCGAAATTGTCGGTCTTGAAGCGCCAGGCCACTTCCATGGTGTTGAAGTTGGCGGCGTTGATCTGGTCCAGCGGCGCGTAGCGGGTGGCGCGGTTGGTGGCCGAAGGCGCGGTCCAGTCGGTGTTGGCCGGCGCGGTACCGCCAAGTCCGGCGGCCGGAGTCGTCGCAGGCCCCTGGGCCAGTGCCTCGCCCAGCGGGGTGCCCGCCAGCGCGAGGACGGCGGCGGAATTGTTGAGAACCGTACGCCGGGTGAGCGGCGTTCCTGACTTCTTCATAAGTGGTTTCTTTCCCTGAAAATCGCGCAAGCGCTTGTTGTTGCGCGGTTCTGGCGCCGCGCCAACGAATTGGTATTACCCAATGGGAGGGGGAAAGAACAGCCCTGTCAACACGGCGTCGGGGCACGCTCTCAAGCGGCGAGAGCTTACTCGGGCGCCACCGTGACCTGGATGCCGTCGGTGGCCGCCGAGCAGATGATCTGGCAGGAGAGGCGCGAGGAGCCCGGTTCCACCGCCAGCGCCATGTCCAGCATGTCGATCTCGGCCTCGGAGGGAGCGGGCAGCTTCTCGTACCAGCCGCCCGTGACATAGACATGGCAGGTGGCGCAGGCGCAGGCCCCGCCGCATTCGGCGGCGATGTCGAACCCGGCGTCGCGCAGGATCTCCATCACGCTCCAGCCGTCGCGGCCTTCGACTTCCCTGGTATTGCCCTGGCGGTCGGTGCCGGTGATTTTCATGTCTTCATCCTCTCATTCCTCATCCTGAGCCCGTCGAAGGATGAGGGCTTAAGAGACCCCGAGCTTCTTCTGCAGGTTGGACGAGGAAGTCGTGTACTGGAAGCGCAGCTTCTCGTTCGGCCTGGCGATATGGAAGGCGGCCTGGCTCATCAGCGCCGCCTCATGGAAGCCGGACAATATCAGCTTCAGCTTGCCGGCATAGGTGTTGATGTCGCCGATGGCGAAGATGCCCGGCGTCTGGCTCTCGAAGCGCGCCGTGTCCACCGGGATCAGGTTTTCATGCAGGTTGATGCCGAATTCGGCGATCGGACCCAGCTTGATGGTCAGGCCGAAGAAAGGCAGGAACGCATCAGTTTCATGCTGCCATTCGCTCTTGTCGGCGCCGGCCAGGGTGACGCCGGCAAGCTTGCCCGGCTCGCCATGCATCGCCTTGACGCTGGCGACATGGAACTTGACCTTGCCCGCAGCTTCCAGCTCGCGCATCTGGTTGACGCTATGCTGGGCGGCGCGGAAGCCGTCGCGGTGATGCACCAGGGTGAGCGACTTGGCGATGGGGGCCAGGTTGATGGTCCAGTCCAGGGCGGAATCGCCGCCGCCGGCGATCAGGATGTTCTTGCCGCGAAAGCTTTCCATCTTGCGCACGGCGTAATGCACGCCAACGCCGTCGCCGGCATTCTCGAAATGCTCGATCCCCGCCACCGGAGGGCGCTTGGGCTGGAAGGAGCCGGCACCGGCCGCCACCACCACGGCAGAAGCGACGATCTCGGTGCCCGCATCGGTCTTCAGCTTCCACTTGCCATCGGCCTGGCGCTCCAGGGCAGTGGCCATCTCGCCGAAATGGAATTGCGGGTCGAAGGGCTTGATCTGTTCCAGCAGGCGGTTGACCAGTTCCTGGCCGGTGACGATGGGCAGGCCGGGAATGTCGTAGATCGGCTTTTCCGGATAGAGCTCGGTGCACTGGCCGCCCGGCCGGTCGAGAATGTCGACCAGGTGGCATTTGAGGTCGAGCAGCCCCAGCTCGAACACCGCGAACAGGCCGATGGGGCCCGCGCCGATGATGACGACATCTGTTTCGATAGGGGCGGCAGTCATTCTTGTCCTCGAAGGTGTATTTCACACCTAAACTGATGTAATGCTTGGGAAACTGGCGTTCTTATATGTAAAAATAGCCAGCGCAACAACCCCTGCTATAAACAGTGCTGCGATGCAAAACGACGCTCCCCTGGAGAACCCGCAGGACTGCGCCGACATGGCCCAGCTCAGGACCGCCATCGACGCGCTGGATGAAAAGCTGGTGCGGCTGCTGGCGCTGCGCCAAGCCTATGTCGAGCGGGCGGCCATGCTCAAGACCGATCGCGGCACCATTCGCGATGAAGGTCGGATCGAGGCGGTGGTGGAAAAAGTGATGGCCGAGGCGAAACGGTCCGGCCTCTCGCCGGCCATCGCGGAGTCGGTGTGGCGGGTCTTGATCGAGCGCTCCATCGCGCACGAATTCGCCGCCTTTGATGCCAAGGGCAAATGAGGCGCCCTTAAAGAGCGCCCCATGCCGGCAGTTCAGTTCTGCGCGATCTGCGCGGCGCGCGCCGCTTCGATCTTCTTCACGACGCTGCGCGTGACCAGGCGGACGCAGGTCTCATGTTCCGCCTTGTAGCTGATCGGATAGAAGAGGTGGCGGGGGCCGTCATAGACCTGCAACGGACAGGCCTTTTCGGCTTCGGCGGTGATGCGTTCCACCAGCGCCTCGTCGGCGGCCAGGGCCGGCGCGGCAAAAAGGGTGAGCGTGAGGGAGGCGAGGGGGATGAAGTTGCGAACCATGACGATCTCCTTTGGGGTTAGGTGATCAATCCCGGTTCCGCCCTGTGCGGCATGTCGTGTTCTGGGCTGCTGAAACGGCGGGGAAACCGCCGCAGGTCAACTTGACCTTGAAGTAAGCTTGCTGCAGTTGCGAACAAAAAACAAGCCAAAAATAGGGGTCTTCTGCGAATATTTCGCAACGCAGCAATTCTCAAGGGGCGCGGCGCAACCAGCGGGCCAGCAGTGGCGCCAAGACAAGAGCGATGGTGATGACCAGGTTATGCGTCTTTGGCGGCAGAGGCGGAAAGAAGCGGAGCGTCGCCTCTGCCAGCACCAGAAGCGCTGCAGAGGCGCCGGCCAAAAGCGCCACGCTTTTCAGCGTGTCGATCACAATCTGGCGGTTGCTGATCTCTTGAGGCTGCATATGCTACTTACCGTAGCATACAATGAGGCTGGCGCGAAAGCCGCTATGGCGTGTTCAGGCGGCGAGGTAGTGGCGGATGAAATCGTGCACCGCCATCGCTTCTTCCGACAGCCGCGCAATCGCCTGGGCGGCGCGCTCGCCATTGGCGGGGTCCACCGGTTCGGCCGCCGCGGCAGCTTCGCCAAAGGCAAAGGCGCCGACGCCGCGGGCGGCACCCTTGATGGTGTGGGTGATTTCCTTCCAGCGCTTGGCGTCGCGGGCGGCGATGACGCTGCGCAGCTGGCCGACCATCTCACTGACCTGCCCGTCGAACAGCCGCAGAATTTCGGCATTCACGGCTTTTTCTCCGCCGGTGTAGCGGGCCAGATGTTCGAGATCGATGATGCCGGACATGGCCGGATTTTGCCCCGGGCACGGCTAAGGTGCCGTTAATGCGTGCCTTTCCGTGTGGATTAGGGTTAAATGCCTCTCCCTGGGGCATAGAGACCGGCATATGAGGAATTTTTCCCAGCAGAATCCGCCGCTTGCGGCCAATGAGGGCGTGCCCGCGCCCGTCTCTGCCGGCGAGCGGACGGACCGGCCGCTGCCCTCCCCGCCGCAACCCCGCCCGGAACTGCCCCGCCGCCACCATGCCCTGGTCTCGGTGCTGCTGGGGCTGGTGGCCTCGTTCTTCTGGACCGGCATCGGGGTCGCCTTTCTTTCCGGCTATCTCGGCCCCGACCGCCTGCTGGCCCTGCCGCTGACCCAGATCGCGCCCATCGCCGCGGCGCTGCTGCTGCCGCCGCTGCTGTTCATCGCCATCGCGCTGCTGATCGCGCGCACGCTTTCGCTTTCCGACACTGCCGAGCATCTGCTGGCCGCCAGCGATCGCCTGCTGGCGGTGGATGACGTCGCGGCCCGCAGCGCCGCGCGCCTGGGCCGTGCCGTGCGCCGCGAGCTCGACGGGTTGAACGCCGGTCTCGACGGCGCCTTCCAGCGCCTGCGCGCCCTGGAGACGGTGCTGGAAAACCAGATCGCCGCTCTGGACGAAGCCGGCGCCCGCGCCGAAGTGCGCGGCGAAAGCGTCGCCGCCCGCCTCAGCGCCGAGCGCGACCGGCTGGAGCAATTGTCCGGCACCCTCACCGACACGGCGGTTCGCGCCAGCGAGACGGTGGCCGGACGCGCCGCCCAGATCAAATCCGGGATCGAGGCGGCGGAAACCTCACTCAAGATGGCGACGCAGACTCTGGATGTGCAGGCTGCCGCCTTCCGCTCTGCCGCCACCCAGGCCGCGGAGTCGCCCCATGCCGCGGCGCTGGAGCTGGATTCGCAGGCCAAGCGGATCGAGGAAGTTTCCGACACCGCGCTGCAACGGGCGGAGTTCGTGCTGGCGCGGCAGGAAAAGCAGCGCGGCATGATGGCGGAGATGCTGGAGACGCTGAAGCGCGAAAGCGGCGTGCTGGAAATCGCACTGGCGCGCCAGCAGGCCGGCATGGAGAATGCCGTCGCTGCCGTGCGCGCCGAGGCCGGCAAGTTCGAGGATGTCACCGGCGACGCCCAGCGCCATCTCGAAATGCTGATGGCCAATGCGGCGGCGCGCGCCGCCACCCTGACCGGCAATTTCGCCCGCGAGGCGGAGAAGCTGAAGGACGCCAGCGACACCGCCAACGCCCTGCTCGCCAATCTGATGAACGGCCTCAAGGATGCGGGCGAAGGGGCGCGCGACCTGATCGCCCAGAGCGCCGCCCAGGCGCGCCACGACGCCCATTCTCTGGTGGGCGAGGCGATGGGCGAATGCGAGCGGCTGCTGCGCGTGGCCGGCGAACTGGCCGGCGAAGCGAACAAGATCCGCACCTCGCTGGCCAAGTCGGCCGAGGAGCTGGAGCGCCACCTGATCCGCCTGCCGGGCCTGGCCCAGGACGAGGCGCGGCGCGTGCGCCTGGTGGTGCAGGGCGAGACCGAACAGATTCTCGATCTGTCGGCCCGCACCATGTCGGCGCTGCACGCCCGCGGCCGCAAGCCCGCAAGCGAAGCGCCGCAGAATGTGGCGCAGCCGGTGCCGGAGGATGACGGCCTGAAGGGTCTGGCGCGGCGGCTGACCCAGCGCCGGCCGCGCAAGGACAATGCTTCGCCCAACTGGGAAATGAAGCAGTTGCTGGCGGCAGTGGAAAGCGATGAACCGCGCGCCCTGCGGCCTTCCAATGTCCAGGCGCTGGCGGCGCTGGAAACCGCGCTGGCCGACATGGCGCTGGATCTGTCGGCGCTGGCGCCGTCCGAGCCCACCGACGGGGAATGGAAATCCTATCTCGCCGGCGACCGCGCCATTTTCGCCCGCCGCCTGGCCGAGACCATCGATGTCGATGCGGTGGACCGCATCACCGAACTCTATCGCGACGATGACCGCTTCCACGCCGCGGCCGACGCCTATCTCGGCGAGTTTGAGACTCTGCTGGACAAGGCGCGCGAAGGCGATGCCGATGGCCTGCTGGTTTCGACCCTGCTCTCTGCCGATACCGGCAAGGTCTATCTGGCGATTGCTTATGCGTTGGGCCGTCTCTGACGGCCACGCATATCTATTTGGTCGCTCCGGTTCTCGCCGACGCCCCTGCGCTAGGGCGGCTCTGAGCGCCGCAGCCTTGCAGCATAGAATCCGTCCATGCCGCCTTCGATGTAATAAGGCAGGGTCCGCAGATCGCCGTCCCGCGTCAGCCACTCCGCATGGCCGAAGATTTCGTCAGGCGTGATCGGATCCCGGGTGAATTGGGGATGCGCGGCAAGGAAGGCCGCGATCTGCTCTTCGCCTTCCTCGCGCTCCAGGGAGCAGACGGCAAAGACCAGCCGCCCGCCCGGCGTCACCATCGCTGCGCCGCTTTCCAGAATCTCGTAAGCCAGCGCCGCCATCACCGTCACATCGGCGGCACCCTTGATCCAGGGGAGCTCGGGATGACGGCGGATGGTGCCGGTGGCGGTGCAGGGCGCGTCGATCAGCACGAGTGGTGCCGCGCCCTCAAAGTCCCGGGCGTCGCTGGCGGCCAGGGTGGCGGTGAGATGGGTGCGCGCCAGATTCTCGGCGACCCGCGCCATGCGAAGCTCATGCTTCTCCACCGCGGTCACGCGCGCGCCGGCGGCCGCCAGTTGCAGCGTCTTGCCGCCCGGCGCGGCACAGAGGTCAATCACATCTTTGCCGCTCACATCACCCAGCAGCAAAGCGGGCAGGATGGCGGCCGCGTCCTGCACCCACCAGGCGCCTTCAGCGAAGCCGGGCAATTCCTCAACCCGCTCGCCCTGCGTCACGCGCCGCGACAGGCCGAAAAGGGGTGTGCTCTCGGGATGCGCCGCCTCGGCGCTGCGCAAGGTAATGTCCAGCGGCGCTTCGATCAGATGTGCCCGGGCGATGCGCTGCGCGATCTCCTCGCCATATTGGGCCGTCCAGCGTGACCACAGCCAGTCGGGCGTTGAGAGCCGCGCCGCATCCTGCGGCAGCGCCGCATTCGCCACCTTGCGCAGCACGGCGTTGACCAGAGGCTTGAAATGCACCGCCTTGCTGTCCGCCGCCGCCAGCTTGTTGGCGGCATCCACCGCGGCATGGGCCGGCGTCTTCAGCACCAGCAATTCACAGGCCCCCAGCAGCAATATCTCCATCGCCGCGCCGGATTTGTGCGGGGCCAGCGGCTTGGCAAGGAATTCGCGCAACACCGTTTCCAGCGCACCGAGATGGCGCAACGTCTGGCTCGCCAGGGCGCGGGCGAAGGCGGCATCGCGCGGCGGCAGAGATTTCAGTTGTGGAAGATCGGCGTCCAGCGGCTTGCGCCGCGTCAGCATGCCGGAAAGAAGGGCGAGGGCGGCTTTGCGCGAAGGCAAGCCTTCGCTCATTTACCCCCCTCTGTCCGCTTCGCGGCCTGCCGGCGGACATCTCCCCCTCCAGCGGCTTCGCCGCGCAGGGGGAGAAAGCCTGTGTTTTCGCAGTGGATCAACCCCAAGGTCCGCGTCGCGGTCCCTGTGCGATCCTCGGCACGCTCTCAACTTCGTCCATCGGTACAGCCGCGCCGCCGGCCATGGCGCGCAGCCGGGCGATGCGTTCTTCGGTCGGCGGATGACTGGCGAACATTCCCGAAATGCCGCCGTGGAGCGGATTGACGATGAACATGTGCGCCGTGGCGGGATTGGCGTCGGCCTGCGGATTGTCGGTGCCGCGCGCCGCGCGCTCGATCTTCTCCAGCGCGCCGGCCAGCCAGAGCGGCCGGCCGGTGATTTCGGCGCCGGCGCGGTCGGCCTCGTATTCGCGCGAGCGGCTGATCGCCATCTGCACCAGGATGGCGGCGAACGGCGCCAGCATGGTGACCAGCAGCACGCCGACCAGGCCCAGCGGATTGTTCCTGCGGTCGCCGCCCATGAAGAAGGCGAAATTGGCCAACATGCCGATGGCGCCCGCCATCACCGCCACGATGGTCATGGTCAGGGTGTCGCGGTTGCGGACATGGCCCAGTTCATGCGCCAGCACGCCCGCCAGTTCTTCCTGGCCGACACGATCCAGCAGCCCTTGCGTGACGCAGACCGCGGCATGTTCGGGGCTGCGGCCGGTGGCAAAGGCGTTGGGCTGCGGATTGTCGGAGATGAAAACGCGCGGCATGGGCAGGTGCGCAGCCGCCGCCAGCCGCTGCACCAGGCGGTAAAGCTCGGGCGCGGAGGTTTCATCCACCTGCCGCGCGCCATACATGGACAGCAGCATCCGGTCGGAATTCCAATAGGCGAATAGGTTCATCCCCGCCGCCATGAGGAAGGCGACCAGCATTCCGGCCTGGCCGCCGACCACGGCGCCCACCACCAGGAACAGCCCCATCAGGAGGGACATCAGGATGCCGGTTTTCAGCGTGTTCATCGGTTCCTCTTCTTAAGGCAGTGATGTAAGATTGAAAAATGTCCAGTCAAGACAATAGCAAGGGGGCCGAGATCGCGGCCCGCATCGCCGAAGCTGGCCGCCGCGCCGCCGCGGAAGCGCAAGCGCGCCGCGCCCGGGAGTCTGACGGCAAATTGCCGCCGGAATTGGGCGGGCCCAAGGGGCCGGAGCCGACGCGGTTCGGCGACTGGGAGCGCAAGGGCATCGCGGTGGATTTTTAATCTTCGTCGTCGTTGAAAACCGGCGCCGCCAGCTTTTCCAGATAATCGCGCACGTCCGGCGGCCAGGTTTCGATCTGGCGGCGGAAGCGCTTGCGCTTGCCGGCATAAAGCGCCCGCATCGCTTCCTCGAAACCGGCCTCATTGCCCGCCAGCGCCGTGGCCAGGCGGCAGACCGCATCGCGGACCTCCAGGCGTGCGGCCTTGGGATCGCGGCTCGCGGCTTCCACCAGCTTGCGCAGCGCCACCGAGGCGCCGCCGGGCTGGCGTGCCAGCCACTCCCAGTGCCGGGGCAGGAGAGTGACTTCACGCGCGGTGACACCCAACTTCGGGCGGCCGGGGCCTTTGGCTTCCGGTTCGGGCGGGTGGTTGGGATCTATATCGACGACCTTTCCGGTCTCGCTGTCGTAGATCAGCGAACCGGGATTGGCGCTGGCGTGGTTGTAGGCTACGGGCAGGGTGCCTTCGCCGAGCCATTTTGCCCCGATAAAAACCGTATATGCCATAATATCTACCCCGGCATAAAAGTATTTATATCCGGATAAATTATAGGGCGTCAATTATAATCCGGGTAATAATCCCGTGCTTGAACCCGCTTCCGCGCGGGTCCATGTACGGCAAGCAGCTTTTCCGGCCACGTCCCATGTTCATCCAGACCGAATCCACCCCCAATCCCGCCACCCTGAAGTTCCTGCCCGGCCGCGAAGTGATGGGCGAAGGCGCGGTGGCCGATTTTCCCAGCGCCGACACCGCCGGTCGCTCGCCCCTGGCGGCGGCACTGTTCGCCATCCCGGAAGTCAGCCGGGTTTTTTTCGGCGCCGATTTCATTTCCGTCACCAAGCGCGATGGCGACTGGAAGCATCTGAAGCCCGCCATCCTGGGGGCGGTGATGGAGCATTTCACCCGCGGCCTGCCGCTGATGACCGGCAGTGCAGCGCAAGACGAGGGCGGCGAAACCTATGACGCCGAAGACGCCGAGCTGGTGGAGCAGATCAAGGAGCTGATCGAAACCCGCGTCCGCCCGGCGGTGGCGCAGGATGGCGGCGACATCATCTTCAAGCGCTTCGACAGCGATACCGGCATCGTCTCGCTGCACCTGCAGGGCTCCTGCGCCGGCTGCCCGTCCTCGACCATGACGCTGAAGAACGGTATCGAGAACATGCTGCGCCATTATGTGCCGGAAGTGACGGCGGTCGAAGCAGTGTGATGCCTGACGATCTTCCGCCGGCGCATTTCGATCACGCCATCGGCGATGCCGCACTGGACCAGATTTTTCGCGAGGCGCGGACCCTGCGCAAATGGCGCGACAAGCCCGTGCCGCCTTCCCTGCTGATGGCGATCTACGACCTGATGCGCTGGGGCCCGACCGAATCCAACATCACCCCGGCGCGGTTTCATTTCGTGGTATCGCAAGAGGCCAAGGCGCGGCTGAAGCCGCTGCTCGACGACGGCAATGTCGCCCAGACCATGGCCGCGCCCGCCACCGCCATCATTGCCTATGACCTCGACTTCGTGCGCACCCTTTCCGTGCTGGCGCCCCATGCCCGCGGGCTGATGGACAAGCTGCCCGGCGATCCGGCGCGTGCCGAATTCATGGCGACACGCAGCGCCGGCCTGCAGGGCGGCTATTTCATGGTCGCGGCGCGGGCGCTGGGGCTGGATTGCGGGCCGATGTCGGGCTTCGACCGCGAAGGCGTGGACCGCGAATTCTTCGCCGGCACCGCCATCAAATCCTGCTTTCTCTGCAATCTCGGCTATGGCGACCGCGAAGGTCTGCGCCCCCGCGCGGCTCGCCTTGCTTTCGACGACGCCTGCAAGATCCTGTGAAGCTGCTGGCTGTCGAAACCTGTCTGGGCGCCTGTTCGGTGGCGCTGCTCGAAGGCGAAAATACCCTCGCCCATCGCTGGCAGGCGATGGAGCGCGGCCATGCCGAGGCGCTGGCGCCCATGGTGGCGGAGGTGATGGCCGGCCATGATCTCGCAGCCCTGGACCGGCTCGCGGTGACAGTTGGGCCGGGCACCTTCACCGGCCAGCGCGTCGGCCTTGCTTTCATGCGTGGCCTGAAGCTGGCCCTGAACAAGCCATTGACCGGCATCACCAGCCTGGAAGCGATGGCCGCCGCCGCATCGGCGCAAACCGGAATCCTGCGCGCCGCCGCCATCCATGATGCCCGCCGCGACGAAGCCTATCTCTCGCTGGTGGAAAATGGCGCCGCCAGCGCGCCGCGGGTTCTTCCCCTTGCCGAGGCCATCGAAACAATTCGCGCTTTCGGCCCCTGTGTCCTGGCCGGAACCGGCGCACCCGCCGCGAAGGAAAAGCTGGGCGAAGGCTTCACCCATTCCGCCATCCGTCAGCCCGATGCCCTGTTCGTGGCGCGTCTGGCTGCAGCCCGACCCGCGCCGTCCGCCACGCCCGCGCCGCTTTATCTGCGCGCGCCCGACGCCAGATTGCCTGGTGGCCGGGAACTTGTGACCTTCTTCGAAGGCGCTGCCGCCGACCTCGCCATCCTGCATGCGGCCGCATTTCCAAAACCCTGGGACGAAGCGGCGATCCGGGATCTGCTGGCGGGGCCCGGCGTTTTCGCCTTTGCCGCGCCATCGGGTTTTGTGCTCGCGCGCGCCGTCGCGAACGAAGCGGAGATACTGACCCTGGCGGTGAAGCCGGGGGCGCGCGGCCGCGGTCTGGGGCGCGCGCTGATGCAGGCTGCCGCTGGCCGCGCCGTCGCGCTGGGAGCGCAAAGCCTGTTTCTGGAAGTCGGCACGGACAATCCGGCCGCGATGGCGCTTTATACCGGGCTTGGCTTCGCCCGCGTTGGCGCCCGCAAGGGCTATTACGAGAGCGGCTCGCAGGGCGATGCGCTGGTGTTCAAGGCCGCGCTTCCGCTTGGGGGCGATTTGGCCTAACGTGCCCGCCCTGATGGCAAGGACTGTTCCAGCGTGACCCGTATAGAAAAGCTCTGCGTTGACAAGGGCTTGCGCATGACCGAGCAGCGCCGGGTGATCGCCCGGGTGCTGTCGGATGCCGCCGACCATCCCGACGCGGAAGAACTTTATCGCCGCGCCGCCGCCATCGACCCGCATATCTCCATCGCCACCGTCTATCGCACCGTCAAGCTGTTCGAGGATGCCGGCATCCTGGAGCGGCATGACTTCCGCGACGGCCGCTCGCGCTACGAGGAGGCGCCGGAAAGCCATCACGACCATCTGATCGATGTGCAGAGCGGCAGCGTGATCGAATTCCGCAACGAGGATATCGAAAAGCTGCAGCGCCGCGTCGCCGAGGAACTGGGCTTCGAGCTGATCGACCACCGGCTGGAATTGTATGGCGTCCCCAAGGCCAAGCGGCCCAGCTGACTTGCCGCCGCTCTTTCCCCTGATCGCGCGGCTCCGCGCCGGCGCGATTGTCGCCGTCTTCCTGGTCGTGACCCTGGCGGGCATGCCGTGGCAGGCCTTGCTGCTGCGCGTGGCGCCGGAGGCGGCGCGGCGCTTTCCCAACCGCTATCACCGATTTGTCGCGAAGCTGTTCGGACTTCGGCTGCGGATCATCGGCGCGCCGGTGACGGGCGAAGGCGTGCTGCTGCTGGCCAACCACACCAGCTGGCTGGACATCATCCTGTTTTCGGCGGCGACGCCGCTCTCCTTCATCGCCAAGGCTGAAATCGCGCGCTGGCCCTTCTTCGGCACCCTGGCGCGGCTGCAGCGCACCGTCTTCGTCGCCCGCGAGCGCCGGGCCCGGACCGGCGCGGTGGCGGAAGAGATCGGGACGCGGCTGGCGGCGGGTGACTGCCTGATGCTGTTTCCCGAAGGCACCTCCTATGACGGCAACAGTGTCGGGCCGTTCAAGAGCGCCCTGCTGGGCGCGGCCGAGGCGCGGCGCGCCGACGGGCGGCATGTCGCGGTGCAGCCGGTTTCGGCCGCCTTCACCGCCTGCCACGGCATGCCGATGGGGCGGGAGATGCGGCCTTTCTTCGCCTGGTTCGGCGACATGGAGATGGTGCCGCATCTGTGGGAGGCGCTGAAGGCCGGGCCGCTGGATGTGACGGTGGAGTTCCATCCGCCCGCCACCCTCGATCAGATGAGCCGGAAGGAACTGGCGGCGCGGGCGCGGGCCCAGATTCAGGCGGGCCTCAGCCGCGCGCTGGCAGGACGGGCATGAAAGCTGTAAACCCCCCGCGCGCCACAGGCGCGCACTGAAAGAGACATGAAAAAGCTCTTCATAAAGACTTACGGCTGCCAGATGAATGCCTATGACAGCGGGCGCATCGCGGATTTGCTGGCGCCGTTGGGCTATGGCGCGGCGGAAGGCCCGGAAGACGCCGACATGGTGGTGCTCAACACCTGCCATATCCGCGAGAAGGCGGCGGAGAAGGTCTATTCCGAACTGGGCACGCTGCGCGCGCTGAAGGAAGAAAAGAAGGACATGCTGATCGCCGTGGCTGGCTGCGTCGCCCAGGCCGAAGGCGAATTGATGCTGAAGCGCGCGCCCGTCATCGATCTGCTGGTCGGGCCGCAGACCTATCATCGCCTGCCGGAAATGATCGCCCGGATTTCGCGCGCCGGCGGCAAGGCGCTGGAGGCTGAGTTTCCGGCGCTGGAAAAGTTCGACGCCTTGCCCGAGGCCGGCGCGCGCGGGCTGAGCGCCTTTCTCACCGTGCAGGAAGGCTGCGACAAGTTCTGCACCTTCTGCGTCGTCCCCTATACGCGCGGGGCCGAACATTCGCGGCCACCGCAAGCGGTGATCGCCGAAGCGAAAGCGCTGGTGGCGGGCGGCGTGCGCGAGATCGTGCTGCTGGGCCAGAATGTCAACGCCTATCGCGGCGAAGGCGCGGATGCGAAGCCCTGGTCGCTGGCGCGGCTGTGCGATGCGCTGGCGCAGATCGAAGGCCTGGCGCGCATCCGCTACACCACCAGCCATCCCCGCGACATGGGCGACGACCTGATCGCCGCCCATCGCGGCAACGAAAAGCTGATGCCATTCCTGCACCTGCCGGTGCAGTCCGGCTCCGACGCCGTGCTGGCGGCGATGAATCGCCAGCACAAGGCTGAGGATTATCTGCGCATCATCGCGCGCGTTCGCGCCGCCCGCCCCGACATCGCCTTGTCGTCGGATTTCATTGTCGGATATCCCGGCGAGAGCGACGCCGATTTCGAAGCGACCATGGCGCTGGCGCGCCAGGTGAAGTTCGCCCAGACCTTTTCGTTCAAATATTCCCGGCGCCCCGGCACGCCGGCCGCCGCGGCGCCGAAGCAGGTTTCAGAGCAGGTCAAGGACGAGCGGCTGCAGGCGCTGCAGAAGCTGCTGCTGGCGCAGCAGGATGAATTCAATGACGCTGCCATCGGCGGCACCATGAACGTTCTGTTTGAAAAGCCGGGGCGCGGCGTCGGCCAGTTCGTCGGGCGTTCGCCCTGGCTGCACCCGGTTCATGCCGAAGGCGAGGATCTGATCGGAAGAATTTTGCCGGTGAGGATAATCGCCCGCACCTCCAATTCCCTCAAAGGCATCCTGGCTTGAGCGCGAAGAAGGCCCAGATCACGCTCGAATTTCCCGGCAACAGATTGCTGGCGGCGCTGGGCGGGGCCCATGAAAAGAATTTTGCCAGGCTGGAGCAGGCGCTGGATGTGCGCATCGCCAGCCGTGGCAATCTTGTGGCGGTGGAGGGTCGGCAACGCGACCGCGCGGCCGCGATCCTGAAGGCGCTCCACGCCCGGCTGGAAGCCGGCGAAAGCATCACCCTGGCCGAGGTCGATGCCGAGATCCGCTTTACCGAGGCAGGCCGCGACCAGGTGCCGGGCGCCATCCGCACCTCGTCGGGCCGCATCACCCGGCCGCGCGGCCCCGCCCAGGCCGCCTATCTCGACTTGATGCGGGCCAATCCCCTGGTCTTCGGCATCGGCCCGGCCGGCACCGGCAAGACCTATCTCGCCGCCGCCTTCGCCGCCCACATGCTGCAGGAACGGCGCGTCGAACGCATCGTGCTGTCGCGCCCCGCCATCGAGGCGGGCGAGCGGCTGGGGTTCCTGCCCGGCGACCTCAATGAGAAGATCGATCCCTATCTGCGGCCGCTGCATGACGCGCTGTTCGACGTGCTGGGTGACAGGGCGGCGCGCCTGCGCGAGCAGGGCGTGATCGAGGTGGCGCCGCTGGCCTTCATGCGCGGGCGCACCCTGAGCCGGGCCTTCGTGATTCTCGACGAAGCGCAGAATGCCAGCAGCGCCCAGATGAAGATGGCGCTGACCCGGCTGGGCGAGGATTCGCAGATGGTGGTGACGGGCGACGCCACGCAAAGCGATCTGCCCGGCGGCCGCGCCGAAGGGCTGGATGAAGCGCTGGAGATTCTCGAAGGCGTAGAAGGTGTTGGCGTCGCCCGCTTTTCCGCGGCCGATGTGGTGCGCCATCCCCTCGTCGGGCGCATCGTCGCCGCCTATAATAAGAGAGATTCACGGCGGTAGATGGAGGGGGCAATTACCCTGGTGGTGGAAGAGGCGGCCTGGCGCAGCCATCGCGGCCTCTTGCCGAAACTGATGCGGGCGGCTGAAGCGGCGCGCCGGGCGGCCAGGCTGCCGGGGCATCGGCGCCTCACCATTCTCCTGGCGGCGGATGCGCGGCTCCGGCGCCTCAATCACGATTTTCGCGGCAAGAAAAAGCCGACCAATGTGCTGTCCTTTCCCTCGGCGGAACGCGATTATGCCGGCGACGTCGCGCTGGCCTATGGCGTGACCCGGAAGGAAGCGCTGGCCTCAGGCAAGACCTTCGCCGATCATGCCCGCCATCTTGTCGTCCATGGCGTGCTGCACCTGGCCGGTTACGACCACATGACGGATCGCGACGCCAAAATGATGGAGCCGCTGGAAACGAGAATTCTTGCCCGGCTGGGCGTGCCGGACCCGTGGGGGCATCGGCCAGGAAAAGCGCGAAGCGTTGGTACGCTGCCGCGACCAACTCCGTCCGGCCGTGCGAGCAAAAGCAAGGCGGTTCGCCCGTGAGCAACGAAGGCGACATCTCGCTCTGGAAGAAGATTGTCCGCGCTCTGCAAGGCGAAGACCGCGCCGAACAGGCCGCCATCCGCGAAAGCCTGGAAGAGGTGATCGAGGAAAGCGAGCGCCAGTCGCCCGCCCTTTCCGATGCCGAGCGGGTGATGCTGGGCAACCTGCTCAAGTTCGGCGAGCTCCGGCTGAAGGACGTGATGGTGCCGCGCGCCGCCATCATCGCGGTGGACGAGACGGTGTCGATGAACGAACTGGTGCAGCTGTTCCGCGAGGCGCAGCATTCGCGCCTGCCGCTCTACCGCGAGACGCTGGACGACCCCACCGGGCTGGTGCATGTGAAAGACGTGCTGGCCCTGCTGCAGGACGCGCCGGGCGGCGGCTACCGCCTGCCGGACGTTCCGATCGCCGGATTGCGCCGCCCGATCCTGTTCGTGCCACCCTCGATGCGGGCGACCGACCTGCTGCTGAAAATGCAGACCACCCACACCCACCTGGCGCTGGTGATCGACGAGTATGGCGGCACCGATGGCCTGGTCTCGATCGAGGATATCATCGAGGAGATCGTGGGCGACATCGCCGACGAGCATGACGAAGAGCCCATCGCCCTGAAGCAGGACGGCGATTCCTATGTCGCCGATGCAAGGCTGGAGCTGGAAGCCTTCACCGAACAGACCGGCCTTGACCTGGCGCCGCCGGCGGAGCTGGAGGAAATCGACACGTTGGGCGGGCTGGTGGTGACGCATCTGGGCCGGGTGCCACAGCGCGGCGAGATCGTCGAAGGTCCGGCGGGCTTCACCTTCGAAGTGCTGGAAGCAGACCCCAGGCGGGTGCGCCGCCTGCGCATCCGCCCGCCTCATGCGGACATCGTCACTTGAGCAGGCTGATGAATTTTCTGGCGCGGCTTGGCGATTGGCTGCGCGCCCCTGGCGGCTGGCGCCGTCTCGCCATCGCCTTTGTGCTGGGACTTTTTTCGGCGCTCGCCTTCGCGCCGGCCGGCTTCTTCCCTGCCCTGCTGCTCGGGCTTGCGGGGCTGGCGCTGCTGCTGGATGGCGCGGCGCAGGCGCCGCGGCCCTGGCGCGCCGCCGCTGCGACAGGCTGGGCTTTCGCCTTCGGCCAGTTTCTCGCGGGAATGCACTGGATCGTCTATCCCTTCATGGTCGATCCGGCGCAGCACCTGTGGCAGCTGCCTTTCGCGCTGACGCTGCTGCCGGCGGGGCTTGGCCTGTTTGGCGCGCTGGGCGTGCTTCCCGCTCTGCTGGCGCGAGCAGGAACATCGCGCCTGCTGCTGCTGTCCGTGGGTTATGCAGCGGCGGAATGGTTGCGCGGCCATGTCCTCACCGGCTTTCCCTGGAATCTGCCTGCCTATGGCTGGGGCGCCTCGCTGGCGGTGATGCAGGCGGCGGCGCTGGTCGGCGCCTATGGCCTTTCCTTTCTCACCATTCTGCTGGGTGTTTCGCTGGCCGAACTGACGAATGGGAAGGGGGCGCGGCGGCGCTGGCGGCTGCCCGCGATCATGACGCTGGTCTTCGCCGGTCTGTGGGGATGGGGGGCGCTGCAACTGGCGCAGCCTTCCGCCAGCGTGCCGGGTGTTGCGCTGCGCCTGGTACAGCCTGATGTGCCGCAGAAAGAAATGCGCAGCCGCTACATCAACCGCAACTGGCAGAGGTTGCTGAGTCTCAGCCGGGGCCCTGGCAATCCCACCCATATCATCTGGCCGGAGGCTGCGGCCGATTTTCCTCTGGAGCGTTCATCCGTTGCGCTGGACGATATCGCCCGGCTGACTGCGCAGGGCGCGGTGCTGATGACCGGCGCCCAGCGGGTACCCGCTTCCGCCACGGCGCAGAATTTCACCTGGTACAACAGCCTCTACCTGTTCGAGCCGGGCGGCGCTGCGATGGCTGTATACGACAAGACACACCTGGTGCCATTCGGTGAGTATGTGCCCTATCCCCGTCTGCTCAATCCGCTGGGCATCGCCACGCTGATCGGGCTGATCCCTGCGACACCGGGCAACGGTCTGCATCGCTATGTCGTGCGGGGCGCGCCATTGGTAACGCCGCTTATCTGTTACGAGGATATCTTTCCCGGCGCCGTGGTGTCGCAGGATGGCCGCCCGGGCTGGTTCGTCAATGTCACCGACGATTCCTGGTTCGGGCCCTGGGCAGGTCCGGCCCAGCATCTGCTGACGGCGCGGATGCGAACCATCGAGGAAGGTGTGCCGATGGCGCGCACCGCCAATACCGGCATCAGCGCCGTGATCGATGCGCATGGCCGTATCATTGCCAGGCTTGGTCTTGACCGCATGGGCGTGGTGGATGCGCCTTTGCCGGCGGCGCTGGGCCCCACTCTCTATGGCCGCTTTGGCGATCTCCTCTTTTTGCTGCTTCTCATTCTCGTTACGGGACTCGCCCTGGCGGCGCGCCGACTCTCATTCTGAAGAGATATTTTGTTTCGCTTTGGTGACTGTTGCCGCTAAGTTTACAGCCATCGCGGGTGCGTTTCTCCCGCTCCAGGAGTGTGTTCTGGTGCCCAAAAAACAAGCCAGTCAGACCGACATGCTGGTCGGCAATCGCGTCCGCATCCGTCGGATGCTGATCGGCATGAGCCAGGAGCGCCTGGGCGAACTGCTCGGCCTAACCTTCCAGCAGGTGCAGAAATACGAAAAGGGCGTCAACCGCATCGGCGCCGGCCGGCTGTTCGACATTTCGCGCATCCTGGGCGTGCCGATCGACTATTTCTATGAAGGCGTGGCGGCGCAGCTGTCGGGCCAGCCGGGCTTTGCCGAGGAGAACGCGCCGCCGGTGATGGAGTTCGTCTCCTCCGGCGAAGGCATGCAGCTCTCCCTTGCCTTCATGAAGATCAAGGACGCCAAGGTGCGCAAGCGCGTGCTCGATCTTGTGAAAAGTCTCGCCGAAGAGCAGGCCGAAAAAGATTCTTAAAGAGAACGGCTGGCTTTTTCGACCAGTCCTGATTGTCCTTCACGCGCTTTCAGCGCGGCATAGACATCGTCGGGCGTGATGCCCGCCGCCGCCCACAGCACCAGCAGGTGATACAGCACATCGGCGCTTTCGGCGGCGAGCGCCCGCTTGTCGCGTGAGACGGCGGCGATCGCCGCTTCCACCGCTTCCTCGCCGAATTTCTTGGCGCACTTCTCCACCCCGGCGGCCAGAAGCTGGGCGGTGTAGGAGGTGCCGGCATCGGCGCCCTTGCGGGCGGCGATGGTGGCGAAGAGGCGGTCGATGGCGTGCTCGCTCATGGGGCGCTCCTAGCATGGCGCGGGCAGAGGGCGGAAATGGGCGCTTGCAAAACCTGTTTCTCCAGAGTACTCTGCAACACAGAGTTATCTATCATGGGGCTATCATGGACCTTTCACCCGGCCAGGCGGCGGAAAGCCTGAAGGAAATCGAGCGCACCCAGCGGCGCAGCGCCGAGGCGCATGACTATGCCCATTCCAGTCCTCAGTTCATCCTGTGGGGCCTGCTCTGGATGGTGGGCTACACCGGCAGCTACCTGCTGCCCAATTACGGCTTTGTCCAAGGCATCAACTGGCTGTGGTTCGGGCTTTGCCTGATCGGCGTCATCAGCAGCAGCATCCTAGGCCGCCGCCGCTACCGGCATCTGGCGCCGGAGGTGATCGCCAAGGGCAAGGCCATCGGCCTTCGCTGGGGCATGACCATGCTGGTCTTCTATGTCTTCCTGTTCGCAGTCTTCATGGTGATGCGTCCCCGCAACCCCCTGGTCTCCGGCGCCTTCATTCCGCTGCTGATCGCCGCCATCTATTCCGTCATGGGCATCTGGCGGGGCCTGCGCTTTTTGTTTGCCGGCATCGCGCTGGCGGCGCTGACATTGGGCGGCTGGTTCTATCTTTACCCATATTTTCTGCTCTGGATGGCGGCGGTGGGCGGCGGTTCGCTGGTCCTGGTCGGTCTTTGGCTCCGGAAGGTGTGAGATGGGCGAGCTCAACGCCATCATCCACCAGCCGGTGCGGCTGAAGATCATGTCGGCGCTCAAGGCGTTGCCGCCGGGCGAGATGCTGGAATTCGTCCGCCTGAAAAAGATCGTCGAGGCGACGGAAGGCAATCTCGGCGCCCATATCCAGACCCTGGAAGAGGCGGGCTATGTCGCGGTGGAGAAAGACTTCGCCGACAACCGCCCCCGCACAAGGGTCAAGCTCACCCGCGAGGGCCGCCGCGCCTTCGAGGATTATGTCTCATTTCTGCGCGGCATCATCGAGGACTGAGCATGGATATCGCGGCAGAACGAATGGACCTGGCGCAGCGGATGAAGTGGAACATCGGCTTCTGGGTCGCCGGCTTCTTGTTCTGGAGCTATGCCGCCGCAATGGGTGCCCTCTATCCGCTCGCCGCTGCCAAGCTGCTCTGGCTGGCCGGCTCCTGCGCCATTGCCCCGATGGGATTTGCCGCCTCCTTCATTCTCCGCGCCGATCCCAAGGCGCATTCCAACAGCCTGGCGACGCTCATCACCATGGCGCATCTCAGCGGCGGCATGATGTGCCTGCCCATCATATTCGCCGCCTTTCTCTATTGGCCGCAGATCATGATCCTGGTCATGGCCATCGCCTTCGGTATCGATTTCTTCGTCATGGCCTGGGCCTATGACTCGCCATTCCCCTGGGTACATGCGGTGGTGCGTACCATTGCGGTGTCGGTGATCTGGTTCGCGGCTCCCGATGGGCGCCCAACGCTGCTGCCCGCCGCCGTCGCCCTCTGCTATCTCGCCACCATGGCCTTCATCACGGTGGAGCGCCCCCGCTGGATAGCGCGACGCACAAACCAGCCTAAAGCCCCAGCCGCGTGCGCACATCCGATGGCGTAGCGCCGGCTTCGCGCAAGGATGCCAGCGTCACGGCCTGATCGCGCTTGGAGAACTTCTTGCCCGTCTCGTCCAGGATTAGGCGGTGATGGGCATAGGCCGGTTCCGGCAAATGCAGCAGCGCCTGCAGCAGCCGTTGCGGATGGGTGGCGGCCAACAGGTCTTCGCCGCGCGTTACCAGGTTCACATTCTGGAAGGCATCGTCCAGCACCACCGCCAGATGGTAGGCGGCGGGCAAATCCCTTCTTGCCAGCACAATGTCGCCGAAGCGCGCGGGATCAACGGCCTCGGTCTTGCCATGCTCCGTAAAAGTGAGGGGACCTGCCAGCGCCGCCGCCCTGGCCGCATCCAGACGCAGCACATGCGGCTTGCCGGCGGGCACCGAGGCGAGATGGCGGCAGGTGCCGGGATAGAGGGGGCCCTCGGGCCCATGCTGGGCTTCGCCGGCCCGCGCGATTTCCGCGGCGATCTCCGCCCTTGTGCAGACGCAAGGATAGATCACCCCCATCGCCTTCAGCTTTTCCAGCGCTGCGCCATAGGCCGGCCCACGGCGCGACTGGCGCAGCGCCGGCTCGTCCCAGGAAAGGCCCAGCCATTTCAGGTCGCGATAGATTGCCTCGATGAAAATGTCGCGGCTGCGGCCGGAATCCAGATCCTCGATCCGCAGCAGGAAATCGTCACCGCTTTCGGCCGCGGTCATGGCAGCGAAGGCATGGCCCAGATGCAACAGGCCGGTCGGACTGGGGGCAAAGCGGGTGACAATCATGGCGGGTTATGTATGGTCCCACCGGAATCTAGAACGCCCGAGGCCGAATGTCTTTGCCAGTGCTCGATGGTCCCCGTCTCGCCCCCGTCAGCGGCACGGCCCGCCAGTTGATCGTGCTGCTGCATGGTTATGGCGCCGACGGCAATGACCTGATCGCGCTGGGCCGCGCCTGGCAGGCGCGTTTTCCCGACGCGGCCTTCTTTGCCCCCAACGCCCCGACAGCCGCCCCCGGCAGCCCGGGTTTTCAATGGTTCGCTCTTACCGACCTCAATCAGGAGGAAGTCGAGCAGGGCGTCGCGGACGCTGGCCCGGCGATCGAGGCCGCTATTGATGCCGAACTCCAGGCTCTGAAGCTGGGGCCGGAAAAGCTGGCGCTGCTGGGCTTCAGCCAGGGGGCGATGATGGCGCTGCGGGTCGGCCTTGCACGGGCGCGGCCGCCGCTGGCCATCCTGTCCTATTCGGGCCTGCTGGCGGGGCGGGCCCCGATGCCGGCGCCGGGCGGGGCCTATCCACCGGTATTTCTCAGCCATGGCGACAGTGACCCGGTGGTGCCGCCGCAGATGATGTTCCTGGCGGCGGGCGCCCTGAACCAGTTGGGCGTCGTGATCGACTGGCATCTGGCCCGCAATACCGGCCATGGCATCGATCCGGAAAGCCTGGAATTGGGGGCGAAATTCCTCCAGAACGAGCTCGCCCCCAAGGGGTAACAAAGCTGTTGCACTTAGGCACTTGAGTGTATCGCGAATCTCCCACTAGATTTGGCGCAAGAGGAGAACCGCCTTCACAGAGTTTGCTCCGTGCTAGCGCCCAGTGTGACCTCAAGCGCCTGTCCGGCGCTGGTGCTGAACGCCGATTACCGGCCGCTGAGCTATTATCCGCTTTCGCTCTGGAGCTGGCAGGACACCATCAAGGCGGTGTTCCTGGAGAGGGTGAACATCCTGGAGGAATATGACCGCGAGGTGCGCTCCGCCCGCTTCTCGATGAAGCTGCCTTCGGTCATCGCGCTCAAGACCTATATCCGGCCAGCGCGCCATCCCGCCTTCACCCGTTTCAACGTCTTCCTGCGCGACGAATTTTCCTGCCAGTATTGCGGCGACGATAAGGAACTGACCTTCGACCATGTCGTTCCCCGCAGCCGGGGCGGCCGCACCACCTGGGAGAATGTCGTCACCGCCTGCAGCCCTTGCAATCTCGCCAAGGGCGGCCTGCTGCCCGCCCAGGCGCGCATGTATCCCCGCCACCGGCCGCATCCGCCCACCGTGACCGAATTGCGGGAACATGGCCGCAAGTTTCCGCCCAACTATCTCCATGAATCCTGGGCGGACTATCTTTATTGGGATTCCGAACTCGAGCCCTAGATTCGCTCGGAGAGCTTGATCGCGACCCGGCAGCCCGCCTTGATCGCTTCGCTGAGCAGCCTGTAGCCGGGCGCCTGTTCCGCGCCGTTTTCCAGCGCCGTATCGCGGTGGGCGGCTTCGTCGGCGCGAAAATCCTCCACCGTCGCCTTCAGGGCTTCGTCCTTGTCGCCCAGGGCGGCGATCTGGCCGGCATAGTGTTCGTCAATCACTTCCTCGACGGCGGCGGTGCAGGCAAAGGCCGCCTTTTCGCCCATCAGGGCGGTGGCGGCGCCGAGGGCAAAGCCCGCAACCCGCCACACCGGCTCCAGCGCCGTGGGCCGCACCTTGCGTTCATTGACCAGCCTGTCGAAGGCCGCGAGATGCCGCTCCTCCTGCCCGGCCATGTGGCGGATGGTGTCGGCGGCGGCGCCGTGCTTCAGCACCGCAAGCTGGCCCTGATAGATGCGCACCGCGCCATATTCGCCGGCATGATCGACGCGGATCATCGCTTCGGTGTCCAGCGGGCTGCCGGGCGCGCCGGGCTTAGACTTTCTGGGCATCGGGTTCGCGCAGGACAAAGATCGCGGCGCCCGCGATCAGGAAGGAGAAGATGGCGTTCCAGGCCGGCAGCGCCAGACCCAGAAAGAACCAGGTGGGAATGCCGCAGCTGGCGCCTTCGCCGAGGCTGGTGAAAAATCCGGCCACGCGCTGGAAAAGCGACGGCGTGGGCGGGGCAGGGGCACCCAGCATGAAGGCATGCGCGATCCGGCAGGCCTGTGGCAAGGGCACAAGGTTGTATTGTCCGGCGGTCTGGTAGAGGCCGATAAAGCCGGACGTCGCCACCAGCAGGATCGCCGCCATCACCACCGGCACGGCGAAGCGGCGCGGCAACAGGCCGCCGCCCACGATCCCGACAATGGCGGCGGCGATATGCGGCCAGCGCTGCCAGTGGCACATTTCGCAGGGCGCCAGGCCGCGCAGATACTGGAAGCCGAGCGCGCCAAGAATCAGCGCCAGCGCACCAGCGCCCACCGCGATCGCGACATAGTCAGCGCGCAAAGATTGCCGAGTCGTCATGGAAAGCCTTGAACTCCAGCGCGTTGCCGGAAGGATCGAGAAAAAAGAAAGTCGCCTGCTCGCCCGCCAGGCCCTGAAAGCGAATCTGCGGTTCGATGATGAAGGCTGTGCCGGCATCGGTCAGCTTTGCCGCCAGGGTCCGCCAGGCATCCATGGAAAGGATTGCGCCGAAATGGCGCACCGGAACTTCTTCGCCGTCAACATGATTATGTTCTTTGTGCCCGGCCTCGTTCAGGCTTAAATGCGCCACGATCTGATGGCCGAAGAAATCGAAGTCCACCCATTCGGCGCTCGAGCGTCCTTCGGGACAGCCGAGCAGGCCGCCATAGAAGGCGCGGGCTTCGGCAAGATCGCGCACCGGAAACGCAAGATGAAAGCGCGGACGTTCTGACATGGTTTTCCTGTTCCGCGGCAAGCCTAAGGCCAAGCCCGTGAAAAAGCGAGACGGCGCCGGCAATGCGGGTGACATCCTGCATCTCGCCATAGACGGCGCACCGGTGGAAGTGAAGCTGCGCCTCAATCCGCGCGCCCGGCGTGTCATCGTCAAGGTCCATCCCGGCACCGGCGAGGTCACGGTGGTGGCGCCGACGCGCCGGGGGCTGCAGCACGCCCTGGAGTTCGCCCGCGGCGAAAAGGAATGGATCGCGCGGCAGCGGGCGCGGGTGCCGGCGCCGGTGACGCTGGCGCCTGGCGCGCGGTTGCCGTTCCGCGGCCAGGTCCATGAGGTGCGCCATAGCGCTGCACGCGGTCCCGCGCCGGTGTGGCGGGACGAAAGCGCCCATGTCATCTGGGTGACGGGACGGGCGGAACATGCGTCCCGCCGCATCCTCGATTTTCTCAAGCGCGAGGCGCGGACACTCTGCGAGGCCGGGGCGCTGGACCATGGCGTGCGGATCGGCGCGGTTCCGTCCCGCATCACCATGCGCGACACCGCCAGCCGCTGGGGTTCCTGTTCGCCGGCGCGGGCGATCTCCTTCTCCTGGCGTCTGATCCTCGCCCCCGATTTCGTGCGCGACTATGTCGTGGCGCACGAGGTGGCGCATCTGAAGGAGATGAACCACGGGCCGCGCTTCTGGAAGCTGGTGGAGAAGCTCCATCCGGAGTTCAAGAGCGCCCAGGCCTGGCTTGGCGCCCATGGCAGGACGCTGCAGCGCTACAAGGCCTGAAACGCGCTGGCGCCACTTCAGGTCAGGGCGCCATGGCAATGCTTGTAGCGCTTGCCGGACCCGCAGGGACAAGACTCGTTTCGTCCCGGAGCGGGCGGTGCGGCGGTTTTTTCCAGCTCGGCGAGGTCGAACAGCATGTGCCGCCAGCCCCAGGGCGGCGGGCGGTAATCCGGCAAGTCGCGGATCACCAGCCAGGGAAGCACGAAAAGCCGGCCGCCCGCCGCGCGCAGGCCCCCATGAAAGCTGACATGTTCGCATTGTTCCCAGCCGACGCCGCGAGCCTCTCCCGCGGAGGGCTTGATCTTGTAGCCTTCATAGACCGCCGCATTGGCCAGTACCCGCGCCAGCCGGTAGATGCCGAGGCCGCCAAAAGCCGAATCCACTTCCAGCGGCGGCGCGTCGATGGGAAGGCCGAACAGGCGCGGCGCAAAAACCGCGTCAAAGGCCTGCTGGTCGCCGATGCCATAGCGCAGGGCATGGTCCATGGTGGCTTCCCAGATGTCATCGGGACAGCGCTGGGGATGACGCAGGGCCCACAGGTCGTAATAGGTGCCGGTGGTATTGGCGAACACCGCGGCGCGACTTTCATCAGCCATCAGGAAGTCCACCGCCCGCGCGAGGCCTGTCATGTCGGTGACCACCATGGCGTTTGCTTCATCGCAATCGGCGATCACCAGCAGGTCGAAATCGGCGAAGCGGTCGCGCACCGCCGCCGCCATCTGGTTGCGCAGCGCCGCGATGCGGATGCAACGCTGCCGGCTGCGGACCTCCGGGCTTTCCGGCGACAGGACCATGGCGCGCGGACGGCCCCGGCACCACGCCTCCAGGATCGCGCGCGTCGCATCCCGGGAATCATTCTCGATGAACAGGAAGGCGCTTTCACCAAAGACCGCCGCCTTGCGGGCGAGATTTTCCAGCACGGATGGCAGCGTGCCGGCGCAGTCGCGCGCCAGGCCCACGAATACCGCGCGTTCGCCGCGCATCAGGGCATTGTCCGGGGTGTCGGCATGGCTGGATGCTAGCGTCGCATCCCGGCCCCATCAATCCTGGCGATCAGCCGCCGAAAAGACCGTTGAGGATGGACTCGATGGTGCCCGGTTTCTTTTCATCTGGCTTGCTGCCCTCGGCCCTGGGCGCCGGCGCATCGTCCGGCAGGTTGGCGGCGATCATGGCGCCGATCAGCGGTCGCACCGGCAGGTTCTGCTCCGCCCCGGCCATGAAGTCGTGGAAAATGACCGCCGGCAGGCCGCCGCCGGTGGCGTGTTTCATCGGCGTGGAATTGTCATTGCCGATCCAGACGCCGCAGACCAGGTCGGCGGTGAAACCCATGAACCAGGCGTCATGGAAATCCTGGGTGGTGCCGGTCTTGCCTGCCACCGGCCGCTCGCCCAGCGCTGCGGCCTTGCCGGTGCCGGTGGCGACGGTCTCATGCATCAGCCGTGTCATCGCCGCGTTGTTCTCGGCGCTCATCACCGCGTCATGCTTGCGCTCGGGGCGGGCGTATAGCAGCTTTCCCGAGAGGGTCCGCACCTTGAGGATGCCAAAGGGCGTTACGCCCTCGCCGCCATTGGCGAAGGCGGCATAGGCGCCGGTCAGCTCCAGCGGCGTCACGCCTGAAGTGCCCAGCGCCAGCGAGGCGACTTCATCCAGCGGCGAAGAAATGCCCAGCCGTCTTGCAGTGGCCGCGACGGCGCGCGGGCCGGTTTCCTGGGTCAGTTGCGCGGCGATGGAATTGGAAGAAACCGCGAAGGCTTTCACCAGCGGCATGTCGCCCTGGTATTCGTCCTCGAAATCGGCGGGCGTCCATTTGCCGATGGTGATGGGGCCGTCATGCATCACGTCATCGGGGCTGCGGCCATTCTCGAAGGCGGTGAGATAGACAAAGGGCTTGAAGGCGCTGCCGGGCTGGCGCACCGCGTCGGCGGCGCGGTTGAAGCCGGATCCGGCATAGGAACGCCCGCCCACCATGGCGCGCACCGCGCCATCCGGCGTCATCGCCACCAGCGCACCCTGGCCGGCATGGAGCTTGTCGCCATCCCGCGCCAGGCCGCGCTCCAGCGCCGCTTCCGCCAGGTTCTGCGTTTCCAGGTCGAAGCTGGTTTCCACCACCACCGGCTCGGCGCTGGCGCCGGTCAGGCCATTCAGTTGCGAAATCACCCAGTCGGCGAAATAGCCGGACCCGGGCGTGGCGGCGGTGCGCATCACGCGCGGCCTGGTCTGGGCGGCAGCAAGCCGGGTTTCCAGATCGATGAAGCCCGCGCCTTCCATCGCCTTCAGAACGGTCTGGCCGCGCGCCTGGCTGGCATCGGGATCGGCGAGGGGATTGTATTTCGCCGGTGCCTTGACGCTGCCAGCCAGCATCGCCGCTTCCGTCAGGCCGAGCTCGCTGGCATGCTTGCCGAAGAATTTCTCCGCCGCCGCCTCGATGCCATAGACCCCGGCGCCGAAATAGACCTTGTTGAGATAGAGGCTGAGAATCTGGTCCTTGCTGTAGCGGGTTTCCAGATAGACCGCCAATCCGGCTTCCTGCAGCTTGCGCTCCATGGTGCGGCTGGGAGAGAGAAACAGGTTCTTGGCGAGCTGCTGCGTGAGGGTCGAACCGCCCTGCACCACATGGCCGGTGAGCATGTTGCGCACCGCCGCGCGCGTCAGGCCCATCGGATCGATGCCGAAATGCGAACGGAAGCGGCGGTCCTCGATCGCGATGAAGGCGTTCGGAACATAATCTGGCAGGGCGGCGACCGGAATCATTTCGCCCTGGGTCAGGCCGCGCCGGGCGATCAGCCGGCCGCGATCATCCAGGATGGTGACGTCCTGCGACGGGCCCTGTTTCATCAGGTTGCGCACATCCGGCAGGCCGGAAATGAAATGCGAGAACACCACCGCGCCGAAGATCACGCCCCAGATGAGGAACATCGCCAGGATGAAGGGCCAGCTCGATTTGCGCCCGCGCACCTGCTTCTTTGGCGGCGGAGCATCGTCATGGCCGCCGCCGCCATGCTTGCCGTGCGGCGGGCCGTTGCGCTTCTTCGGGGCAGGCTTTGCCATGCCGCCAGTCTGGGGCGGACTGGTTAATGCCCGTTAAAGATTGGCTTCCCAACCCCTAGGCACAGAGCCGGTAGCCGCCGTCTTCCGTCAGCAGAATCGGCGAATCCGGGTCGGTCTCGATCTTCTTGCGCAGGCGGTAGATGTGGGTTTCCAGGGTATGGGTGGCGACCTGCGGGCCATAGCCCCAGACCTCGCCCAGCAGGGTCTGGCGCGGCACGATGCCGGTGGCGGTGCGCAGATAGCGCAGGATGTCGGTTTCCTTCTCGGTCAGCCGGATGCGTCGCTCGCCGTCCACCAGCAACTTGGCGGAGGGGTGAAAGGCATACGGCCCGATGCGGAATGGCGCTTCGCCGCCGGGATGGGCCAGCAGCCGCCCCAGCGCCTGCACCAGGGCGGCGATGCGGAAGGGCTTGGTCAGCCGTGGCAGTTCGCCGCCACTTTCCGCGCCGTTCGCCAGCAGCAGCATCGGGGCGCTGAAGCCGTCATCTTCCAGCGCCCGCGCCACCTCGGCGCCATTCTCGCCTTCCAGCGCCTCGTCGATCACGGCGAAGGCGAAAAGGGAATCGGCGATCAGGCCGCGCGCCTCGGCCAGGGTCGCGGCGGCGGCGATCTCGCCGCTTTCCGCCAGCTGCTGCGCCAGCTGGTCGCGGAAGACGCCGGGGGCGGCGATGAGCAGGGCCTTGGAACGCATGGCGCGATTCTAGTCACAGGCGATGGCGTCGGCAATTTCTGCCGGGCGGAACGGCGGCAAAGGCCGGAAAGCCGCGCATTTGGCGGGATTTCGCCATGGCGCGGGGCTTGCTTGGAAAGTGCCTATGTCCCTGCCGACCTTCCTGCAGATGGCCGCGAACACGCAAGCGATGCGCGTGGCGTCGGCTGCGGCGCCCGCCGCCCAGGCGGCCCAGGCTGCGGCGAAGGCGGACGACAGCGGCGGCATTTCCTTCCATGCCGTGCTGCATGACCTGATCGATATCGTCAATCCGCTTCAGCATCTGCCGGTGATCGGCACGCTTTATCGCGCCATTACCGGCGACAAGCCGGGCACGGTGGAGAAGATCGCCGGCGATGCGCTCTATGGCGGGCTGTGGGGCGCGGTAAGCGGCGTTGCCGACAGCGCCTTCGAGGCCATCACCGGCAAGGATTTCGGCTCGACGGTGTTGGCCTTCGCCGAAAAAGAGCTTGGCATTGGTCATCAAGATGCGCCGGCACAGCTGGCGGCGAACACACCGGCCGCACCGGTGGCGCCGCAAGCCGATGGCGCCGATGTCGTGGCTTTCGGCAACGCCCTGGCCGCCAAGGGCGTGGACGGCCAGATGGCCTCGCGGGCGATGTATGCCTATCGCCGCAGCCAGGGTCTTGTCCCCGCCGGGTTGAACTAAGCTATAAAGCCGCATGGACCTGCATGTTTCGATGCGCGGCGTGTCCGCCGTGCTGGACTGGGGTGCCGGCCTGCGCCGCGCCGCCATCGGACCGGCCGGCATCGCGCTGAAGGGCGGCGAAGGCGACGGCATCACCCCATGTGGACGTTTCCCGGTGCGGGAAATCTTCTACCGCGCCGACCGCATCGCCCGGCCCGATGTGAAACTGCCGCTGCGGGCGATCCAGCCCGATGACGGCTGGTGCGACGCGCCCGACGACCCCAGCTACAACCGCCTGGTGAAACTGCCCTATCGCGCCAGTGCGGAAAAGATGTGGCGCGAGGATCATCTCTACGACCTGGTGGCGGTGCTGGGCTATAATGACGATCCGGTGGTGCCGGGCAGGGGCAGCGCAATTTTCCTGCATGTGGCGCGGCCCGATTACTCGCCCACCCATGGCTGTGTCGCTTTGGCCTTCGCCGACGTGCTGGCGGCGCTGGAACAGCTTCAGCCGGGCGACGCGGTGGTGGTGGAATAGCTCCGCTCGCCAAAAATCGCGCTCCCCACCCGCACATGGGTCGCGCCGAACCGGATCGCCAGCTCGAAATCCCCGCTCATGCCCATGCTGAGATTGCCGAGGCCCAGATCGCGCGCCCGTTTGAGCAGGAAGGCGAAATGCGGCGCGGCATCGTCGTCGACGGGGGGAATGCACATCAGCCCTTCCACCGGCAGGCCCAAGCCGCGGGCATGGACGAAAAGGCCATCCAGGTCGGCGGGCAGCACACCGGCCTTCTGGGGTTCTTCGCCGGTGTTGACCTGAATAAAGAGGCGGGGACATTTGCTGCCCTTGTCGCGCTCCGCCGCAAGGGCATCGGCCAGTTTCACCCGGTCCAGGGTTTCGATGACATCGAACAGCGCCATCGCGTCCTTCGCCTTGTTGCTCTGCAAGGGGCCGATCAGGTGCAGTTCAAGATCGGGATACTCGGCTTTCAGCGCCGGAAATTTGCCCGCCGCTTCCTGCACCCGGTTCTCGCCAAAGCGTCGCTGGCCTGCCGCCAGAGCTTCGCGGATGCCGGCCGCGTCCACCGTCTTGGATACCGCCACCAGATGGGTGGCGGGCGCCGGTTTGACGGCGGCCTTTCGCGCCGCTTCGATGCGGGCCAGAATGACGGCCAGGTTTTCCGGAATGCTCATGTCAGTGTCAAAACTAGCAAGGCAGCAGCGCCGCCTCAATGCGGCGATGCCACTTGTTCTCTTCACCGATGACAGCGGCCGCGACTGGCCCGCCGCCGCCCGCCGCCTGCCGCGCGGCAGCGCTATCGTCATCCGCAGCCGGGAGGCGAAGCGGCGCGCGGCGTTGCTTGACGTCATGTCGCCGCTGCCGGGGCTGAAACTGCTGGTCGCGGATGATCCGGAATTGGCGCGGGGCGCCGATGGCCTGCATCTGCCGCAGGCGCGGGCGCGCGAGGCGGCGCATTGGCGCGTCCGCCATCCCGGCTGGATCATCACCGCCAGCGCCCATTCGCTGCGCGCCCTGATGACGCTGAGTCATCTCGACGCCGCCTTCCTCTCGCCGGTCTTCGCAACCGCCAGCCATCCCGGTGCGCCACCGCTCTCGGCGGCGCGCGCCGCCTTCATTGCGGCGGCCTCGCCCGTGCCGGTTTATGCCCTGGGCGGCGTCACGGACCGCAATGCCGGCCTGCTGGCGCCGTCTTTCGCCGGCATCGCCGCTATAACGGCTTTGTCCGAAGGCTGAGGTGCACGAAGACCGCATCCAGCGACAGCCGCCGTGAGCCGTCATAGAAGGTGCCGCTGTCGCGGCCATAAATCAGGTGCTGCCAGCCCAGCGAGGCCAGCACGCTGTCGCTGACCGTGCGGGCGATCTGCGTTTCCATCCCGTTCAGGCCGATGCGAGACAGCCCCGCCGTGGCGCCCGCAACGCCGCTGCCATATTCCAGCGAGGCGCTCCACTTTTCAAACGTCGCGCCGCCGCTGAGATGGACGATGCGGGTGGTCGCACCGGCAAGGCTCTGGTTGATGTTGAAGGCATAGGCATTGGAGGAATGAAAGGCGCCGCCCAGGGAAAGGGTGAGAGCGTCGTTCACGGTGTAATCGCCGCGCAGGCCCGCCGCATAGTCGCTGACCCCTTCCTGTCCCGGCAGCTTGTGCTCGGCACGGCCGAACGATGCGCCGCCATAGGCGGACACATTCAAGGATCCGAAACTGGTGCCATAGCGGACGGCGCCTTCCCACATGTCGGCCTGCCGCCCCGCAACCTGCGGCCCAGCCGCCAGGAAGGGCAGCACATTCTTGCCTTCGCCGGGCGCGAAGGAGAGCGCCAGGCGCACATCCATGCCCAGGAATTGCGAAAGGTCGGGCGTCTCGACTTCGATCTTGGCGTAGTTGGAGGAAGGTCCGCCCGGCGTGCGCAGGGTGAAGATGCCGGCTACCGCCGCGCCGGCATTGTCGCGGAAGAAGGTGACGCTGGGATCGTTCAGCGACACCGCCGTGTCGGCTACCGGTCCCGCCACCGCCAGTTGGGCGCTGGCGCCGTCCACCAGGCCCAGGCGCACCGTGCCAAGCCCGGTGCGGGCCTCGCCATATAGTTTTTCCAGCAGATCACCGTCATAGCGGCCGAAGGAAAGCCGGTCATGCACCGCCAAGGTGCCGTTCAGGCTGGTGGCCAGGCCGGTGTCATCGGTCTGCTGCAGCCGGGCGGTCAGCTTGGCGACGCCGGCAATGTCGGCGGCCGAGCCGGGCTGGTCGGCGGAAAACAGGGCGCCACGCGCTGCCCCGCCCAGGCTGAGTTCGGCGCCGCCCACCGGCAGGGTCAGCGGCTCCAGGGTCTGCGCGCCGGCCGGCGTCGTCAGGCCGGCTATCGCCAGCGCCATTGCCCGGTATCTGCGCAAATCTGCTCCTGCCTTAAGTGCTTCCAAAATAAGCCGAACTGGCCCCGGTGGCGCAAGGCCCGCGAAGTTGCGTGGCGGCAGACCCGCCGCTATAAGCCCTTTCAAGCGGGGCGCCACGATGGCAAGGCCGGTCAAGTTCCGGCGGCGCCGGTCAAACAAGGGTTAAGTCGAGCCGATGCGAATTCTGCCCGTTCTGCTGTGCGCCGGTATCCTGGCCGGGTGCGGCTCATCCTCCGACGACGCCTCCAGGTACATGGAAGACAATCCCACTGCCATCGCCGGCACCACCAGCCGCGTCACCCTGGGGGTGAACACCTATCTCTGGCAGGCGACGCTGGAAACGCTGGTCAGCCTGCCGCTGGCCTCGGCCGATCCCTTCGGCGGGGTCATCATCACCGACTGGTACTCCACCCCCGCCACGCCGGACGAGCGGCTGAAAGTGACGGCCTATATCATGGACCGCACCTTGCGCGCCGACGGCCTCAAGCTGGTGGTGTTCCGCCAGACCCGCGTCAACGGCGTGTGGAGCGACGCCCAGCCCAATCCGGACACGGCGCACAAGCTGGAAGACGTGGTCCTGACCAAGGCGCGGGAACTGCGTCTCGCCACCATGAGCACATCCAACAAGTAAATCGGATGGCGCGCTACAACGCCAAAGAGTCGGAAACGCACTGGCAGAAAGTCTGGGACGAGAAAAAGTCCTTCCTGACGCCGGAGCATTCTGACGCCCCCAAATGCTATGTGCTGGAGATGTTCCCCTATCCGTCGGGGCGCATCCATGTCGGCCATACCCGCAACTACACCATGGGCGACGTCATCGCCCGCTTCCGCCGCGCCCAGGGCTACAGCGTGCTGCATCCGATGGGCTGGGATGCCTTCGGCCTGCCGGCGGAGAATGCGGCGCGGGAGAAGAACGTCTCGCCCCGCGACTGGACCTACGAGAACATCGCGCACATGCGCGCGCAGCTGAAGCTGATGGGGCTTTCCATCGACTGGAGCCGCGAATTCGCCACCTGCGATCCTGCCTATTACCACCAGCAGCAGAAGCTGTTCCTGCGTTTTCTGCAGGCCGGCTTCGTCTATCGCGGCGAGGCCGACGTCAACTGGGATCCGGTCGACATGACCGTGCTGGCCAACGAGCAGGTGATTGACGGGCGCGGCTGGCGCTCCGGCGCGGTGGTGGAGCGGCGCAAGCTGAGCCAGTGGTTCTTCCGCATCACCCAGTTCGCGCCCGAACTGCTGGAGGCGCTGGACACGCTGGAGCGCTGGCCGGAAAAAGTCCGGCTGATGCAGAAGAACTGGATCGGCCGCAGCGAGGGGCTGAAGTTCCAGTTCACGCTTTCAGACGCGCGCAAGCTGGATGTCTTCACCACTCGTCCTGACACGCTGTTCGGTGCTTCTTTCGTGGCGCTGTCGCCCGACCATCCCCTGACCCAGGAGCTGGCGGCGAACAGTCCCGGGCTGCGGGATTTCATCGCCGAATGCCGCAAGACCGGCACGGCGGAAGCCGAAATCGAGAAGGCCGAAAAGCTGGGCTTCGACACCGGCCTCACCGCCACGCACCCGTTCGACGAAAACTGGAAGCTGCCGGTGATGGTGGCCAATTTCGTGCTGATGGGTTACGGCACCGGCGCGATTTTCGGCTGCCCGGCGCATGACCAGCGCGACCTGGATTTCGCTCGCAAATATGGCCTGCCGGTGACGCCGGTGGTGGTGCCGGAAGAGGCCGATGTGGCGGCTTTCAAGATCGGCAAGGAGGCCTATACCGGCCCCGGCAGGCTGGCCAACTCCCGTTTCCTCGACGGCATGAGCGTGGAGGCGGCCAAGAACGAAGTCGCCACCCGCCTGGAGAACGCCGGCATTGGCACCCGCACGGTGAATTACCGGCTGCGCGACTGGCTGGTGTCGCGCCAGCGGCCCTGGGGCTGCCCGATTCCCGTCGTGCATTGCGAAAAGTGCGGCATGGTGCCGTTGCCGGAAAGCGCCCTGCCGGTGCTGCTGCCGGAGAAGATCGATTTCTCGCGCACCGGCAATCCGCTGGACCGCGATCTCGCCTGGAAGAACACGACCTGTCCCGGCTGCAGCGGCCCGGCGGTGCGCGACACCGACACATTGGACACTTTCGCGGATTCCTCCTGGTACTTCCTGCGCTTCTGCGATCCCAGGGCGGGCGAGCCGGTGAACCGCAAGGCCGCCGACTACTGGATGGCGGTTGACCAGTATATCGGCGGCATCGAGCACGCCATTCTGCATCTGCTCTATGCCCGCTTCTTCACCCGCGCCCTGAACCGGCTGGAGCTGGTGGGCGTCAAGGAGCCGTTCGCCGGCCTGTTCACCCAGGGCATGGTCTGCCACGAGACCTACAGGAACGCCGCCGGCGAATGGGTTTCGCCGGAAGATGTCGAGAAGCGTGGGTCCAAGGCGTATCTGAACGGCACGGACACCGAAGTGGCGATCGGCCCCTCGGAGAAAATGTCCAAGTCGAAGAAGAATGTGATCGCGCCGGAAGCCATCATCGAGGATTACGGCGCCGACACCATCCGCTGGTTCATGCTGTCCGACACCCCGCCGGAACGCGATATCGAATGGACCGATGCCGGGGCCGAAGGCTGCTGGCGTTTTGTCCAGCGGGTGCACCGGCTGGTGACCGAGGCCGAGGGCCTGCCCGCTCCCGGCACCGCGCCGTCCGCCGACGATGGCGCTTCCAAGGCGCTGCGGACGGCGACGCACAAGGCGATCGCCGGCGTCACCGAGCATCTGGAAGGCCTGCGTTTCAACAGCGCCGTTGCCCAGCTCTACATCCTGGCCAATGCCGTGCAGGATGGCGCCGCCGCCAATCCTTCCGCCTGCCGTGAGGCGCTGGAGGCGCTGGTGCTGCTGTCGGCGCCGATGATGCCGCACCTGGCCGAAAGCTGCTGGCAGGCGCTGGGCCACCAGACCCTGGTGGTGGAAACGGCATGGCCAAAACACGATCCCGCCCTGCTGGAAACGGACAGGGTCACCTATCCGGTGCAGGTCAATGGCAAGCTGCGCGCCACCTTCCAGATCGCCAAAACCGCCGACAAGGCGGCGGTGGAGCAGGCGGCGCTGGCGCTGGACGAGATAAAGCGCGCCCTGGGCGGCGCCGCGCCCAAGAAAGTCATCGTGGTCCCGGGCCGGATCGTTAATATCGTGGCATGAAGACGCGGGCCACCCTCGCATTCGCTTTTCTGCTCGCCGGTTGCGGCTTCCAGCCCATGTACGGCCCCGGCCTCTCGCCCCAGCTTGCCAGCGTCTATGTCGAGCCGATGGGCGAGCGCGACGGCTATGAATTGCGCAACACCCTGATCGACCTGCTGGGCTCGGATGGGCGGGCGGCTGGCAAGCGCTACCGCCTCACCGTCACCTTGCGTGAAAGCAATCAGGGCGTGGCGCTGCGCAACGACGCCGCCATTACCCGCTACAACGACACGCTGGCGGTCAATTTCGTTCTCACCGACCTGAACGGCAAGACCCTGACCGAAGGCAGCCAGACCGGCCTGACGGCCTACAACGTCACCTCTTCGCCCTATGCCACCATGGCGGCGCAGCAGGACGCCGACAAACGCGCCGCCGAGGATATCGCCGAGCGCATCCGCCTCGACCTCGCGGCCTATTTCCGGCGGCGGCGATGATAATCAAGAACCACGAAGCTGACCGCTTCGCTGCCGCCCCGCCGAAGGGATTGGAGGCGGCGCTGGTCTTCGGTCCCGATGCCGGCCTGGTGCAGGAGCGGGCCGAGAAATTGCTGAAGACCGTGGTGAGCGACCTCAATGATCCCTTCAACGCCGTGGAACTGGGCGAGGCGGCGCTGCTGGCCGATCCGGCGCTTCTGTTCGACGAGGCCGCCGCCATTTCCATGATGGGCGGGCGGCGGGTGATCCGCGTCCGCGGCGCCGGCAATGAACTGGCCGATCTTTTCGAATCCTTTCTCGAAAACCACGCCGGCGACGCGCTGGTGGTGCTGGAAGCCGGCGACCTCGCCAAATCGTCCGCCCTGCGCAAGCTGTTCGAAGGCGATGGCAAGGCTGCCGCGATTCCCTGCTATCCCGATTCCGCCCGCGACCTTGCCGATGTGGTGCGGGATGAATTGCGCGCGTTGGGCTTTTCCCTGGCGCCCGGTGCGGTGGAGGAAGCGGTGGCGCGGCTGGGCAGCGACCGCGGCGTGACGCGGCGGGAGCTGGAAAAGCTGGCGCTCTATGCCCATGGCCGCAAGCAGATCAGCGCCGAGGATGTGCAGGCGGTGCTGGGCGACGAAGCCCAGGCGCGCGGTGAAAGCGCCTTCGATGCGGCGGGCAGCGGCGATTATGCCCGGCTCGATCTGGAACTGGAAAGATTGTGGGCGGCGGACACCCATCCCAGCCAGGTAATCCGGGGCGCCATGGGCCATTTCCAGCGCCTGATGCTGGCGAAGGAAGGCATGGCGCGCGGCGAGCAGCTTGAGACAGTGATGAAGCGCTTCTTCCCGCCGATCCATTTTTCCCGCAGCGATTCCTTCAAGGCGCAGGCGCGGGCCTGGAACAGCGATCGTCTTGGCGAGGCGCTGGACATGCTGCTGGAGGCCGAGGCCCTCAGCCGCACCACTGCCGTGCCGCCCGAAGCCGTCACCGGCCGCACCCTGCTCAGCATCGCCGCCATGGCGAAGGCGCGTTGACATGCTAAAAGTCCGCGTCATTCCCTGCCTGGATGTGAAGGACGGCCGCGTCGTCAAGGGGATCAACTTCGAATCCCTGCGCGATGCCGGCGACCCGGTGGAGCAGGCCATCATCTACGACCAGGCCGGGGCCGACGAACTCTGCTTTCTCGATATCACCGCCAGCCATGAGGCGCGTGGCACCATGCTGGATGTGGTGCGGCGCACGGCGGAAGTCTGTTTCATGCCGCTCACCGTGGGCGGCGGCGTGCGCGAACTGAAGGATATCCGCGCCCTGCTGCTGGCGGGCGCCGACAAGGTCTCGATCAACTCGGCCGCCGTGGCGCGGCCGGAATTCGTCGCCGAGGCGGCGGAGAAATTCGGCAGCCAGTGCATCGTCGCCGCCATCGACGCCAAGATGGCGCCCTCCGGGCGCTACGAGATCTACACCCATGGCGGGCGGCGCGAGACCGGCATCGACGCGGTGGAACATGCCAGGAAGCTGGCCGGTTTCGGCGCCGGCGAGGTGCTGCTCACCTCGATGGACCGCGATGGCGTCAAGTCGGGCTATGATCTGGCGCTCACCCGCGCTGTTGCCGACGCCGTGCCGGTGCCGGTAATCGCATCCGGCGGCGTCGGTTCCGCGCAGGACCTGGTCGATGGTGTCACAAAAGGCCATGCCAGCGCCGTGCTCGCCGCGTCCATCTTCCATTTCGGCGAAGTCAGCGTGGCGCAAGCCAAAGCGGCCTTGTCTGCGGCGGGCATCCCTGTACGCCCGATCTGATTTGCGCTAAGTCCGGCGCATGGAAGACCTGGTTGCCGTTCGCCACTCCAGCGCCCGCCCCAGTCATGGCACCCAGCGGCTGCTGCGCGCTGCCGCCACCGGCAAGCAGGTGCGTCTGAAGCTGAGCCGCAAGCTGCGCGCCGACGAGGCCTTTCGCGCCATCCTGACCGATTGCCTGGGCGCGGCCTCGGCCCAGGCCGGCGTGCTGCGCGCCGGCCGCTCCGTCCCGGCGCTGCATCAGCTGCGGGTGGCGCTGAGAAGGCTGGAAGTGATGCTGGGGGCTTTCGGCAAGGCCTTCGAGCAGGACTGGTTCGCCGATCTGCGCAGCCGCACCAAGGCGCTGTCGGCCAAGCTCTCGCCGGCCCGCGATCTGGATGTTTTTCTGGACGATCTGTGGCCCGCGGCGACGGGCGGGGGCGGGGATTTCGCCGCCCTGCGCCGCGATGCCGAAGCCCTGCGCGACGAAGCCTGGGCAGGGGTCGAGACCTGCCTGGCGTCGGAGGATTTCAGTCATCTGCTGGATGATGTCGCCGCGCTTTCCCGTTCCAACCTGCCGATGGACGGCGGCAAGAAGCTCAAGCGCGTGGCGCGCGGGCTGCTTGAGACGGCGGCAAGGCGAGCGGAAAAGCGTGGCCGCAAGGCGCGCGGTCTCGAGGAGCGCGATCTCCATCGGCTGCGCATTTCCCTGAAGAAGCTGCGCTATGTCGCCCAGGCTTTTGCCCCGCTCTACAGCAAGAAGAAGACCAGGCCCTATCTTGCGGCGCTGAAGCGGCTGCAGGAACAGCTGGGCCATCTCAACGATATCGCCCATGCCCGGGCCACCATCGCCGAATTGCTGCGGGTCGGCCTGGTGGCTGAAATCGGCTACAGCGCCGGGCTGTTTGCCGGCCATTGCGCCGCCGGGCGCGACGCGCACGCCAGGAAGGCGATGAAGCGCTATCGCGATTTCAAGGGCATGAAACGGTTCTGGGTGAGGGCGGATTAGCAAAAGGTCCGGTGGACCTTTTGCCCGCCCGAACGCCGCAGCGGCGCGCGCCCAAACGCGACGCGAGGCCGGGCAATGGTTGGCTCAGATATCCAGCTCCACCATCACCGGCACATGGTCGCTGGCTTTCTGCCAGCCGCGCATCTTCCTGAAGATGGTCTGGCCCTTCAGCGCGCCGGCGGCGCCGGGGCTGGCCCAGACATGATCCAGCCGCCGGCCGCGATCTGACGCTTCCCAGTCGGCGGCGCGATAGCTCCACCAGGAATATATTTTCTCTTCCGGCGGCACGAAGCGCCGCGTCACATCGGTCCAGTCGAAGGCCGCCTGGGCCTCGCCGAACAGCTTGGTTTCGACCGGGGTGTGGCTGACCACGTCCAGCAGCTGCTTGTGGCTCCAGACATCGCTTTCCAGCGGCGCGACATTGAGATCGCCGAGCAGCAGCACCGGATCATTCCGCCCGGCTTTTCGTCTGGCGAAGAAGTGCTCCATCTCGCGCAGGAAATGCAGCTTGTGATCGAATTTCCCGTTCACCCGGGGATCGGGAATGTCGCCGCCGGCCGGCACATAGAAATTGTGCAGCTCCAGTCCGTTCTGGAGCGTGACGCCCATGTGCCTGGCATGACCTTCGCGGCAGAAATCCTGCATCCCGGTTTTGCGAAAAGGCAGGCGCGAGAGCACCGCCACCCCGTGATAGGCCTTCTGGCCGTGAATGGCCTGGTGAATATAGCCCAGCTTGTGGAAGGGCAGGGCCGGGAACAGCCCATTCTCGACCTTGGTCTCCTGCAGGCAGAGCACATCGGGCTGCTTTTCCCGCAGGAAGCGTCCCACCAGATTGATGCGGTGACGCACGGAATTGATGTTCCAGGTGGCGATTTTCATTCTTCGCAGCCCTTCCATGCTGCAACTGCACAGCGGGTTAATTCCAGTCAGAAAATAGGAATTACTTCATATATATCAATGCATTAAAAGTTAAGACATGCAAAATAGTCATAAATAGACATACTTGAAACGCGGTACGAAGGAGATATATTGCACTGCAACACAGTCGCCTATCGAAGGAGCATCCCGTGTCCCGTCTTATCGCCATCGCCCCGGAACAGCCCAGCACTGCCGAGCAGGTTTCCGACCTTCTCTCCCATGCCGCCGCTCTGGTCAGCGGCTTTGTCCTGCTGCTCGCGGTCGCCGTCGCATTCTAGGCTCCGGCGGCTAGGGCCGCTCCTTAACAAGGCTGGCCAAAGGCCAGCGCGCCCGCGGCGATACCCCCCATTCGCTGCGGGCGCCTCCCGCCAGCATTTCCAGCCCGGCCCAGCCGATCATGGCCGCGTTGTCGGTGCATAGCATCGGGGGCGGCACGGCAAGGCTGAAGCCTTCCACGCCGCAGAGCCGGGCCAGCGCCTGGCCGATGGCACGGTTGGCGGCGACACCGCCCGCCACCACCAGCCTGTTCTGCGCAACATCCGCGAAATCCCGACGGAACATCGCCATCGCCCTTGCCGTGCGGTCGGTGAGGATGTCGATCACCGCCGCCTGGAAGCTGGCGCAGACATCTTCCGTTTTCACGCTTTGCCGCTCGGTCAAAAGCCGCACCGCCGTCTTCAGGCCGCTGAAGGAGAAATCGGCATTGCGGCGGACATTGTGGCCGCTGACCAGCGGCCGTGGCAGCTCGCAGGCGCGTGGATTTCCACTTGCCGCCAGCTTCTCCACCTGCGGTCCGCCGGGATAAGCAAGCCCCAGCAGCTTGGCGACCTTGTCGAAGGCTTCGCCCGCGGCGTCATCGATGGTGCTGCCATAAAGCCGGAAATCGTCCAGGCCGCCCACGCCCAGCAGCTGGCAATGGCCGCCCGAAACCAGCAGCAGCAGGAAAGGAAACGCCGTTCCTTCCGTCAGCCGCGCGGTCAGGGCATGGCCCATCAGGTGATTGACCGCGATCAGCGGCTTGCCCAGGCCAAGCGCCACGCCCTTGGCCGTGGTCAGGCCGACCATGACGCCGCCGATCAGGCCGGGGCCCGCCGTGGCGGCGACGCCGTCAATTTTGCCTGGCACGATGCCGGCTTCGGCAATGGCGCGTTCGATCACGGCATCAAGGATTTCCAGATGGGCACGCGAGGCGATTTCCGGCACCACGCCGCCATACGGCGCATGGGCGCCGGCCTGGCTGGCGACGATGTTCGAGAGGATTGCGCCCGGCCCCGGCGGGGTACCGCGCACCACCGCCGCCGCGGTTTCGTCGCAACTGGTCTCGATGCCCAGAATGGTCAGGGTCTTGCCTGTCATGGGGTGGTCCTTTACCCCACCGGGCGATGCGCATTCTAGTCACACGGCCGCAGGAAGATGGCGCGGCGGTTGCGGCCCGGCTGGCCGCGCGCGGCCACCAGGCGCTGCTGGCGCCGCTGCTGGAAACACGCTGGCTGGACGGTCCGAAGCTGGAGCTTTCCGGCGTCGCCGCCATCCTGGCCACTTCGGCCAATGGGGTGCGGGCGCTGGTTCGCCGCATGTCTTTGACCTCCCTCCGGCGCGACATTCCGGTTTTCGCGGTAGGACCGCAGACTGCTGAAGCGGCCCGCGCTGCCGGGTTTCTGCGCGTCGAAAATGCCGATGGTGACGCACATGCATTGGCAGCCGCCGTGCCGCGCTGGCTTGCGCCCAGTGCCGGCGCGCTGCTGCATGTCTGCGGCCAGGACAGCGCCGGCAATCTGGCGCAGGCGCTGGAGGAAAAGGGCTATGCCGTGCGGCGGGAGATTCTCTATGCCGTGGAAGTCGTGAAGCTGGCGCCCGAAGCGGCTGAGGCCTTGCGCGGCGGCGCGCTGGATGCGGCGCTGTTCTTTTCGCCCCGCAGCGCCCGCGCCTTCCTGGAACAGGCGCCAGACTTGCCGCTTCAGGGCGTGACCGCCTTCTGCATCAGCCCGGCCACCGCTGCCGTACTGCCTGCGGGGCTCTTTGCCGCCATCCGGGTGGCGGCCGCCCCCAACCAGGAAGCGCTGCTGGCGCTGCTGCCTTAACCGGACGTTCAGTACCCGGTGATACAACCTGTAATTGTACCCATGCCGGTCCGTCCGCCCCCGATGGATGGTCCCGGCCGGCGCTGCGTCTTCTCCGGCGTGTGCGCCAGGGTTCGGCCCAGGGGCGGGCGGTACCGTCGGTTGAGCGGCGCCGCCCGCCCGACCGACCCGCAAAAAACCCAGAAATCCCGGCGCGCCGCTGCGCAGCCTTGACGGAGTTAACACGGGAACGTCACTGTTCGCTTATGCAGCAAGAAGGTTTTGCCAACACGGAGGATTTCGGCGGTCCCGACATTGTCGCCGCCCCCGGCCGCCGCGCCCATCCCGGCCAGGATGCGCCCTATGCCCAATATGAGCTGGCGCGCGCCTTTGACGAGATGTTCGCGCCCGGCGGCGCGGTGCGCCCGCCCTATGCCGCCCTGGATTCGCGTCTCTCCACCCTCTCGCTGGAGGAACTTTCGCGCCGCCAGCAGGCCTGCGAGCAGAGCTTCCTGCACCAGGGCATCACGTTCACCGTCTACAACGACAACCGCGCCACCGAACGGATCATTCCCACCGACCTGCTGCCCCGCATCATCACGGCGGCGGAATGGGCGCGGCTGGAAGCCGGCCTGACCCAGCGCATCGTCGCGCTCAACATGTTCCTGCGCGACATCTACAGCGACGGCCGGGCGCTGAAGGACGGGATCGTGCCGCGCGCCATGATCTTCGGCTCCAAGCACTACCGCCGCGAGATGCGCGGCCTGCCGGTACCGCACGGCGCCTATGTCAATATCTGCGGCAGCGACCTGATCCGCGCCGAAAGCGGCGAGTTCGTCGTGCTGGAGGACAATTTGCGCGTTCCCTCCGGCGTCAGCTACATGCTGGCCAACCGCGATGTGGCGCGGCGCGCCTTCCCGGCGGTGTTCCGCTCCATGAATGTGCGCCCGATCGAGCAATATCCGCTGGAACTGCTGGCGACGCTGCGCAGCCTGGCGCCTTTCCATGAAGATGTTTCCATCGCGGTCCTGACGCCCGGCGTCTTCAACAGCGCCTATTTCGAGCATGCCTTCCTCGCCCGCCAGATGGGCGTCGAGCTGGTGGAAGGGCGCGACCTGCTGATCAACGACAATGTCGTCTATACCCGCACCACCTCGGGCCTGAAGCGCATCGACGTCATCTATCGCCGCATCGACGACGATTTCGTCGATCCGCTGATCTTCCGCGAGGATTCGTCGCTGGGCGTGCCCGGCCTGTTCAACGCCTATCGCGCCGGCAATGTGATGATCGCCAATGCGCTTGGCACCGGCGTCGCCGACGACAAGGCGGTCTACGCCTATGTCCCGCGGCTGATCCGCTATTACCTGTCGGAGGAACCGATCCTCAACAATGTCGAGACCTTCCTCTGCCGCGAGGAAAAGTCGCTCCATCACGTGCTGGCCAATCTCGACAAGCTGGTGGTCAAGGCGGTGGGCGAAAGCGGGGGCTATGGCATGCTGGTGGGGCCGCACGCTTCCAGAACCGAGCGCGAGGAATTCGCCGAGAAGATCAAGGCCGATCCCGACAATTACATCGCCCAGCCCACCATCCAGCTTTCCACCGCCCCGACTTTCGTCGGCAATGGCGTCGAGGCGCGGCATGTGGACCTGCGTCCCTTCATCCTGCATGGCGCGGAAACCAAGATCGTGCCCGGGGCGCTGACCCGCGTCGCCCTCAAGCGCGGCAGCCTGGTGGTGAATTCGTCGCAGGGCGGCGGCTCGAAAGACACCTGGGTGTTGTCGCAATGACGAAGCAGGGGGGTCTTTGCTAAGCCGCGTCGCAGACTCCCTCTACTGGATGGCGCGCTATATCGAGCGCGCCGAACATGCCGCCCGCCTTCTGGCGGTGAAGCTGGAATCCATGGTCGAGCAGACGCCGGACGATGCCGCCGCCTCCTGGGCGCGGGTGGTCGAGGCGCTCACCGGCGAGCTGCGGCCGACGCCTCATCAGGACGCCTTTGTCATCACCAGGCGCCTGGCCTTTGACCGCGACAACGAGGCCTCGCTGGTCAATTCCCTGGCGATGGCGCGCGACAATGCCCGCCAGGTGCGCGAAGCGCTCTCGAACGAGGTCTGGGAAAACCTCAACCGGCTTTACCTGCGGCTGTCGCCGGTGACGATGGATTCCATCTGGGTGCATTCGCCGGCGCGCCTGTTTCGCGAGGCGCTGGAGGAGATGCACGCCCTGGAAGGCGTCACCTATTCCACCCTCAGCCATGGCGAGGGCTGGTACTTTCTGGAGCTGGGCCGCCATATCGAGCGGGTGCAGCTGATCGGCCGCCTGCTTGACGCCCATTTCCGCGCCGCCGGCGACGTCGTGCGGGGACCGAAATATTTCGACTGGCTGGTGCTGCTGAAATTCTGCACCGCCTGGGAGCCCTACACCAAGCAATACACCGCCTCGATCCGGCCGCAGAAGATTGCCGAGTTCCTGCTCTTCGATGCCGAGTTTCCCCATTCCATCTGCTTCTCGGTGGACCGCATGACCGAGGCCCTGGCGCGTGTCGCGCCGGGCGCGCCGCCGGCGCGGCGGGCCGCGGTGGAACGGCTGGCCGGGCGGCTGAAGGCGGCGGTGGATTTTGGCCAGGTGGACGATCTGATGAGCGGCGGCATCGCCAGCTTCATCGCCGACATAACCAAGCAATGCGAGCAAATCCATAAAACGCTGTATTCGTCCTACATCACCTATGGCGCGGAGACTGTTCTATGACCCCCTCCGGCCTTCGCAACTTTGCTCGTCGCGGCGCTGGCGCCGCGACTTCGCGTTGCTACGGCCACCTCCCCCTCCTGCGCGCTGACGCGCGCGAGAGGGAGGCGGGCCTTAGCCGAGCGGAAGCCTCCTGATGTTTTATTCCATAAGACATGTGAACCTGTTCCGCTACAACGCGCCGGTACGCGAAAGCGTGATGGAATTGCGCATGCAGCCGCGCTCGGAAGGGCCACAGACCCTGCGCAGCTTCCAGATCAGCACCAATCCGCGCGCCCAGCTTTATGCCTATACCGACCATCTCGGCAACGCGGTCTACCACTTCAATCTGCTGCGCGAACATGAAGAGCTTCGCATCGAGGCCCAGGCAGTGGTGGAAATCGGCACTTTCCCGGAAACGCCGGACGCGCTCGATGCGCTGGAGTGGGGCCGCTACAATGGCTACAATCTCAGCGACGATCACTACGACATGCTGGGCCCTTCCAAATTTGCCCGGCCTTCGCCCGAGCTGCTGTCCTTCCTCAGGATCGCCGAGCTGGAAAAGCCCGTGGGCGATCCGCTCAGCGCTCTCAAGCGGCTGCAGCGCACCATCTATGATTCCTTCGAATACAAGAGCGGCGTTACCGAGGTGCATTCCCCCATCGAGGTGGCGCTGGAGCAGCGCCTGGGCGTCTGCCAGGATTTCGCCCATATCATGATCACCGTCGCGCGGCTGTGGGGCATCCCAACCCGCTATGTCTCCGGCTATATCCACCACAAGGGCAGCCGCGACCGCTCCCGTGCCGATGCCACCCATGCCTGGCTGGAATCCTACCTGCCTTCGCTGGGCTGGGTCGGCTTCGATCCCACCAACAACATCATGCCGCGCGAACGCCATGTCCGCGCCGCGGTGGGGCGCGATTATGCCGATGTGCCGCCGACGCGCGGCACCTACAAGGGCGGGACGGATTCGGAGCTTTCCATCGCCGTTTCGCTCGAGCCGACGGCAGCCCCAGTGCGCCATGAGGACTTTCTGAAAGTGGCGCGGCCGATGAGCGCCCCGCCGGTCACCGCCTCGATGCCGGAGCGGCTGTATCTGCAGCAGCAGCAGCAGCAACAGTAATGCGTGGCAGGAAGCGCGATATCGGCGGCATCATCACCGTCGCGGAAGTGCCCCTGCGCTGGTCAGTGAAAAGCGAGCCGATGGCGCGCACCACCGATGGTGATGTGGGCTTGCGCCTCACCATCCAGCGCCACGACGAAACCCTGACCCGCCATGGCACGCTGAAGGCCTGGCGCGAGCTGATCCTGCAGTTTCCCTTCGAGAAGCCGAAACATTCGCGCTTTTCCGAGCGGCCGGATGTCACGCCCGAGCGGCTGCGTGCCGCCATCGATCTTGCCATGGACGCGGGCTGGGAGCCGCATTCGCGCGGCCGCCCGTTCGAACTGATACTGGAAGAGGGCGACCTGCCCGCATAAGCGGTTTCAGGAGCCGATAGCGACAGCGTATTGGCGGACTTCCGGTTGCCTATGCTGTCGCCAGGCAACTCCGCTCGGAACCGCGACAAAAAATCAGGCGACCAGCGGCTTGCGTTCGGCGCCGCTGGCCCAGACTTCCAGCTCGTCGCTGACGTCCGGCATCAGGGCGGTCCAGTCGCCGAATTTCTTCGGCCAGAAGACGCGCGTCCTGGCGTACCAGGGATATTCCGCCGTGCCGAGCTGCGGCCAGGTGCGGCCGGCGGTGACGAACCAGGTTTCGGTGCCGACGGCGGCCGCGGTGGCGGCCGCGGCGGTGGGTGCCGAAATCACCAGGTCGAGAGCGGCGCACAGCGCGGCGGCGCCGTCGATATCGTCCTTGAGGTCCAGGCCCTCGATGCTGTGCACGGTGACGCCGAACTGTTCGACGGCGCGGCCCAGCTCCTCGGCGCAGTCGCCATACTGCAGGTTGACGAAGGAAACGCCGGGCGTCCGCAGCACCGGCGCCCAGCCGTCAATCGGCGAGAAATATTTCGCACGCTTGGCGCCCAGCATCATCGAGCGCCAGCACAGGCCGATCTTGCGGCCGGGCAGGGCCGCCAGCTTCTGGCGGAATTCCGCCACGCGGGCCGGATCGGGAGTCAGAAACGGCTCATGCCGGAAGTCGGACAGCGACTTGCGGTAATATTGCAGGGCGGTGCCCATCGGGGCCCAGTAATCCGGCCTGTTCTGCTTGGCGGCGAACGGAATCAGCCGCAGCGCCTTGTTGCCGTCATTGTCGACCAGCGTTCTGTCATCATAGGTGCCGACTTCGGCTTCGGGAAAACTGCGCTGGAACAGCGGCACCAGGCGCGGGTCGACCGCAATCTGCACCTTGCCGGTGGGGCCCACAGCGGCCTGCACATCGGGCAGGATGTTGGCAAACATGAATTCATCGCCGAGGCCCTGTTCGCCCACCACCAGGATTTTCCTTCCGTACAGCGATTCGCCTTTCCATTGCGGCGCTTCGATCAAATGATGCAGATAGGCGCGGAAGCGCTGGTCATTGCGGATTTCATATTCCGCGAAACCTTCCTTCAGCTTGCCCGCGCCGATCAGGCAGATGCTGCGGGAATGGCGGCATTCGCGGATCTCGGTGGGATCGACCGCCCGCTCCAGCGCCCTGTCATAATTCTCCAGTGCTTCTTCCAGCCGGCCCAGATGCTGATAGGCGTAGCCCAGATTGTGATAGGCGCGGGCGAAATGGGGAGCGAGACGGATCGACTCCTCGTAGAAGACCACGCTTTCCTCGGAACGGCCTTCCTCGGCCAGCACCGTGGCCAGCGCGTTCCACAGGATGGTTTCGCCGGGCATGCGCATGGTCGCGGCGCGCAACATCTCGATCGCGCCGTCGGGATTTCCCAGATCGCACAGCACGCTGCCCAGATTGTTGTAGCCCAGGGGAGAATCGGGCATGGCGGCGATATAGAGGCGAAACATGGCCTCGGCGCCTTCGGTCAGCTTGAGACCCCAGGCCGTGAGGCCGAGATTGATCAGCAGTTCCGGATCTGCCGGATCGAGCTGGAAGGCGCGTTCATAGGTGACCAGCGCCTTGTGGAGGTGGCCCATCCGTTCCAGCGCCATCGCCAGGACGTGAAAGGCCTTGGAGTGGCTGTCGTCTTCCTCGGTGGCGCGCAGCGCCCATTTGGCGGCGCCGGCATGATCGCCCTTGCGCCAGACATGGATGGCGCGCTTCAGCGCAACATTGGCGCGGCGGCGCTTCTTTTCCGCCACGACCTCGTGCACCAGCTCTTCCAGCTTGTCGAGCGCTTCGAGGCGCGCGTCCACGCCGGAAAGGGCATTGATGCTCTTGAGGGAAACGACCTTGGCCATGGTCCACGTCTCTGTCGCAAATTCCAGCGTGATCAAAGCCTTTTATGTTTAACCATCCGTGAACGACTTCATGCAAATGCCGTGAGGTTTTGTTAACCAAACCGGGTCTATGGTCGGCCCCGTCGAACCTCTAGAGGCTCTCATGCCGCTGAAACTGTCCTTGAAACCGGGCGAGAAATTCGTGCTCAACGGCGCCGTACTCGCCAATGGCGACAAGCGCATCTCGCTGGTGATCCAGAACAAGGCCTGCGTGCTGCGCGAGAAGGACATCATGCAGCCCGAGGACGCCAACACCCCGGCCCGCCGCATCTATCTCGCCATCATGATGATGTATCTGGACGGCGAATCCAGCCATGAACCCTACAACGAATTCGCCCTGCGCATGACCGAGTTCATGGGCGCGCTGACCAATCCCGAGACCCTGGCCGCCTGCGTCGAGATCAGCCGCGATGTCGCCCAGACTGCCTATTACAAGGCGCTGATTTCGTGCCGCAAGCTTTTTGACTATGAACAGGAGCGACTGAGCTATGTCCCTTAAGGCTTACAAGAGCGCGCAAACCGCCACCGAGGACCCGCGCGTCACCGAGTACCGGCTGTTCGGCCAGGTCACCGGCGCCCTGCTCGATGCCCAGAAGGCAAACGCCGTCGGCACCCCACTGGTCGAGGCGATCGACTGGAACCGCCGCATGTGGCGCACCCTGGCGGCCGACTGCATGGACGACCGCAACACCCTGTCCCAGGATGTGCGCGCCAAGATCATCTCGCTCTCGCTGTGGGTCTCGAAATATTCCCGCCAAGTGACGCGCGAAAAGGCGCCCCTGGAGCCGCTGATCGAAATCAACCGCAACATCATGCAGGGCCTTCAGCAGGCGGGGTGAGGCCCGTGAAACGAAAGGTCCGGTGGACCTTTCGTAGGGCCGAACGGCGCAGCGTCGCGCGCCCAGGCGCGATGCGAGCCCGGGACGGCAGCAAGCCAAAATCGAACAAGCCGGCGTCTCGCGACGCCGGCTTTCTTGTTTGCCCAGCCGGGTAGGAAAATTCTTCCGCTTCGGCATTTCATGCCTAATTGCGCCGGGCCGAAACCCAAAAATAACGCTTTTAGATCAACATGTTGAGCAGTTAATCGGCTGGCACGGCGGTTGCAAAGTTTCGTCCGGGCAAAGCCCCACAGGGAACCGCAGAACGCGTCTTCCCCCACCAGTAGAACGGAGAAGTCCATGTCCTTTAGCGTCAACACCAATACGGGCGCCGCAGTGGCGCTGCAGTATCTCAACCAGACCCAGGGTAAGCTCGACCAGACCCAGTCTGCCATCAACAGCGGCCTCAAGGTCGCGTCGGCTAAGGACGATGGCGCAATTTACGCTATTGCCCAGAACCAGCGCGGCGCTGTGGCCGGCTATCAGTCCGTCCTCAACAGCATCAACAACGGCTCGTCTTCCATCGATGTCGCGCTTTCCGCGGGTCAGTCGATTTCGGACCTGCTGATCCAGATGAAGCAGAAGGCGCTGGCCGCCGCCGACACCTCGCTCGATACCGCGAGCCGTCAGGCGCTCAACGCGAACTTCACGGCCCTGCGCGACCAGATCGCCACGATCGTGAAGAACGCCGTCTTCAATGGCTTCAACCTGGTGGACGGTTCGACCAACCAGGTCGCCGCCCTGGCCTCGGCTGACGGTTCGCGCCACATCACCACTTCGGCGCAGAACATGAAGCTGTCGGGTTCGATCGTTTCGGTGGCTACCACTTCCACGATCTCGACCCAGACCAAGGCGTCCGCCCTGATCGCCACGATCCAGACCTCGCTGACCAACGTCAACTCGGCTCTCGCCAAGCTGTCGGCCGGCGCTGCGAAGTTCTCGATCCAGGCGGCCTTCACCATGAAGCTGTCCGACACCATCACCGCGGGCATCGGCAATCTGGTGGATGCCAACATGGCGAAGGAAAGCGCGATGCTCCAGTCGCTGCAGGTCAAGCAGCAGCTGGGCGTGCAGGCTCTGTCGATCGCCAACCAGGCGCCGCAGGCCATCCTGTCCCTGTTCCGCTAAGCGTCACCTTCGTAGCCATAAGGAAAGGGCCGCAGCGATGCGGCCCTTTTTCTTTACCCCTCCGCCTTTCGCACGCCATCGGCCGCTGCGCGGCCTGGAGTGCTGCAGGCACCTCCCCTTCCAGGCGCTGCGCGCCGAAGGGGAGGCGGGCCGCGTCGTCTGCAGCCGAGGTTGGCGTTTACCTTTGTTCACCTTGCGCTGTGTCGCCGTGAGCCAGGGATAAACCCGTAAAACCGGGCTTTCTTTCCAGCGCCTTTGAATCAAACTGGAGCTATTTGCCGAGCTGACCCGGCAAATTCTGCCGCACCCGGCAATTCCTGCCGGGCAATCTGTGCTGCGGTAAAAGCGCGAGCGGGAAGGTTTTTCCGGGCACGCGCAAAATCGATGGTTCGCAAATCCTTACTCCAATCCGGCACGGGGCTTGAAATGAGCCTCCCGGGCAAAAAGCCCAAGAGAGCTTGCTCTTTCATACCAGAACGGAGAGACCAAAATGACTTTTAGCGTCAACACGAATAACGGCGCCGCTGTGGCGCTGCAGTACCTCAACCAGACCCAGGGTCTGCTCAATCAGACCCAGTCCGCCATCAACAGCGGTCTTAAGGTCGCCAACGCCCGTGACGACGGTGCCGTCTACGCCATCGCGCAGAATCAGCGCGGCAACGTGGCCGGTTATGCCGCCGTCATGAACTCCATCCAGAATGCGACCTCCTCGGTCGACGTTGCCCTTTCTGCGGGCCAGTCGATCTCGGATCTGCTCATCCAGATGAAGGCCAAGGCGCTTTCGGCTTCTGACTCCTCGCTCGATACGGCGAGCCGTCAGGCCCTGAACGCCAACTTCGTCGCTCTGCGCGACCAGATCACCACGATCGTCAAGAACGCGGTGTTCAACGGCTTCAACCTGGTGGACGGTTCGACCAACATGATCACTGCCCTGGCCTCGGCCGACGGCAGCCGTCGCATCACCACTACTGCGCAGAACATGAAGCTTTCGGGTTCGATCGTGACGGTGAAGAACACCAACACGCTCTCCACCCAGGCTCGTGCTTCGTCCCTGGTGGCCACGATCCAGACCTCGCTCACCAACGTCAACGCGGCTCTCGCCAAGTTGTCGGCCGGCGCTGCGAAGTTCTCGATCCAGGGCACCTTCGCCCAGAAGCTGTCCGACACCCTGACTGCGGGTATCGGCAACCTGGTCGACGCCAACATGGCGCAGGAAAGCGCGCAACTGCAGAGCCTGCAGGTCAAGCAGCAGCTGGGTATCCAGGCGCTGTCGATCGCCAACCAGGCGCCGCAGTCCATTCTGTCTCTGTTCCGCTAAGCCGGGTATCGGGCGGCCCCCTTCAAAACGGGGCCGCCCGACGCCAACCGTTGCCGGGCGATCGCAAAAAGCGACGCCTGCCCCGGGGCGAAGGGAATTTCTTCTGGTGGGTATGCAGGGCGGGTACGTTGCCGGGGGGCGACGTACCCGTCTCTGTTGCTTTACCCCTCCGGTCCGGCCTTCGCGCTGCGCGCTTGGCGCTCGCGTGGCTTGGCCGCCACGCTCACCCTTCGCATGGCGAGGCCCGCAGACAAGCGGGCCGAATGGCCGCTGCGCGGCCTGGCGTGCTAGGGCCAGCTCTCCTTCCTGCGCGCTGCGCGCGCGAAGGGAAGGCGGGCTGGAAATTTTGCAATCTAGATTGCGCTGACCGAGAAGCGGAAGCGGCGCGCGCCGGCGGCATAGGCCGAAGGCTTGCGGGTATCATCCAGTTCCAGCGCCGAAAGCTGGATCTGGCAGAACAGGCTACCGCCGTCCTTGCGGCCGGCCAGCGGGCGATGGGTCAGCATCCCCAGCAGTGGCGCGGTGGCGCGGTCCACTTCGATTCGCACGCCGGTGCGGCCATCACCGAGCTCGGCCCAGCCTTCGCTCATGCCGAAGCCGTGGGAAGAGGACACCAGGAAGGATACCGGCGCACCATGCTCGATGCGCGCGCCGGCCAATGCAAAGCTTTCGCGCCCGCCGCCATTGGTGGTGGCCAGCGCCAGCCGGGGCAGGTCGAACGCATCGGGCAGCAGGGTGAAATGGCCCAGCCGCAACACGCCCTTGCCCCAATCGGCCCAATCGAAGCGGAGATCGAAATCCACCCGGGGCGCATCGGCCCCGAAGCGCATGCGCTTCAGGATCGGCCCGTGCGGGGTCTTGATGCGCGATTCGGCAATGACGGCGCCATCGCCATCGTGCTGGATGCGGGTCTCGCACCATTCCAGGTCGGTGACCTTGTGCTCGCCGGGAGCCTCGAAAACACTGTCGCCGGTGTACCAGTCCGCCGTCAGCGCGATGTCGTCGAAAAAGCCGTGCGGCAGCCCGCCCAGCGCCGGCCGGTCATGCGGGGCGAAATGCAGGCTGGACAGCGCCAGGCCGCGCCGCCGGTCCAGCCGCGCCTTCAGCGCCGGGGTGGCAATCTCGATATGGCGATCCTCAGCCGGCGTGGTGGTCAGCAGCGCCGGCGGCGCCGGTACAGCCCTGGCCCAGCGGGCTTCGGCCGCCCGCAGGCGTTCGCAATAGGCGTTCCAGCGCGTCTCGGTGATATGGGTGCGGAAGTCGCTGGCCCAGAGATGGCAGAGCTCTTTCCAGTCGGCTTTGCTCTCGTCGGCCAGCATCCCCTCATGGATGCGCTGGCAGGCCGCGTTGATGGCGGTGTTGTCGCGGCCGGTCACCGCCCAGCGTGCAAGATTGTATTTCCGCTGCTTCTTCACCGGCACCGGACAGGCAGCGCTTTCCAGGCGGAGTGAAAGTCCCGCGCCCGGGGTGTCGAGCAGCGTCAGCAGCTGGGACGGCGCCGCCAGGCTGACGCCTTCGCCGGAAAGGGCGGCCAGCGCGGCATCGATGCGGGCCCATTCGCGCTTTTCGCCCAGTGCTTCCTCGGTGCGGAAGCGGCCGGGACGGAAGTCGAAGATTTCCGCGTCGCTGGCATAGAGGCAAAGGGCCCCGATCGCGTGACCCGCCAGCTTGCGCCGCAGACAGGCCCGCCAGGTATCCAGTTCGGTGTCGCCATGCGCCAGGCGCTGCATCTGCTGGAACATGGTGGTATTGCTCCAGAGCAGGGCGATGCGTTCGCCTTCCGGACCCAGGGCATAATGCGGCAGATATTGCGTCGTCTCCGGCCATTCCGGGTGGTTGGCGGCGGCGTTCTCCCAGTCCATCAGAATGGCGTCGTAGCCCGCTTCCCGGTAAAGCGGCACCAGGCCGCTGGCATAGGCCTGCTCGTTCACCAGCGCCACGCGCGGACGCGACCCCAGCAGCCGCGCATAGACCTCATTGGCCAGCCGCAGATTCTCCCGCGTGATGCGCGCGGGAACCAGCGGTCCGATCAGCTGGCTGTAGCCGGAGCCGATCAGTTCGAGCTTTCCGGCCGCGATCAGGGCGCGGGCGCGGGCAATCCAGGCGGGATCGCGGGCGGCGATTTCTTCCAGCGTGTAGCCCGATGCTTCGACGCCCAGCGGCCCGCGCCGTTCGCACAGGTCAAGCAGCGGGTGATAGCAATTGGCGATGACGGCATCGCGCCGTTCTTCCTCGATGGAGGAGAAGGCAAGGTTCAGGTGAAAGAAAGCGAAGGCCTTTGGTTTGGTCGCGCCGCGAGGCTCTTCGCTTCGCTTCGGGTTCGCGGTCGCTCCCGGGTTTGCGAAGGGCGCGTTCATCCGATTTTCTGCTCGGGCTGGCTGGCGCCCGTATTCGTGGTTTCCACCTGGATCAGCGCCAGGGCGTCGTTGGCGGCCTTCAAGGCGGCCTCGCGCGTCTCGCAGCAGGCCAGGACCATGGCGGCGCTGGGGCGCTTGTCGCCGGCGGGGGGGATCACGTCGCCCATCCGCGCCGTCACCACCACTTCGGCGATGCCGGGGATTGCACGGGCGGCCTCTTCGCCGCGGATGGCGGTGACCGTGCCCGCCTCGGGGAAGGCGTAACGCTGGATCACGGCGCGCTGATATTTCGGGGTCAGTTCGTTCTCATCGACAGGTTCGCCCAGGGCGATCCGGATGGCGGCGCCGATGAAATCCACGCCGGTGTTGAGCGGAATCTCCCTGGTGCAGAAAAAGCCGCCGGACAGACGCGCCGCCAGCTCGATCACATAGGGCTCGCCCCGGTGCACGACGATGTCGCCCTTGACGGTGCCGTCAGTGACGCCCAGCGCCGCCGCGGCGCGGCCGACCAGATCCTTCACCTTGTCCTGGATGCCGGCCGGCAGATGGCTGGGCAGGTCGCCGCCATTCTCGATGAAGAAAGGCGCGTATTTTTCCAGATACTCGTAATTTCGGTCGGAAAAGCCGGGCGTGAAGCAGCGCCCGCCCATCACGATGCTTTCGGTCGAAACCTGCGGCCCTTCCAGATACTGTTCCACCATCACCCGCTCGGTGGGGGAATAGGAGCGGGCCAGGTTGAAGGCGGCGGCGAGGTCTTCCACCTTGGCGATGCGCTGCACGCCGCGAGACCCGCGCGAATCCACCGGCTTGATGACAAGATCGCGGCCGCGCTCGATGGCGACGCGCTGCAATTCCTGCGGGGTGGAGACTTCGGAGAACCAGGGGACATTGACGCCGGCGCTGCGAAAAGCCTTCTTCATCGCCAGCTTGTCGCAGGCAAGCTCCGCCACATGCACCGGCAGGCCGGGAATGCGGAGTTTCTGCGCCACGGCCGCCGCCGTCACAGGCGCGTCGGCGGCGACACAGAGCACGCCGTCAATCCGGCGGATCTTGCGGGAATAGCGTTCCGCCGCCGCCGCGGTGTCCGTCGGGCCGTAGACGTCGGCGATCAGGCAGGAATCGGCGAAGGCGAAGCCCGGCGCCTTGGGGTTGATGTCGGAGACCACCACCGTATGGCCCATCTGCTTGGCCCTGCGTGCGGCGTCCGCGGCCTCGATGCCGCCGGAGATGATCAGAAGCGTCTTGCCCGAAGTCATCAGAAGTACAGGCCCCCATTGACGTTCAGCGTTTGCGCCGTGATGTAGGACGCGGCATCGGACGACAGGAAGACGGCGGCATCGGCCACTTCCCGCGGCGTTCCCATGCGCTTCAGGATGATGGTTTCCGCCGCCTTCTGCACCGCGGCGTTGGCAAGGCCCGCAGCAGCCATTTCCGAGGCGATCAGCCCGGCGGCGAGGGTGTTGGAACGTATGTTGTATTGCGCACCGAAGCGGGCGATGACCTGCGCCAGCGAGATCAATCCGGCCTTGGAGGCGGCATAGTGTGCCGTGCGCGGCCCGCCATACTGGCCCGAAACCGAGCCGATATGGGTGATGGCACCGCCGCCGGCTTCCTTCAGCAAAGGCAGGAAAACCTGGGCCACGACGAAGGGGCCTTTCAGGTTGGTGTCGAGGATGAAGTCCCAGTCCGTATCGGCGATCTGGTCGAAATCGGTCGGCCTGTTGATCCCGGCATTGTTGACCAGGATCGAGATGGGCCCGAAGCCGCGCGCCTGCCCGGCAGCGTGTTCGACGCTTTTTCGGCTGGTGACGTCCATTTGCACCGCCAGAGCGCGCCGGCCCAGCTTTTCGATCCGCTGAACGATGGCGGCGGCCTCGGCCTGCTTTTCGCGATAGGTGAGCAGCACATCGGCCCCGGATTCGGCCAGGCCCAGGGCAATGGCGGCGCCCAGGCCGCGGCTGCCGCCGGTGACGACCGCGCATTTTCCTGCCAGGGAGAAACGGTTCATTTCTTGCGCTTCAGCACTTTGCGCGCCGCGGCGGCGATGAAGGGCGCGGCGATCTCGTAGGCATAAGCCAGTTCCTCCGGCTCGCCCGAAGACCCAAAGGTGTCGGCGACGCCGACGAATTCGATGGGGCAGGGCACCGTGGCGGCCAGGGCCTCGGCGACCGCGCCCCCCAGCCCGCCATGGATGTTGTGGTCTTCCGCCGTGACGATCGCGCCGGTATGGCGGGCGCAGGCGGCGATCAGTTCGCGGTCGATCGGCTTGATGGTCGGCATGTTGACGACGCGGGCGCGGATACCGTCCGCCGCCAGCATTTGCGCCGCCGCCAGGGCACGGGCAACTTCGGCGCCGCAGGCGATGATGGTGAGGTCGCTGCCTTCATGGATGATCTGGCCCTTGCCGATCTGGAAGACATGACCTTCACCGAAGACCGCCGGTGCCGGGCTGCGGCCGGTGCGCATATAGACCGGGCCGTTGAACTCAAGGATGGCGCGGGTGGCCAGCGCCGTTTCGGTGGCGTCGGCGGGCGAGATCACCGTCATGCCGGGAATGGCGCGGAAGGCCGCCAGGTCTTCCAGGCATTGCGCCGAGCCGCCATCGGGGCCGACATCCAAGCCGGGATGGCTGGCGACGATCTTGGCGTTGCGCTTTGCATAGCACAGCGACAGCCGCGCCTGCTCGATGGCGCGCAGGCAGAATACGGCGAAGGTGGTGACAACGGGCAAGAGGCCGACCGCGGCGAGGCCGCCCGCCGCCGCCATCATGTTCTGCTCGGCGATGCCGAACTGCAGGAACTGGGCGGGGTGGGACTTGCGGATATGATGCACGCCGGTGCCGCCGGCAATGTCGGCGTCCAGCACCACCAGCCGGGGAAATTCGTCGGCCAGCGACGACAGCGCCTTGCCGAAAGCCTCGCGCAGCGAATCGCCGCTGCTGCCGATAAGAGCCGGACTAGACATCGAGCAATTCCTTGATTTCGCCGGCGTTGGCGCCCAGGGCGCGCAGCGAGTCTTCCGTCTGCTCGCGCGTCAGCTTCACGCTGCCATGCCAGGCGGGGACATTCTCCATCATCTTCACGCCCTTGCCCTTGACGGTGTGGGCGATGATCACCGACGGCGCCCCGGCGGTGACGGCGGCGCCGCGGAAGGCCGAGAGGATGGCGTCGATGTCATGGCCGTCGATTTCGGTGACGGCCCAGCCAAAGGCGCTCCATTTCGCCGCCAGCGGCTCCAGCTTCATGATCGCGTCGTTGGACGCGTCGCTCTGCAGCTTGTTGTAGTCGATGATGACGCAGAGATTGTCGAGCTTGTGGTGCGCGGCGGCCATGGCCGCCTCCCAGACTTCGCCTTCCTGCAATTCGCCGTCGCCCAGCAGGGTGTAGACGCGGGCATCGTATTTCTGCAGCTTCAGCCCCATCGCCATGCCCAGCGCGACGGAAAAGCCCTGCCCCAGCGAGCCGGTGGAAGTCTCGACAAAGGGCAGGTCAATCACATGGGGATGGCCCTGGAACTTGCTGCCAAGCTTGCGCAGGGTCAGCGCTTCCTTCGCATCGCAGAAGCCGAATTGGGCCGCGGCGGCATAGAGCGCTGGCGCGGCATGGCCCTTGGAGAGCACGAAGCGGTCGCGCGCCGGATCGTCCACGCCCGACGGCCAGACATTCATTTCCGCGCCATAGAGGCAGGCTAGCAGCTCGGCGCAGGACAGCGCGCCGCCGGGATGGCCGGAGCCGGCATGGAAGATCGCGGCCAGGCAATGCATCCGCGCCTTGCGCGCGGCCTCGGCGAGCTGGACCTCCAGGCTGACGCCGATCTCGATTTCGGCGAGATCGTTGGCAGGGCTTTGTGTTTGGGCTTTCATGCGGGACCTCATGCGGCCTTGCGCGCCTTGGCGCTTTCCAGCAGATCGGCATAGAGGATGATCTCGGCGTTTGGCACCCGCATCCTCACTTCGCGGCTGATCTCGTCGGCGAACATGCGCGACATTACGATCACCGCGTCGATCTCGGCCAGCGCTTCCGGCGCCGACAGGCGCACGCCATGGCGTTCGTCCATGTGCTTCTGCAGATGGGCGTCTATCAGCAGCGACAGCATGCGGGGATCGAAACCGCCCTCGCGCACCAGAAGATCGAACAGCCGGCCCGCGCCCCATAGCGCCACGCGCCTTGGCGCCAGGGCGCGGATCGCGGCGGCGGCATGGCGCAGCGCCGCCAGATTGGCCAGGCGCATCGCCTGATAGCGCTGCAGCAGGGCGCCGGCGACGCCCACTTCCATCGGATCGGCGGTGACGGCGAAGGGCAGGGCGCCGGTCTTGCGCGCCACGAACAGCAGATTGACGTCGTCGGCGGGATCGGGCTCGCGAAGGATCTCGAAACCCGCCGCCTCGATCATGCGGCCCAGCGTGACAGCGGAGAAATGATAGAGATGCTTGTCGATGAACCATTCTTCCAGAATGTCGCGACCGCCGATCAGGGCGATGTTGGGCGCGTCGATCACCATCAGTCCGCCGGTCTTGAGGACCCGGGCATGATCCTTCAGCGCCGCGAAGGGCGCCGCCAGATGCTCGATGGTGTGACAGGAATGGACAATGTCGAAGCCGCCGTCCGGCAGCCTGGTGCCTTCAATGCGCGCCTGGACCAGATCGGTGCGTGGCAGGTCGGCGCAGGAGGCGGCGAAGCGCTCATCCGGCTCGACCGCGGTGATATGAGCGTTGGGTGCGGCGGCGAGGAAGGCCCTGGCGAAGCTGCCGCGATTGGAACCGACATCCAGCAGCTTCAGCGGGGTGGAGAGATCGCTCTGGCGAGCGATGGCGGCCAGCGCCGCATCGGTGCGAAAGCCCTTGCCATAGCGGACATTGCCCCAGTCGGCGCCGCCGGAGACGGAGGCGGCATGGCGGTCGGCGGTGCGGGCGATGCGCGGCAGGCTTTGCACCAGCCCGCAATGGCCGCAGAGATGAACGGTGAGGCCGCGGCTGGAGCCATCGGGTGTGTAAACCGCGGTGAGGGCGCCCTTGCGGCAGAAGTCGCAAGCCCCTTGATTTGCTGACATGAACCGGCCCGGTCAAGAATCCGGTAACCATGTTCGCCCGCCATTGGTTAACGGCTTAATAATTGACCGCGTATTCCGGCCTGCCGGCATAGCCGAGCTGCGCCATCATCGCCCCGGCAATGGCTTCGAACTGCGCCGCCTGCCGCGGATCCAGCAGCCTGTCCTCGGGCCGGTTGACGTTGTGCGGCCGGGCGAAGACGGCGAAATCGCTGTCGCGGAAGGGCAGCCCCAGAAATTCGTAAAGCGTCCGCACCAGGGATGGCGATCCAACCAGGTCTTCCAGGCGTACGAACAGTGTTCGGTGGCGCGGCAGTTCATCCAGCGCCTGCAGCGCCACCCGGTTGATTTCGGCCCAATGCCAGCAGATGCGCTGAAACTGGTCGAAGCCGCGAAAGGCCTCCGCCATGGCATCGCCATGGCGCGGTACCGGCCACCAATAGGGCTTCTCCGGCGGCGGCATCGAACCCGTCCCGTCATGCCAGGCCTGCAGGGCGGCGTTGGAACGGTCGTCGTAATTCTCGCCGCCCAGCTTGTGGAAATAGCTCGACGCCACCTTGCGGCCGTCGCGCACCAGATGGACGAAGCGACCTTCCGGAAACAGCGCCGCCAGGTCGGGGATCAGCCAGGAGAGCTTGTTGGAGGAATCGCCCCAATGCGCGGCGCGCGAATGCCGCACCGCCGCGCCGAAACTTTCCTCCAGCACCTTACGCGTTTCTTCCGCATCTGCGGCGCCAAGATAGCGTTTCACCGCCATGGGCTGGGTGATCTGCACGGCGTATTCGTGGTGCATCTCCACGCCGGGTACCGCAGACAGCGCCTTGTGCAGCATGGCGGTGCCGCTGCGCCCGGAAGAGACGATGAAAAACGGCTGCGCCGTCACGGCTTGACCGCGATCACCACGGCCTCGCGGCCGATGCCCAGTTTCGCCAGCGCCTTGTAGAAGTCGCCGCGCAGATGGGTGAGGCCGGCCTTCTCGAAGGCCATGTCGAAATTCTTGCGCTTGTTGTGGCAGGCGCGGCCCAGCGCCGGGTCGCCGACATAATTGTCGCCCATCATCAGGAAGGCTTCCATGGGAAAGCTGGTGGTGCGCTCGGCCAGCTTCAGCCCGAGTTTCGTCATCGCCCCTTCCAGGGACTCGAAATCGAAATAATTGAGGTGATGCGGCGGCGCCAGCCACCATTCCCCCACTTCGGCGGCGCCGCGCGCGGCGATCTGCAGCAGCGAGAAATCATTTGGAACACCGGCGCAAAGCACGCCGCCGGGCCCGAGCAAATCCGCCGCCCGTTTCAGCGTCTGGGCCGCGTCCGGCACATGTTCCAGCACATTGGTCAGGTTGACGACGTCAAAACGCCCAAGCGCCGGCGCGCTCTGCGCATTGAAGAAGCCTTCGGTGACCGAGGCGCCAAGGGTGCGGGCGTGCGCCGCCGCCTGCCGTGAGGGCTCGATGCCATGCGCGTTCCAGCCCCGGGCAATGGCGGTCTTGAGAAAGAAGCCGGGACCGCAGCCGATATCGAGCAGTCTGCGCCGCCCCGTTCCGACCAGCTTTTCAAAGATCGCCAGCCGGTCGTTCTGCGCCAGTTCGAACCAGGCCTGGTCCTCGCCGGCATGGGCGATAAAGGTCGGCTTCTCGTCGGCATAATATTTTTCGCGATATTCCTGTTCCAGGCTGGCCGGATCGGGCAGCGGCAGGACATGGCGAAAGCCGCAGGCGAAGCAGTCGATGATGTCATGGCCCTTCGCCACGGCGATGCGCGGACCGTTATGCGCGCCATCACGCAAAAATTGAGCGGGCGATACGGCGTGACCCATGAAACGTGATCGCTCTCTTTGTCTGGCGTGCCGCGCACGCCGCTGCGTTAACCGCTTCTTAGCCATACGCTCTTTAGATTTGGTTAAATGCAGACTCAGCCTTTCTTCATCGCTGAAGCCTCGTCCAATCACGGCCGCGACCTGAAGCGCGCCCTGGCCTTTGTCGATGCCGCCGCCGATGCCGGCTGCGACGCGGTCAAGTTCCAGCTTTTCCGCATCGACCGCATGTTCGCCCCCGAGATCCTGCGCCAGAGCCCCAAGCACCGCGCCCGGGCGGAGTGGGAATTGCCGCTGGCGCACCTGAAACCGCTGGCTGAACACTGTTCGGCGCGGAAAATCCGCTTTTCCTGCACCCCCTTCTACCTCGAGGCAGTGGCCGAACTGGCGCCCTATGTCGATTTCTACAAGGTGGCCTCCTATGAACTGCTGGTCACCGACCTGCTGGCCGCCTGCGCCGCCACCGGCAAGCCGATCGTGCTGTCCACCGGCATGTCCACCATGGAAGAGATCACGGCTGCGGCCGCGACCCTGAAACAGGCGGGCGCACGCGACATCACCCTGCTGCATTGCGTCTCGGCCTATCCGACCCCGGCAGCGGAAGCCAACCTCGCCGCCATCGCCGCCATCCGCGCCGCCACCGGCCTGGCCGTGGGCTGGTCCGACCATACCCGCCGCCCGGCGGTGATCGAGCGCGCCGTGCATCACTGGGGCGCGGCGGCGGTCGAGTTTCATCTCGATCTTGACGGCGAAGGGGCGGAATATGCCGCCGGCCATTGCTGGCTGCCGCACGAGATCGCGCCGGTGATCGCCCGCATCCGTGAGAGCCTGGTTGCCGATGGCGCCGGCTTCAAGGGACCGCAGCCCTCCGAACTTTCCGACCGCGAATGGCGCGCCGATCCGTCCGACGGCATGCGCCCGCTGCTGCATATCCGGCAGAACTACAAGGGCGAAGCCGCTTGAACCGGGCTGTCACCCGCACAGGCCCGCCTCCCCATCGCGCGCGTAGCGCGCAAGAGGGGAAGGTGGCCGTTGCAACGCGAAGCCGTGGCCTGTGCCGCGGCGAGCAAAGTTGCGAAGGCCGGAGGGGGTCATGAACAGAGTGGTCGCCGTGATCCAGGCGCGCATGGGTTCGACCCGGCTGCCGGGCAAGGTGCTCAAGCCGGTCGCCGGCAAGCCGCTGCTCTGGCACATCGTTCACCGCCTGCGCCATTGCGCCCTGGTGGAAGACATCGCCATCGCCACCAGCACCAATCCGCGCGACGACGCCATTGTCGAATGGGGCGCCGGCGAAGGCGTCACCGTGGTGCGCGGGCCCGAGGATGACGTGCTCGCCCGCTATGCCCGCGCCGCCGAGGCGCTGGATGCCGACCTGATCGTGCGGGTCGCATCGGATGCGCCGTTCATCGATGCCGGCTTTGTCGATCACCTGGTCGCCAGCCTGATCGCGCAGGACGGCGATTACGTAATGATGGAAGAGGGCGCGCTGTGCGCCCATGAAGGCGTCGATCCCTTTTCCCGCCGCGCCCTGGACAAGCTGATGATGGATGCGGGCAACGACCCCGCCGCCCGCGAGCATGTCACCGGCTATTTCAAGCTGCATCCCGATTTCGTCAAGATCGTGCGCGCCGCGCCCTATCCGGCCCTTGCGAAAAAGGGCGCCAGGCTGACCATCGACACGCCGGACGATCTTGCCTTTGTCGAAGCCGTGCATGCCCGCATGGCGGCCAAGGCGGGCGAGGCCTCGCTGGCCGACCTGCTGCTGCTGCTCGAGCGCGAGCCGGAACTGGCGCGCATCAACGGCCATGTGCGGCAAAAACCCATAACCCCGACCGGCGGGCTGGCGCTGATCCGCTGCGACGGCGGCGGCAAGTTCGGTTACGGCCATGTCAAGCGCATGGTGTCGCTGGCCCGCGCCCTGCGCGACCGCGAAAGCATTGGCGCCGTCTTCGCCGTGCACGGCACGGTGGACGCGCTGGCGCCAATCCGCAAGGCCGGCTTCGAGGCGCAGCTGATGTCGTCCGACGATCATCTTGCCGAACTGGCAGCACGGCTGAAGCCGCAGATGCTGCTGCTGGATTGCCGTGAAGGGCCGTCGCGCGCCGAACTCGACACGCTGGCGCATGGCATTGCCGTCACCGCGGTGATCGATGACGGTTCCGAGCGCCGCCTTGCCGCCGATTTCGCCTATTATCCGCCGCTGCCGCAGGTCAAAACGCTCGACTGGACCGGCGCGCGCACCGTGCCGCGCATCGGCTGGCAATGGTCGCTCACCGGCCTCAATCCGCATCTCACCCCCGCGCGAGCTCTGGCTTCGCGCCCCACTTTGCTGGTGGCGATGGGCGGCAGCGATCCGCATGGCCTGACCTTGCGCGCCGCCCAGGCGCTCACCAATGTCGATCCGGCCTGGCGGGTGCGCTTTGTCATCGGCAGCGGCATGGCCGATGGCGCGGCGATTGCCGCCGCCATTGTCGCGCTCTCCAGCCGTTATGAGACAGTGGAACATGCCGACGACCTGGCGCTGGAATATGCCCATGCCGATCTTGGACTTTGCGCTTTCGGCGTTACCGCCTATGAAATGGCGGCATTCGGCGTGCCGGCGCTGTATCTCGGCCTTACCACAGATCATTGCCAGTCGGCCCGCGCCTTTGAGGAAGCGGGGATGGGACAGTTGCTGGGCCTGATCGCAGAGGTTGATGGCAACGCCATGGCGAAAGCCGTTGCCGCCCTGATCCAGGATGCGCCGCGCCGCCGCCAGATGCGCAAGATCGGCCTGTCGCTGATTGACGGTGAAGGCGCCGGCCGCATCGCCGCCGACCTGGCCCAGGCGCTGAAGGAAGAGCAGGCGCCGGCCGGAGCGACGGCCAGGAAAAGTGGGAGCGCGCATTAGCGCGCGAGCGGTTTTCCGTCCGGCCGCGCGACCATCTAGTCAGAGCGACGGCCAGGAAAAGTGGGAGCGCGCATTAGCGCGCGAGCGGTTTTCCGCCCGGCCGCGCGACCATCTAGTCGGAGCGACGGCCAGGAAAAGTGGGGGCGCGCATTAGCGCGCGAGCGGTTTTCCCTCCGGCCGCGCGACCATCAAACAACATGCTGCGCGACAAGCGCGCCGGCTTTCGCGAAAGTATCCGCCCAGTCACCGCGCGTCGCCGGCATCACGCAGGTGCAGGATGGCGCAAAGGGCTCATGAGTCTCGCCCAGCGCGGTCCAGCTCGTGTCATAGAGAATCTTGAAAGTCGGCACGCCCGCGCCCGCCGCCAGCCACGAAACCGCGGTCGGTGCGGTGACGACGGCGTCCAGCGCCGCAAGCAGGGCGCAGGCGCGGTCCAGTTCCCGCTTCTGGTCAATGCCCTCGGGCACGATCAGCTTGCGGCCGCTGATTGCTTCCAGGGCGGCGATTTCGTCGGCGCTGGCATCATACTGCACACAGACGGGCGTGCCCGGCATGGCACGCAGAAAGGCGCCCCACTCTTCCCGCGGTGCATATTGCACCGACCGGTGGCCGCCCGTTTTGCCCGAGCGCCAGCAGATGCCGATGGCCTTCTGGCCAAACCGGTTCTTCCAGCGCGCTTTCTCCTCCGCATCGGGAACCAGCCAGGCATGCGGCGTGGGGAAGCTGGCAATGGTGGGCCGCAGATGCAGCGGCAAACTGCCCATCAGGACGGATGCGGTGGCGCCGCCGGCCTCGCGCAGCCAGCCATAATCGGCCGTCACCGCGCCGTTGACGGTGCTGAGCTGCGCCGGCTTCACGATCACCCGCGGGAAGGAGCGTGCGAACAGCGGCACCAGGCGCGGCTCGCATTCCAGGATGACGGTGCCGCTGCCGGTCACCAGCTCCGGGACCAGGCCGGCGAACAGAATCTGGTCGCCGACGCCCTGCTCGGCCCGCACCAGCAGGCGGGTGAATTGCAGGTTGCCACCTTTCCATTCCGGCAGGCGCAATTCGGTCGCCGGCACCTTGCCTGGCAGCGAAAGCCGCGCCTGGTAATCGCGCCAGCCTTCCTTCAGCTCACCATTGAGGAAATGCAGGATGGCGCGGTTCAGCCAGGCCTGGGCATTGCCCGGATCGGCGGCGATCGCCCGGTCATACAGTGTTCGGGCTTCGCCGCGCTGGCCCAGGTCGCACAGCATGTCGGCCAGGTTGACCAGCGCCGGAACGCAGGCGCCATCGGCCAGAAGCGCGGCGCGGTAGCACTGAACGGCGTTCACTTCGTCGCCGGCCTCGCGGCAGGCCGAGCCCAGGGTCAGGGCCAGCTCGGGGCTTTGGGGGTTGTGCGCCGCCGCCGGCCTGAGCAGGGCGATGGCGGCCCCGAACTGGCCGGTGGCGCGCAGCAGATTTCCCAGATTGACCAGCGCCTCGATCCGGCCCGGTTCGGCGGCCAGCACGCGGCGAAAGAATTGCTCGGCCGGACCCGGCATGCCCAGCGCCTGGGCGGTATTGCCCAGGGCGAAAAGAATTCTGGGGCTGTCGGGTTCGCCCTGAAGCGCCGTCTCGAAGCAGCCGATCGCTTCCAGATGCCGTCCCTGGGACGACAATTCCAGGCCCTGGTCATAGGCGGCTGCGGCGCGCATCCGGACACTCTCCGTCCGCCCCCGTTAAGACCTCGTTAATCCAGTTTTGGCGCGGAATTGCCTGACTTTCATTAGGCCGGGCTTAACGCCGCCGGCCGCAAAATCGCATCATGTCCTCGTCCGGCATTTCAGGTCTGGATTCGTCCGTCCTGCTTGGCTTCTACCAGGCCAAGCTGAGCGGCAGCTCGTCTTCCATTGCCGCCGGCAACCGGATCGCGGCGCAGGCCGGCAGCAAGAACACGGCGACCTCGAACGACAATCCGCCCTGGAACACGCCGCTGCTGAGCAATGCCAAGAACGACGCCCAGATTCTCTCCACCAGCGACTATCTCGATACCTCCAAGGTGCCGCTGACGCCGGGCGCCACCACCGACGGCAAGACCGAGCAGGACAACCAGAAGCTTTTCGCCCTCTACAGCGCCGCCAACAGCCTGGCCTATCTCGCCAAGATGGCGCAGGGCGGGACCATGACCGACGGCCAGCGCGCCGGCCTCAACACCCGGTTCCAGACCGGGCTGGCGCAACTGCAGCAGTACCTGGCCTCCACCCGCTTCAACAATTTCGACCTGCAGGCGGCCAAGCCGTCGGACCAGGTGACGTCCAGCGCCGCCATCGCCTTCTCCGATTACACCTACAAGACGCGGCAGCTGGTCACCAACGCCAACATCGCCAATCCGATAGCCGGCGTTTCGGCGTCCGACAGCTTCAGCATCGCCGTCAAGAAGGGCGGTGTGACCAACACTGTGAACATCGACCTGTCGCAGGTGCAGGGCGGGCTGACGCTGAACAACGTCATCAGCTACATCAACGGCCAGCTCTCGGCCGGCGGCTATTCCACGCGGCTGCAGAAGACCACCCAGGGCGACACCGCCACCAGCTCCAAGAACGCCACCTATGGCATCCAGGTTTCGCCCGGCGCCAACGAGACACTGACTTTCTCGGCCGCGGCGACCCCGGCGCTTTATCTGGTGGGCAGCTCCGGCAGTGCCACCGAGACCAGCACCATCACCAATGCGGCCACCAACGCCGCCACCACCACCGCCGCCGACCAGACCGGCCGCCTGACCAAACTGTCCGGCCTTGACGGCACGCCCAGCAGCGTCATCAGCGTCAACCAGCAGGCTACCACCGGCACCACCAGCGCGCAGAAGACGGTGGTGGATGCCCAGGGCAATATCTATGTCGTCGGCAACGCCACCGGCGATTTCGGCAACCAGCTCAACCAGGGCACGCAGGACGTCTATCTCACCAAATACGATTCCGCCGGCAACAAGACCTGGTCCAAGCTGCTGGGCAGCGGCGGCAGCGCCTCCGGCTACGGCCTGGCGCTCGATCCGTCCGGCGGCGTGGTCGTCACCGGCGCGTCCACCGCCGATCTCACCACCAGCTCTGTGGCGGATGGCAACAATGATTCCTTCGTCGCCAAATACAATGCCAGCGGCGACCAGACCTGGATAAAACAGATCCAGACCCTGGCGACCAACCAGTCCAACAGCGTCAGCGTCGATGCCAGCGGCAATGTCTATATCGGCGGCAGCGTTTCCGGCGGCGCGGTCGGCGCCGGCCAGACCGTACAGGGCGGCGGCGACGCCTTCCTTGCCAAGTTCGATTCCAAGGGCAAGCTGCTGGCCGAGAACCAGTTCGGCAGCAGCGGCGCCGACAGCGTGGCGGCCACCGCCACCGCATCCGACGGCAGCCTCTATGTCGCCAGTGTGCAGAACGGCCATGCCGTGCTGGCCAAGTATGCCGGCGGCGACATCACCAGCGCCCCGGTCTGGACCCAGGATCTTGGCGCCCTGCAGGCGGGGGGCGGGATCGGCGGGCTCGCCGTCAATGGCAGCTCGATCTATGTTTCCGGCACCACCAGCAACCAGAATCTGACGGCGGGCGGGGCGGCGACGATCGCCACTGCCGCCAGCGGCGGCACCGAAGCGTTTGTTTTCAGCCTCAGCGACAATGGCGCTTCGGTGAGCGCCAATCATGTCAGCTATGTCGGCACCAGCGCCACCGACCAGGGCGGCGCGGTGACGGTGGGACCGGACGGCACCGTCTATCTTGCCGGCACCACCACCGGCACCTTCGCCGGCCAGTCGCGCAACGTCCAGAACACCAACAACGCCTTCGCCACCGCCATCAACGCCGATGGCAGCCTGAAATGGACCCGCCAGTTCGGCGGCGCCGACGGCCAGTCCACCGGCAACGGACTGGCGGTCGATCCCAACGGCGCCAGCGTGCTGGACGCGCTGGGCCTGCCGCGCGGCACCCTGAGCCTCGACCAGTCGGTGGAGCTGACCTCACAGACCACGCTGCGCGCCGGCGACAGTTTCCAGATCGCGATCCAGGGCACGGCGGCCCGCACCGCCACCATCACCATCGATCAGGGCGAGACGCTGGATTCGCTGATCACCAAGATCAACGGCCAGCTTGGCGGCCTGGGCAAGGCCTCGGTCAATTTCGGCGCCAATGCCGAGAGCCTGAAGATCCAGGTCAATCCCGGCACCACGCTCAAGCTGGTCGCCGGGCCGGGCGACTTCGACGCCCTGTCGCGGCTGGGCATTGCGGCGGGCACGCTGACCGCCCCGGCCAAGAATGGCAGCGCGGCCACGACGGCCAGCAGCAGTTCCGCCACGCCGACCTACGGCCTGGGCTTCACCGGGTCACTGGATATCTCGACCAAGATGGGGGCCGACCTGGCGCGCTCGCAGTTTCTCACCGTGCTCTCCAGCCTGCAAAGCACCTACCAGACCACCAACGCACCGCCGGCGCCGCAGAGCGTCGGCAATACCAGCGGCACCGCGTCGCCCTACCAGACGTCGCAGTTGTCGAATTACAATCTGGCGCTGTCGCTTCTGGGCGGGTGAGGGCGAAGCAGCGACGCGCGATCAAGCGCGACGCGAGGCCGGGACGCCAGCAAGCTCGAATTTCAGAAGATCGTCAAACCACCCGGTTGAAAACCATGGCGCCGGCGGATTGGGCGCCATAGCCCGGACGCGGCCCATAGGTCCGCGTCGGCGCGTTCATGCGGTTCACTTCCTCGGCGATGGCCTTGACCATGCCTTCCGAGGCGTTTTTCACCCGCGCCAGCAGCCTGGTGTGAAGCTGCAGCACCTCGCGGAATTTCGCGGTGATGGCCATGAAGCGGGTACGCAGGGAAACCGGCGCGGCGCGGGCGATGCGAATGTCGAAATTCTGCGCTTCCATTCCGTATTGCGCCGTCAGCTTCTGCACGTCCGGATCGGCGCTTTTCAGCGCCGCCGGATTGCCGCTTTTCAGCGCCGCGATGTCGCTTTCCAGCACCGCCACCAGCCGCTCGGCCAGGGAAATCAGCCGCTCCATCCGGTCCGGATCGCTCACGGCCGGCCTTCCTGCATCTTCAGCATCTGGGCCTTGACCGAGGGGGCCATGCCGAAGCCGCCCTGGGCTTCCAGGCCCTGCGCATATTTGTCGATCATCATCGAGCGGAACATTTCCTCGCCCTGGCCGCCGCCAAAGGGGCCATCGGTCTTGATGCCCGAGAACATCGAACCGAGGAATTGCGAAATGAAGACGCTCTCGAATTCTTTTGCCGCCTTGTCCATCGCCGCATCGCTGGCGAAGCGCGGCGCCGTGGCGAGCGGCTGGTTCTGCAGCGCCGTCATGGCCGAAGCGCCGATGTTGATCCCGGTATCCATCAGCCGATCACTTCAATGTCGGCCTGCAGCGCGCCGGAGGCCTTGATCGCCTGCAGGATCGAGATCACGTCGCGCGGCCCGACACCCAGGGCGTTGAGGCCGTCCACCAGGCTCTGCAGCGAGACGCCGGCGCTGAGCACGACCATCTTGGCGTTCTTGCCTTCGTCGATGTCGATCTTGGTGCGCGGCACGACTTCCGTGGTGCCGGTGTTGGAGAAGGGCGAGGGCTGGGAGACTTGCGGCGTCTCCTGCACCCGGATGGTGAGATTGCCCTGGGCGATGGCGACGGTGGAGACGCGCACATCCGCGCCCATCACGATGACGCCGGAATTCTCGTCGATCACCACCTTGGCGGGCTGGTCGGGATCGACCTTGAGCTGCTCGATGTCGGTCAGCAGCGCGGTGGTGCCGCCGGCATAGGCGGACGGCACGTTCAGCGCCACATTGCTGGGATCGGTGGCGACGGCGATGGGGGCGCCGAGAAAGGCGTTGACCGCGCCGGCAATGCGGGTGGCGGTGGTGAGGTCGGGATTCTTGAGCGAGAGCTTCAGGGTGGAAAGGCTGGCAAGGGTGAAACCGGTGTCCTTTTCCACGATGGCGCCGTTGGAAATACGCCCGGCGGTGGGCACGCCGCGGGTGACGCTGGCGCCTTCGCCCTGGGCGGAGAAGCCGCCGACCGCGACGGCGCCCTGGCCGACGGCATAGATCGAGCCGTCCGCGCCATAGAGCGAGGTGACGAGCAGGGTGCCGCCCTGCAGGGACTTGGCGTCGCCCATGGCGCTGACCGAAATGTCGATGCGCGAGCCCGGCGAAGAGAAGGCAGGCAGGTTCGCGGTCACCATCACGGCGGCGACGTTCTTGGTCTGCATGACGGCACCCTTGGTGTTGGTGCCCATGCGCTCCAGCATGGTCTGGATGGAAAGCTGGGTGAACGGCGCGTTCTTGAGCGAGTCGCCGGTGCCGTTGAGACCGACCACCAGGCCATAGCCGACCAGCTGGTTGTCGCGGATGCCCTGAACGTCCACCAGGTCCTTGACCCGGCTGAAGGCCAGAACAGGACCGGGAGCGGCCGCGAGGGCGGCGCCGACGGCAAGAGCGGCAAGACGAAGATAATAAGGTGCACGGGCCATGAAGGGCTTCTGCCTTTCTGTTCGGCTCATCCCTTGCCAGAAGCGTGCCGTCCGAAGCGCGAAAATATATCAATAAAAACAACGGCTTGATTTACGTCCTGGACAGCCAAAACCGCCACCCGGCAAAGCCTGCCGGGCAAGCTGTTGTGCCCCCCTCCGCCCGGCTCGCGGCGTCACGCGCCTGCCGGCGGGCACCCCCCTCATGGCGCGATGCGCCGAGCGGGAGGCGGACCAGGACAAGCGTTAACGGCCGTTAAATATTGGCGTAGCGGTGCTGCTGCCGCCCGATCAGCAGGCAGAAGAAAGCCGCCACCACCGCCACAGCGCCCGCCGTGAAGAAGGCGTCGAAATAGCTGCCGGTGAATGTACGGGTCAGGCCCGCGAGGAACGCGGCACTGGCGGCGCCGACCTGGTGGCTGGCCGAGATCCAGCCGAACAGGATGGGCGCCTTTTTCGGCCCGAAGACACGGGTGGTGATGGCGATGGTGGGCGGCACCGTGGCGATCCAGTCCAGGCCGTAGAACACCGCGAACAGCGACAGGCCCATGAAGGTGAAATCGGCGAAGGGCAGATAGATCAGCGACAGTCCGCGCAGGCCGTAATAGGCAAAGAGCAGCTTCTTGGGATCGACGCGATCGGTCAGCCAGCCGCTGGCGGTGGTGCCGACCAGGTCGAACAGGCCCATGATCGCCAAGAGGCCGCCCGCCGCGGTGGGGGCAAGGCCATGATCGCTGCAGAATGCGATCATGTGGGTGCCGATCAAGCCGTTGGTGGTGAAGCCGCAGACGAAGAAGGTCCCGGCCAGCAGCCAGAAGTCGCGCCGCCTGACGCCTTCGCCCAGGGTGGCGAAGGCGGTGTGGATGGGATTGCCCAGGCTGCGCTCTTCCGGCGGATGGCCGGGATCGGCGCCGAACGGCACTTCGCCGATGTCGGCCGGCCGTTCGGGCAGGAAGAACCAGACCAGCGGGATCAGCAGCAGCATCGCCATCGCTACCGCCAGCACCACCGGCTGCCAGCCATGATGCTCCGACAGCGCCGAGAGCGCCGGAATGAAGATCAGCGTGCCGGTAGAGGTCGAGGCGGCGAACAGTCCCATCACCAGACCGCGATGCTTCACAAACCAGCGGCCCACGACCACCGCCGACAGCACATTGGTGATGCAGCCCGAGCCGATGCCGGACACCAGGCCCCAGGTCAGAACCAGCTGCCAGCTCTGGCTCATGAACAGGCTGGAGAAGCTGGAGACGCCCATCATCGCCAGCGCCGTCATCACCGTGGCGCGGATGCCGAAGCGCTGCATCGCCGCCGCGGCAAAGGGGCCGGTGAAGCCGAACAGGAAAATGCCGGTGGCAGCGGCGAAACTGATGGTGCCGCGCGACCAGCCGAAGGCGTTCTCCCACGGCACCATGAGCACACCGGGGGTCGAGCGCAGGCCCGCCGCCGCCAGCAAGGCGGCGAAGATGATGGCTGTGACGGCAAGTGCGTAATGCCGCCCGAAAAAGGTACGCTTCCCCATGACCTGGCCGCTTCGGCCATTTTCAGGGCCGATTTGCCGCAAGCATAGCAGGCTAGTGTCCCGATTCCGAAATTCGCATTATTTCGATATCCGGCACCTGGCGAATTTCGGAATCGAAGGACACTAGCAACTCATTGATTTCAGTGTCGTTTGGTTTCGAAGTTCGCTTTCAGCCCGATATCAATGGAAAGGCGAACTTCGAACCCACGACACTGGGCCGGGCAACCGCGACCCGCGCGGTATGCGCCGCCGCCGCCTGTGCTATAAGGCCGCCGTTCCACGGATTTTCGCATGGCCATCGATCACGTCGCCCGCCTGCAGCCTTTTCATGTCTGGCAGAACGCCTTCACGGCGGCGGAGCTGGACAGCATCGAGGCCGTTGGCGACCGCCTTTCCTATGTCCATGGCGTCTTGTCCGACGGCCCGGCACAGCCCGATTACGACCTGCGCGTCACGCGCCAGGCGGTGATGGCGCTGGCGCCCGAAACCGTCTGGCTCTATCAGCGGCTGGAGCAGATAATGCGCGCCCTCAACCACCAGACCTACCAGTTCGACCTGATGGGCTTTGCCGAGCCTTTCGCCTACATGGTCTATGACGCCGCCGAGGGCGGCCATCTGGGCTGGCATGTCGATGACGGCGCCAAGCTGCCAAGCCCGCGCAAGCTCTCCGCCACCCTGCAGCTCAGCGACGGCGACGCCTATGAAGGCGGCGACCTGGAGATTTTCGGCACCCACAAGGTCGAGACGGCGCCGCGCCAGCGCGGCGACCTGATCATTTTCCCGTCCTTCGTCCTGCATCGCGTCACGCCGATGAAGTCGGGAGCGCGCAAGGCCCTGATCATCTGGTCGACGGGCCCGTATTTCCGGTAGGGATGGCGATGACGGAACGAAAACCCCACCCGACACAGGCCTACCAGGTCTGGGACGGCCTCTTCACCTCCGAGGAACTGGACCGGATCGAGGCCCATGGCGACAGCCTCACCCTGATGCGGGGCGGGGTGAGCGTCGATGGGGCGCAGGACCGGACCTCCTATGACGATGTCCGCGTCGTGCAGGAAGCCCTGATGCCGCCGGCCCCGGAATCCCTCTGGCTCTATGACCGGCTGGAACGCATTGTCCGCAGCCTCAACAAGGAAGTCTACCAGTTCGACCTTTACGGCTTTTCCGAACCGTTCAAATACATGGTCTACCAGGGCAAGGATGGCGGCCATTTCGACTGGCATGTCGACAATGGCGTGCTGCCCAGCCCGCGCAAGCTTTCCGCCTCGCTGCAGCTGACCGACGGCGCGCTTTATGAGGGCTGCGACCTGGAAATCCATGGGGGCCATCCCATGGCCACCGCCCCGCGCAACCGCGGCGCACTGGTCCTGTTTCCGTCCTATGTGCTGCACCGGGTGACGCCGATCCGTTCGGGCACCCGCAAGGCGCTGGTGATCTGGTCCACCGGGCCGCAGTTCCGATAGACAGCGCCGCGCCGCCTTTCTATTTTCCGTCCGCCTTTCGTCTGGAACCGTCATGACTGCTCCGCGCCCCGCTCTTCTTTGCATTCTCGATGGCTGGGGCCCCGGCGGCGACAGCCGCCCGTCAAACAACAGCCAGCCCCGCGATGAGGCGCCACAATGACCCCTCCTCGTCCTGCCCTTCTTTGCATTCTCGACGGCTGGGGCCCCGGCGGCGACAGCCGCCCGTCAAACAACAGCCAGCCCCGCGATGAGGCGCCACAATGAGCCCTCCGCGCCCCGCCCTTCTTTGCATTCTCGATGGCTGGGGCTGGCGCGAAGACGCGCCCGACAACGCCATCGCCGCTGCGGGCACGCCCAATTATTCCCGCCTGCTGGCCGAATGCCCGCACGCCCTGCTCGCCACCTCGGGCACGGCGGTGGGCCTGCCGCGCGGCCAGATGGGCAATTCGGAAGTCGGGCACATGAATATCGGCTCCGGGCGGGTGGTGGCGCAGGATCTGCCGCGCATCGATGTCGCCATCGAGGAAGGCACGCTGTCCGCGCGCCCGGCGCTGCAGACCCTGATCGCCACAGCGAAGCGGAATGGCGGGGCGCTGCACGTCATGGGGCTGCTGTCGCCGGGCGGGGTGCATTCCCACCAGGATCACATTGCCGCCCTGGTCAAGGCGGCAGCCGGCGTGCCGGTTTTCATCCATGCCTTTCTCGATGGCCGCGACACCCCGCCGCGAAGCGCGCGCGGGTTCCTGGAAAAGTTCACCGCGGATATCGCCGGCATTCCCGGCGTGTGGCTGGCCACCATCGCCGGACGCTATTACGCCATGGACCGCGACAAGCGCTGGGAGCGGCTGGAAAAGGCCTATGCCGCCATCGTCGAGGCCGATGCCCGCCGCTTCGCCGACTGCTTCGCGGCGCTGGAGGCGTCGTATGCGGAAGATGTCGGCGACGAGTTTGTGCTTCCCGCCGTGCTGGGCGACTATGCCGGCGCCTCGGACGGCGACGTGCTGCTCTTCGCCAATTTCCGCGCCGACCGGGCGCGGGAAATCTGCACCGCCCTGCTCGATCCCGGCTTTCACGATTTCGCCCGCAAGCGGGTGGTGAAATTCGCCGCCGCCGCCGGCATGACCGAATATTCCGACGCCCTGAAGCCGCTGATGGCCGCGCTGTTCCCGCCGGAAGACGTGCGCCAGACCCTGGGTGAGGTGGTGGCGGCGCGGCATCTCAAGCAGTTGCGCATCGCCGAGACCGAGAAATACGCCCATGTCACCTTCTTCCTCAATGGCGGCCGCGAGACGCAATTCGAGGGCGAGGACCGCATCCTGGTGCCGAGCCCGAAAGTGGCGACCTATGATCTGCAGCCGCAGATGAGCGCGCCGGAAGTCACCGAAAAGCTGGAGGCGGCGATCGCTTCGGGCAAATACGATCTCATCGTCTGCAACTACGCCAATCCCGACATGGTGGGCCATACCGGGGTGATGGACGCGGCCAAGCAGGCGGTTTCCACCATCGATGGCGCGCTGGGGCGGTTGCGGGCCGCCATCGAAAAGGCGGGCGGGGTGATGCTCGTCACCGCCGATCATGGCAATATCGAGATGATGCAGGACCCGGTGACGCACGAGCCTTTCACCGCCCACACCACGCTGGACGTTCCCATCATCGCGGTGAACGCCCCGCCCGGCCGCCTGGAGAATGGCCGCCTGGCCGATGTGGCGCCGACGCTGCTCGACCTGATGGGCATTCCGGCGCCGGCGGCGATGACGGGGCATTCGCTGTTCCACCGGGGCGCCAGCTGAGGCGCGCGGCGCTCCTCGCCCTTGGCCTGGCGCTGCCGGCGGCGGCGCCGCTGCTCGCGGCGGTAAAGACACACCCCAGGTCTGGGCCGCATCTGGTGGAAATGGTCAGGCCCAGCCCGCGCCCGGGCCGCGCCGCCGAAGCGCCGCCGGAACAGCCGATCGATCTCTCCCATGCCGTGCCGGGCCGTGCGCTGGCGAAGCTGCCGTCCAGCGCCGAGCAGCTCAAGGCGCTGGACAGCCAGGTACGGCAGCAGACGCCGCAGGTGGCGGCGGCCAAGCAGAAGAGCGATGCGCTTGCCGCCGAAGCCGCCGGCCTGCGCCAGAAACTGATCGCCGCCGCTGCCCGCATCGCGCAGCTGGAAGCCGACCGGGTGCAGCAGCAGGCGCGCATCGCCGAGCTGACAGCCGAGAATGATCGCCTCAGCAGCGGCTTTCGCAATGACCGCATCGCCGTCACCCGCCTGCTGGCGGTGCTGGAACGGCTGCAGCATGACATGCCGCCGGCCCTGGCCCTGCGGCCCGACGATGCCCTGGGCGCGGCGCGGGGTTCCATGCTGATCGGCGCCTCGCTGCCGCCGGTCTATGCCCGCGCCGCGGCGCTGGCGCGGCGGATCGAGGCCCTGAATCGCACCCGCGCGGATCTCGACCGCAACCTGAAGGTCGAGGAAGCGACCGAGAAGTCGCTGGGCGCGGCGCGGCTGGAACTGGCTTCGCTGCTGCAGACCAAGCAGGCTCAGGCCGATGCGGCCGGGGGAACCTATGCCGGCCTCAAGGCCAGGCTGGACGCGATTGCGCGCCAGGCCGCCGACTTTCAGGCTTTGCTGAATCGCATCGCCCGGCTGCGCGGCGATTCCGGGTCCCGCGAAGGCGTCGTGACGGTGGAAGCGCCCTCCGGCGGCGGCTTCGCCGGACTTGGTAAAGGCTCCCTGCGCAGCCCGGTGGTTGGAACCCTTCTGCCCCCCGGTTCCGGTTCCGGGCCGGGCGCCACATATGCCACCCTGGCAGGCGCCCTGGTCTCGGCGCCGGCCGACGGCAAGGTGCTGTTCGCCGGTCCTTACCATAAGTCGGGACAGGTCTTGATCCTGGAAATCACCAGCGGCTACGATCTGGTCCTGGCGGGGCTGGGCCAGGTCACGGTGCGTGCGAATGACGAGCTGCTGGCGGGTGAACCCGTCGGCATCATGCCGGGAGAGCCCGGCGCCCTGAATGCCAGAAGCGGCATTGAAGGTCGGCTCTATTTCGAACTGAGGCGTGATGGCAAAGGGCTCGATCCCGAGCCCTGGCTCAGCCTGGATTTGAGGAAGGCGAAAAGATGAAGCGCATCGCGTTTGTCGGCATGGGTGTGGTGATGGGCTTCGGCGCGGCGCTGGGCGTGATGAGCGCCAGGGGCGCCGATGACGCATCCGCCTATCGCCAGCTCGATCTGTTTTCCGACGCCTTCGAGAAGGTGCGCGCCAATTACGTCCGCCCGGTGGAAGACAAGGAGCTGATCGGCTCCGCCATCCAGGGCATGGTCAGCGAACTCGATCCGCACTCGTCCTACATGGACTCCAAGAGCTATGGCGACATGCAGATCACCACGCGCGGCCAGTTCGGCGGCGTCGGTCTGCAGATCGATCCCCGGCCGACGGATGACGGGCTGATCAAGGTGAGCAAGCCGATCGACGGCACCCCCGCCGCCAAGGCCGGCATCAAGGCGAACGACAAGATCAGCGCCATTGACGGCGTCTCCATCCAGGGCGTGGCCCAGGACGTGGCGATCGACAAGATGCGCGGCCCGTCGGGCTCAAAGGTCATTATCACCATCATCCGTGAAGGCACGCCCAAGCCCTTCGACGTGACGCTGGTGCGCGCCCAGATCCAGGTGGACCGGGTGACGTATCACCGCGAAGGCGATGTCGGCTACATCCTGATGCCGGGCTTCAACCAGCAGACCGCGTCCGGCCTGGAAAGCGCCGTGCGCGATCTCAAGCGCCAGATCGGGCCCGGCATCAAGGGCTATGTCCTCGACCTGCGCAACAATCCGGGCGGGCTGCTCGACCAGGCGATCCAGGTCTCGGATGACTTCCTTGCCGGCGGCGAGGTTGTCTCCACCCGCGGCCGCCGCCCCGACGACACCCAGCGCTATGACGCCAAGGGCGGCGACATCACCGAGGGCAAGAAGGTGGTGGTGCTGATCAATGGCGGCACCGCCTCGGCCTCGGAAATCGTCTCCGGCGCGCTGCAGGACCACAAGCGCGCCACCATTGTCGGCATGACCAGCTTCGGCAAGGGTTCGGTGCAGACCATCATTCCGCTGGCCGATGGCGGCGGCGCGCTGCGCCTGACCACGGCGCGCTACTACACGCCGTCGGGCCACTCCATCCAGGCCCAGGGCATCGTTCCCGACATCCAGGTGGCGCAGGGCGATGAAGTGGCGGCTGCCAAGCTGCCGCGCCAGACCGAGGCCGACCTCAAGGGTCATCTGGCGGGCGAGCCCCTGCCGGCCAAGCGCATCAACGCCCCGGTCATCAAGCCGGCGGCCGGCAAGAAGTATGACGACTTCCAGCTCTCCTATGCGCTGGACCTCATCAACGGCAAGATGACCGTGGCCTCGGCCACCGAGCCGTCGGCCGCCAGCGGGGCCGGCGGCAACAAGAACTAGGACCCCTGAAAAAAGACCCGGCCACCCTCGCGTGGCCGGGTTTTTCATTTCCCGTTCAGGGGCGAACCGACAAACTCCAGACAAACACTCGGGCCCCGCCTGTGATATTGGCGGCGGCCACTGTCGGCAGCAGTTCCCGCGCCATTGTTTTCGCGGCGATTCGCAAGGAGTTGAAACGTGAGACGCCTGACCTGCCTGCTGCTTCTGGGCGCCATCGCGGCGGCCGGCCCTGTCCTGGCCCAGGTCAGGGGTGCGAGCGGGGCGATGGTTTCGCCGCCGCTCAGCAAGGGCAATACCGCCAATGGCGGCTGCAGCCCCCTCAATCCCTGCGCCGTGGTCACCCCCGCGCTGGACTTGGGCAATGTCTCGATTCCGGCGCCGCAAAGCCCGTCCCAGCCGGACATGCCGGCCGCCAGCGACGCCGCTTCGGCTGCTGCCGGCCCAGCGGCGCCTGCCGCCAATCGGGCCGCCCAGGCCGCCAACCCCAATTGCCCGCCCGTCGGGGCCAGGGGCGCCGCCGGTCAGTTTGCCGGCAGGGGCGGCCAGGGTGCCGGCCAGGCTGAGAATTTCCGCCGCTTTGAGCAGGCTGGTGGCCGCGGCTTTGCCGGCCCCGGACGCGGTCAGGCCGGCGGGGCTGCTCGCGGGGCAGGTCGTGGCGGCCAGCAATTCGCCCAGAACGGCCAGGGCCGTGGCGCCGGCTTCGCACGCGGCGCCGATGGCTGCCCGCGTCCGGCCGGCGCGCCGGGCCAGGGCGGTCAGGGGCGCGGCCGTGGCGGCCAGCCCGGCGGCAGGGCGGGCAATTAACGATCCTTAAACGGAGCCATGCTTCCTTAAAGCATGGCTGTGACCGAATCCGACGCCGCCCAGGTGCCGCCCAAAGGCGCGCGCGCGCTGGCTCTCACCGGCGCGGCGTTGATCTGCCTGACGATGGCGGCGGCTGCCACCATCACCCTGCTGGGCAATGGCCATGGCGCTTCGGTGCGGCTGGATATCGCGCCGGCGGTCGCGGATGCCGGCCCGCCGATGCTGCGGCTGGAAGCGACGCCTGACACGCCGATGCCCGCTGTCACCACGGTGCAGCATGCCGGCCATTCCCTCATTGCCGATCCCGCCCTGATCGAGAACACGCCGCTCGGCCCCTTGCCGCGCATCGCCGATGACGGCCGCAAACCGATGACCGCCTATGCCGCGCCCGCCGCTGCCGGCAAGCTCAGGATCGCCATCGTGATGAACGGGCTCGGGCTTTCGGCCAAGGCGACGCAGGTGGCGCTTGCCGGCCTGCCCGCGGCCGTGACGGTGGGGCTGCTGCCCTATGCGGCCGACGCGCCGCGCTGGCTGGCGGCGGCGCGCACCGCCGGACATGAAGTGCTGCTGGAAGTGCCGATGGAGCCTTTCGACTTTCCCGACAGCGATCCGGGCCCGCACACCCTGCGCGCCGGCAGTCTTTCCAGCGCCAATGCCGAACGGCTGAACTGGGCGCTGACCCGCTTCACCGGCTATGCCGGCGTCACCAATCTTCTGGGCGACCGCCTCCTGTCGGATACCGACGCGCTGGCGCCCGTGCTCACCACCCTGTCGCGGCGCGGGCTTTATTTCTATGACAGCGGCAGCGCCAGCCAGTCGGTGGCGCCGCAGGTGGCCGACAGCCTCACCGCGCCGTTCGCCCGCGGCGCCGCCAGCATCGACACCATCCAGACCGCGCTGGAAATCGACCGCCGCCTCTCTGAGCTGGAAGCCGTGGCGCGCAAGAATGGCAGCGCGGTGGGAACCGCCTTTCTCTATCCGGTGTCCGTCGAACGCATCGCGCAATGGGCCAAGGGCCTTTCTTCGCGCGGCTTTGTTCTGGTGCCCGTTTCTGCCATTGTCAGCGAGCAGAAACACTAGTTTTCCGGACATGTCCGATCTTCCCTATCGTCCCTGCGTCGGCATCATGCTGGTCAACGCGGACGGCAAGGTCTTCGCCGGCAAGCGCATCGACCAGACCGTCGAAGGCTGGCAGATGCCGCAGGGCGGCATTGATGACGGCGAGACGCCCCGCCAGGCGGCGCTGCGCGAGCTGATGGAAGAAGCCGGCACCGACAAGGTGGAAATCATCGGCGAATTGCCGGACTGGCTGACCTATGACCTGCCGGCGCATCTGGTCGGCATTGCCTTCCATGGCAAATATCGCGGCCAGAAGCAGAAATGGTTCCTGATGCGCTTTACCGGCCAGGATGGCGACATCGACCTGGCAGCCCATGAGCCGGAATTCTCCGACTGGCAATGGTTCGATCTCGACGAACTGCCCCGGCTGATCGTGCCCTTCAAGCGCCCGACCTATGAAGCGGTGATCGCGGGCTTTCGGGCGCTGGTGCAGGGCTGACCATCTTCGCCGCCGGTGCTAGCATGCCGCCATGCTGCCGCGACGCGCTTTTCTCGCCGGTACTACCGCCGTCCTCGCTGTCGGCCCCTGCCGGGCGCAAGCCGCCTTCGATGGCGCGCGCGCCGGAGAAGAGCGGCAGATTCTCGGCGTCCGCTTCTGCTGGTGCCCGCCCGGACAATTCCTGATGGGCAGCCCGGCGGACGAGCCGGGCCACCGTCCTACCGAGAACCAGGTTTCCGTCACGCTGACGCGCGGTTTCTGGATGGGAAAATACGAAGTGACACAGGGCCAGTGGCAACGGGTTTATGGCGCCGTGCCGGGACCTCTTGCCGCCGGGCAGGGCGATGATTTTCCCGTTTATTATGTTTCCTGGGACGATACGCAGATGTTCTGCGCCCGCCTGACGGCCGAAGCGCGTCGGACTGGTCTGTTGCCCGTGTCGTGGCGTTTCGACCTGCCGACCGAGGCGCAATGGGAATATGCCTGCCGCGCCGGCACCACCACGCCCTTTGCCTTCGGCCAGACACTGAACCGGGAGCAGGCGGTGTTCGGCAAGCCTTATAATGGCCATCCCGACGGCACGCCGGGCGCGGCGGCGGAAACGGTGGGCACGCATGGCGCCAATGCCTGGGGTCTTGCCGACATGCATGGCAACGAATTCGAATGGGTCCGCGACTGGTTTCATCCCCGCCTGCCCGGCGGCACCGATCCAGATCTCAGCGGCGTCAAGGGACCGCCCAATGGCGACGGCAGCTATTCGCGCGCGCGGCGCGGCGGCGCCTGGATGGATGATCCGCGATATATCCGCTCCGCCATGCGGCTGCCTTACGAGCCGGAGCGCGACGCCGATCATATCGGCTTCCGCCTGGCGATGGTCAGCGCCTAGCAGCCGTGGTGACACCGGTTTCCGGCTGCGCCATCATCGCGCGGAGATTTGCGCCGGGGCAGCGATGGGCAAGGCCGAAATAGAAGTCATGCTCGTTTCCTTCATCTGGGTGGTGGGCCTGACCCGCATCCTGGAAAGCTTCGGCGCGCTCTGGGTGGCGCGCAAACGGGTGCGCTTCGCCGCCTCGCAGCTGCTCTGGATGGCGGCGATCCTGGTGGACATGATCGGCAACTGGTTTGCCGTGGCCGGCATGAATGGCGCGCCGCCGGTATGGCTCTTCGCCGGCAACCTGCTTTACAGCCTTGGCATGTTCTTCGCGGCAACGGTGGTGTCGCCCAGGATTCCCGCCGAGGGCGTGCTCGATCTGGCGGTCTATGAGACCGAGGAAGGCGCGGCCTACAAGGTCACCCTGATCGCCCTGATGCTGCTGGCCCTGCCGCTGGAATATGGAATGGGCCTGGCCTCGTACGACACGGTACGGATCGGCATGTTCCTGATCGTGGCCTGGTCGGCGATTGCCACCCTTGCCGTCTTTGCCATTGGCCTGACGCGCAACCGGCACATTCGCACCGCTGCCGCCTTTGCCGCCCTGCTGCTGGGGTTTTACGGCCTTGCCGTCAATCTGTACTGGATGGCCACGGGCAGAGAGCTGCTCTCCACCATCATGGGTTGGCGTTTTTAGGACGCCTTGGGCGCCGCGAACTTCTTCTGATAGTCCTGCATGAAGGTCCTGAGCGTATCGACGGATGCGATCTTCGCCGCCGCGTCGCGGAAGGCCAGGCCGTGCATGTCGATCGGCTGGGTCAGCACGGCGAAGAGATTGGCGTCGGCCGTGCCCTTCAGCTTCGGGCCGAAGGAGGCCGCCAGCCGCTCCAGGCTTTTCTCGTCATTGGCGAGGGAATAGGCGACGGCGGCGCGCAGCGCCTGCATCCGTTCGGCCTCGCCCAATGGAGCATCGCCGCGGGCATTCAGTATTTCTTCCAGCTTCTGGCCGGCCACGCCCCAATTGCCGCTTTCCCAATAGATGTCGGCGCGCAGCCGCACCGTTTCCGGGCTCTGGTCCACCGCGATCAGGTCCAGGGCGTTGTCATACTGCTTGAGGGCGGCGAAGGCGCGCGCTTCCAGGATCATGCGGCCATGCACGACATCCTCAGGCAGGCCGGTAATCTCGGAATTGCGCAGGGTGGCGACAGCGTCGGCCGGCTTGGCGTTGAGCAGCTGCACCGAGGCCAGGCGGGTGGCGACCTGGGCCCTGGCCGCGCCCTCCAGGCGCTTGTCCACCTGATAGGCCAGCAAGGTTGAAGCCGGCGTGAGCAGATCCACCGCGACCAGCCGGTCGGCCATGCGGCGGATCATTTCGTCGCCATCCGGTCCGATCGGGGTGAGGTCGATATTTTCCTGGAACATGGCCAGCGACTGCGCCGGCACCAGCTTGTCGGCGCCGCCCTTGAGATACAGCGCAACGAAGGCGCCGCGCATGTCGTCCTGCGCCGCCCGCGCCGTTTCGCCGGTGAAGTTCTGCGTCGCCACCCGCAGGGTCGAAAGACCATCCTGCCAGTTGTTGGCCTTGAAATAGAGCGACGCCAGCTTGCGCAGGGTCTTCATTTCAAGACCGTCGCCGCGCCAGCGGAAGCGCAGCTTCTCCAGTGTCTCGATGGCCTGCCTGGGCGTCAGCACGCCCGCGGCCATTCCCGCCTCGGTGCGATAATAGATTGCCGCCGCCTCGATCCTTTCATCACCGCTTTTCTCCAGGGCGGCGAATTCGGGCAGGGCGGCGTCATAGCGGCTTTCGGCGGCGGCGACGCGGGCGCGGTCAAGCCGCGCCTGCAGCATCAGCGGCGCCGTCATGGTCTTGGGCAGGCGCTGCAGGGCGGCGTCGGCCTGGTCGAGGCGCCCCAGTTCCAGCGCTGCCTCGGCGCCCGCCATGATGGCGCGGGCGCGCCAGTCCGGCTGGTAGCGCGACAGCACCGCGTCGGCGGCTTCCAGTTCGTTGTGCGCATCCTTCCAGTTTTCCAGGCCCGCATCGGCCAGGCCGCGCCAGAAGGCGGCATGGCGGTCATTGTCGAATTGCGGTCCGGCCAGTTCGCCCCGGGCATCGCGGTAGCGGCCCATCACCAGGTCGGCGGCGGCGCGCATGGTGGAAAGCTGGATGTCGCCTTTCAGGGCGGGGTCGGCGGCCTGGATCAGGTTGATCTGCCCCAGCGTCTCGGCCCCGAAATTCTGCGCCAGGTAGAAGCGCGCCAGCTTGAGGCGGGCGGTATTGACCAGCGGCGCCGGCGCGGTGGTGATGTCATGGTTCAGCGCCCGCTCGGTCGCCAGCACGCTGCCGCCGCTGGATTTGCCCCAGCTGGCCAGGTCCAGCCAGCTCGGTCCGCCGCTGAGATTGGCCAGCGCGGCGGGCGACGTCACCACCGGCGCCTGCGGCGGGGTCAGCGCCAGGCCGCCGGGGCGCGCGATGCTGATGCGGGACTGCGAAACGCTGACGCTGAGATCGTCGGCATAGGGCGCGATCACCAGGCCTTGCGCGCTGGGCAGGGCGGCGAAATCGGCAAAGACCTTCTGCGCCGGCATGCCATAGCCGGCGGCGGCGGGCACGATGGTCAGGGTGTCGCCGCTGGCCGGATCGGTGATGGCGAAGGACTGGTCGGCGCGGGGCAGGGTGGTGGTGAGCGAGGTCCGCTTGGGATCGGCCTGGTTGCGGGCAAAGCCGATGGCCGCGCCGTCGCTCTGCGCATCGCCGCCGATGGTGACGCGCAGGCCCTGGCTTTCGGCGCGGCTGGAAATCCTGGCGGGCGCGGTCAGGCCGATGCGCAGCACCGCCAGGCCCGGCCCATTGTTGGCGGAGGCGGAGGCTTCCACCGAAGCGGCGAAGGCGCCCAGCGACTTGCGCAAGGCGGCGGCATCGGGGACCGGTGCGTTCTCCAGCACAATCCAGGCGGTCATGCCGCGCACAAAGACGGCGGCGGCGCTGGCGCCGCGGAAGCTGATGCTGGCGCCGTCGCGCGTCAGCTGGCCGACGACATTGGGCGGCGGCGCCGGCGGGGCGTCCTCCTTCGCTTCCGGCGCCTTGGTTTCGGGCTTGGCGTCGGCGGTCTTTGCCGCTTCCGGCCTGGTATCCGGCTTGGCGGTCTTGCTCTCGGCGGATTTGGGATCGGCAGGCCTGGTTTCGCTTTTCGCCGCTTCGGGCTTCCTGCCCGCCAGCTGCGCGGCCGCGCTGGTGATGGCGGCGGCCTGGGCCGCGCTTGCGCCCGCTTCAATCTTCGTCACCGTCGGCCTGACGGCGGCCGCGCCTTTTTCGCTGGGCGGGGCATAGGCGGCGGCGTCGGTCTTGGGCGCCAGTATGTCGAGCACGACATGGCTGCCGTCGCGGAAATCGTGATAGCCGGAATCCGAATCGGTGGTGATCTCCACCAGGGTGCTGCCGCCATCCAGCCGCCAGGCGGCGTTCTTCACCCAGGCGGGCGGAAACTTGGCGAGAATGGAAAGGTCCATCCGCGCGCCGGTGCCGAACTTCACCGTCAGCTTGCCCGCCCCGGCGAACACCGAATAGGGCACTTCCCTGCTCCAGTCGAAAACCAGGCGGGTGAAATTGCTGTAGGTGCCGGCGCGCAGCTTGATCTCCGGCAGGCTGGCGGGATCGACCGGCTTGGGCGGCGGCGCTTTCGCCGGCGGCGGCAGATCCGGCATGGCGCCGGCGAAATTGATCGGGGCGAGATCGACCACCGCGGCCAGGCCCTGCTGGCTGACATGCACTTTCACCGGCTGGCTGAGGGCGAAGCGCAGCGTCTTGCCATCGGCGTCGGCATGGCCGGAAGCGATCAGGCCCGGGGCGGCGGCCATGATGGCGGCGGCCTCAAGAGTCGGCGTGCGGTCAAATGTGATGGCCAGCACCGCACCGGTGGCGGTGGCAGTGATTTTGCCGGGACTGTCCAGGCTGAAGGCGAGGCGCCGATAACCGGTCTGGGCATTGCCGGCCACGTGATCGGCCGCAAAAGCCTGACTGGCGCAGAGCACCAGTGTCAGAGCCAAGCCAAGCCGTTGATAACGCACGGATTACTCCCCTTGAGGGGCCAGTATGGCGAAGCGGCGTTAACCCTGGGTTAAGGCTACTTATTCGGAACGGGAGCCGGGGCGGCGGCTGGCGCTGCCGCAGCCGGGGCGGCCGGGGCAGGGGCATCCGTCGTCTGGGGCAGGGTCAGCCGGTCGGCCAGCTTCACCGTCAGCTCGCTGGCCTTGGCCTGGTTCATCTGGGCCAGCACCAGCGACATCACATCCGATTTCATCTGCTGCGCCACCGGCACCAGCACGGAATCGGGCAGGGTTTCGAAAATCTTGGCCGCGGAAGCCGGCTTCATCGCCGAATAGGTCTTCACCAAAGCGACCACCTGCGCCTTCTGGGCTTCGTCGCGGTCGCCGAGCAGGGAAGAGATTTTGGTCTGCAGCGTCTGGAGCTGGGCGATCTTGGCGTCCACCCGCTTCTCGGTGGCGGCCAGGATGTCGGCCTGCATCCGCAGCTGGCTTTCACGCGCATCCAGTTCAACGCGCCGGCGCGACAGGCTGGTGAGCAGGTCGGCCTCGGCAGCGGAAGCGATCTGCTGATCGGGCTCGGCATAGTCCTTGTTGGCGGGCTGCGGCGTATCGCCCAGCGCGGTCTGTGCCAGTGCGACGCCGTCATGCCACAGGCCGGTGCCGTTCAGCACCAGGAGGGCGGCGCCGGCCAGCACCACGGCGGGCAGCAGGCGCAGAAAGCGGGGCGGGGTCTTCATTGCGTCACGCTCATCTTATTGAGGCGGCCCATGATGCTGCTGGAAGGCAGATGCAGATCGGCAAGTTCGAGACCTGCAGCCTTGGTGGCGGCGCTCTCCATGCTGCCGCGCTGCGCAGCAGCGCATTCCATGCGATGTGCGATACGCTCGCCCGAAGCGGTCAGCACCAAGAGTTCGTCGATATGCAGCCGGGCGCGCTTGAGCCGGTCATCCAGGCTGGCGGCCGATTCCCCGGCGGCGGCCTTGAGCGCGCGCAGCGAAGCGCCGGCCCCGGCGATCGCCATGTTGAGCTCGCCGACGGTGCGGCTGAGGCCCTCCTGGCCCTTGCGCACGGCGGCCAGGCGCCGCTCCAGCACGATGCAATAGCAGAGCGTGGCGGCGAGCAGCACTTCCAGGATCAGTTCGGCGGCGAAGGTGAAGGTCATGTCGGTCTCTTTCGAATTACAGCACGCGCGAAGCGTCGGTGCGTTCGATGGCGTCATCCACCTTGACCGCGACCGAGGAGCCGACGCGGCCCATCCGCCCGGAAAGCAGCGGCACGCCGCCGCAACGCAGGCGGATCTTGGAATCGGGCGTCGCGCCCAGCATCAGGGTCTGGCCGACTTCCAGGTTCATCACCTGCTGGATCGGCATGACCTGCTCGTCCAGGATGGCCTGGATGTCGACCTTGGTGGACCACAATTCGGTCGCCAGATGGCTTTCCCAGATCGAGTCGCGGCCGAACTTCTCGCCCATGAACTGCTGCAGCAGCAGCTTGCGGATCGGCTCCAGCGTGGCATAGGGCAGCAGCAATTCGGTGCGCCCGCCCCGGTCTTCCATGTCGATGCGCAGCTTGACCAGGATGGCGGCGTTGGCCGGCCGGGCGATGGCGGCGAAGCGGGGATTGGTTTCCAGGCGGTCGAGGCTGAAATGCACCGGGGCCAGCGGCTCGAAGGCGGCGCGCATGTCGGCCAGGATCACCTCGATCATCCGCTGCACCAGGGTGCGCTCGATGGTGGTGTAGGGACGGCCCTCGATGCGCATGGCGCTGGAACCGCGGCGCCCGCCCAGGAGGACGTCGACGATGGAATAGATCAGGTTGGAATCGACCGTGAACAGACCGTAATTGTCGAGCTGCTCGGCATGGAAGACCGCCAGGATGGCGGGCAGCGGGATCGAATTGAGATAGTCGCCGAAACGGATCGAGGTGATGGAATCCAGGCTGACTTCGACATTGTCGCTGGTGAAGTTGCGCAAGGAGGTGGTCATCAGCCGCACCAGGCGGTCGAAGACGATTTCCAGCATCGGCAGGCGTTCATAGGAGACCAGCGCCGAATTGATGATGGCGCGCACGCCCGAACGGTCCTGCCCCTGGTCGGCGTTGACGTCGAAGCCGAGCAGGGAGTCGATTTCCTCCTGGTTCAGCACGCGCTCGGCGGCGGAGCCGGAGGACAGGGTGCTTTCCGCCGGGATGGTTTCGGCGTCGGTCTGGGTTTCGTCGGCCATGTGTGCTCTTTCTATTCTTACGAGTGGTCGCTCCTCGCGGACGCTTATTGAACCAGCATTTCCTGCAGCAGCACGTCGCGCACCTGATAGGGCGCGGCGGCCACATTCACCCGGCGCAGCAATTCCTGCTTCAGGCGCAGCACACCGGCCGAGCCCTTGAGGTCTTCCAGCCTGAGTTCGCGCAGATAGGCCTGGAACTGGTCCTTGACGCGGGGCATCAGGTCTTCCATCGCCTTCTCCTGCTCTTTATTCTCCAGTTCCAGCGTAACCGAAAGCTGCAGATAGGCGGGGGTGGCGTCGGCGCCCTGGATATTGACGGTAAGCTTGTCCAGGTGGCTCCAACCAACGGTGGGTGGGGTCAGCGGCACTTCTTCCACCTTGGCTTGCTTGGCGGGATCCTTCTTGAAGAGGAAGAAATAGGCGCCGGCGCCGCCGCCGGCCAGCAGCAGCACCAGGACCGGCACCGCGATCATCAGCACCTTCTTGGATTTGAGCTTGCCCAGAAGGCCGGCCTTCGGTGCGGCCGCGGCCTCGCCTTCCGGCTTCTCGTCTTCAGGGGCTTTGTCTTTCTTCGCCATGACTGGAGGGCTTTCCGTATCTCTCGCCCGTCACGGTATGCAAACGTGGTTAAGGAGCGGTTGAAATTGCCGCCTTGGCCGCTCTCTGCCCGGCAGAATTTTCCACGCCATCGTGCCAGTGCACGAAAAGTCCAATGAAACCGGGCATTTTCTGCTGGCACGGCCGCTGCAACGTTCCGTCCGTCGGACCAGAATGGCTCCGCAAAGAGGCGTCGATGGATAATTCACTTCTCATTAGTCTTTCGCAGCAGATCGCGGCCTATCGTTCGATGGACGTGATCGCGAACAATATCGCCAACGTCTCCACGCCCGGCTTCAAGCGCGAAAGCGCCAAGTTCGAGGAGTTTGTGCAGATGGTGCGCCCCGCCGAAGGCCAGACCGGGCCGCAGCCGGTCAGCTTCGTCAAGGACGCCGGCACCAGCCGCGACATCAGCCAGGGCAACATCACCAATACCGGCGCGCCGCTCGACATGGCGCTCAACGGCAAGGGTTTCTTCACGATTGCGACGCCGCAGGGCGAGCGCTTCACCCGCGACGGCCATTTCAGCCTGAACCAGGACGGCCAGATCGTCACCTCCGAGGGCAATGCCCTGCAGGGCGAAGGCGGCGCCATCACCATCACCCCCAATGACGGCGAGATCCACATCGCCGCCGACGGCACCATCTCCAGCGTCGTCAACGGCACCCTCAACCAGCTGGGCAAGCTGCGCCTGACCGATTTCGCCGACGAGCGCAGCCTCCACAAGGAAGGCGCCAACCTCTATGCCGCGGCGCCCGGCGCCACCACCACGCCCGCCACCGCCACGGTGGTGCAGGGGGCGCTGGAAAGCTCCAACGTCCAGCCGGTGCTGGAAATCAGCAAGATGATCGAGGTGATGCGGGCCTATGAAGCCACCGCCACCATGTCCAAGTCGCAGGAAGACATGAGCCGCGACGCCATCACCAAGCTCGGCACGATGCCGAACTAAGGAGCAGACACCATGCGCGCCCTTTCCATCGCCTCCACCGGCATGCTCGCCCAGCAGACCAATGTCGAAGTGATCGCCAACAACCTGGCGAACATGAACACCACCGGCTTCAAGGAGCAGCGGGCCGAGTTCCAGGACCTGCTCTACCAGAAAGTCCAGACCCCCGGCTCGCAGACCAGCGACACCGGCGCGGTGGCGCCCAACGGCATCCAGATCGGCGCCGGCGTCAAGACCGCCGCGATCTACCGCATCACCACCCAGGGCGACCTGAAAAGCACCTCCAACCCCTATGACGTCGCCGTCCAGGGCGCGGGCTTCTTCCGCATCCAGAACGCCGACGGCACCGACGCCTTTACCCGCGCCGGCAATTTCTCGCTCAGCCCCCAGGGCCAGCTGGTGACCCAGCAGGGCCTGGTGGTGCAGCCGGGCATCGCCATCCCGCAGAACACCATCTCGGTGCAGATCAACGCCCAGGGCCAGGTCAACGCCACGGTGGCGGGCAACACCACGCCCCAGACCGTGGGCCAGCTCGAGCTCACCCGCTTTCCCAACGAAGCCGGCCTGAACGCGATCGGCAACAACCTTTATCTGGAGACGCCGGCTTCCGGTTCGCCCCAGGCGGGCGTGCCGGGCAATCCCGGCTATGGCACCATCCAGCAGGGCTTCCTGGAAACCTCCAACGTGAACTCGGTGGACGAGATCACCGCCCTGATCACGGCGCAGCGCGCCTATGAAATGAACTCCAAGGTGATTACCGCGGCCGACCAGATGCTGCAGGACACCGCAAGGCTCGGGAGCTAGGCCATGATCCGCAACATTCTCTTCGCCCTGGCCCTGGCCTTTGTGCCGTCGGCGCTGCTTCTGGCGGCCGGCGAGGCCTTCGCCGCCGACGCTCCGTCGGTCCGCATCGTGGTTCCCGCCCGCGACATCATGCGCGGCGAGGTGCTCGGCGACAGCGACCTCACCTATGCCCAGGTTGCCGGCACCGCCCTGCCGCCGACCACCGTCACCAGGTTCGAGGCCCTGACCGGCATGCAGGCCCGCCGGATGCTGCGCGCCGGCGAGAATGTCCGCCCCGACGATGTCCGCCGCCCGGTGGTCGTCGCCAAGGGCCAGACCGTCACGATGAACTTCACCGCCCCCGGGGTCGATCTCACCGCCATGGGCCGCGCCATGAGCGAAGGCGGCGTCGGCGACACCGTCACGGTGCAGAACCCGGCCTCCTTCCGCATGGTCACCGCCATCGTCACCGGTCCCGGCGCGGTGCGCGCCA
>CAZNGO010000042.1:0-21466 GCA_964572805.1 uncultured Rhizobium sp. | reverse complement strand
CGCAAGCTCTCCATGATGGAAGAGGTGCTGGACATTCCCAGCCAGGTGGTGATCACCCGAGACAACGCCACAGTGACAGCTGACGCCATCGCCTTCTTCCAGGTGGTTGATGCCGCCAAGGCCGCCTATGAGGTCGCCAATCTGCGGGCCGGCATCACCAATCTCTGCCTGACCAACGCGCGCACCGTGATCGGTGCCATGGATCTGGACGAAGTCCTTTCCAAGCGTGACGAGATCAACCAGCGGCTGCTTTCGGTGGTGGACCAGGCCACCCACCCCTGGGGCGTGAAGGTGACGCGCATCGAGATCAAGGACCTGTCGCCGCCCACCGACATCACCGAGGCGATGGCCCGACAGATGAAGGCTGAGCGGTTCCGCCGCGCGGAAGTGACCCAGGCCGACGGCGAGAAGCAGGGCGCCATCCTGCGCGCCGAAGGCGCCAAGCAGTCCGCCATTTTGCAGGCGGAAGGCCGGAAGGAAGCCGCCTTCCGCGATGCGGAGGCGCGCGAACGCCTGGCCGAGGCCGAAGCCAAGGCGACCGAGATGGTTTCCAACTCCATCGAGGCCGGCAACGTCAACGCCCTGAACTATTTTCTCGGCCAGAAATATGTCGAGGCCTTTTCACAACTCGCGAATGCGCCCAACCAGAAATTCGTGGTGGTGCCGATGGAATCGGCCGGTCTGCTGGGCTCCATCGCCGGCATCGCGGAAATGACCAAGGAAGCCGTGGCGCAGCAGATCGGCCAGCCCGGCGTACCGCGGGCGCGTCCCGCCGCCGGCACTGTGGCGGCGCCGTCCGCACCCGGTCGTCCCGCCGGAACATGACCCCATGAACCTGCTCTCTGACACCGCGCAGTGGCTGAACCAGTTGCAGGCTTGGCACTGGCTGGCGCTGGGGGCGCTGCTGTTGGCGATCGAGGTCATGTCCGTCACCAACTATCTGCTCTGGCCCGGCATCGCTGCGCTGGCGGTGGGCGGGTTGGATTTCCTGGCGCCGCGCCTTGGCGGGCCGTTCAGCGTCTTTCTCTTCGCCGTCTTGGCGGTGGCCAGCAGCGTCATCTGGCACCGTTCGCCCTATGGCCAGCGCGCTTCGGGCCGCCCGAACCATGTCAACGCCCGCATGCAGACCTATCTGGGCCGGCGCGGTGCGGCCGCCGGCGACTTCATTGGCGGCCAGGGCGCCATCCTGCTGGACGACACCCGCTGGGCGGCGGTGACGGATGGTGGCGACCCCGAGGGCGGCGAACTGCTGCAGGTTACGGGCGCGGACGGCACGGTGCTGCGCGTCCGCCGGGCCGCCTAAGCGCGCAAACCTTCCTGCGGGCCGCTAGCGGCCCCTAGCTACGAAGGCGGGATTTTCAAACCCTGGTTTGCCGTACAGCAGCGGCGTGCCGTTCCAGCGTGTGACGCTGCCGCCCGCCGCCAGCAGCACCGCCTGGCCCGCCGCGGTGTCCCACTCCATGGTGCGGCCGGCGCGGGCATAGAGGTCGGCCTCGCCCGCCGCCAGCAGGCAGAATTTCAGCGATGAGCCGGCGCTGACGAACTGCTTCACCGGATACTGTTTCAGGAATTGCGCCGTGGCCTCGTCATTGTGGCTGCGGCTGCCGAGCGCCACCAGGCCGTCCGCCGGCGCCTGCCGCACCGTGATCACCTTGAAGGACGCCAGCGCTTGCGTGGTTTCAAAAGCGCCTTGCGCTGCCGCGCCCAAGAACATACGGGTCTTGGCCGGGGCATGCACCACGCCCATCACCGGCACGCCGTCTCGTATCTCGGCGATGTTCACGGTGAACTCGCCATTGCCGGACAGAAATTCGCGCGTGCCGTCCAGCGGATCGACCAGGAAGAAGTGGTCTGCGATCACCGCCTGCCATCTCGCCGCCATTTCCTCTTCCGCCACCACCGGCACGCCGGGGAACGCTGCCGCCAGTTCTTTCAGGATCAGGGCTTCGGCTTCCTGATCGGCAACGGTGACAGGCGAATTGTCCGCCTTGGCCTCAGCCTCGCAGGCGCCGTAATGGCGCATCACCAGGGTGCCGGCCGCCGCAGCGATGCGGGCGAGGACGAGCAGGTCGGGACCGGGTGCGGACATGGGTTCGTCCTAGCTTGTTTCGCACGGGGCGAAAACCCCGTCAGTCCTTGTCCGCCGCCAGCACCTCACCGGGCTGGCAATCCAGCGCGGCGCAGATGGCGGCGAGGGTGGAAAAGCGGATCGCCTTGGCCTTGCCGGTCTTGAGGATCGAGAGGTTGGCCAGGGTGATGTCCACCTTCTCGGCCAGCTCGGTCAGGGTCATGCGGCGGGCATAGAGCAGGTCGTCCAGCTTGACGGTGATGCGCATGGCTTTAGACTGTGCCTTCCAGCTCGGCCCGCATTTCGCTGCCATGGCGGAAGATCTGCGCCAGCACGAAGATGAGCAGAATGGCGAGCAGGCCCAGCGGCGAGAAATCGAAACCCCCGAAGCCGTCGAATTTGAGATCACCCTTCAATTGCGCCGGAATGATCGCGCCCATCGTTGCGCTGGCGGTTAGCTGGACAACGCAGATTCCCACCAGCAGCCAGCCGACGCGCGCCAGCCGGTCGGCATTCTCGACCACGAAGGGGTCGCCGCTGACGGCGCTGTCCACGATCTGCCGGATGGTGCGGAAGATCAGGATCGCCAGAGCCAGGATGGCGATGCCGAACAGCACAGCCAGGGCGACGATGAGAAAGACATGTCCGGCCGGAACACCTTTCAGCAGCGCGGGAACCCCGGGTGGCATCCAGAACCCGGCCGCCATGCCGGCCAGCGCGCCAAGGGTGATGCAGAGCACCGTGCCGCCAAAGGCGCAGACCAGCATGGCCGCGTTCAGCAGCCAGTGGGTGAGGGCGAAAAGACGGGTCCTGGCCATGGAAAGCTCCTTTATCGCTCTTCAATGTTATGCATATTGAATAACGAAAACATATATATCGAATATCAATAATTCCGTCAAGAGAGCCGTGATTGGCGGATTTCCGGGATTTCCATCGGCGCGGTAGCGAAAAGGCGGTGACAGCGCCGGCCGACGCCGATTAAGAATTCCTTAAGGCGCTTCGGCGTCTTTACCTTTTGCAAAGACATAAGGCGCCGCCATGTTCGCCCCCTCTTTTGAATCCAAGTCTTTCGAACAGAAGACACCCGCCCCGCAAGGGCCGCTAAGCGAGATCGAATTCGCCGCCCTGCTGGTGAGCCGGGTCTGTCACGACCTGGTCGGGCCGCTGGGCGCGGTGGTCAACGGCATGGAAGTTCTGGAGGACGAGCGCGACGCCGATATGCGCGCCGACGCCATCCGCCTGGTGATGTCCAGCGCTGAACAGGCCCTGGCCCGCATCCAGTTTATGCGCATCGCCTTCGGCGCCGCCGGCTCCGCCGGCGCCGAACTCGACCTCACCGAGATAGGACGTCTGGTTACCGGCCTGCTGGCGGGCGGAAAATCCGTCCTGGCCTGGGAAACCGGCGCAGTCTATTGGCCCAAGGACTGGGCCAAGCTGCTGATGAACGCCACCCTGCTGGCGGCGGACTGCCTGCCCCGCGGCGGCACGGTGACGGTGCGGATCGGCTCCGATCCCGCCGTTCCGTCCTTCCATATTCGCGGCCAGGGCACCCATGTGCGGGTGGCAGAGGATGTGCAGCGCCTGCTGCGCGGCGAAGCCACTCTTTCCACCGTCGATGCCCGCGGCGTCCAGCCCTTCCTCACCCACAAGCTCTCCCGCACCGTGAATGCAGGCCTGGTGCTCAATCAGGGGGAAGGCTTTGTGGAAGTTACCGCCGGGTAGTTTTTAGGGGTCGCGCGGCCTAACGCTGACGTCCGGGCTACGCCCGGCCTGCTGGGCCGTCGCTCCCGCCCGTAATCTGTTTTTTACCATCCGGGGTTAGGTTCCAGGCTGCTCGCTGCCGCTTCCGGCGCGCGAGATACGGGGCTTTGCGCCATGGCGATGAATTGCCTGATCGTGGATGACAGCCGGGTGCTGCGCACCGTGGCCCGCAAGATTTTCGAAGAAATGAAGTTCAACGTTGCCGAGGCCGAGGATGGGCTGGGGGCGCTGCGCGCCGTGCGCGAGAAAATGCCCGATATCATCCTGTTCGACGGCAACCTGCCCAACATGAGGGGCGTGGATTTCCTCAAGAGCGTGCGCGGCCAGCAGGGCGGCGATCATCCGGTGATCCTGGTCGCCACCACCGAAAGCGACGCCGAGGAAATCGCCCATGTCATCCATGCCGGCGCCAACGAATATCTGATGAAGCCATTCGATCGCGCCACGGTCCGCGCCAAGCTCGCCGAGATTGGCGTGGCCGCCGCCTGATCCGGACGCCGGAGCAGCAGGCACGCGCTGCGTCAAGCCAGCGTTTTTCCCGTCAGCCGCTCCAGCACCCGGAAGGGGCTGCGCTCCGGCTCGGCCATCTGGCCGAGATCGAGATGGAAAGTCTGTTCCAGGGCAAAGGCGCCGCCCAGCGCCGCATGCAGCACCTGGTCGGTATAGACCAGCCAGCAGCTTCCCGGCGGGAAGGCCATCGGTGTCTTCGGCGAATTCGCCTGGAAGTCCGCATCCAGCTTGGCGGCGTCATGCAGCGACAGCATCATCTCGTCATAGAGGCTGCGCCTTCCATGGGTGACGCCAAGCTTGTCCCACAGCCAGGACCTGCCGGGCATGTGGATGCGCGCCCGCGTCAGGAAGCGCGCGGCGAATTCCTCGAAAGGCTGGCCGATGCGCCAGTTGCGCATCCCGCGCTGGCCATAGTCCAGCGGCGCGACATTGCAGAAGAAGCGCAGGATGCGCCGGCCCTGCCGCATCGGCCGGGAGGGGAAGGCGTCGACATGCAGCAGCCGGTCATCGCTGATCTTGGAATAGCGGCGTCCTTCCACTTCCACCGGCCGAAAGCTGGTGCGGGCGCGTTCGACATGACGATAGGGCAGCAGCGCGGCCACCAGCCTGGTGGCCGAAGCGCCGAAGCGCTCGATCATCGCCGCCAGCGCCGCCGCATCATCGCCGGTAAGCGAAGTGGACTGCAATCTGCCGCTGACATGGTCCAGGCTGACATTCTTGGACTTGCCGTCGCTGACCGAAGCGCTGAGGAAGCGGGTCTCGCCGTGCGCGAGGTCGAAGCGCAAGCGAGGGAGGAACAGCACTGCGCCGCGCTCCAGCGCCTGGGTCGCGCGGGCGCGGGTTGCGCCGTCAACCGGCTCGTGCCAGCCGGTGATGTCTATTGTTTCGATCACGCCCGCTTCACCTTATGAGTAGCTCTCGGTCATCGCCGAATATATCAGGGTGCGCAGGTCACGGCGCAAGCGCATCCGCCGCACCTGGTTGTCGATCACCTGGGTCATGACGATGGCGATCATTTTCTCCTTCGGATCGACGAAGAAGAAGGTGCCTGCCAGGCCCCCCCAGGTGTATTCGCCTATGCTGCCGGGCAGGGCGGCATGGGCGAGATTCTGCATCACCGCCACCCCCAGGCCGAAGCCGACGCCGCGATAGCCGGTCTCGTTGAACAGGTTGGAGGCTGGCATCAGGTCGGCGATCTCGGCATTGCCCGGCAACTGGTTCATGGTCATCAGCGCCACGGTCTTGGGCGAAAGATAGCGCACCCCATCCAGTTCGCCCTGGTTCAGCAGCATGCTGGCAAAGCGCAGATAGTCGGCCGCGGTGCCGGCGAGGCCCCCGCCGCCCGACAGCAGCGGCGGCACGCCCGCATAGCGCATGGTCTTGACGCCATCGTCCCACAGCGCCAACCGGTCATCCTTGCTCCAGTAGCAGGTGGCGAAGCGTTCGCGCTTGTCTTCCGGCACGAAGAAGTCGGTATCGGCCATGCCGAGCGGATCGAGCAGGCGTGACTTGAAGAAATCCCTCAAAGATGTGCCGCTGACGATTTCCACCACATGCCCCAGCACATCGGTGGAAACCGAATAGTTGAACGCCGTACCGGGCGAAAACTCCAGCGGCAGCGTCGCCAGTTGCCGCACCATTTCCGGCAACCCACCTTCCAGGTCGGGCTCCGCCAGGCGCAGGCGGCGATATTCCGCGTCAATATCGGTGCGCTGCAGGAAGCCGTAGGTGAAGCCGGAAGTGTGGCGCATCAGGTCCAGGATCGTCATGGGCCGCGCCGGCTGTCTGGTGACGAAGGCGCCCGGCACACCGCTTTCAAACAGCTGCAGACCGGCAAAGGCGGGAATGTACCGCGCCACCGGATCGTCCAGGGCGATGGCGCCTTCCTCCAGCAGCTTCAGCGCCGCCACCGTGGTGACCGGCTTGGTCATGGAATAGATGCGGTGGATGGTGTCCGGCGCCATCGCCGTGCCGCGCACCCGGTCGCGCTGGCCCATAGCCACGTCCAGCACCGTCTCGCCCCGCCGCCACAGCAGCACTTGCGCTCCGGGCAACCAGCCGGGCTCGATCCAGGCGCGCTGCAGGAAGGGCGCGATGCGGTCCAGTCTTTGCTTCGAGAAGCCCTGTGTCATCGGTGTTCTTTGGGTCCGGTCCGGATATACTGAATGACGATGAGCGACCTCAAGGTCAATGACCGCATCACCATCGCCGGGGACGAACTGGGGGAGCGCTTCATCCGCGCCTCCGGCCCCGGCGGCCAGAATGTCAACAAGGTAGCCAGCGCGGTGGAACTGCGCTTTGATGCGCGCAATTCGCGCAGCATCTCCGAACTGGCGCGCGCGGCGCTGCTGTTCAGCGGCAAGTTGACCAAGCAGGGCGTGCTGGTAATCCGGGCCGAGCGCTTCCGCGACCAGGAGCGCAACCGCGCCGATGCCCGCGCCCGCCTGGCCGCGATCATCGCCGCCGCCGCCACCCCGCCCAAGTCGCGTCGCAAGACCCGGATCCCGAAAGCCAGCAAGACCAAACGCCGCGACGACAAGAAGCACCGTGCCCGCACCAAGCAGGGGCGTGGGCCGGTGCGGAATGATTGAGCCGGCGCTGCTGCTGGGCTTCATCGCCGCGGTGACGCTGCTGATGCTGATCCCGGGCCCCAATGTGGCGCTGATCGTCGCCAACAGCGTCGGCCATGGCCCACGCGCCGGCCTGATGACGGTGGCGGGTACGCTGGCGGCACAGGCCCTGTCGCTGGCGCTGGTGAGGGGGGGGCTCACCGCGCTGCTGTTGGAGGCCGGCGCCTGGTTCGGCTGGCTGCGCTGGGCCGGCGCGGCCTATCTGGTCTGGCTGGGCGTCCGGCAATGGCGTGCCGTGCCCCCCGACCTGGCGGCGGTGAGGGCGCCGCCAAAAGCGGCGCTATTCGTCCAGGCCTTCCTGGTTTCGCTGCTCAATCCCAAGACCCTGGTCTTCTACGGCGCCTTCTTCCCGCAATTCATCAGCCTGGAGCGGCCGGCGATGGGGCAGGCGGCGCTGCTGTCGGGGGTGTTCCTGCTCCTGGCGCTGCTGATCGATTCGGGTTGGGCGCTGGCGGCCGCCCGGGTCCGCCCCCTGCTGGCCCGGCATGGACGGCTGCCGGGCCGGCTTTCCGGCGGCATCCTGGTCGGGGCCGGCGCCGCACTGGCGCTGTTGCGCCGCCACTAACCTTCCCTGCCCGGAAGGATTGGGGAATTTTTATAAAACCCCCTTCACGCAACCGGATTCGATGGCAATAAATGCAACCAGAGGGTTCAAGCGCCGGGGGGCGGGATGAAACGGGTTCTTTTGATGGCGGGCATGGCTGGGCTCGTCCTGACGGCACCGGCGTCGGCGCAGAGCAGGTTTGGCTCCATCGGGGGCACCGGCAATTCCAGCGGCGGCTTTGCGCAGGACGTTTTCAGCGGCAACCCGCAGGATGTGACCGGCTTCTCCCGCCGCGTGACGGACACCACGTCCCGGATCGGGAGCTCGGCGGAAGATCCCTCGATGGGCAAGGATGGCTGCGCCAATGTACCCAATCATGCGCATTTTTCCTCCGACTGCTCGCCCATGATCGCCTGGGATCCCAGCTGGGTGCTGCCGACCAAGCCGCTTAATCAGCTGAGCGGCGCCGAGGAGAACATGGTGCGCAGCTATCACATCCTCACCGGCAAGCCGATTACCAATCCGGAAAAGTAGCCGGTCCGCCAGAGCGTCTGGAAAACCCAAAGCGTTACGCCCTCGTCGCAATCGCGGCTATGATGCCGTGATGGTGGAATCGTTGCGTCTCCTGCGCGGCTGGATGGGGCCGGCCCTGCTGGGCCTGGTTGCCGGCGGCGCGGTGGTGGCCTGGCTCGGCGCCGACGCCCTCTGGGGCCTGGCCGGTTTGGGACTTCTGGCGCTGCTGATTGGGGGTTTCCTTTCCCCGCCGCCGGCGGCCGTGAACACAGCCCTGCCGGCGGCGCCCGCCGATCCGCTGGCTGCCCTGCCGCCGCCTGCCCGCCTGCTGATGGAGCGCCTGCCGCTGCCTGTGATGCTGCTGGACGGCAATGCCCGGGTGCTGCTGACCAATGGCGACATGCAGATGGCGCTGGGCCAGGCGCTGGAGCGCAAGCATCTCAGCGCCGTGCTGCGCAACCCGGCAGTGCTCGATGCTGTCGAGACCGCGCTGCAGACCGGCGAAGCGCGCAACGTCGCCTTCACAATTACCGGCGCGGTGGAGCGCCATTACGAGGCCTATACGGCCCGCATCGACGAGGACCTGGTGGCGCTTTTGCTGCACGACATCACCGCCATCCGCCGGGCTGAGCAGATGCGGGCCGACTTTGTCGCAAATGCCAGCCATGAACTGCGCACGCCGCTGGCGGCGGTCTCCGGCTTCATCGAGACTTTGCGCGGGCCGGCCCGCGACGACGAGGCGGCGCGCGAAACTTTCCTTGCCATTATGGCGCAGGAATCGGCGCGGATGCGCCGGCTGATCGATGATCTGCTCTCGCTGACCCGCATAGAGCTCAACGAGCATGTCCCGCCCCTGGGGCGGGTGGCGCTGGAGTCGGTGGTGCGCCAGGCGGCGGCGGCGCTGGCGCCGCTGGCGGGGCAGGACGCAATCACGGTCGATATCGAAGGCGCGGCGCTGCCCGAAATCCTGGGCGACCATGACGAGCTGGTGCAGCTGTTCCAGAACCTGATCCACAACGCCATCAAGTATGGCCGCCCCGGCGGCAACGTCACCATTACCCTGGGAAGGGAGGAGGGCCACGTCTTTGCCGCGGTCAGGGACGATGGCGAGGGCATTCCGCGCGAGGCGCTGCCCCGCCTGACCGAGCGTTTCTACCGGGTGGACGTCAAGCGCAGCCGGGAGCGGGGCGGCACCGGCCTTGGCCTGGCCATCGTCAAGCACATCCTGTCCCGCCACCAGGGCCGGCTCAGCATCGACAGCCGGGTCGGGGAGGGCAGCACCTTCACCATTTTCCTGCCGGTCGCTCCTGAAATGGAGGAAATCACGCAAAAAGCACCGGAATCGCAGCCTGTCACGGAAGTGTTATAAATCTGTCGCATAGCCTTGGTGCGACGCTCTTAAGCCCGGTACCGTAGCGCATGCGCGAGCCGCCGATGAACGACCACACCGTCAAATCCTTCGATGAACAGCTGCAGGCGCTTTCCGCCGCCGTCGCCCAGATGGGCGGCCTGGCCGAGGCCCAGCTCGCTGCGGCGATTGACGCGATCGCCCGCCGCGATTCAAGCGCCGCCGAGAGCGCTGTCGCCGGCGATGCCCGCATCGACGCCCTGCAGCAGGAAATCGAGGAGCGCGCCCTGAAGCTGCTGGCGCTGCGCCAGCCCATGGCCGTGGATCTGCGCGACACCATGGCGGCGATCAAGATCGCCAACGAGCTGGAGCGCATCGGCGACCTCGCCAAGAACATTGCCAAGCGCGCGCTGGTGCTTAACCGCGAGCCGCCCATCCGCCTCACCCAGTCGCTGGGCCGCATGGGCAAGGCGGCGCAGAACCAGCTCAAGCAGGTGCTGGACGCCTTCTCCAACCGCGACGCCGAGGAAGCCGAGGCGGTGTGGCAGCGCGACGGCGAGATCGACGAAATCTACAACAGCCTGTTCCGCGAACTCCTCACCTACATGATGGAGGATCCGCGCACCATCGGCCTGTGCACCCATCTGCTCTTCGTCGCCAAGAATATCGAGCGCAGCGGCGACCACTGCACCAACATCGCCGAGGTCGTCTATCACATGGTCAAGGCCGGCCATCTGACCGCCGCCCGGCCCAAGGCCGACATCACCAGCGAAACCTCCGTTCCGTTTGAAACCAAGAGGGGCGAAAGCCACGCATGAGCAAGCCGACCATCCTTGTCGCCGAGGACGAAAGCGCCCTGGTCACCCTGCTGCGCTACAATCTGGAGCGCGAAGGCTATCGGGTGCTGGAAGCGCGCGATGGCGAAGAGGCGCTGCTGGTTGCCGCCGAGGAACAACCCGACCTGGTGATCCTGGACTGGATGATGCCGCAGCTTTCCGGCATCGAGGTCTGCCGCCGCCTGCGCGGCCGGCAGGAGACCCGCAATGTCCCGATCCTGATGCTCACCGCCCGCGGCGAGGAAACCGACCGCATCCGCGGCCTCGACACCGGCGCCGACGACTATCTCACCAAGCCCTTCTCGATGACCGAATTGCTGGCCAGGCTGCGCGCCGTACTGCGCCGCATCCGTCCTTCCCTGGCCGACGACGTGGTGCAGGTCGGCGACATCGAGCTCGACCGCGCCGCCCACCGCGTCCGCCGCGCCGGGCAGGAAGTGCATCTCGGCCCCACCGAGTATCGCCTGCTCGAGCATCTGATCCAGCATCCCGGTCGCGTCTTCAGCCGCGAGCAGTTGCTGGACGCGGTCTGGGGCTCGGACGTCTATGTCGAGGCCCGCACCGTGGACGTCCATGTCGGGCGCTTGCGCAAGGCGCTGAATGTGGACGGCACCGAAGACCCGATCCGCACGGTGCGTTCGGCCGGCTATTCGCTGGACGAGTCCAGCGCGGTCAAAGCAGCTTCCTAACCGGGGCTTCCAGTTCTTCCGGCTTCATCCGTGACGCGTAACGCGCCACCGGTTCGCCCGCGCGATTCACCAGGAACTTGGTGAAGTTCCATTTGATCTTCTCGGTGCCGAGGATGCCGCGCTTGGCCTTTTTCAGGTATTGGAACAGCGGATGGGCGGCGGGTCCGTTGACCTCGACCTTTTCGAACATCGGAAAAGTGGCGCCGTAATTCTTCCGGCAAAAGGCGCCGATCTCTTCCGCCCCGCCCGGCTCCTGCGCCCCGAACTGGTTGCAGGGAAAACCCAACACGGTCAGGCCCCGCGGCTCGAGCTCGTCGTAGAGCGCCTGCAGCCCGGCATATTGCGGGGTATAGCCGCAGGCGCTGGCGGTATTGACTATCAGCAGCACGCGCCCCTGCCAGCGCGACAGCGAAACCTCCTCGCCGTTCAGAAGGCGAGCGGAGAAATCATGAACCGGCATGCGTCGGCTACGACGCCATACGGCCTTTGCTGTCCTTCTCGCGCCGCTGCTGCTGCGGCTGATAGGCCTTGCGGGCATGGGCTTCGCAATAGGGCGAGCCGGACTTGGGGCTGCGGCCGCAGAAATGGAACTCGGTGGCGGCGGGATCGCCGATCGGCCAGCGGCACATGCGGTCGCTGATAGTCAGCACCGTGGCGAAATTGCCGTCCTCCAGCTGCAGCGGATCTTCCTCCACCACCGGCGCCGGCGGCATGGCGTTTCGCAGGGTGCTGGCTTTGGGAGCGGAGGGCAGGCGCGGCCGGTCGGCGCGGGAGGGGCTGGCGCGCCCCGCCAGGCCCAGGCGGTGGACTTTGCCGATCACGGCGTTGCGGGTGACCCCGCCCAGGGCGCGGGCGATCTGACTGGCCGAAAGCCCCTCGGTCCAGAGGTTCTTCAGTTGTTCGACCCGATCCTCGGACCAGTTTGCCTGTGTCATGCGCTCTCCTGGCATCTTCCGGCTGCGCCTGCGCCACGGACGCGACTCGCCCGGACCCCTCAGCCACAAGATATCGTACCGCCGCTTCCGCGCCGCACAAGCATTGCAGGGGAAACCCAAAAGCTTGTCCACAAGAGTCAGGGCGCGCCTAATTCGGCTTGTCGGATTTTTCTGCCATATCGGCCAGATAATCCCAGTGCGAGGCCAGCATCAGGAAGGACCGGCGCACCTCTTCGACTTGTGTCGCAGACGCCCGCTGGCGCATGTCTTCCGCCCGCCGCCTGTAATATTCTGCCCCTACCCGTGCTTCGTCTGCCATGCCGAACGCCAAATCCATGGTCCCAAACGACTAAGGGGCTGATCCCGTTCCACGATTTCTGAATTGGGGTCCTGCCCCGTCAGGGGATTTGCGCATACGCGCTGTCATGCGGGCGCAACTTGTCTGCGCCATCGCAAAAGCCGATAACTCCCCGCTTTCCGGGGAATCACCCCCTGTCCCTTGCGGAGGCTCCAGTGTTTCCGGCCGTTCTTCCCACCTACAACCGGGCGGATGTCGCATTCGTCCGTGGCGAGGGTTCGTATCTCTTCGCCGAGGACGGGAAGCGCTACCTCGATTTCGGCTCGGGCGTGGCGGTCAACGCCTTCGGCCATGCCCATCCGCGCCTGATCAAGGCGCTGACCGAGCAGGCGGCCAAGGTCTGGCACACCTCCAACCTCTACCGGGTTCCCGGCCAGGAGACCCTGGCAGGCCGGCTGACCGCGAACAGTTTCGCAGACACGGTGTTCTTCACCAATTCGGGAACCGAGGCGATCGAACTGTCGATCAAGATGGCGCGGCGCTACCATTTTGTCGGCGGCCATCCCGAACGCTTCCACATTGTCACCTTCGAAGGCGCCTTCCATGGCCGGACGCTGGGCGCCATCGCGGCCGGCGGCAACCCGAGATACCTCGAAGGCTTCGGGCCTAAGATGGAGGGCTTCGACCAGGTGCCGCTGAACGACCTCAAGGCGACCGAAGCCGCGATCAGCGAAAAGACCGCCGCCATCCTGATCGAGCCGATCCAGGGCGAAGGCGGCATGCGCGCCGCCGAGCCGGAGTTCCTGCGCGCTCTGCGCCGCCTGGCCGACGACAAGGGGCTTCTGCTGATCTTTGACGAAATCCAGTGTGGTGCCGGGCGCACCGGCAGGTTCTTCGCCCATGAATGGTCGGGTGTGACGCCCGACATCCTGGCCGCGGCCAAGGGCATCGGCGGCGGCTTTCCCATTGGCGCAGTGCTGGCCACGGCCGACGCCGCCAGGGGCATGACCGCCGGCACCCATGGCAGCACCTATGGCGGCAATCCGCTGGGCATGGCGGTGGGCAATGAGGCGGTGGCGATGCTGCTGGAGCCGGGCTTCCTGGATCACGTCAACAGCGTCGCCAATTATCTGCGCCAGCAGCTGGCGCGGCTGGTTGCGGCGCACCCGGATGTCTTCGAGGAAGTGCGCGGCCAGGGCCTGCTGCTGGGCCTCAAGCTCAGGGCGCCGGTCGCCGCTTTCGTGGATGCGGCACGGGGCGAAGGCCTGCTCACCGTCGCGGCCGGCGAGAATGTGGTGCGCATCCTGCCGCCGCTGAATGTCAGCGAAGCGCAATTGCGCGAGGGCGTGGCGATGCTAGAACGCGCCGCAGCCGCGATGGAGAAGCAGAAGGAAGCTGCGCAATGAACGCGCCGATGAAAGTGTCGCCGAAGCATTTCCTCGATCTCTCCGATCATGACGCCGCCACTCTGCGCGCCATCATTGAGGACGCCAAGGCGCGCAAGGCCGCGCGCGGTCCCGGCCGCCCCAAGGGCCACGCCGATGACGACCAGCCGCTGGCGGGTCGCACCCTGGCGATGATCTTCGACAAGCAGAGCACCCGCACCCGCATCTCCTTCGACATGGCGGCGCGGCAGCTGGGCGGCAGCACCCTTATGCTGACCGGCAGCGATATGCAGCTGGCGCGCGAGGAAACCATTGCCGACACGGCGCGGGTGATTTCGCGCTATGTCGACGCCATCATGATCCGCCTGCTGGACCACGAAATGGTCGAGGAGCTGGCGCACAACGCCACCATCCCGGTCATCAACGGCCTGACCAAATGGTCCCATCCCTGCCAGGTGATGGCCGATGTGCTGACATTCGAGGAGCATCGCGGGCCCATCAAGGGCGCGCATGTGGCCTGGACCGGCGACGGCAACAATGTGCTGACCAGCTGGATTCACGCGGCGGTGAAGTTCGGTTTCCGGCTGGACGTCGCCAGCCCGCGCGAACTGCCGGTCGATCCGGAAGTGCTGGACTGGGCCGCCGCCAGCAACCTGGTGACGTTCGGCACCGATCCGGAAGCCGCGGTGAGGGGGGCGGACTGCATCGTCACCGACACCTGGGTCTCGATGGGCGACGACAACGCCACCAAGCGCCGCACACTGCTCAAGCCCTACCAAGTCAACGAACAGCTGATGGGCCTGGCGGCGAAGGACGCGATCTTCATGCATTGCCTGCCGGCGCATCGCGGCGACGAAGTCACTGACTCGATCATCGACGGCTCGCACAGCGTGGTCTGGGACGAGGCGGAGAACCGCCTCCATGCCCAGAAGGCCATCCTGGCCTGGGCGCTTGGTTGAAATAGCCGCTTTTAACGCCATATTGGCCTGATGCCCACTTACGGCGATTTTGTCCTGCCTTTCGACATTCCGAAGGCCGGGGTGCGCGGACGGCTGGTGCGGCTGGAGGGAGCTTCCGCCCGCGCCTTGTCGGCCCATGCCCTGCCGGAAGATGCCGCCCGCGTGGCCGGTGAGGCGCTGGCGCTGACCACGCTGCTGGGTTCGGCGCTGAAGCTGGACGGGCGGCTGACGCTGCAGACCAAGGGCGACGGGCCGCTCGATCTGGTGACGGTGGACTATTATGGCGCTGACGGCAACAAGCCGCGCGGTGTGCGCGCCTTCGGTCGCCTGGACCATGACCGTTTCGCCGCCCGCACCGAAAAGAGTTTCGTTGGCCTGGCGGGGCAGGGCGCCATGGCCATCACCATCGAGCCGCGCACTGGCGGCAACAACTACCAGGGCATCGTGCAGCTTTCGCCCAATGGCATCGCCGCGTCGGCGGAAGTCTATTTTGGCCAGTCGGAACAGCTGCTCACCGCCATTCGCCTGGCGGCTGCACCGCTCTATGTGGCCGGCGACAAGACCCCGCGCTGGCGTGCCGGCGGTCTGATGCTGCAGGTGACGCCGGAAGCGAAGGATGTGGCCGATGACTGGGAGCGCCTTTCCATCCTGATGAAGACGGCGGAAGATCTGGAGCTGGTCGATACCGCGCTGGCGCCGGAAACCCTGCTGTGGCGGCTGTTTCACGAGGACGAGGTGCGGGTGCAGCCGGCCGAGCCAGTCGCTTTCCGTTGTGACTGTGACGCGTCGCGCATCGCCCGCATCCTCAAGGGCTATTCGGCGGAGGAACGTACCGGCCTGGCCGATCCGGACGGCATCATCCGGGCATCGTGCGAGTTTTGCGGAACGGTTCACGAAATCAAGCCGGACGCGCTGGCTTAAGCCGACGCCTTCACGATCACTTTCCGCAGAAACGTCTCGCAGGCGTCCAGCTCCGACAGCGCCACATACTCGTCCGCCTTGTGGGCGTCGAGGATGTTGCCGGGGCCGCAGACCACCGCCGGAATGCCGTGGCTCTGGAAATGCCCGGCCTCGGTGCCATAGCTCACCGCCTCCACCTGGTTGGCGCCGGTGAGTTCACGCACCAGCGTGACGGCGGGCGAATCCTCGTCCATGCGCAGGCCGGGATAGACCGCGTGTAGTTCGGTGCGGAACGCGGCTTCCGCCGCCCGGGCCCGGTATTTCGGCAGGATCTCGGCCAGCACCCGTTCCTCGACGCGGCCCAGAATGCGCTGCGGATCGCGGTCGGGCAGGCAGCGATATTCCCAGGTCACCTCTGCGGTCCTCGCCAGGATGTTCACCGCCGTGCCGCCTTCGATCATGTTGGCTTGGACGGTGGAGTGGGGCGGCTCGAAGCGCGGATCGGGATCGGCGCGCAGCTCGCTCCAGACGCTGTCCAGCAGCGCCACGAACTCGCCCGCCATCATCACCGCATTGGCGCCCTTTTCCGGGGCGCTGGAATGGCCTTCGCGGCCGCGGCAATGGGTGATCATCTTGGCGCCGCCCTTGTGGGCGCCGACGATCTTCATCAGGGTCGGCTCGCCGATGATCGCCAGCCCCGGCCTGATGCCTTGCCGCTTCAGGTCGTCGAGCAGGCCGGTGACGCCGACACAGCCCACTTCCTCGTCATAGGACAGCGCCAGGTGCAGCGGCCGCTGCAGCCTGGCCGCCGCGATCTCGGGCAGCAGGCTCAGCGCCACGGCGATGAAGCCTTTCATGTCGGCGGCGCCGCGGCCATAGAGCTTGCCCTCGCGCACCTCCGCCGCAAAGGGATCGCTCGACCAGTCCTGCCCGTCCACCGGCACCACATCGGTATGGCCCGACAGCACGATGCCACCATCGCGCTCCTTTCCATTGTCTCCGGGGGGGCCGAAAGGGGCGAAGAGAGTGGCCTTGGCGCCGCTGGAATCGTAGCTGCGGCGGCAGCGCCCGCCGGCCTGTTCGATCAGGCCCTGCGCGAAATCGATCAGCGCCAGGTTGGAGAGGCGGCTGGTGGTGTCGAAACCTATCAGCGCCTTCGCAAGTTCAAGCGCTGAAGCGGGCATCAGCGATCCTCGCGCGACGCCGGGTTGCTGATGATATTGAGAAATTCCCGCCGCGTGTCGGAATTCTCGCGGAAGGCGCCCAGCATGGTCGAGGTCACCATGGTGACGCCAGTCTTGTGCACGCCGCGCGTGGTCATGCACTGGTGCGCCGCCTCGATCACCACCGCCACGCCCTTGGGTTCCAGCACCTTCTGGATGCAGTGGGCGATCTGGGCATTCATCTTCTCCTGCACCTGCAGGCGGCGGGCGAAGGCTTCCACAACCCGCGCCAGCTTGGAGATGCCTACCACCCGCCGCGTCGGCAGATAGCCAACATGGGCGCGGCCGATGATCGGGGCCAGATGATGCTCGCAATGGCTCTCGAAGCGGATGTCCTTGAGGATGACCATGTCGTCATAGCCGGCGACTTCCTCGAAGGTGCGCTTGAGATACTCTTCCGGGTCCTGGTCATAGCCGCTGAACCAGTCCTCGAACGCCTTCGCCACCCGCTTGGGCGTGTCCACCAGGCCTTCGCGGGCGGGATCGTCACCTGCCCAGCGCAGCAGGGTGCGCACGGCGCCTTCCGCTTCCTCGCGGCTGGGGCGGTCGGTCGCGGTTTTGGCGCAGGGATTGGTGTAGTCGGTGGGAGGAGGCATGGGGCCGTCCGCTGGAAAAGGCGATTAAACCCGCGAACGGCGGCGCGTTTCAACCACAGGATAAACAGGGGTTAGGGCAGGGTCAGTGGATCTGACGCCGCTCATAGGGGCTTTCCAGCAGGAAGGCGGGGATTTCGGCGTCGAATGTCTCGCCCGACGCAACGGTCATCATATGGTACTTGCCCACCATGTGGCCGGATGCGGTGTCCAGCGGGCAGCCGCTGGTATATTCGAAGCTCTCGCCTGGCGCGATCACCGGCTGAGCGCCGACAACGCCCGGGCCCTTCACCTCGTGGGTGCGTCCGTCGCCGTCGGTGATCAGCCAGACGCGCGACATCAGCTGCACAGTCTCGCGGCCCTTGTTCTCGATGGTGACGGTATAGGACCAGACATAGCGGTTGTCTTCCGGGTCCGACTGGTCGTCCAGATAGGCGGGTTTCACCGCCACGCGCACGCCGTTTGTCAGGCGCTCATAGCGTGCGCCATCGCCATTGCGGCGGCCGGTACTACGGCGGCGGTCTTCCTGCTCGTGCATCGCCCGAGTATGGCGGCGCAGATGCTGACACTGCAAGCGACGTTTCGGCGCAGGTCACAGTAAGGTTAGCGGCTCGGCAGTTTGAAAGTTCCGGATTTGCTGAAATCTGGAGCTAACGTGGTTTGACCGTGACCACGGTCTTGACGGAATTCGCGATAAAGCAGGCTTCATGCGCCAGGTGGTGGATTTGGGCCAATGTTTCCGCAGGGGCAGTCGCCAGCACTTTGGGCCGCAGCGTCACCCGCGTCATCCAGAGCTTGCCGCCTTCATTTTCCAGTAGGCCGCTGGCCTCGTCGTCATAGGCTTCGACGGTGATCTTCTTCTTGGCGCAGATCGCCAGGAAGCTCAGCATGTGGCAGGAGGAAAGCGCCGCCACCAGCATGTCCTCGGGATCGCCCTTCGACGGATCGCCGCGATAGGGTGCTGCCGCCGAGAACATCATGGGCGGATTGTCCTTGAAGGTGATGGTGTGGTTGCGCGGATAGGCTTCATAGGTGAAGGGCACGTCGCCCTTGAACCATTTGAGCGTGATTTTATGCTCGGCCATCACGCCACCTTGAGGGCCTGTTCAAGATCTTCACAAAGATCGTCCGGGTCTTCCAGTCCCACCGACAAGCGCAACAGCCCGCTGGTCACGCCCTGGGCGGCGCGCGCCTCGGCGGTCAGCTTCTGGTGGGTGGTGGTTTCGGGATGGGTAATCAGGCTCTTGGCGTCGCCAAAATTGTTCGAGACGTCGATCAGTCCCAGCGCATTGGACAGCCTGAAGGCGGCGGCCTTGCCGCCCTCGACCTCGAAAGTGACGACACCGCCCCCACCCGACATCTGGGCGCGGGCGAGATTGTGCTGCGGATGGTCGGGGTGGAAGGGGTAGAGGACCTTGCGCACCTTTTTCTGCTGGCTGAGGAAGCCGGCGACCTTCTCCGCATTCTCGCAATGGGCCTTGGCCCGCAGGTACAGCGTCTCCAGGCTCTTGAGATGCAGCCAGGCATTGAAGGGGCTGAGCGCCGGGCCGGTGTTGCGCAGGAACTGATGCAGGTTATCGTCCAGCAGGTCCTGATGGCACAGGATCATACCGCCCAGGGCGCGGCCCTGGCCGTCGATCCATTTGGTGGTGGAATGGACCACCACATGGGCGCCCAGCTCCATCGGCCGCTGCAGCGCCGGGCTTGCCATGGCGTTGTCCACCACCAGGCGGGCGCCGGCGCTGTCGGCCAGCTTGGCGATGGCGGCGATGTCGAACACCGACAGTGTCGGGTTGGAAGGCGTTTCCAGGAAGAACATTTTCGTCGTGGGCCGGATCGCCGCTTCCCACGCCTTGAGGTCGCCGCCATCCACGAATGTCGTCTCGATGCCGAAGCGCGACAGCACATTCTCCAGCACATAGCGGCAGGAGCCGAACAGGGCGTTGGCCGACACCACGTGCTCACCCGTTTTCATGGTTCCCAGAAATGCGGCAGTGACGGCGGCCATGCCTGTGGCGGTGGCGCGGGCGGCGGGAGCGCCCTCCATCGCCGCCAGCCGTTGCTCGAACATCGCAACGGTGGGATTGGCCAGGCGGGAATATTGATAGCCCGGACTTTCGCCCTTGAAGCGGGCTTCGCCTTCCTCGGCATTCTCATAGGCATAGCCGGCGGTGAAGATCAGCGGCTCGCAGGTCTCCTGGAAGGAGGTACGGGTCTGGCCGCCGCGTACCGCCAGGGTGCGCTTCTTCCATTTGCCGGGCTTCTTGTTGGTCGCCATGGGACTTCTGCTGAAAAGCGAAGGTTTTGTGGCGTGCTTGCCGGGTCCGGGTCAAGCTTTTAGGGTGCCTGCGCGCCATGCAGGAATTGCAACACCTTGCGACGCCTTCTGCTGCTCCGCCACGCCAAGGCCGAACCCGGCACAGACGGGCTGGAAGACCATGACCGCACCCTGACCGAGCGTGGGCTTTCCGACGCTGCCGCCATGGCGCGCCATCTCAGGAAGCAGGGCTATGAGCCCAGTCGCATCCTGTGCTCGACCAGCCTGCGCACCGTTCAGACGGTGGAATCGGTACTGCAGGCGATATCTGCGCCGGTGGACTATCTCGCCGCGATCTATCTGGCGCCCCCCGGCAGGCTGATCGCCCTGGCGCAGGACGGTGCCGATGCCGACAAGGTGCTGATGCTGGTGGGCCACAATCCAGGACTGGAGCAATGCGCGGCGCTGCTGGCGCGTGAACCGGTCCGGCCGAAGGAGCAGCACCGGCATGATGTGATGGAGGAGAAATTCCCCACCGCCGCCCTGGCGGTGCTGGATTTCGACATCCCGCACTGGAAAAATCTCTCGCCCGGCACCGGCAAGCTGGTGGATTTCGCCAGGCCAAAAGACATTTGAATCTGCGCGATCCATAGTGGCCTCGCCGTCCTGCCCGGAATGGCGTAGGATGAAAGCCATTACAGAGGAGACCTGGATGAAGCTCCCGCTTGTGCTTTGCAGCCTGGTGCTGTTCTCCACCACTGCCATCGCGGCCGATACCAAGTCGGCCAAACCCCAGCCTTGTCCCAAGGGTCAAGTCGCCACCACCTCCAAGATCACGGGCGAGCAGCACTGCTTCACGCCGACAGTGATGATGGGCACCCCGGCGCAGACTGCCAGCGGCAAGTCAGCCGCGCCTGTGCTGAAGAAGAATTAGCGCGCTGGTCAGCGCCGTATTCGACGGATCGCCGTCTCGGCGTCATGACGGGGACCCAGCATAAGCCAGACCGAGCCACCGGGCTCTGGGTATGCGGGTTGTTCTCTTGAGTTGCTGATTTGGCCGTCAAACAAAAACCCCCGGTGATTCCTCACCGGGGGCTCTGTACTCACATTGCGCTGTCGGCATGCGACAGGTGCATGGCTAGAAGTCCATGTCACCCATGCCGCCCATGCCGCCGCCACCACCACCCGGCATCGGCGCCGCATCCTTCTTCGGACGGTCGGTAATCATCGCTTCCGTGGTGATCAGCAGGGCCGCGACCGAGGCCGCGTTCTGCAGTGCCACGCGTACCACCTTGGTCGGGTCGACGATGCCGTTCTCGATGAAGTCGACATACTCGCCGCTCTGCGCGTTGAAGCCATAGGTGTTCGACTTCTGGTCGTTGAGCTTGCCGACCACGATGCTGGCTTCCTGGCCCGCATTCGCCACGATCTGGCGGATGGGGTACTGGATGGCCCGGCGCACGATGGCGATGCCCTGGTTCTGGTCCTCATTGTCGCCAGTCAGGCCCTTCAGCGCCTTGGTGGCGTAGAGCAGGGCGGTGCCGCCGCCCGGCACGATGCCTTCCTCGACCGCCGCCTTGGTGGCGTTGAGGGCGTCGTCGACGCGGTCCTTCTTCTCCTTGACCTCGACCTCGGTGGAGCCGCCGACGCGGATGACCGCAACGCCGCCGGCCAGCTTGGCCAGGCGTTCCTGCAGCTTCTCCTTGTCATAGTCGGAGGTGGTCTCCTCGATCTGGGCTTTGATCTGGCCGACGCGGGCCTGGATGTCGGCCTTCTTGCCCGAACCGTCGACGATGGTGGTGTTGTCCTTGTCGACGGAAACGCGCTTGGCGGTGCCAAGCATGTTGAGCTTGACGTTCTCAAGCTTGATGCCGAGGTCCTCGCTGATGACTTGGCCGCCAGTGACGGTGGCGATGTCCTCCAGCATGGCCTTGCGGCGATCGCCGAAGCCCGGGGCCTTGACGGCGCAGACCTTGAGGCCGCCGCGCAGCTTGTTGACCACCAGGGTGGCCAGGGC
>CAZNGO010000041.1:0-33002 GCA_964572805.1 uncultured Rhizobium sp. | reverse complement strand
TCTCCCTCAGGGTCGGCGATTGCCGGCGCCACCGGATGGGAGATGGCTTTCTCCAGATTCGCCGCATAACCGCATTTCCCGCATCGGACAACGTAGTCTTCACCCGCGTCCGAGGCGACCATGAATTCATGCGATTGGCTTCCGCCCATGGACCCCGAGTGCGCTTCCACCGCGGAGTACTTCAGCCCACAACGGTCGAAGATCCGGCGATAGGCCGCATTGTGTTTTTCGTAAGAAATGTCGAGGCCGGCATCGTCCTTGTCGGGCTGGAGCCGTCCTGCCTGCTCACCCTGCGCGACGAAGCTCTGGCGCTGGGGCTGGGCGAAGGGGCGAAGACGGTTTCGCGCCAGGCGCTGCTGCTGGAAGAGTTTATCGCCCGCGAAGCCAGGGCCGGCCGCTTCGCGCTTGCCTTGCGGCCCGCCGGAAAACCGATTCTGCTGCACGGCCATTGCCACCAGAAAGCCTTTGGTGCAGTGCCGGCTGTCCTGGAGACGCTGCGCCTGATCCCGGACGCGAAACCCGAGCTGATCGAAACCTCCTGCTGCGGCATGGCCGGCAGCTTCGGTTATGACCATTATAAGGTGTCGATGCAGATGGCCGAACTCAGCCTTCTACCTGCCATCCGCAAGCGGCCCGACGCCATCATCGTCGCCGGCGGCACTTCCTGCCGCCACCAGATCGCCGACGGCGCTGCCCGCCAGGCGGTGTCAGTGGCGGCGCTGCTGGACTCGCTGAGCAGCTGATCCGGTCTGCACGAACCACATTCCGCCCGGCGTATCGATGGGCAGGGTCAGGCCGGTTGGCGCCAGCGCGCCGCTGGCCTTGTTCACCCTGAACTCGACCAGATCACCGCCATTCTCGTTGGCGGCGAACAGGAAATTCCCGGCCGGATCGAAGCGGATGTTGCGCGGCGTGCGTCCGCCGGACGGCACATTGGCGGTGCGGGTCAGCTTGCCGTCACGGCCGACATCGAACACCGCGATGCTGTCATGGCCGCGATTGGTGACATAGAGATGCCGGCCGGCAGGATCGAGCAGGATTTCGGCGGTGGAGTTGCCCTTCTTGCCTTCGGGCGGCACCGTCGGCAGCACCTGGATTTGCGTCAGACGGCCCTGATCGACGGCGAAGACGCTGACCTCGGAATCGGTCTCATGGTCCACATATAGAAAGCGCCCGTCCGGTGAAATCTGCAGCCGCCGCGGTCCCGCCCCGGCATGGGTGCTGATGAAGGGCGGATCGAGCGGCGTCAGCGTCGGCCCGCGCGCATCGAAACGGTAGGAATAGACCCGGTCCAGCCCCAGCTCGGCGACGAACATGAAACGGTTGTCAGGACTGAAGACGACGCCATGGGCGCGCGGGCCGGGCTGTTCCTTCGCCAGCGGCGTGCCCTTGTGATGGTCGACATAGAAGGCTTCGCCCAGCTTACCGTCGGGCTCGCGCAGAAAGGCGGCGACGACGCCGTCATTGTAATTCACCGTCACCGCCACCCTGCCTGTGCGGTCCAGCACCACCTGGTTGGGCTGCGAGCCATGGCTGCTGACCTGGTTGAGGAAGGTCAGCGCGCCGCTGCGCGGATTGACTTCATAGGCGGAAACCGCATCGCCCGCCGCCGCGCCCTGCGCCCGCCAGTTGACGGCATAGAGAAAGCGGCCGTCGGGCGTGGCCCAGAGATGAGCGGGATTGGGCGTCTGGGCCACCAGGCCCAGCGGCGATGCCGCGCCCGTGGCCGGGTCATAGCGCCAGGCATAGATGCCCTTTGACGTCCCGGCGGTGTAGCTGCCGGCATAGAGGAAGGTGTCGGCGCGGGCCGGAACTGTGGCGGCCAGCAGCAGAAGAAACGGCAGCAGACGCATGACGGCACCCCCGGTTCAGGGCTATCATCCTAGCAACAGGGGGCCGGGTCATGAAACCTCATCATCTGTTCTGCGCGGCGCTGGCGCTGCTGTCCGCCGACGCCGCGGCGCAAACCCCGCCGTCACCGACCGGAAACCCGCCGCAATTCTACAAATACCTGCCGCCGGCGAAAACCATAGACACCTCCCTGCCCCGTCCCACGGTGCCCTTGCCGCACGGCCTCACGCGCATCTTCGACGGCAAGACGCTGAAGGGCTGGCGGGCCGACCCTGCCGCAAGCTGGATGGTCAAGGACGGCATCATCGGCAGCCTCGGCGTGGGCCGCGGCGTGCTGTTCACCATCAGGCAGTATCGGCGCTACCGCGTGGTCTTTGATGTCCGCCATGTCTCCGGCAACCCCGACCACCAGGCCTGCGTCCTGTTCTTCGGCCTGATGCCGGAATTCGACCGCAACGCCCCCGACATGCTGAAGGGGATTCAATTCCAGGTGCCGCTGGGCGGGACCTGGGATTATCGCGACGGCTTCCACACCGACGGCAAGGGCGCCGCCAATGGCAACGAATATGATTCCTTCCCGCGCCCGCCTTTCGATCCGCACCAGTGGAGCCGGGTGGAGATCCTGATTGATGCCGATGCCGGTACGGCACGCCTGGCGGTGGCGCAGCCGGTGGGTAGCAAGGCGATCGAATTGGGCCGCTTCCATGTCAAGGCCGCGGGCCGGGTTGGGCCCTTCGCCCTGCAGATGCACAATGAAGGCCTGTTCGACGAATACGCCAATATCGCCGTCGAGGAAAATCCCAGGCGCGACGCGCTGATCACACTGGAAAACTAGAAGCCTTACCAGAAGCCGGTCCCTTCACGGACAATGCCGCCGCGATGAAAATCCTGCTGATAGAAGATGATGGCGAGACCGCGGAAGGTGTGACGCATGCCCTGCGCGCCCAGGGTCACGAAGTCGACACAAGCGCCAATGGCCGCGACGGCGCCCACCGCGCGCGCGCCGGCGATTATGCCGCGCTGATCGTGGACCGGATGCTGCCGGGCCTGGACGGACTCAGCCTGGTCAAAGGTTTGCGCGCCGAAGGTATTCGCACCCCGATTCTCTTTCTCACCACCATGAGCGGCATCGATGACCGGGTTGAGGGGCTGGAAGGCGGTGCCGACGATTACCTCACCAAACCCTTCGCCGCCGCCGAGCTTCTGGCCCGCGTCAACGCCATCACCCGGCGGGCGGACACCCATGGCGAGACGGCAGTGCTCAAGGCCGCGGAACTGGAGATGAACCTGATCCGGCGCACCGTCAGCCGGGCCGGCCATGCCGTGGACCTGCAGGCGCAGGAATTCAAGCTGCTGGAATATCTCATGCGCAACGCCGGCAAGGTGGTGACGCGCGCCATGCTGCTGGAGCATGTCTGGGAGCTGCATTTCGATCCGCGCACCAACATCGTCGAAACCCATATGAGCCGGCTGCGCGCCAAGCTCGATTGCGGCCTGGGCGGGGAAGTGATCCGCACCATTCGCGGCACGGGATATATCCTGCGTGCGCATTAGACTTTTGCACACCGCCAGCTTCCGGCTTGCCGCCTTCTATACGGCGGTGTTCGCCGCCTCGGTGCTGGTGCTGGGAGTTTCGGTGCTGGCGGTGACCGAGCGGGCGATGCGCGAGCAAATCGTGCAATATTCCCGCGCCGACATCGCCACCATCAATGACGGCTATGTCAAGGAAGGCGAATATGAGGCGCGCGAGATCACGCTGCAGCGAATGGCCGGCGACCGCCATACCGACTTCATAATGCTGCAGCGGAACGGCCGCCGCATCGCCGGCAATCTGCCCGCCATGGCGGAGCGGGAAGGCACCATTGAGATCGCCAGCCCCCTGTCCTCCGGCTCCATCATCCTGGGAACCGGAGCGCGGCTGGGGCCGGGCCTCTATGCCTTTTCCGGCAGCGACCTGGTCCCGGTCATGGCGGTGCGCCAGCGCATTCTCCAGCTCCTGCTCTGGCTGTTCGCCGCCGCCCTGCCGCTGGCGGGGCTGGGCGCCTTCATCGTCAGCCGCGGCTTCGTCGCCCGCATGGACGCCATCACCCGCACCTGCCGCGCCATCATGGCCGGCAATCTGCGCGACCGCATTCCCACGCGCGGCGGCGAGGACGAGCTGGAGCGTCTCTCCGCCGTCATCAACGCCATGCTCGACCGCATCGCCGCGCTGATGGAGAATCTGCGCCAGGTTTCCAGCGACGTGGCGCACGATCTGCGCACGCCACTGAGCCATCTGCGCCAGCGGCTGGAGCGGGCGCGGGCCGAATCCCATTCGCCGCAGGACTATGCGGCGGCGCTGGATGCCGCCATCGCCGCGTCCGACGAGATGCTCTCGCTGTTCGCCGCCCTGCTGCGCATTGCCCAGATCGAGGGCGGCGCCCGCCGGGCCGGCTTCGGCCCCGTCGATCTGGCGGCGCTGCTGAAGCGGCTGCGCGAGGTTTATGGCGCCGTCGCCGAGGATGGCGGCCATCATCTTGCCGTGGCGGAGGCCGCGCCCTGCCCGGTGAAGGGCGATGCCGAACTGCTTTTCCAGCTGCTGGCGAATCTGGTCGAGAACGCCCTGGTTCATACCCCGGTCGGCACGCGCCTCGACGTGGCGTTGCGGACGGATGACGGCCATGCCGTGATCGAGGTGGAAGATGACGGGCCGGGCGTGCCGGCCGAAGCGCGCGAGAAGATCTTCCAGCGCTTCTATCGCCTCGACGCCAGCCGTTCGCGGCCCGGCCACGGCCTCGGCCTGGCGCTGGTTGCCGCCGTGGCGGAGCTGCATGGCGGTACGGTGGCCATTGCCACCCCGCCCGGATCGCGCGGACTGAAGCTTGCGGTGTCGCTGCCGCGCCTGCCCGCGGCGTAGCGCGGCTGTGCGGGTCCGCGCCGGCCGGGCCTGAGGTACCGGTTTTCCTGCGTTTGCAGCCCCTTGCGCGCAGAACATTGGCGAAATTTATTCCCGCCGCGACAGCGGCAACATAGTCTGGCGGCACAGGCCGTAGGAACATCCTCCAAACGACATCGGGAGGACACCATGAAACGTTCACTGCTTTGCGCCCTGCTCTGCGCCGTCGCGCTGCCGGCCCTGGCCGCGCCATCTGGCTATCATGTGCTCAAAAGCATCACCGTCGGCGGCGCCGGCGGTTTCGACTATCTCAACATGGATCCCGCCAGCGGCCTGCTCTGGATTACCCGCGGCAGCCATCTGATGGTGGTGGATGTCGATGCCGGCAAGGTGGTGAAGGACATTCCTGATCTTTCCGGCATTCACGGCACCGCCTTTGCCGGCGGCAAGGCCTATGTCAGCGAAGGCGGCGCCGGCAAGGTTTCGATCTTCGACGCCAAGTCCTTCCAGAAGCTGGGCGAGGCGGCCACCGGGCAGAATCCCGATGGCATCATGTATGACCAGGCCTCCGGTCGCGTCTTCGCCTTCAACGGCCGCAGCAGCGACGCCACCGCGATTGACGTGGCGACGGGCAAGACCGTGGGTTCCGTGGCATTGGGCGGCAAGCCGGAAGCAGCCTCCTCCGACGGCGCCGGCACCATCTTCGTGAACGTCGAGAGCAAGAACGAGCTGGTCGCCTTCGACGCCAAAACCCTGACGGTGAAGGGGCATTACGCCCTGACCGGCTGCGAATCCCCCTCGGGCGGGGCGATCGACGTCGCCCATTCCCGCGTCTTCGCCGTTTGTGACGGCGGTGTCATGACCGTCAGCGACGCCAAGACCGGCAAGCTGGTCACCACGGTGAAGATCGGCGACGGGCCGGACGCCGCCCGCTTCGACCCCGCCAGCCAGCTGATTTTCACCTCCAATGGCGGTAGCGGCACCATGACCATCGTCCATGAGGACAGCCCGGACAAATATACCGTGCTGGACAATATCGAGACCGAGCGCGGCGCCCGCACCATGGAGCTCGATCCCAAGACGCACCGGGTTTTCACTGTCACAAACAAGATGAATCCGGCCCCGGCGGCCACCGCGGACAATCCCCGTCCCCGCGCCACCATGGTGCCGGACAGCTTCCACATCATCGTGCTGGGGCGCTAAGCTGGCGCCGCCACGGGCGGAGGGTGCGTAACGGCATGCGGCACGGATTGAAGACGGCTGCCCTTGCGGCCCTGCTGGCGCTTGTCGCCTGCGGCAAGGGTGCGCCGGAAGCGGACAAGAAGGACGCCGACAAGGACAAGGATGAAGGTCCCGGCATCACTCTCACCGAGGAGCAGAGCGAGGGGCTGGGACTTGTGACGGCAAAGCTGGCCGCCGGCTCCTATCGCGGCCAGGTCACGGGCTACGGCATGGTGATGAGCTTCGATACCATCGCCCAGTCGGATGCCGATGCCGCCAGCGCCGAGGCCGCCGCGGCGCAGAGCCAGGCCGCCGCCGCCCGCGCCCAGGGCCTTTCCACCGGCGAGGATGCCGCCGTCTCGCGCGAGACCTATGAGGCCGCCGCCGCCAAGGCCGCCACCGATGCGGCCGCCGTGCTGCTGGCGCGGCGCAAGGCCGATGCCGCCTACGGCCCCGATGCGCCGTGGCGCAACGCCTCGCAGCGCGCCGCCATCCTGGCGCGGCTGCAGAGCGGCCGCACCGTGCTGGTGAAAGTCACCTTCCCCATCGGCGTGGCGGTGGCGCCGCAGCGCTTCACCGTTTCCCGCATGGGGACAAACGGCAAAGGCTGGAGTACCGGCGCGGTCTGGTACGCGCCGGCCGACGCCAACATTCCGGGCCGCAGCCTGTTCGCGCTGGTGGACGGCAGCGGCCTGGCGCAGGGCGAGCGCGTCATCGCCACCGTTCCTACCGGCGCCGCGCAGGTGGGCGTGCTGGTGCCGCGCAGTGCCCTGGTGATGGGCGAGAGTGACAGCTGGGCCTATCTCAAGACCGGCGAGAACACCTATGTGCGCAGCCGGATCGACACCAGCCGCCCCGAAAATGACGGCTACTTCGTCACCCAGGGCTTCACGCCTGGCCAGGAAGTCGTGACCGCCGGCGCGGGCCAGCTTTATGCCCGCGAGGTCAATCCTTCCACCGAGCCGGCCGACTGACCATGCGCTGGCTGGTTGACCTGTGCGTGCGTTTCCGGGGCACGGTCGCGACCCTCACCCTGGTCGCGCTGGCGCTGGGGATATGGGCGACGCGGACCGCGCCGCTGGATGTCTTCCCGGAATTCGTTCCCTCGACCGTGGACATCCAGACCGAAGCGCCGGGCTTCACCGCCCAGCAGGTCGAGGAGCTGGTGACCAAGCCGATCGAGAACGCCGTCAATGGCGCCACCGGGCTTGCCACCATCCGCTCGGAGTCGATTCCCGGCCTTTCGGTGATCACTGTCCAGTTCGCCGACAACATCAATCTCTACAACGCCCGCCAGGGTGTCGCCGAGCGCCTGGGCGAACTGGGCGACGCCCTGCCCTCGGAAGCGAAGACGCCGCAGCTTTCGCCGCTGGTGTCCTCGACCATGGACCTGCTCAAGATCGGCCTGGTTTCGAACAAGCTTGATCCCTATGCCCTGCGCGACGAGGCCGAATGGGTGCTGAAGCCCGCCCTGCTGGCGGTGCCCGGCGTCGCCCATGTGATCATTTTCGGCGGCGCGGTGCGCCAGATCCAGATCGTGCCCGACCTGACGCGCATGACCGCCTATGGCTTCACCCTCACCGACCTCTCGGACGCCGCGCGCGCGGCGCTGGCGCTGCGCGGCGCCGGCTTCATCGACATCGCCCATCAGCGGGTGCTGATCCAGACCCAGGTGCCGGCGCCCGATGCCGTGGCGATATCCCACGCCGTGCTGGCGGTGCGCGGCGGCGTGCCGCTGACCATCGGCGATGTCGCGACGGTGGCGGAAGCCCCGGCCCTACGCTCGGGCGACACGCTGATCATGGGACGGCCGGGCGTGCTGTTCTCGCTGGCCAGCCAGTATGGCGCCAATACGCTGCAGGTGACGCGGGCGCTGGAAGAGACGCTGGACCAGCTCAAGCCGGCGCTGGCGGCCCAGGGCATCACCATGTATCCGGGGCTGCACCGGCCCGCAACTTTCGTCGAGCGGGCGCTGGGCTCGCTGGAGCATTCGCTGGTGATTGCCGGCGTGTTGATCCTGGCGGTGCTGTTTCTCTTCCTGCGCGACTGGCGCTCCGCCCTGATCACCTTCCTCTCCATCCCGCTGTCGCTGCTGGCGGCGGTGGCGGTGCTGGACCGGATGGGCCAGACCCTCAACACCATGACGCTGGGCGGCTTTGCCGTGGCGCTGGGCGTGCTGGTGGACGACGCCATCATCGGCATCGAGAACACCATGCGGCGGCTGTGCGACAACGCCCATGCGACGCAACCGCGCTCCAAGCTGGCGGTGATCCGCGACGCCACGCTGGAAGTGCGCGGGCCGGTGGTCTGGGCCACGCTGGTCGTCATCGCCGTCTTCCTGCCCGAGCTGTTCTCCACCACCGTGCAGGGCCATTTCGTCGGACCGCTGGCGCTGGCCTTCATCCTGGCGGTGCTGGCCTCGCTGGGCGTGGCACTGACTTCGCTCCCCGCGCTTTGCGCCCTGGCGCTGAAGGTGCGCCATCATCATGCCGATGCCGGGTGGCTGCGCTGGCTGAAGGCGCGCCAGGGCGGCGCCATCGCCATGGTTACGCGGCGCTTCTGGATCGTCAGCGCCGTGCTGGCGGTGCTGACCATTGGCGCGGCGGCGGTGCTGCCCTTTCTTCCCTCCGCCTTCATGCCGGATTTCCGCGAAGGCCATTTCGTGATCCAGGCCTCCTCCTCGGTGCCCGGCACCTCGCTGGACGAGATGATGGCGGTGGGAAAGCGGATCAGCGCCGACATATTGAAGCTGCCCTACATCGCCACGGTGGAGCAGCAGATCGGCCGCGCCCAGCTTGGCGAGGACACCTGGGGGCCGCATCGCAGCGAATTCCATGTCGAGTTGAAGGCGGACGCCGATATCGACCAGAACGCGGCGCAGGACGCGCTGCGCAGGATGATGGAGAAATATCCCGGCCTGCAGACCGAGGTCGTCACCTTCCTGGACGACCGCATCAGCGAAAGCCTGACCGGCGAGACCGCCGACATCGCCATCAAGGTGTTCGGCGACCGGCTTGACGCGCTGGACGCCAATGCCCATGCCATCGTCGCCGCCCTGAATGGCACGCCGGGCATCGTCGACATGCAGTTCAAGCCGCAAAGCGGCACGCCGACGCTGGTCATGGAGCTGATCCCCGAGGCGCTCACCGCCGCCGGCCTGAAGGCGCAGGATGTGCTGGATGCGGTGCAGACCGATTTCGCCGGCACAAAAGTCGGCCAGACCTATGCCGGGGTGCGCTCGGTCGATGTCGTGCTGATCCTGCCGGAAAATGCCCGCAACCGGCCGGAAATGCTGTCGGCGCTGATGATCGCCAGCCCCACCGGACCGGTGCCGCTGTCGCAGCTGGCCCGCATCACCCCTGCCGACAGCCGCTACACCATCCAGCATGATGGCGGCCAGCGCTACGTTGCCATCACCTTCAATGTCGAGGGCCGCTCGCTGGATGCGGTGGTGAATGACGCCAGGGCGCGCATTGACAAGCAGGTCAAGCTGCCGCCCGGCGTCTATGTCCAGTTCACCGGCGCGGCGGCGGAAGCGGCGGCGGCGCGCAACCAGATGCTGCTGTATACCGCCTTCGCCCTGGTGCTGATCGGCATGATCCTGTTCATCAGCTTCGACTGGCGCTCGAACACCTGGCTGGTTCTGGTCAACATGCCTTTCAGCCTGATCGGCGCCGTCGCCGCCATCGCCCTGCTCGGCCAGGGCCTGACGCTGGGCGCCATGGTCGGGCTGGTGACGGTGTTCGGCATCAGCGCCCGCAATGCCATCCTGCTGCTGGCGCATTATGAGCACCTGTTTCACGAGGAAGGCGCGGCCTGGAACGCGCAGACCATCCTGCGCGGGGCGCAGGAGCGGCTGGTGCCGATCCTGATGACGGCGGCGGTGACGATGCTAGGCCTGCTGCCGCTGGCCCTGGGCCTGCACGAGCCAGGCCAGGAAATCGAAGGACCGATGGCGGTGACGGTGCTGGGCGGGTTGTTCAGTTCCACCCTGCTCAACCTGGTGGTGCTGCCGGCGCTGGCGGCGCGCTTCGGCGGCCCCGGCGAGTCCGATCACTGCCATGAAGCGGAGGCGCTGGCATGAAGCGCTGGCTGCTCGCCTCCGTCCTGCTGGCTGGCTGCGCCGAGTCGACGCCGCCGCCATCCCTGCCGCAGGGCGATGTGCCGGCCGCGTTCGAGCAGCCGGCTTCCGCCCCCGTAGCCTGGCCCACGCCCGACTGGTGGCAGGGCTTTGGCAGCGGCGAACTGACGGCGCTGGAAGCGGCGGCACAGACGAACAACCTCGATATCGCCCAGGCGGCGGCGCGGCTGGCCCAGGCCGATGCCCGGGCGCGACAGGCGGGCGCGGCGCTGATGCCGACCGTGGCGATGAACGGCAATCTCAACAACTTCACCGGCGCGGGCAACGGGTCCGGCAACGAGACCGACTTCTTCGCCGGCGTCGGCGCCAGAAATGAACTGTATTTCTGGGGCAAGAACCGCGCCGCCGCCGACTCCGCCCAGGCCCTGCGCGCCGCGTCCGCAGCGGATCGCGGCACCGTTGCGCTGACGGTGAGCGCCGCCATCGCCAATGGCTATTTCCAGCTGCTCGATCTGCGTGAAAGGCAGGCGCTGGCCGAGGACAATCTGAAATCGGCACAGGCCATCCTGTCGGTGGTGCAGCGCCGCGTCAGCGCCGGCTACGCTCCCAATTCCGACCTCACCCAGGCGCGCGCCGACCTGGCCGCGCAGCAGGCGGCGCTGCCGCCCCTGCAGCAGCAGGAACTGGAAACGCGCACGGCGCTGGCCATTCTGCTGGGGCGTCCGCCCGAGGGTTTTGCCGTGACGGCGCGCAGCCTTTCAGGCGTCACCGCGCCGGCCGTGGCGTCCGGCCTGCCCTCGGAGCTGCTGACGCGGCGGCCCGACCTCGCCACTGCCGAGGCCAATCTCGCCTCCGCCCACGCCGATGTCGCCGCCGCCCGCGCCGCCATGCTGCCGGATATCACCCTCACCGCCGCCACCGGGTTGCAGAGCCCGGCACTCAATGCCGCCGTGCTGACGCTGGGCGGCACAGGCTTTGCGTTCAATCTGGGCGCGGCGCTGGCGCACACCATTTTCGACGGCGGCCTGCTGAAAGCCAAGACGGCGGAAGCCGAAGCGCATGAGGTGGAACTGATCGCCGCCTACCGCGCCGCCGTCATCGCCGCCTTCGGCGATGTCGAGAACGCCCTGGGCAGCCTCTCGCATCTGGCGGCGCAGGAACGGGCGCTGCAGGAACAGGTGACTGAGGCCGAGGGCGTGCTGCGCGCCGCCCAGCGCAAATACACCGCCGGCGGAGCGGATTTCCTGGTGGTGACCGACGCCCAGCGCAGCCTGTACGCCGCCCGCGACCAGCTTTCCGACATAAGGCGGGCGCGGCTGACCGCCAGCGTGGCGCTATTCAAGTCGCTGGGCGGCGGCTGGCGCTCAACCGGCGGCTAACTTCAGACTCCGGTGCCGGAGGTGCTGGTCGTCGGGGTGGTGGGCGTGTTCTTGCCGCCGCTCGAGGCCGCGATCACCGTGAAGGTGATGATGGCCGCCAAACCCAGGGTAATAAGCCATCCATTGCCCCACAGGGCAGCCTCATGGGTTCCCGCTGCCTTTCCGGCCGGCAACGGCGTCAAGGGAGCTTGTTCCGCCAGCACCGGCGACAGGCTGGTGCAGGCAAGCAGGGCGGCAAGGGCGGCGGTGCGCATGAATGGCATGGGAAATCCCCGTTGTGTCCTAACGGCAACGGACATTGCCAACATTCGTTCCTTTCCATGGGCGGCGTTTATCAGGTTCCATGAAAGGAACCGTCAGGGCCGCTCCGGCGCCGGCATTGGGAAGCCCGCGGCCCAGATGACGATGCCCGCCGCCGCCGCGCCCAGCGCCTGGCCCAGGGCGGCAGTCGCCGCCGTCACGCTGTTGGCCGATGCGGGCAAACGCTGGGTGACGGTGGTGGCGCCCGCCACGGCGCGGCCATGGGCGGTGACCAGCCGCGCGGTCAGGTTCACCAGCGCTTCGGGCACACCGTCCTTCGCCGCATAGCGAAGCTCGAAATCCTTGATGTCGAGAAACAGGTCGTAATCGGCATGAAGGGCGTCGGCCTCCCGCGCCACGCCGGCAAGGGCGCCGCTTTTCTCGAACGCCGCCACCAGCGCCGCCTGCACCAGATCGGGAATGGTGTCCGGCAGATTGGCATTGGCATAGTAATCCAGCGTCAGTTCGGGCTGGATCAGGGGAATCCGCTCGGTGCTGAGCGCCGCCGGGGCTGTGGGACGCATCACGCTCAGCGACCAGGGCAGCCTTGGCAGCGGCGGCAGCGTCACCGGCGCCTCGATCACATAGATGGGCGCAGAAGGCGGCGGCCCCAGCAGGTCACCGCACCCCGCCAGCGCCAGCGAAGCGCCGCCCAGAAGGAAAATGCGCCGGCTCCGATGGGTCGTCATGGCGGGGTGTATCCTTTGCGCCGGTCGCCGAACAACAGCTTGGTCGGCTCCTTGTTCAACTGGGCGGAAAGCTGGTCGAGATTGGCGACAGTACGGCGCATCTCGCCGATCAGGTCGGAAAGCTGGGCCAGGCCGTCGCCCTTGATGAAGGCATCGGCATCGTCCGCCACCTTGCCGTATTTGGTCAGGGTGGTGTTGGCGGTGGCGATTGTGGCGTTGACATGGTCCAGGGTCGGCTGGAAGCCGGCGGAAGCCTTGTCGAGATTGGCGACCGCTTCATTGGCATTGCGGATGGTGGCGTCGATCTCGCCAGAGCGGGCCGCCAATGTGGTGGTGAGTGTATCGAGATTGTTCAGCGTATCGGACACCGCCCGCCGGTTTTCGTCCTTGAGCAGATCGTTGAGGCGGCTGGCGGCGACGTCGAGCTTGGCCACCACCTCCGGGGCCGACTGCTCCAGCTGCGCCAGGGTGGAGACCTTGGAGCGGATAATGGGCCATTTCTGCCCCGCCTTCGCCACCAGCAGCGGCGAGTGCTGCGTGCCGCCGCTGATCTCGACATAGGAGCCGCCGGTCAGGCCCTGGCTCGCGATGGAGGCGACACTGTCCTCGCGGATATTGAGGCCCGGCTGCACCTGCAGGGTGACGACGACGCTCTGCGGATCGTTGGGATCGAAAGCGAGATCGGAAACGCGCCCCACCTCGATGCCGTTGTAGCGGGTCATGGTCCCCTTGCCGAGGCCTGACACGGAGCCTTTGAAGATGGTCTGGTAGTAGGCGTATTCCTGGGTGTATTGCGACCCCGCCAGCCAGAGCAGCGTCACCACCAGCCCGAAAGCGCAGGCCAGGACGAAGGCGCCCACCGCGACATAGTTTGCCTTGGTTTCCATCTCAGGCCGCCTTGTCCGCCAGGGCCGCGCGCCCGCGCGGGCCGGAGAAATAATCCTGGATCCATTCATTCTTGTCCTGGCGCAACTCCTCGATGGTGCCGGTCTTGATCGCCTTGTCCACCAGCACCGCGACCCGGGTGGCGACCGCGCGCAGGGAATCGAGATCGTGCGTCACCATCACCACGGTGAGACCGAGGCTTTGGCTGAGACCCTTGATCAGCTCGTCGAACATGTTGGCGGAGATCGGATCAAGACCGGAGGTCGGCTCGTCCAGGAACAGCAGCTCCGGATCCAGCGCCAGCGCGCGGGCCAGGCCCGCCCGCTTCTTCATGCCGCCCGAGAGTTCGGAGGGATATTTGCGCCCGGTGTCGGGGGGAAGGCCGACCATGGCCAGCTTGATGGCGGCGATCTCGTCCATCAGGGGCTGCGCCATGTGGGTGTATTCGCGCAGCGGCACCTGGATATTCTCTCGCACCGTGAAGGAGGAGAACAGCGCCCCATCCTGGAACAGCACGCCCCAGCGCATTTCCAGCGCCCGCATCTTCTCGCCTTCGGCCTCGATGATCTTCTGGCCGAAGACCTCGACACTGCCTTCCCTGGCCGGATTGAGGCCGATGATGGTGCGCAGCAGGACGGACTTGCCGCTGCCCGAGCCGCCGACCAGGCCCAGCACCTCGCCGCGGCGGACGTCAAGGTCGAGATGGTCGTGGATCACCTTGCTGCCGAAGGCGGTGGTAAGGCCGCGCACCTTGATGACGATGTCCTGCTGCTGCGCCATCATATCCTCAGCACCGAGAAGATGATGGAGAAGGCGGCGTCGAGCACGATCACCAGGAAGATCGACTCCACCACCGAGCGGGTGGTCAGCGCCCCGACGCTGGCGGCGTTGCGCTCGACCTGGAAGCCCTCATAGCAGCCGACCAGGGCAATGACGAAGGCGAAGACCGGCGCCTTGATGATGCCCACCAGGAAGGTGTTGACGGTGACGGCGTCCTGGAGCTGGCGGATGAAAACGGGCACGGTGACATGCAGGTCGAAATAGCACATGGCCGCCCCCCCGATCAGGCCCATCAGGTCGGCGAAGAAAGTGAGCAGCGGCAGGGTGATGACCAGGCCGATAATGCGCGGCAGCACCAGCGTATCGACGGTGTTGAGGCCCATGGTCTGCATGGCGTCAATCTCCTCATTGACGCGCATGGTGCCGATCTGCGCGGTGAAGGAGCTGCCGGAGCGGCCGGCGACGATGATGGCAGTGATCAGGCCGGCGATTTCACGCAAGAGCCCGACGCCCAGGATATTGATGGTGAAGACTTCGGCGCCGAACTTCTTCAGCTGGTCGACCCCCTGATAGGCCAGCACCACGCCGATCAGAAAGGAAAGCAGGCCGACAATGGGCAGGGCATTGATGCCGGTTTCCTCGATCTGGTTGATGGTGGCGGCAAGCCGCAAATTGCGCCTGGGCCGGCGGATCACCCCGCCGGTTTCCACCGTCACCCGCCCCAGATAGCCCAGCATGGAATAGGCCTGGCCCAGAGCGTGCATTGTGGCCTTGCCGATCCGATAGAGGCGGCGTACCAGGCCGTGGCCGCGGCGCGGGCGAGGCTCCGATGCCGGCCTGGCGTCCTTCAGCCGATCCAGGAGAGGCTGGTAGTTTTCCGGCAGCTCGGGCCCTTCGACCTTGCGGCCGGCCGCTTCCAGGGCGCGCCGGGTGCGCAGCAGCAGCCAGGCGCCGGTGCTGTCCAGGCGCTGCAGGCGCGAGGCGTCGATCCGCACATCCTGGTCGGTCTTCAGGGCGCGCAAATCCTGGTCGAGCCGGGCGCTGGCCCGGATGGTCCAGTCGCCGCCCACTTCCAGCAGACCCTTGTCCAGCCGGAACCAGGCATCGGGATTGGCGGCGTCGATGCTCGTCATGAAAAGCTCAAGCTCAGTGGAACCGTGGGGTCGTCAGGGAACAATCGCCGTGGCGCGAAAAAGTTCCCGATTGTTCCCGGCGGGAACCCGGCGCAGCACCGCCCGAACGGTGTGAGCGCCCTCGGCCAGGGCAATGCCGGCTTCCGGATCGGCAGCAGCGCCGTCCAGCGTCAACTCCAGCCGGCCGCTGCAAAGCCCCTCGGGATTCTCCACTTTTATGACGTACTCGCCGCCGCCCCGCCGCACGGTCGACTCGAAGCCGGGCCAGTGCGAGGGAATGACCGGCTTGAGGAAAAGCCGGTCGCCGCGGAAGCGCAGGCCGAGAATATATTCGACCGCGACGCGATACATCCAGCCGGCCGAGCCGGTGTACCAAGTCCAGCCGCCGCGCCCGACATGCGGCGGCACGGAATAGACGTCGGCGCAGGCGACATAGGGCTCCACGCGATAGCGCTGCGCCAGCGCGGCGCTGCGGCCATGGTTGACCGGATTGAGCATGGAGAAAAGTTCGCCGGCGGCGTCGCCGTCATTCATCATGGCATGGGCCATAACCGCCCACAGCACCCCGTGGGTATATTGCCCGCCATTCTCGCGGATGCCGGCGGGATAGCCTTTGATGTAGCCCGGATCGTGCGGGCTGCTGACAAAGGGCGGCGTGAACAGCATCATCAGCCGGTCCGCCGGCCGCACCAGGTACTTCTGCACCGCTTCCATCGCCTGCCTGCGCCGCTCGGGCGCCGCGACGCCGGATATGACGCTCCAGGACTGGGCGATGGAGTCGATGCGGCATTCCCGGCTGGCGGCCGAGCCCAGGGGGAAGCCATCGTCGAAATAGGCCCGCCGGTACCAGGCGCCGTCCCAGCCATGTTTCTCAAGCGCCTCACGCAAGGCGTCCATCGCCACCAGCCAGCGCGCCATTCGTTCGCCGTCCTTGCGCGCTTCGGCCTGCGGCAGAAAACGAGCCAGCGCCTCGTGCAGGAACCAGCCCAGCCAGACGCTCTCGCCTTTCCCCTCCTCTCCGACTCGGTTCATGCCGTCATTCCAGTCGCCGGTGCCCATCAGCGGCAAGCCATGCGGCCCGGTGGCAAGCGAGGTGTCGAGCGCCATGGCGCAATGCTCGTATAGACTGGCGGTCCGCTCGCTGGCGCCGGGCTGGAAGAAACTGTCATGCTGGTCGGCGCGCAATGCATCGCCGGTAAGGAACGGCAACTGCTCCTCCAGCACACCCGCATCATCGCTGGTCTCGACATAGTGGGCCGCGACATAGGCGAGCCAGGCCCTGTCATCCGAGATGCGGGTGCGGATGCCCTTGCCGCTTTCCGGCAACCACCAGTGCTGGACATCGCCTTCACGGAATTGCCGGCCTGCCGCCCGCAGCAACTGCGCCCGGGCCAGATCGGGCCGCGCGACGCACAGCGCCATGCTGTCCTGCAGCTGGTCGCGGAAGCCATAGGCGCCGGAGACCTGGTAGAAGCCGGCGCGCGCCCACATGCGGCAGGATAGCGTCTGGTAGAGCAGCCAGCGATTGGCGATCAGGTCGAGGGCGCGGTCGGGGGTCTTCACTTCCACCGTCCCGAGAACCTCGTCCCAGGATTTGCATACCTCGGCCAGAAGCGCCCCGGCATCGACGGCGCGATAGCGCGTTACCAGGGCGCGGGCCTCGGCGGCGTCGCCACCCTGGCCGAGCAGCAGCACCAGCTCGCGGCGCTCGCCGGGCCCCAGGCGGATTTCGGTCTGCAGCGCGCCGCAGGGATTGCTCATCATGCCGGTGCGCCCGGACAGCGGCGCGGTGGCGGCCAGAGCAGCGGGCTGCTTCAGGCTGCCATTGCGGCCGAGAAATTCCAGCCGGTCCGCCGTGCAGGAGGTCGGCACATCGCCCAGATCGAGAAATGCGACACGGCTGGAAAAATCGGCATGAGCCGGGTTGCGCACCAGCAGCGCGCCGCTGACGTCACGCTCCACCAGCAACGGCGTGCTGGCCGGGCGGGCCGGGCCCAGCAGCCATTCGGCATAGCAGGTCAGGGAAAGCCGGCGCGGCGCCGCCCCCTCGTTGCCCAGCACGATGCGGGTGAGCTTGACCGGGTCATTGGGCGCGACGAACTGGGTCAGGCTGACGCGCAAACCGCCGCGCGCATGCTCGAAGCAGGAATAGCCCTGGCCGTGGCGCGCCAGATAGTCGCCGTCCGCCGCCGCGGCAGGGAACGGCGTCGGCGACCATAGTGCACCATCGTCCAGGTCCTTGAGATAGATCGCCTCGGCGCCGCGATTCTGGACCGGATCATTGCTCCAGTGGGTGAGCTGGTTCTGCTGACTGTTGCGCGCCCAGGTGAAGCCCGCCCCTTCCGCCGATACCTGGAAGCCCAGTTGCGGATTGGCAATGACATTGACCCATGGCGCCGGCGTCGGCCTGCCGGGCTGATGCGGCATGACATATTCGCGGCCATTCCCGGCAAAGCCGCCAAAACCGTTGAAGAACTCCAGTTCCGGGCGCGGCAGCAGTTGCAGTGGCGGCGCGGACGGCGGGTTCATCGGTGCAGGCGGCGAGGCGGCGATGACGGGCGCGCCGAGAAGCTGGCCCAGATCGCCGCGCCGCGCATTCAGCTCGACCCGCGCTGCCGCGCGCAGCATGCGGCAGGCCTCCAGCCCGGCGAGATCGGCGCGCACGCAATGAATGCGGCCCATCCCGTCCGCTGGCCGTTCGCCGGCGCTTACCAGCGCGTCCAGTGTCTGCTGCAGGCCCTGCGCGTAGGAGGCGGGGCGTTCATTGAGGATCACCAGATCCACAGCCAGCAGCTTGCCGCGGAAATAGTCGTGGGCGCGCACCAGTTGCCGGACCAGCGCGACATCACTTTCCTCCGCCACCCGCACCAGGAGGATCGGCAGGTCGCCGGAAATGCCGTGCGGCCACAGCGCCTGGGCCGGCGGCGCGGCAGCGGCCAGCACATCGGGCGGCGGACGGAAAGCGTCACCCGCATAGAGCAGATGACCGGCCAAGGTCTGGAAGAGGTGCGGTTCGGCCGGCGACAGGCCCAGATATTGCAGCTGGGTCTGGCTGGTACTTGTCGCCAGACGGCTGGCGCGTTCGAAGGCGCCGGCATCGTGATGGCGGTCCACCAGTTCCAGCACCGCCTCGCGGCTCGCCGCGGCCATGGTCCAGAAGGAGATGATGACCGTGGCGCCGCGGGGAATCTCCACCCGCCGCCGCAAGGCGAACACCGGATCGAGCACCGCCCCCACCGTGTTGGACAGCGGCCAGTTCTCGAAAATTGCTTGTGGATCGCGGGTGGAGCGGCCCCGCCCCAGGAAACGTCCGCGGTCGGTTTCATATTGCACATCGCCGCCCGCCGCGCCCTCCATCACGCTGAGATGGGCGGCCCAGACCGGGGCCTCGGCAGCCGAGCGGGGCCGGCGCCCGGCCAGCAGCGCGCCGGTATCGCGCATATATTCGGTTTCGACGAAGAGCTTGGAAAAGGCGGGGTGGGCGGCATCGTCCGCCGGCCTGGCCAGCGCCAGCTCGACATAGGACGTGACTTCGATCTCGCGCAGCCGCGAGCCGGTGTTGGTGATGGAAATGCGTCGCACTTCCGCGTCATCCTCCGCCGAGACGCAGATTTCCGTCGTCGTCACCAGCGCCCCGTCCACCCGCTTGAAGAGAGCCCGGTCCTCGGCGAACAGCACTTCGTAGTCGTCGCTGCCCTTCCCCACGGGATTGTGAGCGGCCGACCATGCCGAACCCGTGCGCAGGTCGCGCAGGTAGATGAAGCTGCCCCAGCAGTCCTGGACGGCATCCTCGCGCCAGCGGCTGATGGCCAGCCCATTCCACGTGCTGCAGCCGCCGCCCGCCGCCGTCAGCATCACGCTGTACCGGGCGTTGGCGAGAAGATGGGTGCGCGGCGGCACACCGTGCGGATTGTGGATCAGTCGCGGCGGCTGCGGCGCGTCCTCGTGATAGGTGATGGCGCCGGTCTTGAGGGTTGGCGGCGGCGCGGCGAGGGCGATGTCGCGCGGCATGCGCTCCTGCAGCAGCAGTTCGACCGCCCGCACCATCGGCTCGTCATGCAGCCGCGCCCGCATCAGGCCATCGTGCAGCACATCCGCCAGCCCCAGGATGAACATGCCCTGGTGATGGGCCATGTAGGACCGGATCACCGCATGTTTCATGCCGGCAGGCAGGCGCTGGCGGGTATAGTCGATCGCTTCATACCAGCCGCAATCGCCCAGCGCCCCTTCGGCGGCGAGACGCTCAAGATTGGCGCAGGCCAGCCGCGGCTCCAGCATCGCCGCCAGGCCGGTGGCGTAGGGAGCAACCACCAGGTTCTCGGCCAGGCCGCGCTTCAATCCCAGCGCCGGCACGCCGAAGCCCGAATACTGATAGTTCAGGCGGCGATCTCGGGCATTGTATTGCGATTCCGATACCCCCCACGGCACGCCGCGCTGGCGGCCATAGGCGATCTGCTGGCACACCGCCGCATGGTTCGAAAGCGCCAGCAGGCTGCCTTCAGGCTCGCGCATCAGCAGCGTCGGCATCAGATACTCGAACATCGAGCCCGACCAGGACTGCAGCGCCAGCTGATGGCCGAGCGGCGCTCCCAAGGGAGTCAGGGTGCGGCCAAGGCGGAACCAGTGCCGGGTGGGAATGTCGCCCTTGGCAATGGCGAGAAAACTGGCCAGCCGCGCTTCCGATGCCAGCAGGTCGTAGGCATTGCCGTCCAGCCCCTGTTCGTCCACCCGAAAGCCGATGGCCAGAAGCTGGCGCTGCTCGTGGAAGAGAAAGCGAAAATCCATTTCTTCCGCCAGCCGGCCGCAAAGCTCGGCAAGAGCCTGGGCGCGGGCGGCGCGGGCTTCCGCCGTCAGGGCGCGATCGCGCAGATGGCTGTCCAGGCAGGCTTTCAGCGCCAAGGCCGCCGGGCTCTCGCCCGCCAGCGCATCGGCTTCGGCGGCGATGTCCTCGGCGGCGGCTGAGGGCTCTCCAAGCCGGCGGCAGAGGGCTTCGGCGCGTTGGCGGACCCCATCGGCAAGTTTGCCTTCCTGCAGCAGCAGCGCCGCATCGCCCGCGCCGTCGCGCCAGTTGCCGCCGGCATCGCTGCCGGCGGCGATGGCGGCCATGGCGCGCTTCACCACCAGCAGATTGCCCATCAGGTTGCCGCTGTCGACGGTGGAGACATAGACCGGGTCCATCGCCGCCAGCGTCGCGGTGTCGTACCAGTTGAAGAAATGGCCGCGATAACGCTGCATGCGGCCCATCGTGACCAGCGAACTTTCCAGCCGCTCCAGGCATTCGGCGGTCCCGATCCAGCCGAAATCGCGCGCCGCCAGCACGGTGCAGAGATAGGCGCCGATATTGGTCGGCGATGTGCGGCGCGCGAGCACCGGCTGGGGATCTTCCTGGAAATTGTCCGGCGGCAGCCAATTGTCCTGCGCCGTGACATGGCGCTCGAAATAGCGCCAGGTGCGCCGCGCCGCCAGGCGCAGCGCCTGCCGGTCGGCAATACGCACCTCGCGATGGGGCCGCGCCGGCGGCACATGGCTGGCCCAGCGCGCAATCAGCGGCGAGAGGCTCCAAAGCGCCAGGAACGGCGCGGCCAGCACGAGATTCTGCGGCGCGCGCCACAGAGTGACGGCGCCAACCGCCGCCGCCAGCGCCAGGGCGCCGCAGAGCTGGAAAAGCAGTGGCGCCAGGCCGCCATCGCGCCGGTAGGCGGTCTGGGCGAAGGTCATCCACTCCAGCATCCGGCGGCGGCTGATCATGAGGCGGAACAGGGTGCGCAGCACCGCGTCCAGCGCCAGGTAGGCGACGCGCGCCAGGAAGGACAGGGTAAAGAGAAGCTGCAGACCCGCCTGCACGCCCTGCCGGCCGATTGACCGCGCATGGCTCCAGCCTGCCAGGCGCATGTCGCGCCAGGAGAACAGGCCGGTCATGACCGGCAGGAAAGGCGGGGCGGCGATGGCCAGCAGCAGGAACAGCGTCCAGGCCGGTGCGAAAGGCATTGGCACGGTCCAGCCCAGCAGGAAGGCCAGCAGTAGGGCCGGCGCGCCCAGCGAGCGGCGCAGATTGTCCAGCAGCTTCCAGCGCCCCAGGGGCGGGATGCCGTCCCGCAGCCCCAGGATCCAGGGGAGCAGCTGCCAGTCGCCGCGCATCCAGCGATGCTGGCGCGCCAGTTCGACATCGTAACGGGAGGGAAATTCCTCCACCAGCTCCACATCCGTCACCAGGGCCGAACGGGCATAGACGCCTTCCAGCAGATCGTGGCTGAGCACCGTGTTTTCCGGAATGCGGGCGTCGAGCGCGCGCTCGAAGACATCCACGTCATAGATGCCCTTTCCGACGAAGGAGCCTTCGTCGAACAGGTCCTGGTAGATATCCGAGACCGCGAAGGCATAGGGATCCAGGCCATTGGGTCCGGAAAAGGCATACTGGAAGAGCGAGCCTTCGCGGCCAACAGGCAGCGAGGGCGTGACCCGAGGCTGCAGGATGCCATGGCCGCGCCTCACCCTGCCGCTTCTGTCGTCGAACAGCGGCCGGTTGAGCGGATGCGCCATCTTGCCGATCAGGCGCCGGGCGGCGCCGCGCGGCATCCGTGTGTCGGCGTCCAGGGTGATGACATAGCGCACGCCTTCGGGAACCCCGCCGGCCTCGAGGAAGGTGGTGTCGGTGGCGCCGCGCAGCAGCCGGTTGAGCTCATGCAGCTTGCCGCGCTTGCGCTCCCAGCCCATCCAGGAATTCTGCGCCGGATTGAACAGGCGGCGGCGATGCAGCAGCAGGAAGATGGGGGCGCGGCCGGCAGCATGGCGCTGGTTGAGCGCCGCGATCCCCGCCTTCGCGACCGCCAGCAACGCGTCGTCGTCGTCGCGGTGTTCGCTGGGGCTGTCGGTCCAGTCGGATAGCAGCGCGAAGCTCATGCCGGCATCGGCATTGGCGAGATAGTGTACTTCCAGCCGCTCGATCTGCTGGGCGATCGCCTCCGGATGCACCAGAAGCGTCGGCACCACCAGCATGGTGCGCAGTTCGTCCGGCACGCCCTGCTTGAGCGACAGGCAGGGCAGGCTTTGCGGCTGTCTGCGCCTGGTGATGGTGCGGTTGACCAGCGCCACGGCGAGATCGGAGGCCGGCAGCAGCGCCAGGAAAGCCGCCAGCAGCGGCAGCCAGCCTGGCGCGCCCTCCCGCGCCTGGGGCAGCAACGCCAGCGTGACGATCACGAGGGTCAGAATAGCGACCGAGCCGGCATAGAAGGCGAGATTGGCCGCGATGGACCGGGTGAAGTGCTGCAGAAGGGCCTGGCGGCAGCCCATTTCGCGGGCAAAGGCGGCGCGGCCTTCGGCGATCAGATAATAGCCGACATCGCGGCGGCGAATGTCCTCGCCCTTGAGGGCGCGGGCCACCGCGGCGCCGGCCAGCACGATTTCCTCGCCATGGCAGGCGCGCGCCATCTGCTCGATGGCGCGGCGATAGCGGTCGCGAGTGGCGAAGTCGTTGCCACCATAGCCCGGCGCCCCTGCCAGCACCCGTTCTACCAGGCTGACCTCCTCGAACAATTCGGCCCAGTCGATGCTGGAGATCAGCCGCATGCTGGTGATGACGTTGCGCACCGACATGTCGTCGGCGGCCTGGGCCTGGTATTCCTCCTGGATGACGGCATGGATGTCGCGGCCGCGCGATTCCAGCAGCCGGGTCACTTCGCGCAGGGCCTCGGCGGCGCCATTGTCCTGATTGCGCAAGCCCTGTTCCAGCCGGGCGAGAAAGGCGGGCGACGGCGCTTTGCCCAACTGGCCGGCGATGGGCGCCGCCGGCGCGCCCAGGATGGCAAGGGCCGCGGTCGCGGCATGATCGGCATCGGCGACGCGCAGGATCACCGCCTGGATCAGGCGGCGCAGATTCTCCACCAGGGCGATGCGCAGGGTGATCGGCACCGCCCACAATTCGCCGATGGTGAGCGGCGCCTCTTCCTGGTAGGCGACAAGGAAACGCAGCAGCTTGTCGCGGTCCAGCCCGCTGTCGGTATGCGCCAGGAGCGCCCAGGCGATGCCATAGACCCGCGGCGCACCTGCCAGCGGCCCGTCCATCAGCCGCGGCAATTCGCGGTAGAAGCCGGGCGGCAGGTCACGCTGCGCCTGGCGGGTCTGTTCCTCGACAATGTGGAAATTGTCGAGAAACCATTCACCGGCCGAGGTGATCGCCTTGTTGGTTTTGGCCGCCTCGGCAAGCAGCAGGAAGTTGGCGCACAGAGCAGTGTAATTGTCTTTGAGGCGGCGCGGCAGCCGCGGCGCGGAACGGCTGGCCCGGCCCACGCGCTGCGCGCGGGCCAGGCTGCGTGCATGCTGCTCCAGCCTTTCCAGCCCGAACAGCTCCGCGCGGATCGGGCGGGGATCGGCTTTCCAACTCCCTGGCCTGTTCTGATTCACCGGATTATTCGCGCTAGATATGGTGAGGGAACAAGCTGGGACCGTTTTCGGTTCCCGGCAGGAACATGCGGCTGCAACCTTCGGGCTTTTCAAGGGTTTCCGGACCGAGACGCGATTCGGAAATCGTCATGGCCACCCGCAAGAAATCCAGGAAGCGCGCGGCGGCGCATCATGTTGCGCACAAGCCTGCCAATGATGACGCCCCACACTTGTCGCGCCGGCCGCTATGGCAGGGCAACCTCCGCCTGTCGCTCGTGAGTTGTCCCATCGCAATCTACAGCGCCGTCAGCCGGCATGCCGACATCTCCTTTCATCTTCTCAATCCCAAGACCAACAATCGCATCCGCATGATTGCCACCGATCCCGAGGCAGGGCCGGTGGAGCGCGCCGACCTGGTCAAGGGCTATGAAATCAGCAAGAATCATTATGTGAAGGTGACGCCGGACGAACTGGACTCCGTCCGGCTGGAGACTACCCACACCCTGGACATCGAGCGCTTCGTGGATGCCGGCAAGATCGACCGGCTCTACTGGAACGATCCCTTCTACATCCTGCCCGCCGAAAGCGGTGAGGACGCCTATGGCGTGATCCGCGACGCCATGGCGGGATCGCGGCGCATCGCGCTCGGCCGGGTGGTGATGCACACCCGCGAGCGGCTGATGGCCCTGGAGGCGCGCGGCAAGGGCCTTGTCGCCTGGTCGCTGCGCATGGCCGACGAAGTGATCGACGCCGCCGACGCCTTCGCGGACGTGGCGGCGAAGAAAGGCGATGCCGGAATGATCGAGATCGCCGAAAAGATCATCGCGCAGCAGGAAGGCCCGTTCGATCCGCAAGACTTCGAGGACCGCTATGAGAAGGCACTGCGCGAACTGATACGCCGCAAGCAGAAGGGCGAGAAGATCGTCGCCGCCGAGCCGGCGGAGGAAAGCAATGTCGTGGATCTGATGGCGGCGCTGCGCCAGAGCCTGAAGGGCGGCAAAAGCGCCCCGGCTAAGAAGCGCAAGGCGGGCTGATGAAAAGCAGAGTTCTGACCGAGACGGATGACGGCAGGATCTGGCTGCTGGTGCTGGAAAGCGGCGAGGCGGTGAAAAAGACCCTGGAGGGCTTCGCGGCGAAGACCGGCGTCGAGGCCGCCTCCTTCGTCGCCCTGGGCGCATTCGAGCGCGCCAGCCTGGGCTATTTCCAGTGGGACAGGAAAAGCTACAAGGAAATCCCGGTCGAGGAGCAGGTGGAAGTCATCACCCTGGCCGGCGACATTGTGCCAGGCGAGCAAGGCAGGCCCAGCCTGCACGCCCATGCCGTGCTGGGGCGCGCGGACGGCAGCACGCGGGGCGGCCATCTGCTGGACGGGATTGTCCGCCCCACCCTGGAAGTCACCCTGACCCAAAGTCCCGCCCATCTGGTGCGGCGCCAGCACCCCGACCTCGGCATCGCCCTGATCGAGCCGGCCTGAGGGAACTTCAGGGTTCCCGAATGCGTTGTGTAGGCAACCTGGGAGGGAAATACCCAATGCTGCGCACAATCCTGATCATCATCCTGATACTCGCCCTGCTGGGCTCGGTGCCGCTCTGGCCCTATAGCGCCGGCTGGGGCTATGGCCCGTCTGGCGGCCTCGGCCTGATCCTGCTGATCCTGATCATCCTGATCGTGGCGGGACGACTGTAGCCGGGCGGTCATGGCCGCCCGAAAAAAATATGGCGGCAAGGCGCCACTCGCGAAATACCGCGTCATGCGCGACTTCTCCGTCACCGCCGAACCCAGCGGACGGCAGAAGGTCGCCAGCTCGAAACAGCTGCGCTTCGTCATCCAGAAGCATGAGGCGACGCGGCTGCATTATGATTTTCGCCTGGAATGGGACGGCACATTCCATTCCTGGGCGGTGACGCGGGGGCCTTCGCGCGATCCCGCCGAAAAGCGCCTGGCGGTGGAAGTCGAGGACCATCCCCTCGACTATGGCGATTTCGAAGGCACCATCCCCAAGGGCCAGTATGGCGGCGGCACGGTGATGCTGTGGGACCGCGGCTATTGGCGGCCCGAAGGCGATATCGGGAAGATGTTCGCGCGCGGCGATCTGAAATTCTCCCTGGCGGGCGAGAAACTGCAGGGTGGCTGGGTTCTGGTGCGGATGCGTGGCGACAGGTTCGCCCGCGGCAAGACCAAGCGCAACAACTGGCTGCTGATCAAGCATCAGGACCGGTTCGCCAAGGCGGGTGATGGCGAAAACATCCTCAAAAAGGACCGTTCGGTGGCATCAGGCCGGACGATGAAGGCAATCGCGGCGGGCACGGGGCGCAAGCCCAGCTCCTTCATGCGGACCAGATCGTTCGAGGCCGATGCCATCTGGCAGTCAAAAGCCGGGAGAGACGAAGACCGCGAACCGGCGGCGAAAGCGAAAAGGATTTCAGCAATCCCGCGCTTCGTCGAACCGCAGCTCTGCCGCCTGGTGGAGCAGCCGCCCGGCGGCGCGGACTGGGGCCATGAAGTCAAGTTCGATGGCTACCGCATGCAGCTGCGGGTCGTGGGCGGCAAGGCAACCTTGCGCACCCGCAGGGGCCTGGACTGGACGCCAAAATTCGCCGCCATCGCGCGCGCGGCGGCGAAACTTCCCGATTGCCTGGTCGACGGCGAAATCTGCGCCCTGGATCACAACGGCGCACCGGACTTCGCGGGCCTGCAGGCGGCGCTGTCCGAGGACAGGACCGAAGCGCTGATCTTTTTCGCCTTCGACCTGCTGTTCGCGGCGGGCGAAGATCTGCGCCCCCTGCCCCTTTCCATGCGCAAGACGCAACTGGAAAAGCTGCTCAAAAGCAAGGACGGCAGCCTGCGCTATGTCGAGCACTTCACCAGCGGCGGCGAGGCGGTGCTGCAATCGGCCTGCCGCATGAACCTGGAAGGCATCGTCTCCAAGCGCCTCGCCGCGCCCTATCGCAGCGGCCGCGGCGAGGACTGGACCAAGGCCAAATGCCGTGCCGGGCATGAAGTGGTGATCGGCGGCTGGAGCACGACGGAAGGAAAATTCCGCTCGCTGCTGGTGGGGGTCCATCGCGGCGATCACCTTATATATGTGGGGCGGGTCGGCACGGGCTACGGCGCCGGCAAGCTGAACACCCTGCTGCCGCGGCTGAAGGCCGCGACGACGCAAACCTCCCCTTTCAGCGGCAGGAATGCCCCTCGGCATCAGGCCGGTGTACACTGGGTCAAGCCGGAGCTGGTGGCGGAGATCGCGTTCGCTGGCTGGACCGGCGACGGCATGGTGCGGCAGGCTGCCTTCAAGGGGCTGCGCGCCGACAAACCGGCGCAAGAGGTGGAGGCAGAAACGCCAAAGAAAAGCACCAGACTGGCCGAACCAGAGCCGAAGGCCGGCAAGCGCGCCCGCGCCAATGTGGTGATGAATCAGCCGATCTCCCATCCGGACAAGGCGCTGTGGCCCGATGCCGGCGACGCGCAGCCTGTTACCAAGCTGGAGCTGGCCCGCTATTACGAGGCGGTGGGTGGCTGGATGTTGCCGCACATCAAGGGGCGGCCCTGCTCGCTGGTGCGCGCGCCTGACGGCATCGCCGGACAGCATTTCTTCCAACGCCATGCGGGGGCGGGGCAATCCGCCCTGTTCAAGCAGGTAAAGGTCGGCGGCGACCGCAAGCCCTATCTGCAGATCGACCGGGTGGAAGCGCTGGTTGCCGCCGCCCAGGCTGGCACGCTGGAGCTGCATCCCTGGAACTGCGCGCCCGGCAAGCCCGACGAACCGGGCCGCTTCGTCTTCGATCTCGACCCCGCGCCCGAGCTGGATTTTGATGCCGTCGTCGCGGCGGCGAAGGAATTGAAGGCGCGGCTGGAAGCACTGGGCTTCATTCCCTTCTGCAAGACCACGGGCGGCAAGGGCCTGCATGTGGTGACGCCGTTCAAGGCCGCCGGGCTTGACTGGCCGGCGGCAAAGGCGATGGCTCGCGAAATCTGCGCCCGCATGGCCGGCGACAGCCCGGAGAAATACCTGGTCAACATGTCCAAGGCGCAGCGCAAGGGCCGCATCTTCCTGGATTATCTGCGCAATGACCGGATGGCGACGGCAGTGGCGCCGCTTTCCCCGCGCGCCCGTGCCGGAGCCACGGTTTCCATGCCGCTGACCTGGACGCAGGTGAAAAGCGGCCTCGATCCCGCGACGTTCACCGTGCGCACCGCCCCACGCCTGATCGCGCGCAGCAGCGCCTGGCGTGAATATTCCGCGGCAGCGCCATCGCTTGCGATCCTGGCGCGGAAAATGAAGCTTTAGCTACCTACACTCGCAGCCGCGCCCATGCGCCGCAATTGCGCCAGGGCATTTTCCAGCGCTTCCTGACCGACCGGCTTCTGCAGCACCGGAACGCCGCGAAAGCGCGGTTCAATGACATCGGGGGAATAGCCGGTTAGAAAAAGAAAGGGGACGCGCTGGGCCCGCAATATGTCCGCCAGGGGATAGACCGGCACGCCATGCAGGTTCATGTCCAGAACGGCAAGATCGAACTGCTGCGTGCGTGCGCAAGCGACCGCGTCTTCCAGCCGGTCCAGCGGCTCGGACACCTCATAGCCCAGGCCGGCGAGCGTCTCCTGCATGAAGATGCCGACGATCAGTTCATCCTCGACCAGCAGGACACGGACATTGCCGTCCCGCGATGGCGGCGCTGCCAAGGCGGCTTCCCCATTTTCCTCCGGCTGCAGCTGGGAAGGTTCGGAAACCTCCTCGTCGGCCAGCGCCTTGCAAGTAAGCTTCATGGTGAAGCGAAGCCCGTCTGGCTGCCAGTCGAATTGCACGTCGCCTCGGTCCGGACCCTTGAGGCTGCCGATGATCTTGGTGCCAAAGCCCAATACCTTTGGCACCGTGACCGCCGGCCCGCCGCTTTCGCGCCAATTGACGGTCAGGATGCCGCGGCCATGGCTCCAGCCGATCTCGACCCGGCCCGTTTCCTGCGACAGCGAGCCGTATTTCGCGGCATTGGTGGCAAGTTCATGGATCGCCATGGCGATGCCCTGCGCCGTTTCAGGCGCCACCGTGACCGAAGGACCGTTCATGCGCACGCGGGCGCCGCTCTCGGCCCGCTCATAGGGCGCCATCTCCTTCTGAATCAGCGTTCTGACATCGGCGCCGCGCCAGCGGGCCTGCGACAGCAGTTCATGGGTCTGCGCCAGGGCAGAGATCCGTCCCTCGATGGCGTTGGCGTAATCATCCATGTTGCCGCGGCGCGCCAGCCGGACGATGGATTGCACCACGGCGAGGGCGTTCTTGGCACGGTGATCCACTTCGCGCGCCAGCAGGGTCTGGCGTTCCTGCGATTTCTTTAACTCGGTGATGTCGGTGGTGACGCCGTTGAAATGGGTGGCCTGCCCCTCCTCGTCGAAGGTCGCCACCGTGGAGGCGGTGCACCAGCGCACTTCGCCGGAAGGCCGAACAATCCGGACCTCGACATGGCAGTCGGGCTTTTCCGGCGAGAGCTCCGCCGCAGCCTTCTGCAGGGCGGGCATGTCGCCGGCATGGATCAGGCTTCTGGCCCGATCGGGGGAAAGCTCGGGATCGCGCGGGAGGCCCATGATGCGGCTCTGACCTTCGTCGCAGGACAGCGTGCCGGATTCCACCTCGAAGGCCCAGGTGCCCATGTTGCCGGCCGCCAGCGCCAGGCTGCGATGGCGCTCGCTGCGGCGAAGATGGGCGGCGGCGGATTCCAGCTCCTGGGTGCGCTCGCTTACCCGCTGCTCCAGCTGCTGGTTGAGCGCCTGCAGATCGCGGCTCTTGCGATAGAGCTCGGCGAAGACACGGACCTTGGCGCGCAAAAGCTCGGGCACCACCGGGACGGAAAGATAGTCCACAGCCCCGGCCTCATAGCCGCGCAGGTAATCCGATTCCGTCATGTGGATGGCAGAGATGAAGATAATCGCCGTCTTCTGGAAGCGGGGGTGATCGCGGATGATCTTGGCCAGTTCGAAGCCGTCCAGCTCCGGCATGCAGACATCCACCAGCACGACGGCGACATCCGATTTGAGCAGATAGGCCAAGGCCTCGTTCGCCGAGGAGACCGGGACGAGATTCTCGTCCAGCTCGCCAAGCATGACCTGGTAGCTCATCAGCTTGCCGGGCTGATCGTCCACCAGCAGAACATTGACCCGGTCCTTGGACTCCATGGCCATGCTCAACGATGCAGCCACATGCGCAGCGCCGAGAGCAGCTGCTCCGTGTTGACCGGCTTGGCGAGATAGTCCGAAGCGCCGGCATCCAGGCACTTTTCGCGGTCGCCCTTCATCGCCTTGGCGGTCAGGGCGATTATGGGCAGGCGCCGGTGTTGCGGCTCCTCGCGGATGCGCGAGATGGTCTGATAACCGTCCATCTCCGGCATCATGATGTCCATCAGGACGATGGCCAGTTCGGGGGTCGAGTGGACCAGGTCGATCGCCTCCATCCCCGTCGTCGCGGTGAGAACCTTCATGCCGCGGCGCTCCAGCGCGCTGGAGAGGGCGAAGATATTGCGCGGGTCGTCATCGACGAGCAGCACCGAACGCCCGACCAGGTCCTCGTCCGAACTGATGACCTTTTCCAGCATGCGCTGCTTCTCGTCGGGCAGGTCACCAATGACGCGATGCAGGAACAGCGCGGTTTCATCAAGCAGCCGCTCCGGCGATTCCACACCCTTGACCACGATGCTGCGAGCCATGGAATGCAGCTTGGCGTCCTCCTCGGCGGTGAGTTCGCGGCCGGTGAAGACAATGACCGGAATGTCGGACAGGGCCGCATCGGCGCCCATTTTCTCCAGCAGCTCGAAACCGGTGATGTCCGGCAGGCGCAGATCGAGCACGATGCAGTCAACTTGCTCTTCCCGCATGATTTCAAACGCCCTGGCGCCGGTGCCCGCCGAGACGATCTCGATGTCCGAATGCTCGAGCAGGCTGGTGATGCTGAGTTGCTCGGCCGGATTGTCCTCGATTATCAGCAGCCGCTTGCGCCTGGGTTTGACGTAGGCCTTGACCTTGGACAGCGCGAGACGGACGCCATCGGCCGTGGTCGGCTTCGGGACAAAGGAGAAGGCGCCACGCGCCAGCGCATGCTGACGGTCTTCGTCCAGGGTGACAATCTGCACGGGGATATGCCGCGTCTTGGGATTTTTCTTGAGCTGGCTCATCACCGACCAGCCCAGCATGTCGGGTAGGAAGATATCGAGCGAGATGGCGGTGGGCATGTAGGTCGCCGCCATGTCCAGCGCATCCTCGCCCTTGGTCGCGACAATGGCCTTGAAGCCCTCGTCATGCGCCAGGTCCAGCAGGATACGGGCATAATGGATGTCGTCCTCGACGATCAACAGGACGGAATCGCCTTCCGCGATGGCATCGCGGTCATCGGTGATCTGTTCCTGGGGCCGCTCGGCGACGAAGGGCACCTGCACCAGTTCGGAAGAGGCGCTGGCGCGGGGCGCGGCACCGACGGCACCGACATAGCGCATGGGCAGATAGAGACGGAAGCTGCTGCCGGTGCCCGGGGTGCTGCGCAGCTGGATTTCGCCGCCCAGCAGGTTTGACAGTTCGCGGCTGATCGCCAGTCCAAGGCCAGTGCCGCCATATTTGCGCGAGGTCGAGGCGTCGGCCTGCTGGAAGGCCTCAAAGATCAGCTTCTGCTTTTCGGCCGGGATGCCGATGCCGGTATCGGAGACCTCGAACGCCACGACACGCGCCACCTGGTTGAGAACCGGGTGGCCAGCGCTCCAACCCTCGCTCACGGAACGTACCGACAGGCAAACCTCGCCCTGGGCGGTAAACTTGAAGGCATTGGACAGCAGATTCTTCAGCACCTGCTGCAACCGCTTGGAGTCGGTCAGCATGGTGCGATCCAGCGCGGGATCGATCGCCACCTTGAACGACAATTGCTTGGCCTCGGCTTCGTGGCGGAAGGGCCGGGCCACCGCCTCGATGACGTTGGCGACACCAATCTCCTCGGCATCGACGGTGACGGTGCCGGACTCGATCTTGGAGAGGTCGAGAATGTCGCTGATCAGGTTCAGCAGGTCGGTGCCGGCGCCATGGATGGTACGGGCGAAGTCCACCTGCTTGGGCGTCAGGTTCTGGCCCGGATTCTCTGCCAGCTGCTGCCCCAGGATCAGGATGCTGTTCAGCGGCGTGCGCAGCTCATGGCTCATGTTGGCGAGGAACTCGGACTTGTATTTCGAAGTCAGGGCGAGCTCGGAAGCCTTGTCTTCCAGGGCACGGCGGGCCTGCTCGATTTCCTGGTTCTTGCGCTCGACCTCGACATTCTGCTCAGCCAGCTGGCCCGCCTTCTGCTCCAGCTGCTCATTGGTCTGCTGCAATTCGCGCTGCTGGGTCTGCAATTCGGTGGCAAGCTGCTGCGACTGCTTTAGCAGGCCTTCGGTCTGCATCGTCACCTCGATCGAGTTGAGCACGATGCCGATATTGGAGGTGAGCTGCTCGAGGAAGGCCAGCTCCAGCCCGGTAAATTCGGAAAGCGAAGACAGTTCGATCACAGCCTTGACCTGACTCTCGAACAGAATCGGCAGCACGATGATGCTGCGAGGCGTGACGCTGAGCAGCGCCGAGGAGATCGGCGCGTATTTGTCCACGTTCTTTACCAGCACGGTCTTCTTTTCCACCGCGCACTGCCCGATCAGCCCCTGCCCCAGCGCGAAGCTGGAGGGATAGCCGTCGGTCTCATGGCCGGCATAGGAAGCGACCAGGGTGAGCAGCGGCGGGCTGCCCTCCTTCATCTGGTAAATCACGCCCATCTGGGCGCTCACCAGAGGCGTGAGCTCGCCCAGCAGCAGCTTGCCGACAGTGACCAGGTCGCGCTGGCCCTGCAGCATGGTGGTGAAGCGCGCCAGGTTGGTCTTCAACCAGTCCTGCTCGGTGTTGCGCTCGGTGGTGAGGCGCAAATTGCCGATCATGGTGTTGATGTTGTCCTTGAGTTCGGCAACCTCGCCGCGCGCCTCGGCCTGGATCGAGCGGGTCAGGTCGCCCTTGGTGACGGCGGTGGCGACCTCGGCGATGGCGCGCACCTGGGTGGTCAGGTTGGTGGCCAGCAGGTTGACGTTGCCGGTGAGGTCCTTCCATGTGCCGGAGGCGCCGGGCACGTTGGCCTGGCCGCCCAGACGGCCTTCGACGCCGACCTCGCGCGCCACCGACGTCACCTGGTCGGCGAAGGTGGCCAGCGTTTCCGTCATGTTGTTGATGGTGTCGGCCAGCGCGGCGACTTCGCCCTTGGATTTGACGGTCAAGTTCTGCTTCAGTTCGCCATTGGCCACCGCCGTCACCACCTTGACGATGCCGCGCACCTGCTCGGTGAGATTGGCGGCCATCACGTTGACGGTGTCCGTCAGGTCCTTCCAGGTGCCGGCGACGCCGGGGACCTGGGCCTGGCCGCCCAGCTTGCCTTCGGTGCCGACTTCG
>CAZNGO010000040.1:0-4721 GCA_964572805.1 uncultured Rhizobium sp. | reverse complement strand
CTTCCTGGACGTGAAGGAGGGCCACCACGCCGCCAGCCACAACAACAATTCCGACGGTTATGAGCGCATCGCCCGCTTCCATCTGGCGCAATACGCCTATCTGGCGCAGAAGCTGGACGGGATGAAGGAAGGCGACGGCACCGTGCTGGACCATTCCTGCCTGATGTTCCTCTCCAACCTCTGGATCGGCCGCAAGCACGACAATACCCGCCTGCCGCTGGTGCTGGCGGGCGGCCTTTCCGGCACGCTCAAGACCGGCCGGACGCTGAGCTATCTCGGCCAGCCGGACGAGAAGCGCCGGATGCAGAGCCTCTATCTCTCGCTGATGGACCGTTATGGCGTGAAGCTCGACACCTTTGGCGAGACCAGCGCCCGCCTCGAGAACATCTGAGTCGCACAAAAAGAAAGCGCGACGAAACCAAATGGCATTCCTACGGTTTTGGCGCATTTCTGCAATGCAGCGTTACGGAATCCGTGCTCGCGCGTAGGCGCGCATTTCGCCCACAACGCTGAAGCTTGAAAAAGCTATTTTGGCAGCGGAATCGGTGTAGCGCGATTTCCTCTGCTTTCGCCAACCCAGAGCGTATCTCCAAAGGGTTCGACGGCCGTGGAGCCTTCAAACCCGTCCTTCAGGGTTGTGATAAGAGCTTTGTCGCCATCGATCGTCACGACATCGACCTTCCCGCTACGATTCTCAGCCAGGAAGAGCTTGCCGTTGGCCGCCCGCATGCCGTCCGGCCCTTTAATGGATTGCGAAACCCACAAATCCTCGGGCGCGCCCGCCTTGCCGGTGCTGTCCATGGGAATCCGATACAGATTGTTGGAATACACATTGTTGACGTAGATCGTGCCATTCAGCATCGTAATGCCGTCCACGCCCAGCAAAGCGCGATCCTCCAGCCAAAGTTCCGGCGTCTGTGCTCCCGACGCGAGTCGGTAGATGCGGCCATTCGGGGTGTCGGTGAAATAAGCGGTATGGTCGGCCGCGATTGTAATGTCATTGCACGTGGTGTTATCGCCAGGAAAAACCCAGCGGAATTTCGGCTGTCCGGTCGTCAGATCGAACCCGCGCAGGGCGGAAGTGCGCCGATTGGTGTTGGGAACCGGAAATACTTGGCAGGCCCATAGCGTGTTGGTCGGCGCGTCAGCCAGAACGCCGAGAAAGCGGGAGTCACCGTCGGCGCTGGTGTCTATGAAGGGCTCAGCGGTCGCTGACCCGGGTTTGGCGCGATAAATGATCGGCGAGGAACTGCCCAGAATCAGCGTGCCGCCCGGCGCCATGGTGATGTTTTCTGGATTGGCGCCAACTTTGCTGGGCGAAATCACGCCCGGGACAGGCTGAGCCACGGCGCTGCCCAGAGTACACAAAACCGCCAGAAGCACCGAACCGCTCAAGAAGCCGCGCATCGCCTTCTCCGTTAAAAGTGAAATACCGCCAGTCCTGCCAAACCGCATGATTCGTCAAGCTGGCCTTTGGAACTGGAAATTGAGACGGCACCGACAAGCGCGTCACCCTTTATGATTGGAACGGCGCCCGCATATTGAATCAGATTGGGGTCGCCCTCAATCACGGCACCCCGGGGAAGCTGGCCCAGGGTCTTGCCGAAGGCACCGGATGCCATGCCCATATTCAGAACGGTGTAGGCCTTCTTGCGCGCATATTCGAAAGAAGCATTCACCGCGCCGTCGGAGGATAGAAGAACCTTAATGTTGTTGTTGAGGTCTACGACCTCGACCGTATTGGTGGCGCCCTGCACCGCACAAGCCGATTGCGCCGCCTTTGCCGCCTTCAGCGCCTGATCGAGAGGTATCCGCTTCTCCGCCGGTATCTCAATGGGTGCCGCAGGCCCAGCAGGGGCGCCGGGAGTAGAAATGATCTGGGCAACTGCGGGAACGGCGCCCAGCACGGTAGTAAAACAAATTGATGCCAATAAGCGCTTCATGCTTTTGTGCATCTCCTTCTGCGGTGGCATCCCAATTTCACCAGTATTCCATGAAAAGGGCGCTGCGTTGCCGCAGCGCCCTACGTTGCAACGCGAATGTTACTGGGCTGCTGCAGCACGGCCTCCGCGACCAACGGGTGCCGGAGGTCTCCATCCGGGCGTAAAGGGACCGGCAATCGGCTTGCCCTGGGTGTTCCACAATGGTCCCAGCGCCGTTTTTGCCTGGGCTTCGAGCGTAGCCGCATATTCCGGGGTCACGCCACCGGCCGGCACATTGCCTTCGCCCCCGGGGCCCTGGAAGCAGGTGAAGTCGGGACGATCGACCCAAGCATAGGGACCGCAGAGTCTCACATGCGCCCGCAGCGCGGAATCATGCACGATGTTGATCGCCCGCTCGTAATCGGGATCGCCCTGGCCATAGCCGGTGTGATTGCCCAGATCGCCCGAGGCCGCGAAGATGGCGGTGACGCCCTTGATCTTGGCAATCGCGTCGGAGTCCTTGAGGCCTTCCAGCGTTTCGATCATCAGGATCAGCACCAGATTGTCGTTGAAGGTGTTGCGATAGCCACCCGGCACCTGGCCCCAGAACGCAGGGCTGGAACCCTGGCCGCCACCACTGCTGCGGTGGCCCAGCGGTGGCCACATTGCCCAGTCACGTGCCTTGGTGCCTTCAGCAAGCGAACGGACTGTCGGCACCACCAGCACCAGAGCGCCGGCGTCCAGCGCATGCTGCTCTTCACGCTCGTCGGTATAGGCGACGCGCACTCCCGGCACCGCCTTGGCGCGCGGACAGGCGGCCCACATTGCCGCCGTCTCGTTCCAGTCGCGCGGGCTGTGCTGATGCTCGGTCCAGATGAAGTCGACGCCGGAATTGGCCATGGCGCAGTAGACCTTGGGGTCTTCTGAGAAGAAATCGGTCGCGCTGGTGACCTTCTGGCCCGCCTTCATCTTGACCATGACTGGATTCCAAATGACGGAACCGCCTGCGGGGGCATCGCCCCGGTGGCCGAATGCCCAGGTCTTTTCATTGAACGCGCCCTTGTTGACCGCACCGGGGACAGATCTTTCTCTGGCATGGCTATCGACCCCGGCCGCCGGGGCTAGCGGGTACTTGCTTCGAGCTGTTGCGCCAGTGTCCTCGGTCCCTGCCTGCGCGAAGGCGGCGGTCGTACTCAGCGAAACGGCCGCGCAAAGCGCAGCGGACAGCAGTGCAAGTCTCATATCCCGGGTCCCCCTCTAAATTTTCTTAAGGAAAGTGGCGCTGTAATCGATGGCAGCCTAAACAAATGCGATCCTCTTCGCCACTAATCTGCGCCGCACCGAGGTAGGCCTTACGCTATCCTTACATTTGGGAATGGGCACATTAGCCAAAGGCATGATCAATGCGGCGCCAATTTATCAATGTTGCACCGCGGCATGGCAGTTTGGCGGATTCCTGGATCGTTGACAGCAGTCGTCGCCTGTCGCCGAATGCCGCTTAGAAAGCAACGCCAAAGATTAGAACAGAATGCACAAGGTTTTGCTTATAGACGACGATGCCGAACTGACCAGCATGCTGTCTCAGTATCTGGCCAGTGAAGGTTTCAAAAGTCATGTCGCGCTCACAGGAAAGGATGGAATTCAGGCTGCCGCGCAGGAAGAGTTCGACGCGATCATCCTCGACATCATGCTGCCCGACACCGACGGAATCGAATTGCTCCGAAGTATGCGAAAAACTGATCGAATTCCCATAATAATGCTGAGCGCTAAAGGCAGCAATGTCGACCGAGTTTTGGGCTTGGAATCCGGTGCAGACGATTATATGGCAAAGCCTTTCTACCCGCCCGAGCTGATAGCGAGGCTCAAGGCCATTATCCGCCGGCATCCGACGGGCCACCCGCCAGGAAAAAGCTTAATCTTAGCGCATCTTGTCTTAAACCCAGACAGACGCGAGGCACAATGGCATGGAAATTCGCTTTCTTTCACCGTGTCCGAATTCAACATCATTGCGGCTCTGATGCGAGCAGGAGAAGATGTGACGACGAAAGATTCGCTCTCGGAAATGGTGCTAGGCCGTCGGCGCGCTTCATATGATCGGAGCGTCGATGTTCACATCAGCAATCTTCGTCGAAAGCTTGCAGCAATCAGCGACGAACTGGAGATCGAAACTGTCAGAGGCATTGGCTATCGGATGAAGATAACATCGTGAGGCGCCCACTGTTCTGGAAAATCCTAGTGGGATTTTCCGTAACCATTGTTTTCATCACGCAGGGTGTCTGGCTTCTTTTCGCATTAAGAGCTGTGAGGTCGTCGACATTAAGTGGGCCGCTCAGCCCTAGAACGCTAATTCAGGAACTCGCGGGGGCAGCCGTTCGCCCCATGCCACCGGAGTATGTGATCCTTTCCATCGTGGGCGGAGTTGTCTTCAGCGCCATTCTGGCTTGGTATTTGACTTACCCGATCTGGCGCATGCGCACCGGTTTTTCCGAATTGGCTGAGGGACATTTCTCGACCCGTCTCGGAAACAGGCTGGCCAAACGCAAGGATGAATTATCAGATCTAGCTCGCGACTTTGATATGATGGCAGGCCGTCTTGAAGAATTGATAAAGGGGCGCGATCGGCTTCTTGCCACCGTTTCGCACGAATTGCGCTCGCCGTTGGCTCGACTTCAGCTTGCTATTGGACTGGCACGCCAGAATCCGGATCAGTTGGAAGGTCCGCTCGCGCGAATCGACATGGAGGCAAGCCGGCTAGAGGAGATGGTGGACGAACTACTCACTCTGTCCCGGCTCGAAAGC
>CAZNGO010000039.1:0-51163 GCA_964572805.1 uncultured Rhizobium sp. | reverse complement strand
TGAAGAGCCACATCACCCGGCGTTACGGCGCCGCCAAGCTGGGCGAATTGACCATCCAGGACTGGGGCATCACCTGGGACGATATCGAGCCTTTCTATGACAAGTTCGAATATCTCTGCGGCACCTCCGGCAAGGCCGGGGTCATCAAGGGCCAGGTCCAGGCGGGCGGCAACCCGTTCGAAGGCTCGCGCTCGCGCGAATACCCCAACCCGCCGCTGAAGCGGCCCTATTGCGCCACCCTCTTCGAGCAGGCGGCGCACAATATGGGCCTGCATCCCTTTCCCACGCCCGCCGCCAACCTGTCGCGGCCTTATGTCAATCCGCTGGGCGTGGCGATGGGCGAATGCACCTATTGCGGCTATTGCGAACGTTTCGGCTGCGCCAACTATTCCAAATCCACGCCGCAGACCACCATCCTGCCGGTGCTGGTAAAAAAGAAGAATTTCGAGGTCCGCACCGAATGCGAAGTGATGAAGATCAATCTTCATCCCGACGGCAGGACGGCCAAAAGCGTCACCTATATCGACACCAGCGGCAACGACTATGAGCAGCCCGCCGACCTGATCCTGCTCTGCGGCTATGGGCTGATGAATGTCCGGATGATGTTCCTGTCGGGCATCGGCAAGCCCTATGACCCGAAGAGTGGCCAGGGCGTGGTGGGGCGCAACTATTGCTACCAGACCGGCGGCGGCGGGGCGACGCTGTTCTTCGACGACAAGCGCTTCAATCCCTTCATGGGGGCGGGCGCGCTGATTTCCTCGGCGCATGATTTCAACGGCGACAATTTCGATCATTCCCGGCTGGATTTCGTCGGCGGCGCGTCCATCAGCACCGGCCAGACCAATGGCAGGCCGATCAGCGGCCGGCCGACGCCGCCGGGCACGCCGCGCTGGGGCAGCAAATGGAAGGCGGCGACGGCGGCGACCTATGGCCATGTGATGAATATCGGCGCTTCGGGCTCGAGCTACGCCATACGCGGCAATTATCTCGATCTCGATCCCACCTATACCGACCGCCATGGCCGGCCGCTGCTGCGCATCACTTTCGATTTTCCCGACAACGACATCCGCATGTCGAACTGGGTCAGCGGCCATATCGAAAAGCTCGCCCGCTCGCTGAACCCCAAGCTGATGACCATGGGCAAGGCCGGCAAGGGCTGGAACTCGGTGCCGTACCAGAGCACCCACAATACCGGCGGCGCGGTGATGGGCACCGATCCGAAAACCAGCGCCGTCAACCGCTATCTGCAGAGCTGGGACGTCTCCAATCTGTTTGTGCTCGGCGCCAGCGCCTTTCCGCAGAACGCGGCGGTCAATCCCACCGGTACGGTCTGCGCCCTGGCCTATTGGACGGCCGAAGCCATTCGCGACCGTTACCTAAAACATCCCGGGCCGCTGGCATGAAGCGCGCCGCTTTGCTTTTGCTGATGCTGGCCGCGCCGGTTGCGGCGCGGGCCGCCGGCGCGCCGGACTATGCCAGCGTCGAAGCCGGGCGGGGCGCGGCGATCCTGGCCGACTGCATTGGCTGCCACACCGCGGCCGGCGGCAAACCTTTCGCCGGCGGGCTGGTGCTGGAAACGCCGTTCGGCAAGCTCGCCGCGCCCAACATCACGCCGGACGACGACACCGGCATCGGCAAATGGAGCAGGGAAGAATTCGTCCGCGCCGTCAAGACCGGCATCGCTCCCGGCGGGCGCCATCTCTATCCGGCGATGCCCTATCCCTGGTACGCCCGCATGAGCGACACCGATGCCGGCGCGATCTTCGACTATCTGCGGACGGTGGCGCCGGTGAAAAACCGGGTGCGCGCCAACCTGCTGCCCTTTCCCTTCAATATCCGCCAGCTGATGGCGGGCTGGAACCTGCTGTTCTTCCGGCCCGCCGCGCCCGCGCCGCGCCCCGACAAATCCGCCGCCTGGAGCAGAGGCGAATATCTGGTCAACGGCCCGGGCCATTGCGGCGCCTGCCACACGGCCAAGAACCCCTTCGGCGGCGACGCCGGGGCTGTGCTGCGCGGCGCCTCGCTGCAGGGCTGGTTCGCGCCCGACATCACCGCCCATGCCAGGGCCGGCATCGGCGCCTGGCGCGAAAGCGAGGTGGTGAGTTACCTCAAGACCGGCCACAACGCCCATTCCATGGCCAGCGGGCCGATGGCCGAGGTGATCGAGAACTCCACATCGCAGATGAGCGATGCCGACCTCAATGCCATCGCCACCTATCTCAAGGACGTGCCGGGCGGCGGCGGCGGCGCCCGCGCCCTTGCCGCCGATGATGCGCGCATGAAATCGGGCGCGGCGCTGTATGAGGACAATTGCCAGGGCTGCCACAATCCCCGCGGCAACGGCCAGAGCGTGATCTTCCCGCCGCTGGCGGGCAATCCGGTGGTGCAGCAACGCAGCCCAGAAACCCTGATCCGGGTGGTGCTGGCGGGAACCCAGGCGGCGCAGACGCCGCGCGCGCCCACTGCCGCCGCGATGCCGTCCTTCGCCTGGCGGCTGAATGACACGCAGGTCGCCGACATCCTCACCTATATCCGCAACAGCTGGGGCAACGCGGCCGATGCCGTTCCGGCCGGCGCGGTGGCGAAAAGCCGGGCGGCGCTGCAGCGGCGGTGAGCGCGCGGGGGATGAGCGCATTTGAACCACGCGGATCTGCCCACCCCCTCCCCCTGGGCGCCGTTCCACCAGAGAATATCCGCGCATGTCCTGCATCGGGGCAGGATAACGGAGACGGATGGCGTGGGGATAAGCGCGCGGCGCGAAATGCCGCCAGCGCGCGGGCGGGCAAGGCGAAAATAATTTTTCCGGTATGGGGATAGGGTGAGGAGCGGTTCGCCGCAGGCGAACGAAACGGTCCGGTGGACCGTTTCGAGCGACGAACGCCGCGAGCCCAGGCGAGCGGCGGGTGTCGGACATCAATTACGTATCGTGTCCCCGGAATTCGTCAAAAGTTTTCGAGCCGCCGACTAGTGCGGCGGGTCGAGTTGCAGATAAACAACCTTGGGCTTCGGCTCCAGGCCCCTCGCATAAGTGCGATACAGCCGCATAGTGCGCCGATGAATTTTCCAATTCGCCGGAAGCCCAGCCTCCACCAACTCCGCATTAAAGTCATACAGCCGGACCAGATTTTTTCGCGCCCATCGCCTGACAAACCGGCGCAGCATCGCGGCAACATGGTCTTCTCCAATCCACTTATTGAATCCCACCACATTTATCGCCATGCCGAAAACGCGCGTGGTTACATAGGTAAAAAGTGGCCCATTTATTTCAGCGATGATAAGGCGGATAACTTTCTTCTGAATGATGCGGGAAGCCTTGCCCCGCCTCGTGAAACTAAAGAGCGAGGTCCAGAACACATTGTGCTGGATGGACCAGGATGATGCATCGGACCTGACCCAAGACGCGCCCTCGAACAGCGAATAGGCCAGCATCGCTAGTTCATCGTACATATCCCAGCCTTGCCGCCGCTGCGGATCAATTTGCCGCGATACCGGATCAGGTATGGGATTCAACTTTTCGATTGCTTCTATCGCGCGCTCAACAAAGCGAACACCGATCCGCAATTTTTCTGCCGCCGTCTCGTCAACCTTGCCCGCGCTGTCGGTCTGCGACAACGCCCAGTTATGTTGACCCGCTGTCTCTGAGATTTTACCGAATGCCTGAGCAATCGCGAAGGAGTGAACGCCCCAGGGATTCGCGGCCAGATACGCTTCAAACGTAATCAGCACCGCGCGGGTGTAAACCTCAAACTCCTCTGAGGACCATTCCCGCATCCCGAAATATCCGATGTCCAGCGGCGAGGCATGATCCTGTGACAGGCCTTCCACAACGTCATAGTTCCCATAGACCGCCGCACTAAAGGGTTTCCAATATCCGAGCGCGCCAGACTCCCACCCGCTGTCTTCGTGATGAAGCAGGGATTGGTGATTGGAAATCGCCTCACTTGATATATTTTTTGAAAACTGGCCGATGGGGAGCCGCCGCTTTCTGGTTCGCCCCATCTCTTGAAATATCGCTATCGCCAACTCAGGCGCTTCCGCCGCCACGGCACCGCAGAACCGGCGGTTTCCAATGAGCAAGAGAATGGAGGAAGCGAGCTGCTCCGCGTCCGCGCCCGCCAGACGCATCCACATTCGAGCAGGGCCGGGATGGAGTTGGAGATAATGATAGAAGCGATCCCGCGCCACGAATATCCACCGCCAATAACGCCGACTCCGGCACCAGAACTCAAACCGGCTGGGATACCGCTGGCCTGGGCTATACCGGATTAACGGGCGGACGGAGCGCACCAATTCCTGCGCGACGGAGGTAATCTCTGCGCTGCTCCCTGAAATAATTATGCGATAGACGAGCCGGGCAAATTTAAACGCATTCCACCGGCTGAACCTGGGAGGAAAAAGGAAGCCAAAAATGGCCCACAAAATCACGAGGGCGAAAAAGAGGCCTCCCATAGCGACTTGCCAGTAGAGATGGGAATTGAGCGGCTTCGGCACGAGCAAGCCGATATTGAACGCCAAGTCCGCCCAAAGCACAGAAAGCCCACAAACGAGCACGGCGATGCTGGAAGCCAGGACAAAAGGCCCCGGCGCAACCGAAATGCGGAAGCGGAATTTCGAATCCGATATGGAGAAAACTACAACCATCAGCGTCAGCGCCGTAACGAAGACGGAAAAATTGAAAATCGGAGTGGCGAGGGCTGGCGCTGCCTTTTGGAAACAGATTCCCAGGTGGTACTCCAGGCAATCCGGGGCCAGCGGCGCGAGAGGCTTATGCTGGGCTATCGCAACCGAAAGGGTGTTCTGTGCTAGGCACCGGCTCCCCGCGCCCAGGAAGCAGCCTGCGTTACTCCAAACGGGCAATTCGATTGCTTCCAAGCCTGCACTCTAGAACTTCCCGGACCTGTCTAGACCGCAGCCCGTCGCGCCCCAGATCATATTACCACGAATGATCGAACCACGAACAAAGCTGGACCGGGGCGATTCCTAACCCGCTGGATTTCCAGCGTGTTCGCTCACACGCAATTTCCCACGACAGGCGCGAAACCTAGGAAATCAATGTGGGCTGCCGCGCCGCCGCGCTACGCTGACGCTAGCGGCGGCTTGGCATTCGAATGCCTCGCCTTTGGCGAGGCATTCGAATGGTGGGCGGTATAGGGATCGAACCTATGGCCCCTACCATGTCAAGGTAGTGCTCTCCCGCTGAGCTAACCGCCCACTCAAGGGCGGCCTCTATAGCGCCGGGGTATGGCCCAGGCAAGCAAGAGACGGGACGGGACCGGGGGCCTGGTTTCAGCTGTCTCGGGCCGACCTGGGCCCCCGCTTTCGCGGGGGCATCCGCTACGCCAAGCGCGCCATGGGTGCGCTTAGCGTACGCGGAAGCCTTTTCAGCCTATTTCACGTCGGTCAGCGAGAACTCCACCGCCGCCATCACCTGGCTGGCGGCAGGCGCCCCGCCCCTGATCGCCGGCTGGTAGGTCCAGTGGGCGGTGATCCATTGCTGCGCCGCCTGGTCGAGGTCCTGCCGCCCGCTGGAGCGCACCACCTCCGCATTCGCCACCGTGCCGCCGGGCGTCACGGTCAGGCGCAGCATCACCTTGCCCTGCGCCCCCAGCCGCCGCGCCAGGGTGGGATAGGGCGGCACGGTATGGGTGGCGGCGATGCCGGTGGCGGGCCTGTCGGGGACGGCGGGCGGCGGCTGCGCCACCCGCGTTTGCGCCGGCGGGCTGACGACCGGCGCCTGCGCCTGCGTCACCGTGATGGTCGGCCCGCTGCCTGGCTCGGGCGCGATGTCGATCACCGGCGCCACCGCTGTCGGCATCGCCGGACGTTCAAACGTGACCGGCGGCGGCGGCGGCGTCTGCGGTTCGACCTGCCTGACCCGCTCCACTTCAAAGGGCGGCGGCGGCGGCGCATTCACGCTGACCACCACGCCCCCGACAAGGACGGTGGCGAAAGCCATCTGCGCCAGAACGGTGAAGCCCGCGCCGGCGATGCGGCGCGAGGCGGTCTGCACGGACATTGTGGTGATGCTGTGTGAAGGACGCTGCATGAAAATCCTCCCTCGCGAAAGCCGGCATCTGCCGGCAAGCCGAGTCTAGGTCTTCAATAAAGGCGTGATTATGGCTTTCCGCGACGCCGGCGGGTCAGGCGGCGGCCAGCATGCGGTCCACTTCCGCCACCAGGTCGCGCAGATGGAAGGGCTTGGACAGGACCTTGGCCTGCTTGGGTGCGCCCGAAGCGGGGTGCAGGGCCACGGCGGCAAAGCCGGTGATGAACATGATCTTGAGGGCGGCGTTCAGCTCGGCGGCGCGCTTGGCCAGTTCGATGCCGTCCATGCCCGGCATCACGATGTCGGTCAGCAGCAGGTCGAAGGTGAAACCCTTGAGGCACTCGTAAGCCTCGCTGCCGTCGCCGAAATCGGTGACCGAATGGCCGGCCTTGGCCAGCGCCCCGCAGAGGAACCGGCGCAGCGATTCGTCGTCTTCCGCCAAAAGGATGTGTGCCATGCCTGTCTTCGGTCGCTCGTCGGCACGCTGCCGCTACCGACTTCGCCGACGCGCCTGCCCTTCCGCCCGCAATAGAACCTATAACCGCGAATCGGTAAACATCCCTTATTGTCCCGATTGTCTTGCAGACAGAGGCGCTTGGTGGTTCCCTGACGCATGGCTGAGCGGTCTTGCGCCAATGCCGACAATGACCTGGCCGGTCTTTTCGCCCGGCCCTTCCGGCTGGCGGTCCCGGGCAGGCAAAGCGTGCCTTTTGTCTTTGCCTCGCCCCATTCGGGGCGGTGCTACCCCGCCGCGCTGGTGGGGCTGAGCGGGCTTGATTCGCTGATGCTGCGGCGTTCCGAGGACGCCTTTGTCGACGAGCTGTTCGCCGGCGTGGTCGAGCTGGGGGCGCCGTTGCTGGCGGCCGAATTCCCGCGCGTCTTCCTGGACGTCAATCGCGGCATGGGCGAGCTGGACGCCAGCATGTTCGCCGGGCCGCTGGGCCGCACCGTGGACCTGCCCGGCCCCCGCGTCGCCGCCGGGCTGGGCGTCATTCCCCGCATCGTGCGCGACGGGGCGGAAATCTATCGCGGCAAGCTCAGGCCGGAAGATGCCGCGCTCAGGCTGGAGAAATTCTATCGTCCCTATCACGGCGCCCTGGCCCGGCTGGCGGAGGAAACCCGGCTGCGCTTCGGCGTGGTGGTGGTGGTGGATTGCCACTCCATGCCCTCGGCGCTGGGGGCGCCGGAGATCGTGCTGGGCGACCGCTTTGGCGCCTCGGCGGCGCCGGCGCTGTCGCGGCTGGCGGAAGCCAGTTTCGCGCGCGAAGGCTTCAGCGTCGGGCGCAACGCGCCCTACGCCGGCGGCCACACCACCGCGCTGCATGGCCGGCCGCTTCTGGGCCGCCATGCGCTGCAGATCGAGGTCAATCGCGGGCTTTATCTGGATGAAGAGCGGATCACGCGGAAGGAAGGCTTCGAGATGGTGAAGCTGCGGCTCGCCGCCGCCCTGGCGCGGCTGGTGCGCATCGCGCCCGCGGAACTTCTGCCGCCCGCCGAGTTGCCCGCCGCGGCGGAGTAATTTTTTCCCGCTCCATTTTGCGCCGGAGATTTCGGTCCGTGGCCAGGCGCGAGGAGCGACGCGTACCAGGTACGCGAGCGATGTCGCGACGAACTCAGGGCCCAAAAGACCGGCGCAAAAAAATGGCCGCTCCGAGGAGCGGCCAAGTTCAGGGAGGAAACGCCCAGGAAGGGCGGCGGCCTCGCAATCAAGGATCGCGATACCGCGCTGCAGCAATATGTTGGAAAGAAACCGGGGTGGCAAGCAGGAAAGGCACAGCCCCTGCTAGTTTACCCTGCGGAAATCCTGGAAAAATAGTGCCATTGCCTTGAATCTGCGGCCTGATTGGCCGCGCTGCGACATTTTGTGCAATGCAAAAAATCCAAGTTTCCGGGGCTTTGGCGAGCGATGCTGCCCGGTCACACACCTGTCGCGGGCGGGCAACAAAAGAGTCGCGCGAAGCAGCTATCCGCTGCCCTCGAACAAGGCTTGGAGATGCCTCGTGGCCGATATCGCCTGGTTTGAGAATGCCTTGGACGCCACCCCGCCAAGGAAGAAGACCCAGGGCGCCGCCCCTCCCCGCATCGACCATCACCGCTTCCACCGCACCATCTTCATCTCCGACACCCATCTGGGCACCCCCGGCTGCAAGGCCGAGGCGCTGGCCGACTTCCTGGCCCACAATGAAAGCGAGACGCTGTTCCTGGTCGGCGACATCGTTGACGGCTGGCAGCTGAAGCGGCGCTGGTTCTGGACCGAGGCGCAGCAGCGCGTCGTCAATGAAATCCTGCGCAAGGCGGACAACGGCACCCGCGTCATCTTCGTGCCGGGCAACCACGACGAATTTGCCCGGCACTATGCCGGGCGCCAACTCTTCGGAAACAGGTTCGGCGGCATCGAGATCGTCAACGAGGCGATCCACCAAACCGCCGACGGCAAGCGGCTCTGGGTGCTGCATGGCGACCGCTTTGACGGCGTCATCCATTTCGCCAAGTGGCTGGCCCATGCCGGGGACTGGGCCTATGGCTGGGCGCTGAAGTTCAACGACCTGCTGTTCGTGGTGCGCAGGAGCCTGGGGCTGGACTACTGGTCGCTTTCGGCCTGGCTCAAGCACAAGGTCAAGAACGCGGTCGAATACATCTCGCGCTTCGAGGAAACCGTGGCGCGCGAGGCCGCCCGGCGCGGGGTGGACGGCGTGGTCTGCGGCCATATCCACCATGCCGAAATCCGCCGCATCGCCGGCGTGCTCTACCTCAACGATGGAGACTGGGTTGAAAGCTGCAGCGCCCTTGTCGAAGATGGGCGGGGACATATGGAGATTCTGCGCTGGGCTCCTTCCTCGGGACGCGCCCTGGACCTTCCGGCCGCCATTGGCGAGCCCGCGCCCACGCTTGTACCCGCGTAGAACCGAAAAGCTGCAACCCGGCCCGCTTCCCGGCGTGGCGGCGCATTTGAAGATCCTGATCGTCACCGACGCCTGGGCGCCGCAGGTCAATGGCGTGGTGCGCACGCTGGAAATCCTCGCCAAGGACCTGGGCGCGCTGGGCCATGCCGTGCACATGGTGACGCCGCTGGGCCGGCGCACCTTTCCCCTGCCCACCTATCCGGAAATCCGCCTCGCCTTCTTCCAGCGCGCCGCCCTGACGCGGGAGATACGCGAATTCGCGCCCGACGCGGTGCACATCGCCACCGAAGGCTCGCTCGGGCTGGCGGCGCGGCGCATCTGCATCAGCCATGGCATCGCTTTCAGCACCGCGTTCCACACCCGCTTCGCCGAATATGTCCATGCCCGCTTCCGGGCGGTGCCGGAAAAGCTGGTGTGGCGCTGGCTGCGCTGGTTTCATCATCCCGCCAGCGCGGTGATGATCGCCACCCATACCCTCAGGCGCGAACTGGCAAGCCACGGCTTTCGGCATCTCAAGCTGTGGTCGCGCGGCGTCGATGTCGACAAGTTCCATCCCATTGCCGGCCATCGCCTGCCCTATGAAGGGCCGATCTGGATTTTCGTCGGCCGCGTCGCCATCGAGAAGAACATCGAGGCGTTCCTGGCGCTGGACCTGCCCGGCACCAAGGTGGTGGTGGGCGACGGCCCGGCGCGCGCGGCGCTTGCCCGCAAATATCCCGAAGTCAAATTCCTGGGGGCGCTGGCCGGCGAGAAGCTGACGCGCGCCTATGCCGGCAGCGATGTTTTCGTCTTCCCCAGCCGCACCGATACCTTCGGCCTGGTGATGCTGGAGGCGCTGGCCTGCGGCCTGACGGTGGCGGCCTATCCGGTCGAGGGCCCGCGCGACGTGGTGGGGCCGGAAGCGCCCGGCGGGACCGATGTGGCGGTGCTGGACGAGGACCTGCGCAAGGCCTGCCTGGGGGCGCTGGCGCTGAAGCAGAACCCCCGGCCCCTGAGCCCCCGCGCCTTTGCCGAAAGCCGTTCCTGGCGGGCCTGCACCCTGCAATTCCTGCACAATATCGCAGTCGAGCCTGATCTGCCCTAACCCCTTAAGAGGAAGGGCTTATCGGCGGTCACGGGACAGGCTAGAAGGAGCGGTCCCTCCGAGTTCCCGCCCCGCCCATGTCCGAGGCCGAGCCCTACCCCTCCCGCGGCCCCCTGTCGGCAGGCGAATACGCCTTCCTGATCTGCAGCGTGCTGTTCTGGGCGGCCTTTGTCGTGGTGCTGGGCAAGGACACCAGCTGGGACTTCCGCAACTATCACTGGTACGGGCCTTACGCCCTGTTCAATCACCGCCTGGATATCGACGTGGCGGTGGCGCACCAGGCGAGCTGGTACAATCCCTATCTCGACATTCCCTTCTACTGGCTGGCGACGCATTTCCCCTCCTGGGTGGCGCTGGCGATGCTGGGCGCGGCGCAGGGCGCCAACATCGTGCCGCTCTATCTGCTGGCGCGGCACAGCCTGCGCGTGCCCGACATCAGGCTGTGGGCCGGCTCGCTGGCGATCCTGGGCCAGGCCGGCGCGCTGACCCTCACCGAATTCGGCACCACCTATTACGACAATGTGATGAGCGTGCTGGTCTTCACCGGCCTCGCCATCCTGGTGGTGAAGCGCGAGACGCTGGCGCGCGGCCCGCTTGCCAGGACGGCGGCGCTGTCGCTGCTGGCGGGCTTCATCACCGGCTGCGCCGCGGGCCTGAAGCTGCCGGAAGCGCCTTTCTGCATCGGCTTCGCCGCCGCGCTGCTGGCGCTCGGCGGCAGCTTCCGGCACCAGGCGGTGCGGCTGCTGGCGGGCGGGCTGGGCGGCATCGCCGGCGCGGCGCTGTTCGCCGCCCCCTGGATGCTGCATGTCTGGCAGCTCACCGGCAATCCGCTCTTTCCCTACTGGAACGACTACTGGCATTCGCCGCTGGCGCTCAGCGCGTCCTATCGCGACCTGCGCTTCGTCCCCATCTACCGCCCCTGGTGGCAGCAGCTTTTCTTTCCCGTGCTGTTCTCGATCGACTGGCATGTCGCCGACGATCTGGGCTTCCAGGATATACGCGTCCTCATCGCCTATTTCGCGGTGATCGCGGCGGGTATCGTCTGGGTCTTGCGCCGCCAGAACCGCGACCCGCTGGCCGAGGCGCGGGCCGGCGCGGTCCTTTTGGCCTTCGCGGCCGCCTCCTATCTGGTCTGGTACCGCCTCTTCGCCATCTACCGCTATATCGTGGCGCTGGAAATGCTGGCGCCGCTGCTGATCGTGGCGGCGGTGGGGCTGCTGCCGGGAACGCGGCGCACGCGCATCCTGGCGCTGGGGGTGCTTTGCTTCGCCATCCTGGTCACCGCCCGCAGTGACTTCCTGGAGCACGCGCCATTGGACGATCCTTATATCCAGGTGGCGCTGCCGCCCATCGCCGACCCGGCGCGCACCATGGTGGTGATGACCGGCGACGCCCCGATGGGCTTCATCGCCACCCAGCTGCCGCCGGCCATCCCCGTGCTGCGCATTGACGGCTGGATGGTGCAGCCGCGCGACGGCAGCGCACTGACGAAGGCGATGAAGGCCCGCGTCGCGGCGCATCTGGCAAAGGGCGGGTCGCTGTTCCTGATCTCCGATGCGACCGACATGGCGCGGGCAAGGCGGGCCGTCGCCGATTACGGGCTTGCCATCCGCTCGACGGAATGCCAGCAATTCGACACCAACCTGGTGGGGACCTATCAATGGTGCCCGGTCGCCAGGGATAACGAGGCGAGGCAGAATTGATCCCGCGCATCGCCGTGCTTGTGCCCTGCTACAATGAAGAGGCGGCCATCGCCACGGTGGTGCGCGACTTCCGCGCCGCCCTGCCGGGGGCGGTGGTCTATGTCTATGACAACAATTCCCGGGATCGCACCGCCCAGGTGGCGCGCGAAGCCGGCGCCGTCGTGCGCAACGAAAGCCGGCAGGGCAAGGGCAATGTCGTGCGCCGCATGTTCGCCGACATCGAGGCCGATCTTTATGTGCTGGTGGACGGCGACGACACCTATGACGCCGCCGCCGCGCCGGCGATGATCGCCGCCGCGATCGCCGAAGGAGCCGACCTGCTCACCGCCCGGCGCGTCCACACCGATGCCGCCGCCTACCGGCCCGGCCATGTCCTGGGCAACAAGCTGCTGACCGGGCTGACCGCCTGGCTGTTCTGCGTCAAGATCGGCGACATGCTGTCGGGCTACCGCGTCTTTTCCCGCCGCTTCGTCAAGAGCTTTCCCTTTACCGCCGAAGGCTTCGGCATCGAGACCGAACTCACCGTCCATGCCGTGCGGCTGATGATGCCGCTGGCGGAGATGGACACGCGCTACAAGGAGCGGCCGGCCGGTTCGGTCTCCAAGCTCAACACCTGGCGCGACGGCTTCCGCATCCTGCGCACCATCGGCCATCTGGTGCGGGAGGAGCGGCCGCTGGTCTTCTTCACCACCGGTTTCGCCATCCTGGCGGCAGTCGCGGTGCTGGTGGCGCTGCCGGTGGCGGCCGACTATCTCGCCACCGGGCTGGTGCCGCGCCTGCCCAGCGCCATCCTGGCAACCGGCCTGATGCTGCTGGCCTTCCTGTCGCTGACCTGCGGCCTGATCCTGGACACGGTGACGCGCGGCCGCTGGGAACAGAAGCGCATGGCCTATCTCGCCATTCCCGGCCCCAAGGATTTGACGTCCCCGTGAGTGGGGCCATGAAAGGCCTGCTCGCCTGGGCGTGGGGCCTCGCCTTTGTCCGTTTCGCGGCCGTGGGCGGCGCCGGCTATCTGGTCAACGCCGCCGCCCTCACTGTCTTCGCCCGCGCCGGCCTCGGCATGGATGCGGCGCTGGCGGCATCCATCTTCGTCGCCATGTGCTTTACCTGGCTGGGCAACCGCACCATCACCTTCGCCGCCCGCCGCGCCCACGGCACGCTGGCCATTTTCGAGGAATGGCTGCGCTTTGTCGGCGCCAACCTGCTGGGAGCCGTGGTCAATTACGGCGTGGCGCTGGCGCTGGTGCATTACGGCCCTGGCGGCTTGAGCAACCCCTACGCCGCCCAGGCCTGCGGCGTGCTGGCGGGGCTGGTGTTCAACTTCACCCTTTCGCGCCTGCTGGTGTTCAGGCAAAACCGCGCCTAGCCTTCGCCGCGATGGCCTGGCGACACCTGCTTGCGAGTCTGCTCCTGCTGCTGGCCGCGGCCCTGCCGGCCCGCGCCGACACAAGCTATCTCATCCGCAGTCCGGGCTGGAGCGAAGCGGATGAACGCGGCTTCGGCGAGTTCATCACCGCCATCGGCGACAGTGGCTGCGACAGCGTCGATGCCTGCCTCAAAAGCGCGGCCAATCCTTTCCGCGCCTCCGATCCGCCGGGGGTCCGCTTCACCTCCGACTGCGCCGACCTGCCCTATGTCCTGCGCTTCTACTATGCCTGGAAACGCGGCCTGCCTTTTTCCTATGTCGCCGAGGTTTCCCCGCGCGGGCGCAGCCGTGACGCCCGCTACAGCGACGATGGCAACCGGGTGGAGCGCCGCCGCCAGCTGCCCAGCGGGGTGGACGCCATGGCCGTGCTGTCGCGGCTTGCGGACGAGATTTCCTCCGCCACCTACCGCATCGACCCGGAACTGGAAGCGCCGCTGGAGCAGGATTTCTATTCCCCGGCGCTGGACCGGAGCCATATCCGGCCGGGCACGGTGATCTACGATCCCAACGGCCATCTGGCGCTGGTTTTCCGCATCCTGCCCGACGGACGCATCCGCTATATCGACGCCCATCCCGACAATTCCCTGACCCGCGGCTTCTATGACCTGCGCTTCGTGCGCGCCGCGCCCGGCATGGGAGCGGGATTCAAGAACTGGCGCCCGCAGACGCTGGTGGGGGCGCGGAGGCGGGACGGCATATTGTTCGGCGGCACCATGGTTCTCGCACCCAACCGCGCGCTTTCCGGCTTTTCCCTGGCCCAGTATTACGGCACGGCGCGCCGGGGCGCATGGAGCGCCGGCCAGTTCATCCTCGGGGGCGCCAGGCTGGACTATTACGACTATGTCCGCGCCGTGCTGGGGGGAGGAAGCCTGCGCTTCGACCCGGTGCAGGAAATCTCCGACATGGTGGCCTCCAATTGCGCCGATCTGGGCTATCGCGCCGAGGCGGTGGAGGCAGCGCTTGCCGCCGGACTGCAGGACCGGCCGCAGCCGGAGCGCCTGCCGTTCAACATCTATGGCACCGATGGCGACTGGGAGATCTGGTCCACGCCTTCACGCGATGCCCGGCTCAAGACCGCCTTCCGGAACCTGCGCGACATGGCGGAGCGCTTCGTGGCCATGGCGCGGGCGCGCGATCCGCGCCTTTCCTGGCACGGGACCAACCTGGCGGCCGACCTGCTGGCCGCCCATGACGCGGCGGCCGGCGCCTGCCAGATCTCCTATCGCCGCAGCGATGGCGCCCTGGTGCGCCTGGGCTATGAGGAGGCGCGGGCGCGGCTGTTCCGCATGTCCTTCGATCCCTATGCCTGCGTCGAACATCGCTGGGGCGCGGCCGGCGAGGAGGCGGCAAGCTGCCGCGACGGCGCCGTCAAGCGCGCCTGGTATGAGGCCGAGCAGCGGCTGCGCAACCAGACCGAGCGCAGCTATGAGGCCGAGATGGATTTTTCCCTGCGCGAGCTGCAGGCTGGAAAAGGCGGTGTCGCCGCCCCTCCCGACACGGACACGCGCGGCTATCTGCTTTCGGTGCTGCGCCAGGCGCGTTAGGCAAAAAAAAGGGCGCCTCGCGGCGCCCTTTCCCGTTCGGTTTGGCGTTCGCCTACTTCTTGCCCTTTTTCTTGGCGGGCGCATCGGCCGCCGGGGCGCTGCCGCCGCTGCGGGCATAGAGCGAATAGAGGTGGGCAACCAGCTCGTTCTTGTCGTCGCCCTTCACGGCGCCCAGAGCCTTGATGGCGTCGGGCTTCTGTCCCGCCATGAGATAGGCATAGCCCAGGCGGAGCTGGCCTTCGGTCTGATCCTTCATGCCCTTGGCGATGCCTTCCTGGATGACAGCGACGGCGTCCTTGGCCTTGCCCAGGCCGATTTCGCCCTCGCCCAGCGCCACCAGGGCGTCGCCCTTGGGCTGCTTCCTGGCATCGGCCAGGGCGCCATTAAGGCCGCCGGCAAAGGCGTTGGTCTGGTCGGTGGCCAGCTTGAGCAGGCGGTTGGTGCGGTCGTCGGCATTCAGCATCTTGCTGGCGATGCCCTTTTCCACCGCGGTCTTGGCCTCGGCCGGGCTGTGCATCTGCAGCGCCAGCTGGGCATAGAGCATCACGTCGGAAGAGTTCTCCAGATTGCCGGTCATCGACTTGAGGCGATAGACGTCAAGTGTGTTGTGGTCCCGCATGCCATGGGCGCGCTCGGACAGGCGCAGCAGGTCCTTCCAGTGGTCGGCCTTGCCGGTGGTGGCGACCAGCTGCTCCAGCGCGTCGCGCTGGGTGGCCTCGTCGCCGGCGTCATAGGCGCAGCGCTGCAGGGTCTGCAGGGCGGTCTCGCCACCCAGGCCATTCCTCTTGATATAGCCCATGCAGTTCTTGGCGTCGTGCAGCGCATAATAGGCCTGGGCGATGATCACATGCGACTGGGCGTCCAGCGCATTGGTCTTGGCCAGGGCGTCGCCGTCGGCAATCACGTCCTTCCAGCGCTGGGCATTGACGTCGTTGGCGAACTTGGCCTTGGCGCCCAGCGCGCCGCCGATCGAGGCATCGCCCGACTTGACGGCGATATACTGTTTCGTCTGCTCGACCTGCTTGTTTTCAAAAGCCGTCTTGGCGGCGTTGCCGGCGGCGTTCGCGGCCGCCATGGCCTCGCGATACCTGCCGGAATCGGCCAGCTTGCGCGCCTCGATCAACGGATTGCCGACCGCGGCGCTGACGCTCTGGGCCAGGGCGCTTGCGGCGCCCAGCACTGAAGTTCCGAGAAGAACCGCCAGGGCGGCGGCGTGGAGTTTACGCATGTCGGGCCTCATCCTGCTTGCTTGGAACGATTGGGGGCCGTGGGGACTTCACCCCGCGACCCCCGAAATCGCGAAACTGTCCCTCACGGGCTAATTATACTGGTCAATGCCGCTAAAACCAATATGCGTGACGCCGATGCGCTGGGCATGGGCCAGCACTTCGGCAACCCAGTCATACTTGGCCAGGCGATTGGGGCTGAGATGGATTTCCGGCTGCGGCGTCTTGGTCGCCGCATTCTTGAGGAAGCTGTCCAGCTCGCTGATGGTGACGGTGTTGCCGTTCCAGGTGATGGTGCCGTCAAAGTCCACGCCCAGTTCCACCGTCTCCGGCGGGGTGGGCGGCGGCGCCTGGTTGGGCCGCGGCATGTCCAGCTTCACCGCATGGCTCTGGATCGGGATGGTGATGATGAGAAGGGTAAGCAGCACCAGCATGACGTCGATCAGCGGGGTGGTGTTCATCTCCACCATCACTTCGCCTTCGCCGCTGCCGCCAACTTGCATTGCCATGGAGGTATACCTTTATCCTTGAACGCGGCGGCCGGGATGAAACCTGCCGCCCAGACGCCTAGTTGCCGCCGCCGATCGGCATGGTGATGAACCCGACCTTCTGGATCTGCGCTTCCTGGCAGGCCAGGATGACGCGGCCCACATCCTCGAAGCGCACATTCCGGTCAGCGCGGATATGAACCTCGGGATAGACGTTGTTGGTCGCCGCCGCCCGCTCCTGGGCCAGGATCAGGCGGGGACGCACATCGGCGATGTTGATCGGTTCGGTGCCGTTGTAATAGATGCTGCCGTCCTGGGTCACCGTGATGACGATGTTCTCGGGCTTGGTGATGGTCACGACGTTGCGGTAGTTCGGAAGCCGGACCTGGACCTCCTGCACGATCACCGGGATGGTGACCAGGAAGATCACCAGCAACACCAGCATCACGTCCACCAGCGGCGTGGTGTTGATGGTCGTGTTCAGATCCGCGCCGTCATCCGGCAATGCGTTCTGGACGTCTACTGACATAATAGTGTCTCCGGCAAGTGGGCTTTGACGCCCGGGGCCTACTTGCTCTTGCTGATGAGATAGGTCTGCAGGTCGCCGGCGAAGGCGCGCAGCTTCTCGGTGATGATCTTGTTGCGGCGGACCAGGAAGTTATAGAGCAGCACCGCCGGAACCGCGGCGAAGAGGCCGAGCGCGGTCATGATCAGCGACTCGCCGACCGGGCCGGCAACCTTGTCGATGGACATCTGGCCGGCGACGCCGATGGCGATCAGGGCTTCGAGAATGCCCCAGACCGTGCCGATCAGGCCGACGAACGGAGCGGTCGAACCGACCGAGGCCAGGAAGGCGACGCCGCCCTGCATGCGGCCATTGGCGTCTTCGAGCTGGCGGGTCAGCGACATGCCGATCCAGTCATTGAGGCCGACCAGGCTGTTGCCGCCCTGGCTGGCCTTCAGGCCGGCTTCGGCGACGGCGCGCCAGACGCTGTTCTTGGGCAGCTTGTCGATGCCCTCGGACAGGGTGGCGGAGGACCAGAACTTCTTCTCCAGGGCCTTGGCCTGGCTGAGGATGCGGCGCTGCTCGAGGAACTTCATCACCGAGATGTACCAGGTGCCGACCGACATGACGGTCAGGATGAAGAGGATGCCCATCTGCACCGGATTGTGGCGGCGCAGAATGTCCTCGATGCCGTAGGGGTTCTCGGCGGGCGCGGCCGGGGCGGCGGCGGCAGCGGCCTGGGCCAGGGCCGGCTCGACGGCTGCGAAAACGGCAAGGGCGGTGACGGCCGCGGCCGCGATCGTCAGGTGCTTGGAATTCATTGGGTCTACTCCGTGCTTAATGGCTTTAGAGGTTGCGATCAGGAAGGGTTACTGCGCGTCGGTGAGGGACCAGACGATACGTAGAGGCTGGGTGGTGGAGACCGGCTTGCCGTCCCTGGTCGCGGGCTTCCAGCGATAGCGCTGCTTGACATAGTCGATCGCGGCCTCGTCGAGGCGCTTGGAGCCGCTCGAGGTCACCACGGTGGCATCGGTGCAGCGGCCATTCTCGTCAATCGAGACGTTCAGCAGCGTGACGCCATGTTCGCCCAGGCGCTGGGAAAGCGGCGGATAGGGCGGCTTGGTATGCGTGGCCGTGATCGCTTCGGCGGGCGCCGGTGGCACGGGCGGGGGCGCAGCCACCCGCGGCGGGGCCGGCGGCGGCGGCGCGGGCGGCGGCACCGAGGTGGTGACGATGGCGCGCGGCGGCGGCGCTTCGTTCTGGATGTTGAATTCGGGCGGCGGAACGAAAGGCGGCGGCGGCTTCTCGAACTTCGGCGGCGGCGGCGGCGGCGCCTTGGGCTGGACCTTCTGCTGCTCGACGGTCGCCTGCAGGTCTTCCTTCTTCAGCTCCATCTTCGTCACCATGCCGAGGATCAGAAGAATGGCGATGCCGGCATGAATGGCGCCGACAATGATGATGCCGCTGAAGCGTCGCGCGCCAACCTGCGAATTGGTGACGCTATGCGTGACGAAGTGTTCCGGTCGTTCCATGGCGCTTACACTCGCTAGACAAAACAAACCCGGCGCCGTTGTGCGCCGGGCGAAATACTATCAATTAAGATCGAGAGCTTCCATTCCCAACCTGGCCCGGTTTATCCGGCGCTCTTGACGCTCTTTAGACAAAGCCAACCATCCTTAGCAAGGGGGACTTGCGGTGCCGCTGTGAAAGGATTGCAGGCGGAAGCCGGAACGCGCTTTTGCGGCAGCAGGGCGGGCGCGACTTCTTTCGCAAACGCAGCATCACAGTCCTGTAGCCGGCCTCGCTTAAGCGGCGCTGGCGCCATCATGAATCCCGGATAACCAGCTACGCCGCCTTCGCTTCTCGCGCGCGCAATACCAATCCTGTGAGCCATGGGCGATGACGGGTTCCGCTCTCATTTGTGCGCGGCAATATGCCGTGCGCTTGGCGTTCGCCCGGACGGGCTTCTAAATGCGGCCCAGCAATGTCAGGGTTCCCACTTGGGTGACCGAGCCGTTGTTGCCGCGCAGATAGTCGTAATGAACGCCCAGGTGCCAGGTGTCGGTGCCGGCTGAAAGGCTGAGGCCGCCCACCAGGTTGCCGGTATCGGGATCGGGACCGACAAAGGTCATGCTGTTGCCGGCGGTGCTCAGGCCGCCGGTGCCGAGAAAGCCGGCCTTCAGCTTCACCGGGCTGTTGACCAGATCGTAGCGGTAGCCGAGGCGGGCTTCCGGCTTCACCGTGACGCCGAAGAGATCCAGGCCCGCGCTGAAATCCACGCCCAGGCCGGTGCGCAGCGAATTGGCGTAATAGGGCGCGACCTGCAGGTTGAGGCCGTTGCCGCCGCCGACCTCGCTATAGCCTTCCTCGCGCAGGGACAGGCCGTCCAGGCTCAGATGCGGCGTGATCTGCAGCGCGCCCGCATTGAAGATGGCGCCCATGTTTCCACCCAGCGCGCCCATCAGGCCGGCGCGCTTGCCGCTGGCATCGCGCACCGTGCTGCCGACGGTCAGCGTGCGGGTGCCGTCGAAATCGCCATAGGCCGCGGAAAGCTGCGTATCGAGGAAAAGGTGATTGCCCTTCCAGCTGCTATAGCCCGTCAGCATGTACCAGCTGGTATGGGTCTTGGTATCGCGCGGCAGACTTTGGGTGACGTCGCCCGAATAGAATGTCAGGGCGCCGCCATACCAGCCGCCGCGCGGAGAGCCGCCGTCCAGGCCCAGCGAGAAGCCGAAGCCGTGATCCTTGTAGTCGGTGAGCGTGCCGTCGGCGTCGACCCGGCCCTTGTTGTTGATGTTGCCCGCGAACTCCATGCCCCAGAGCGTCAGATCGCCGGGCGCCTTGGAATAGGAGCGCAGCAGCCGCTGGCGCGCCGCCACCGGGCCGCTGGCCTGGTCGGTGATCAGGATCGCGACCTGGCGGGCGCCGCCGGAAGTGTCGGGACCGAATTGCGAGAAGGTCTGCTGCGCCTTCTGCTGCGAGGCGGCGATATTGATCTTGCTCGAGGCCACGCCGGGCGTGTTGAAGACGGTCAGGCTGGTGGCGATGGCCGAACCCAGCGACGGATCGGTGGCCAGCGCCGAGGCGACGAAGGGGAACTGGGCCAGCGCGTCGCCGGACAGGCCGAGACCGGCGATGTCGGCGGCGCTTGAATCGTCCATCTTGCCACTGCCCGGGCCGGGCACGCGCGGCGTCAGGCGCAGTTCGAGGGTCTGGTTGCCGTTGGCGCTGCCGATGCTGAGCGGCGTGGTGTCGGGCTGGAACAGGAAGGGCAGGTTTTCCGAAAGGCGGGCATTCTGGTCGGCCAGGCCGTTGTCGATGACGGTCGGGGCGCTGATCAGCACCAGATGCTGGGTGGTGGGACTGGTAACGGTGGCGAGGGTCGTGCCGGACGAGACAAAGCTGCCGAATTGCAGCGCCACGATGGAAGAAGCCTGGATGGAAGCTTCCTCGGTGGCATGCACAACCGGGGTGGTCGCCGTGGTCTGCTGCGAGATGGTCAGCCCCAGCGTGCCGCCATTGATGTCGAAGGTCTTGGCATTGAGCGAGCCGGTGTCGCTGGTGTTGGCGATGAACAGCGTGCCGTTGGGATCCACCGTCACCGCCAGGCCGCCCGGACTGGCCTTGATGACGCTGTTGACATAGCCGAAGGCGCCGACATGCAGGCTATGGCCGCTGCCGGCGCCGAAATCGACCTGGTTGAAGACGGTGCTGGGCGCCGCGCCGGCGCCGGCGCTCGCCAGGGAATAGGCGACCACGGCGTAATTGTTGGGCGTATTGGGGACCCCGGTCGCCGGATTGGCCACGCTGCCGCCGCCGGAATTGCCGGTATTGCCGACATTGAGGACATAGTTGTTGCCGCCGGCGCCATAGCTGATATCGCCCAGGATGACGCCGCTATTCTGGATCGCGATGCCGTTGGCGGTCGAACTGGTGAGATCGATGGCGCGGACCGATGTCACCACCGTGGCGCCGATGCCCGGCGTGACGATGCTGATGGCGGCGGTGATCCTGCCGGCATTGTTGATGGTGGTGAGGGTGCTGGAGCCGTCCGAGATCGCCGTCGCCGAAAGGGTGAAGGGCGCGCCCGCGGTGGCCACGGCGGCCGTGGGCGTCAGGTTCGTGGTGGTGACGGTGGCGCTGATGCTGGCGTTCTGCCCGACCGTGATGGTGGGCAGATTGGCGAGTTGCCCGATGATGATCGCGTTGGCGATGCCGCCGCTGCTGCCGCTGACCTCGGCGGAGATGGTGCCGACCGTGTAGCCGCCCTGGCCGGTGTTCTCGGCCAGCAGCGTCAGGCGCGGAATGGCGGCATAGGGCCCGATGATCAGGCCGCTGGCGGTCGGGTTGGCGGTGACGACGCCGGTGGCGTTGGTGGTCACCCTGGCGTCGATCGAGCCGGTGTTGAGCATGCCGCCGTCGGTGGCGCTGGCGCAGCTGGCCAGTGTCGTGTGCGTGGTGGCCGCGAAACAGGTGAAGATGCTGCTGCTGGCGCCTTCGACGAACATCGCCGCGGTGCTGAGCTGCGGCACCGCGGGCGCAGCGGAGATGCTGCCGCGATTGATGAAGGAATAGCCCGGATCGATGCCGTCGATCGCACTGCCGACCGGCCCGACATAGAGGGCCTGGGCGGTGCTGCCGGCCAGGTTGGGATCGATCTGCACCACGGCCAGGCCGTCGGTGCCATTGCCGCTGAGCAGGCCAATGGGGACGGCGGAATTGGCGGTAAAGGGCCCGGCATTGTAGATGCCGCCATCGATGCTGGAGCCCACGCCCAGCACGGTGCCGCCTTCCAGCACCGTATCCTTGGACAGCGGATTGACGAAGACCTGGCCGACCACGACGATCTTGCCGGCGTTGATGAAAGCGCCGAGGCCGGCGGCGCCCGTGCCGCAGGCGAAACCCGCCGCCGCCGCCGTCGTGAAGTTGGTGCTGGTGTCGCTGGCGCAGGCATGGATGCCGCCGCCGGCGATCAGGACGCCGCGCGCGCCGCCGCCGATGCTGTTGGCCGCCGTGGTGCCGTCGAACGCCAGATTGCCGTAAAGCGTGCCGCCAAGATTGGCGATGATGGGCGTTTCCGAGCCGGCGATCGGCGTGGTTGGCGCCTGGGCGGTGATCGTGCCGCCCATCGTGACGTTGCCATCGACGAAACTGCCCGCATCGGTGCGGAAGGCGGCGATGGTGTCGCCGGACATGGTGATGGTCGCGCCGGCGCCCAGCAGCGCCGCCGGCGTCAAATTGTTGAGGGTGATGTCGCCGAAGAAATGGTTCGCGCCCAGAACCTCGACACCGTTCTTGCCGATGCCGGTGCCGGTGATGCTGATGGTGTTGGTGCTGGTCAGGCCGCCAATGATGTCAGTGACGGTGGTGTCGATCAGGATGCCGCCGGCGCTGTCATTGTCGCCATTGGAGATGACGCCGTTGTTGATGACGGTGTTGTTGCTGTTGAGGATGACGGCGCCGCCGCCGGTCTTGATCTGGATGCCGCCGCTGGAATTGATGGTGAGGTTGCCGTCGGTGCTGGTGGAGTGGCTGGCGCTCGACAGGGTGGTGATTTCGGTATCCGCCCGGGCAGCCACGGCGGCGCACAGCACGGCCACGGCGGCGGAAAGCATCAATCGCTGCTTGCTCAATTCCGTTCCTCTTCGCTCGCCGGCGGCGACCTTAAAACTGCGGTATCCGGCCTTTTTGCGGCGCCACCGGGCAACAGATGCGTTCCCGGCACATTCAGGGGCCGCTCCGGGCATCCGCCCGGCTGGTCGCTAACCCATTTCCTTCATTCATAAAAGCTGCCGCCGCACCGCCCCAAAGGCGCCCCGGACCGGCCCGGCCCCCTTTGTACCCGGGCCCGGCCCGGGTTCAAGAGCAATTTTTCCCGCTTTAATCGGGTGTTAGTCGGCTGCCGACAGAATGCCGGGTGAAAAAGGCTTAATAGGGCGCTTCCCCGGCCATGTCCCAGGCCCGTCATCTCGGCTTCGCGCGCCTCACCCAGCAGGATGTGAGCCAGGCGGTGGCCCGCCATGAGCTGCTCTATTCCGGCCGCGTCGGCGGCGCGCGGGCGGTGTTCATCTTCTGCGACCTGTCGGGCCTGGACCTGTCGGGGCGCAACCTGGCCGACGCCGATTTCACCGGCGCGGTGCTGGAAGAAACCAATCTCAGCGGCGCCAGGCTCGATACCGCCAGCTTCTTCGGCGCCGACCTGCGCCGCTCCAATCTCGCCAGCGCCTCGCTCAGGCGCGCCGATCTGCGCGGCGCCTCGCTGCGCGGCGCCAACCTGATCGGCGCCGATCTGTACGAGGCCGATCTGCGCGAGGGCACCATCGCGGAAAAGGACAAGTACGGAAATCTCAAGGTGCTGCAGCATGACCTCGGGCCTTCCGAGCTGCCGGCCGCGCTGCTCACCTCCGCCAATCTGGAGCGCGCCAAGCTCACCGGCGCCGTCGCCGTGCAGGCCGACTTTACCGACGCGGTGATGAAAGGCTGCCGGCTGATCCGCGCCAATCTGCGCCAGGCGCGGCTGACGGGCGCCAATCTGGAGAATGCCGACCTTTCGGGCTGCAACCTTTCCGGCGCCGACCTGGGCGGGGCCATCCTGGTAGGCGCCAGGCTCGACCACGCCAATACCCATGGCGCCGATCTTTCCAACACGCTGCGCGAGGAAACCAAAACCGATCCCGCCGCCGCCGCCGAAGTCGAAAGGCTGCTGGCCGCCCATGGCCGCTGGGCCGAAAGCGATGGCCGCGAAGGCAGCCCCGCCGATCTCACCGGGCGCGACCTGCGTGCCCAGGCCAGCCTCGCCCACCGCATGCTGACGGCGCTGATCGCGCCGGGGGCCCTGCTCTACGGCGTCGATCTGGAAGGGGCCTCGCTCCAGGGCAGCAATCTTTCCGGCGCCGACCTGCGTTCGGCCAATCTGCGCGGCGCCGACCTGCGCGGCGTCAACCTGTCGGGCGCCAAGCTCAATCATGCCGATCTGCGCGACGCCAAGCTGGGGCCGCTGCTGATCTCGGCCGGCCGCTTCCTGCCGGCGCGGCTGGACAATGCCGAGGCGCGCTACACCGATTTCCGCGGCGCCGAGCTCAAGCGCGTGCGCCTGTCGGGCGCCGATCTTTCCTATGCCAACCTCACCGACGCCGACCTGTCGGGCTGCGAGATGGATGGCTGCGAGACGTCAGGCGCCAAGCTGCCGATGCGCTTCGCCGAAGCGGCCGGCGCCTAGACCGCCAGCACCGCGGTTCTGCTGCGGATGAACTGGCCCAGCCGCGCCAGCGAAACCCTGGCCTCGCTCAGTTTCGCATCGGCCTGGAAGAGATGGCCCATGCCGTCATAGATCTCCACGCTCACCGGCACGCCCGCCTCGGCGGCGCGGTCGCCCAGCTTGGAGGCATCGTCGCGCAGCAATTCCTGCGCCCCCGCATGCACCATCACCGGCGCGAAATCCTTGAGGCTGGCGAAGGCGGGCGAGGCATAGACGTCGCAGGGATTGGACTTCTTCAGATAGTGCCGGGCGGCGAGGAAAAGCTGCTCCCAGCTGAGCTGGGTATCGCCGGCGCGGTTGGAGAGAATGGCATTGCCGGACAGCGCCAGATCGGCCCAGGGCGACATCGCCGCCACGCCGCCGGGCCGGTCGAGACTGGCATTGCGCGCCGCCAGCGCCACGGCGAAGGCGAGGCCGCCGCCTGCCTCGTCGCCCACCAGCAGGATCGAGGATGCCGGCACGCCCCGGGCGATCAGGCCGCGATAGGCGTCCAGCCCATCGCGCACCGCCGCCGGAAAGGGATTTTCCGGGGCCAGGCGATAGCGCGGCACGAAGGCGGCGGTGCCGCTGGCTTCCACCAGCCGGGCGACCAGGCCGCGATGGCTTTCGGGCGAACCGGCGACAAAGCCGCCGCCATGGAAATAGAGCATGGCGCGGCTGTCATCGCCGCTCTTGTGCCATTCCCCCGCTACCGGTCCCAGGCTGCCGGGCACCACAGGGGTGGCGGCGGGGTCGCCAAAACGGGCGAAGCCCGCCTCATAGCGGGCGCGCACCGACTCGATGTCGGTGAGAACGCTCCTGCCCGGGGCTTGCGGCTGCCAGAAGGCCAATCGGTCCATCCTGCGCTGTTTGCGCCGCAACTTTAGTAAGACGGGCCGAAAAGCGAAAGGCGGGACGGCTTTCGCCGTCCCGCCCGGGATTTTTGTTCAAGCCGCCTTCTGGCCTTCGATCGTCGCAAGCGCCGCGCCGTTGATCGGGATGCGGCGGGGCTTCTTCTCTTCCGGCACGATGCGCTCCAGTTCGATATGCAGCAGCCCGTTTTCGAGCGCGGCGCCCTTGACCACGACATGCTCGGCAAGCTGGAACTGGCGCTCGAAGGCGCGGCCGGCGATGCCCTGGTGGAGATAGGCGGCCTTTTCGCCGTCTTCCCGCTTGCCGGCGACGGTGAGGACATTGTCCTTGACCTCGATGCCGAGGTCCTTTTCGCCAAAGCCGGCGACGGCGACGGTGATGCGGTAATGGCTCTCGTCGGTGCGCGCGATGTTGTAGGGGGGATAGCCCGGGGCGCCTTCGGCGCTCTCGAGCAGATTCAGCAGCCGGTCAAAGCCGACGGTGGTGCGGAAAAACGGCGAATAGTCGTAGCGCATGGTCAACCTCCAGAAAGCGTTGAACTCGAAACCGGCGCCGCACAGGGCCACCGGACAGGCTGGAAATAGGCCCGCCCCGGCCACCTTCAACCCCTTGAAAATGCCCAAATCCGCCCTAAAACCGGGCAGATGCAGCCTGCTGCCGCACTTTTCCAGCCCTTCTTTTTCCCGGCGTCCGGCGCCTTGGGCGCCAGAGCGCCCGACCACAAGGTTAGCCTGCGCGGGGCGCGGTTCGAGGCCGACCCGGCGGCGGCGTTTCGCGGTGTCTGCGTCCTGCTGAACGGCCAGACCGAGTTCATCGAGAAATATTTCGAGGTGATCGACGAGTTGCGCCGGCGCGGCTTTGCGGTTGCGACGATGGATTGGCGCGGCCAGGGCGGTTCGCAGCGGTTTCTCCAGGACGACAGCCGCAAGGGCTATGTGAAGGACTTCGCCGAATATGACGATGACCTTGCCGCGCTCATGGCGCAGGTCGTTGGCCCGATGACGCAGGGGGGCATCAGACCGATCGCACTCGCCCACTCCATGGGCGCCCACAACCTGCTGCGCACCCTGGCGCGCAAGCCCGATGCCTTCGCCCGGGCGGTGCTGACCGCGCCGATGATCGCCATATCCTTCCGCGGCAACGCCGCCTGGCTGGTGCGGCTGGTCACGGCGCTGGCGAACCGGCTGGGCCGCGGCGGCGCCTGGGTCTGGGGCATGGAAGACCGCGATCCCCATCGCATGCGTTTCGCGCAGCAGATGGTGACATCCGACGAAACCCGCTTCGAGCGTACCCAGGCGATCTTGCGCGCGCAGCCGCAGTTGCGGCTGGCGGGCGCGACCTGGGCCTGGCTGGCGGCGGCGATGCGCTCCATGGCCTGGCTGAGGCGGCAGGCGCGGAACATCACCACGCCCCTTTTGGTGATCGGGGCCGGCGCCGATCGCATTGTGCTGACGGCAGAGACCCGGGCGTTCGCCGCCCGCCTGCCCCATGCCCGCTATCTCGAGATCGCGGGCGCCGGACATGAGATGCTGATGGAGCGCGACCGGTTCCGCGCCGAATGGTGGACGGCGTTCGACGCCTTTATCGGCTGAGCGCGGGTTCTTTTTCACGCAGAACGGCGGCCGCCCTGGCGAGGGCACGATTGGCCTCGGCGGCCATGAGGAAGGCATCGCGGTAGGCAATGGTGCAGGCCGTCCTGGCAAATCGCTCCAGGTCGGCGGCCTGCTGCAGATAATAGCTTTCCGTTTCCACGCGCGCCCTTCGACTCAAGTCCCGGGATTTTAAATGGGGCCGCGCCGGATTTCGGCATAAACATGCTGGGATGAATATTTTCTAATTCGCGGCCGGGGCTGATGACCATTTGACGGGCGTCCCAGACGGTCGCACGCCCGAGAGCGGGGCAAAAACCATGTCCCGGCCTCTCCTGGGAGAAACCGGGACACGGCAGCCTTGCGAGCCGGCAAGGCTCGCAATTGCTACTGTTGCGTCTGGCCCTGATCCGGCACGGGCTGGGCCGGAGCCGGCATCGCCTCAGGCGTGGCGGGCACGGCCTGCGGCGTCACGGTCTGGTCCGGGGAAACCGACTGCTCGTTCTGGGCCGGATTGCCCGCCAGCGAGGATGCAGGCACGGCCGGACTGACTGGTTCGGGCGTGCTGGCGGCTTGACCCGGCGCAGGCGTCAACGCCGGTTCCGCAGGCGCGACCCCTGGCGCCGGCATCGTCATCGCCGTCGAACTGCCGGGCGCCGCCATCATCCGGGGGGCGCTGTGCCTGGCCGCCTGCCCGGTCACGGGTGCGGACCTGACCGGATCGGGCGCCGTGGGCGTCATCGCGGGCGCCGGCACGGGCGCCGGCACGGGCGCGCCCTGCGTGGTTGCCTCAGCCTCGGTCGCGGCGGCAGGCGGCGGCATCGCCGCCGTCCTTGCCGGCGCCGAAGGCGAAGGCAGGTCTTCATCGGCCACCACAGGCTGATCCTTGATGAACTGGCTGACGCCCCAGGCGCCGGCCAAGCCGAAGACCAGGGCCACCGCGATGCCGGCATAGAGCCTGCTGCGGCGGGCGCCGGATTCCTCCAGCTCGCTGTTGACGTGGAAATTGCCGAGACCGCCATCATCCACGATCACAACATCGTCGCGGATCGGCTGGTTGATGATCACCGGCTCCGCAAAACGATCGCCGTCATCGCGCACCGGCGTGAAGTCGCGCATATCGCTCATGATCTCTCCTGCTGATTGCAAAAGGCTGCGCAGGATCAACGTGGGCAGGCAATGAGTGTTCCGCAAGACCATGACTAAGGCAGATTATGGCAGGTTTTACCGGCCTTTTGCGGGCATTGCGGCGCAATCATGGCGGCGCGGCGGTGGGATGACGGATGTCAACTCAGCCGGCGAGAATTTTCACCGCCTGCGCATGCAGGCGCGCATCGCCGCTGGCCAGCACGGCATCGCCGTCGCGCCAGGGCTCGCCCTGCCAGTTTGTGATGGCGCCGCCCGCCCCTTCGACCAGCGGAAACATCGCCGCGATGTCCCAGCGCGACAATGCGCCCTCCACGATCACGTCGATGAAGCCCATCGCCAGCATGGCGAAGATGTAGCAGTCGCCGAGATAGCGGGTGAGCCGCGCCCTGTCCCTTACCGCCGCGAAGCCGGCCTGCTGCGCCGGGCTCATATAGCTGTGGGGATCGGTCGAGCAGAGCGCCGCCTGTGCGAGGTCCGGACATTCGCGCACCTTCAGCTGCGTCTGCGCGCCGCCCTGCAGCAGATGGCTGGCGCCGTTGACGCCGATGAAACGCTCGCCCAGCACCGGCTGGTCGAGCATGCCCAGCAGCGGCCTGCCGTCTTTCTCCAGCGCGATCAGCGAGCCCCATTCATGGCGGCCGGTGATGAAGGAGCGGGTGCCGTCCACGGGATCGAGCACCCAGCGCCAGCCGCTGCTGCCGGTCTTGGCGCCATATTCCTCGCCCAGGATGGCGTCGTTCGGCCGCTCGGCATCGAGGATGGCGCGAATGGCGCGTTCGCCGCCCCTGTCGGCTTCGGTAACGGGGTCGAAGGCATGCCGGCCGGGCTTGTGCACCACTTCGATGCGCTGGCGGAAATAGGGCCGGATCACCGCGCCCGAGGCGTCGGCCAGGCGGTGCGCAAGCGCGATGGTGGCGGCGTCAACGATCACGGCGATTCCTCCGCCGTCACCATAGCAGACCTAGGCTTCCGCCGCCTGCCTGGCGCGCTTGCGCAGATGGGGCAGCAGCTCGCGCTTGCGCAGGCGGATATTCTGCGGCGTCACCTCGACCAGTTCGTCATCCTCGATATAGGCCATGGCCTGCTCCAGGGTCATCGGCACGATCGGGGTGAGCTTGACCGCCTCGTCCTTGCTGGTGGTGCGGATGTTGGTGAGCTGCTTGGATTTCAGCGGATTGACGTCGAGGTCGTTGTCCTTGGCGTTCTGGCCGATGATCATGCCTTCATAGACCTTGGCGCCGGTGGTGATGAAGAGCTTGCCGCGCTCCTCGATGTACCAGAGGCCATAGGTGACGGCTTCGCCCTGTTCGGTGGAGATCAGCACGCCATTGGTGCGCCCGGCCAGGGGCCCCTTGTGCGGGGCGTAGTTCAGGAACATCCGGTTCATCACCCCGGTGCCGCGGGTGTCGGTGAGGAATTCGCCATGATAGCCGATCAGTCCGCGCGCCGGCCCGTGGAAGACGATGCGGGTCTTGCCGGCGCCGGTGGGGCGCATGTCGGTCATCTCGCCCTTGCGCTGCGAGATCTTCTCGATCACCACGCCGGTATAGGCGTCATCGACATCGACCGTGACTTCCTCGATCGGCTCCAGCTTCTCGCCATTCTCCGTCTTGAACAGCACGCGCGGACGGCTGATCGCGAGCTCGAAGCCCTCGCGGCGCATGGATTCGATCAGCACGCCCAGCTGCAATTCGCCGCGGCCCGCCACCTCGAACGCGCCGTCGCCGGTCTCGGACACCTTGAGGGCGACATTGCCTTCAGCCTCGCGGAACAGGCGCTCGCGGATGACGCGGCTTTGCACCTTGTCGCCTTCGCGGCCCGCATAGGGGCTGTCATTGACCGAAATGGTCATCGCCAGGGTCGGCGGATCAATCGGATGGGAAGGAATGGGCGCATCCACCGCCAGGTCGCACAGCGTATCGGCGACGGTGGCGGTTTCGAGGCCCGCGATGGCGACGATGTCGCCGGCTTCGGCGCGGTCCACCGGCACGCGGGCAAGGCCCCGGAAGGCCAGCAGCTTGGTGATGCGGGCCTTCTCGATCACTTCGCCTGCGCGGTTCAGCACCTTGATGTTGCGGTTGGTGGTGATGACGCCGGATTCGATGCGGCCGGTCAGGATGCGGCCAAGGAAATTGTCGGCCTCCAGCGTCGTCACCAGCATCTTGAAGGGGTGCTCGTCGCCGGCCAGCTTCTGCGGCCTGGGCGGCGGCACGTCATCCACGATCAGCTGGAACAGCGGGTCGAGATTCCTGCGTTCGTCTTCCAGTTCGCGCACCGCCCAGCCATTGCGGCCCGAGGCATAGAGATAATGAAAGTTGAGCTGGTCGTCATTGGCTTCCAGCGCCAGGAAAAGATCGAAGATCGATTCCAGGGTTTCCCTGGGCTGGGCGTCGCTGCGGTCGATCTTGTTGATGACCACGATGGGCTTGAGCCCAAGCTTCAGCGCCTTGGACAGCACGAACTTGGTCTGGGGCATGACGCTTTCGGCCGCGTCCACCAGCAGCACCACGCCGTCCACCATGGAGAGGATGCGCTCGACCTCGCCGCCGAAATCGGCATGGCCCGGGGTGTCGACGGTGTTGATGCGCACCCCATGCCATTCCACCGAGGTGCATTTGGCCAGGATGGTGATGCCGCGCTCGCGCTCCTGGTCGTTGGAATCCATCGCCCGCTCGGCCATCTGCTGGTTCTCGCGGACCGAACCGGACTGCTTCAGCAGCTGGTCCACCAGGGTGGTCTTGCCATGGTCAACATGGGCGATGATGGCGATGTTGCGGATTTCCATGCGGGTGGGAACTCTCAGAATCGAAGAAATGACGGCAAAAGCGGGGGCTTATAGCCATGGTGCGCCGCCCGGGGCAATCGGAACCAGCCGCCCTGCGGGGCACAATCTGAGACAATTGTGAGAAACTTTTTCCCTAAGGTGGCGGCAGGGGCCATCTAAGAGCCCTTTTTAATTGGGTTTTTTGTGTCAGGGAGAAGGGCAGACGCGACATATCCGCGACCTGGGCCTTGTGGGCCATCCGGAATCTTGTCAACACGCCGTCCGCCACCGTGCAAACGACAGCAGCAGAAGGGCTTTCGGGTTCGCCATGAATTACCAGTCTCCCCGGCCGCAGGACAAAGCGGCGGCCTATTCCGCCGAGGCGCCGCGCCGTTCCTGGCGCAGCCTGGTGATCGGCGGCGCCGCCCTGGCCGCTTCCCTGGGCGGCTACTGGTACTACACCCATGACAGCGCCCCGCGCGTGGCGGGGCCGCGCCGCGACGCCGCCGCGCCGGTGCGGGTGGCCCAGGTCCAGCGCCGCGACATGGCGGTGATCGAACGCACCATCGGCACGGTGGTCGCCAACTCCAACGTCCAGGTGACCGCGCGCGTGCAGGGCCAGCTTCTGAGCGCCTATTTCAAGGAAGGCCAGCTGGTGAAGAAGGGCCAGCTGCTGTTCCAGATCGACCCCCGTCCCTACCAGGCGGCGCTCGACAGCGCCGCCGCCAACCTGGTTTCGTCCGAAACCAGGATGAACCGCTACAAGAGCCTGATCGGCTCCAACGCCATCGCCCAGATGACCTATGACGATGCCCTGGCCGCCTATCTCACCGCCAAGGCCGCGGTGGATACCGCCAAGCTGAATCTGGAATACACCCGCATCACCTCGCCGGTGAACGGCAAGACCGGCGCCATCCTGGTGCAGCCGGGCAATCTGGTGACGCCATCGGCATCCGTCGGCGCCTCGGCCCTGGTCAACATCACCGAGATCCAGCCGATCAAGGTTTCCTTCTCCCTGCCCCAGGCCGACCTGCCGCGCATTCAGGCGCGCGCCCGCATGCCCGGCGGCCTCACCGCCCAGATCCGGCTGCACGATGCCGGCGGCCAGGACCTCAGCGCCCCGGTGGATTTCGTCAACAATGCCGTGGCCGGCACCAGCGGCACCATCGAGCTGCGCGCCAGCTTCGCCAACAAGGATGCCAGCCTGGTGCCGGGCCAGCTCGTCGATGTCGTGGTCGAGCTCGCCAGCCTGCCGGGTGCGCTGGTGGTGCCGCGCGACGCCATCAACAACGGGCCTGACGGCCAGTTCGTCTATGTCGTCACCCCCGACATGACGGCGGAGCAGCATGCGGTGAAGCTGCTGTTCGATGATGGCGCCTTCGCCGCCATCTCCAGCGACATCCATGAAGGCGACCGCGTCGTCACCAACGGGCAGTTGCGCGTGCTGCCCGGCGGCAAGGTCTCGATCGGCGGACGCGGGGAAGGCGGCGCCGGCGAGGGCCGGCGTGGCGGCGGCCGTGGCCGTGGCGGCCGGCGCGGCGGCGGACGGGACGACGGCTAGATGGGCTTTTCCCGCGCCTTCATCGAACGGCCGGTCATGACCACCCTGGTCATGGCCGCGATGATCATCTTCGGCATCTTCGGCTATTTCCAGCTGCCGGTCTCCGACCTGCCCAATTTCGACTTTCCCACCATCTCGGTGAATGCCGGCCTGCCCGGCGCCGATCCGGAAACCATGGCCTCGGCGGTGGCCTCGCCGCTGGAGAACCAGTTCTCCACCATCAACGGCATCGACACGATGACATCTTCGTCGAGCCAGGGCCGCACCAGCATCACCATCCAGTTCAACCTGGACCGCAACATCGACGCCGCCGCCCAGGACGTGCAGACGGCGATCAGCGCGGCGACGCGGCAATTGCCGCGGGCGATGCCCTCCCCGCCCACCTTCCGCAAGCAGAATCCGGCCGACCTGCCGATCCTGTTCATCGCCCTGACCTCGGACACGCTGGAGCCGTCCAAGCTCGACGACTATGCCGAGACGCTGCTGGCGCGGCAGATCTCCACCATCGAAGGCGTCGCCCAGGTCCAGGTGGCGGGCTCGGCCCAGTATGCCGTGCGCATCCAGGCCGATCCTTCGGCGCTGGCGGCGCGCAGCATCGGCTTCGACACCCTGACCAACGCGGTCGCCAACGCCAACGTCAACCAGGCCACCGGCGCGATCAATGGCGGCACCAAGTCGGCGATCATCCATGCCAACGGCCAGCTCAACAATGCCGAGGAATTCCGGCGCCAGATCCTGGCCTATCGCAACGGCGCGCCGGTGCGCATCGGCGACGTCGCCACGGTGCTGGACAGCATCAACAATCCCTTTTCCGGCAGCTGGTACAAGGGCAAGCCGGCCATCACCCTCTACATTTCGCGCCAGCCCGGTTCCAACACCATCAAGACCATCGACGCCATCCGGGCGGTGCTGCCCCAGTTCATGCAGACCCTGCCGCCCAGCGTGAAGCTGTCGGTGATCTATGACCGCTCCATCACCATCAAGTCGGCGGTGGATGACGTGCAGACAACGCTGCTGATCGCCGCCGGGCTGGTGGTGCTGGTGATCTTCGCCTTCCTGCGCCGGATCTCGGCCACCCTGATCCCGGCCCTGGCCCTGCCCATCGCCGTGATCGGCACCTTCGCCGGCATGTCGCTGATGGGCTTCAACCTGGACAATCTCTCGCTGATGGCGCTGACGCTTTCCGTCGGCTTCGTCGTCGATGACGCCATCGTCATGCTGGAGAACATCGTCCGCCACATCGAGCAGGGCATGCCGCCCTATGAGGCGGCGATCAAGGGCGCGGGGGAGATCGGCTTCACCATTCTCTCCATGACCATCAGCCTGGCCGCCGTCTTCATTCCGGTGCTTTTCATGGGCGGGGTGGTCGGGCGGCTGCTGCACGAATTCGCCGTCACCATCATCCTGGCGATCCTGGCCTCGGGCGTCGTCTCGGTGACGCTGACGCCGATGCTCTGCGCCCGCATCCTCAAGGACGAGCATGGCCAGAAGCACAACTGGTTCTACCGGGCGTCGGAAAGCACCTTCAACTGGATGCAGGCCAGCTATACCAGCAGCCTGGGCGCGGCCATGCGCCACAAACCGGTTGTGATCGGCATCTTCCTTCTCACCCTGGCGGCCAGCGCCGGGCTGTTCATGATCATGCCGCAGGACTTCCTGCCCAGCGACGATGTCGGGCGCATCCAGGGCCAGATCCAGGCCGCCAACGGCACCTCCTTCGAGCAGATGACCCGCTATGTCCAGCAGGCCCAGAACATCGTGAACGCCGACCCCAATGTGGAAGGCGCGATGAGCTCGATCATGGGCGGCAACGGCCAGGCCGGCGTCAATTCAGCGCAGTTGCAGTTGATCGCGCTGAAATCACGTGACGAGCGCAAGCTGAGTGCCGACCAGGTGATCCGGGAACTGCGGCCCAAGCTCTCGCGCATCCCCGGCGCCAACATCTTCCTCACCAATCCGCCGCCGGTGCGCCTGGGCGGGCGCATGGCGCGCTCCAATTACCAGTACACGCTGCAGGGCCTGGACCTGCAGCAGCTGCAGGTGATGTCGGCGCGGCTGATGGACGAGATGCGGGGTGACCCGGCCTTCATCGACGTCACCAGCGACTATGACGCCGCCATGCCCTCGGTCCAGGTCAACATCAACCGCGACCGCGCCGCCGCCTTCGGTGTCTCGCCGCAGCAGATCGAAACCGCGCTGGGCGCCGCCTTCAGCTCCAGCCAGATCTCCCAGATCAACGCCCCCTCGAACCAGTATGAAGTGATCCTGGAACTGCTGCCGCAATACAGCCGCGATCCTTCCGCCCTGGCCAAGCTCTACATCACTGCCGGCGGCGCCGGCACCGGCAATGGCGGCGCGGGCAACGGCGGCGCGGGCAACGGCACGGGCGGCAATGGCACGCTGGTGCCGCTGACCGCGGTGACCGACATCACCAACCAGACCATGCCGATCAGCATCAACCATGCCGGCCAGGTGCCCGCCATCACCATTTCCTTCGACCTGTCGCCCGGCCATGCCCTTTCCGACGCGGTCAGCGGCATCGCCCGGGCCAGCCGCGCCGTCGAGATGCCCGACACCATCATGGGGAGTTTCCAGGGCACGGCGGCGGCGTTCCAGAGCTCGACCCAGGGCATGGGCTGGCTGCTGGTGCTGGCCATGCTGGTCGTCTACATCATCCTCGGCATCCTCTATGAGAGCTTCATCCATCCGCTCACCATCCTGTCGGGCCTGCCCTCGGCGGCGATGGGTGCGCTGCTGACGCTCTACCTGGTGGGCCTGCCGCTGACGCTCTACGCCTTTGTCGGCATGATCATGCTGGTCGGCATCGTCAAGAAGAACGCCATCATGATGATCGACTTCGCCCTGACCAAGCAGCGCGCCCATGCCGGCGTCTCGGCGGAGGAAGCGATCCACGAAGCCGCCATCACCCGCTTCCGCCCCATCATGATGACCACCATGGCGGCGATGATGGGCACCCTGCCGATCGCGCTGGGCACCGGCGCGGGCGCCGATTCCCGCCGTCCCCTGGGCCTGTGCGTGGCGGGCGGCCTGCTGCTGTCGCAGCTGCTGACGCTCTACATCACGCCGGTGATCTACACCTATCTCGACAGGCTGGCGCAGCGCATCTCGCCCAGGGATCGCCGTGCGCCGATCCCGGCACCGGCCGAGTAGCGCCCGTCAGAAGCTGGCGTGAAGCTGCAGTCCGTAAGTGCGCGGATCGGTATAGAAGGCGCCGCTGTACAGGCCCGATGTCGCCCCCGAGAGATAAAGCCCGTTGATGCCGGCGGCGTCGCCCAGATTCTTGGCATAGGCCTCCAGCTGCCAGCCGCCTGATGGCGGCGTCAGGGTCAGGAACAGATTGGCGAGATGGAAGGCCGGCAGCCGGTCGGCGCCGTCATTGAAGATGCGCCCATACATGCCGGCGCGCCAGTACCATTCGGCGCGGCCGGTCAGGGTGAAGCCGCCATCCAGCGGCTGGCTGTATTCCGAGCCGAAGCTGATCGTGGCCGGCGCGGTATTGCCCAGCATGTTGCCCTTGAGGTTGCGCGGCACGCCGGTGAGCGTGCCGCCGATGGCGGCGTTGGCGGTGGCGAAATGTGTCGCCGCCAGCAGCGCCTGCAGTTGCGGGCTGTTGAGGGAAAGGCCGTAAAAGGGATCGCTGGAACTGGTGCCGGCATAGCAGCTGCCATAGGCGGTGTGGGCGATGCCCGAGCCCTTCAGCGCGTCGGTGCCGCCGGGCGGGGCGAAGAACAGGCCGCCCGAAAGGCCCTGCAGCGCGGCGAAGTCGGCTGCGAAATTGCCGCCGCCATAATAGAGCACGCAATTGCCGGCATTGGTGGTGGTGAGGTTGGCGTCCTTGATCAGCAGCGTGTTGGCGGCGCCGGCGGTCGGATTGCGGGTATCGACCTGCATGGTGTTGTCGACACGTGACTGCGTGAGCGCGAGATTGAGATTGAAGGACCAGCGGGTATCGGGCCGCCAGCGGAATTCGCCTTCCAGGCCGCCCAGCCGCGCGTTGATGTTGCTGTTGACCGAGGTGTTGGCGACGATGGTCGAGATCTGGTAGTTGCGATAATCATAATACCAGAGGGTGAGATTGGCCTCGAGCGCTCCGCCCATCAGGCGGTTCTTGCTTCCCAGCTCATAGGCGTCCACCGATTCCGGCAGATAGGAAGCGGGAATGCCATCCAGGTTGCCCGGCTGGATGCCGGGATTGGAGCCGCCCGCCTTGTAGCCCTTGGAATAGGACGCGTAGAGCAGCGTCTGGTCGGTGAAGCCGAGCTCCGGCGTATAGCTGACCACGGCGCGGCCGGTGAGCTTGTCGTATTTGCGCCTGGTTTCCTCGAACAGCTGGTTGCCCGCCACGCCCTTGTCGAAATCGGCCTGGCCCTGCGCCACCAGCGCCGCCAGCGCCGAAGCCTCGTCGCGGCTGCCGGTGGGGATCAGGCCGTTGAGAATGGCGATGCGGCCCTCGAAACTCTTGCGGTCCTCGGTGCCGCGCAGTCCCAGAGTGAGCTTCAGCGTGTTGGGGATGAGTTCGTAATAGGCCTCGCCATAGATCGCCTTGGAGTCGGTCACCACCCGTTCGCCCTGGTTGTGATAATAGGGCGGACCATAGATGCAGCCGGTGGCGTTGGCGCAAAGCGATCCCGCCCGCACCGGGCCGAGCAGGGCCCCCAGCAGCACCTGGCCGTAATCCTGGGTGTTGGCCGCCAATTCGTAATCGGCGGGCGAATCGGCGCGCAGGTAATAAAGCCCGAGCTGGAAATTCAGCGGCCCCTTGAGGTCGCTGTTGAAGCGCAGCTCCACCGAGTTCTGGCGGTTGAAGCCATGCGCCTGGTCATAGACATATTCGTTGGCGGTGTAGCGGTCGATCGCGCCGCCGATCACGCCCAGGTTTGCGAAGCTGGAGGTCGGCAGCGTCCCGGCATGGCCGGGATCCAGAATGAAGGCATAGGGCCCGCTGGTGGCGCTGGCATAGGAAGCCGGCACCAGATGGGCGCCGGCATAGGAATTGAGCGTCGCCTGGAAGGTGGCAAGGCTGGTTGCCAGCAGGACCGGATTGAACGCCGGGCCGGGCTGGTTGGTGTAGCTCTGGTTGCTGAGGAAGAAAGTGTCGGCATAGGCCGCCACCAGGGTGGCGGAGAGCCAGTCATTCAGGCGCCGCTTGCCCTCGAAGGTGATGGAATTGCTGGCGGCCTTCAGGCGCGGCGTGACGTCGGAGTTGATGACGCGCGGATCGGCCGGCACCGCCCCGGGCGCGGCGACGAAGGCCTGGCTGAGATCGGTCAGGCCCAGCCCCGCCGCCGTCGCCCGCGCCGCCGCGGCCGAAAGCCCCAGCGCCTGATAGACCGGGGCGAAGGTGACGCCCAGCGCCTGCATCGAAACCGGGCTGTTGAAGAAGGTGGCGTTCAGATTGACCGCGCCGCCATTGCCCGACAGCGCATCGGGCAGGCAGCCCAGGGTGCCGGTGGGATCGGTGTCGCAAAGCTGCTTCTGGCCGCGCAGCCGGCTGTCGGCTTCGGCCGAATGCGATGCGATCAGGTCCAGGGTGGTATCGGTGTCCGGCTGCCAGCGCAAAAGCGCGCGGCCGGACCACAGATCGCGGGAATCCACCCGCGATCCGGCGCCGAAGATATTCTGCGTGTAACCATCATGGCGGATCCAGTCGCCGGCCAGGCGCAATCCCAGTTCGCCGGGGACAAGCGGCATGTTCACCATGCCCTTGACCTCGGCGGCGGCATAATTGCCGGCGCTGACCGAAAGGTCGGCGGCGTTGGCGTCCAGATTGGGGCGGACGCTGAACAGGTTGAAGGCGCCGCCGGTGGCGCCGCGGCCATAGAGGGTGGATTGCGGCCCGCGCAGCACCTCGATGCGCTCCACGTCGTAGAACTGGGCGGCGTCGATCGGCGGCACGGCGTAGTAGACATCATCCAGGTTGAAGGCGACGCCATATTCGCTGTCGCTGGAGATCACCTGGGTGCCGATGCCGCGGATGGAAAAGTTGGAGCTGGTGAAGTTGGTCTTGGTGTAATTGACGTTTGGGGTGGCGAACTGGATGTCACGCACCCCCTCCAGGCGGCGGTCGGCGACATCATCGGCCTGGAAGGCGCTGACCGCCATCGGCACGCTCTCTACGTCCTCCACGCGATGCTCGGCGGTGACGTTGATGGTCTCGATGCCCTGCGCCAGCGCGGGCGCGCCCGAAAGCAGCAACGCGGTCAGCGAGGCGCAGCGACGCAACATCTTGTCCCCCCTGGCGTGCCGTTCGGTCTGGTTCTGCTTCGGCCAGTGGCGGTAGCGAGCCACAAGATGCCTGCAGGGGCAAGCGCGCCGGCCTGGTTCAACCCTCGCGGGATGGCGCGGGAACCCGCCGCAACCGGTCGAACGCGCCGGCGAGAACCAGGCCGGCGAAATAGCCGCCCAGATGCGCCTGCCAGGCAATCGCCTGCCCCGCCGGCACCAGGCCCAGGCCCCAGAGTCCGGTCACCACATTCATCACCACCCAGACCGCGGTGAAGCCCAGCACCTGGCGGGAGAAGAGCGGCGCCATCGGCGCCTCGCCGGGCCGTGCCCAGGGCGCCAGTCCCGGCAGCAGCCGGATGCCCGCCGCCATCAGCCCGGAGATCGCGCCCGAGGCGCCCACCACCGGGTCGCTGCCGCCCCAGTCAAAGGCCAGGAGCAGGGCGGCGGCGAGGACGCCGCAGACCAGGAAGAAGAGAATAAACAGCGGCGCACCGAAGCGGCGGGCAACGATGGGCCCGAAGGCCAGCAGCCACAGGCAGTTGATCGCGACATGGCCCCAGTCGCCATGCAGCGCCATGTAGCTCACGAACGGTACAGCCTTGTCCCAGAATGAACCGGCAAAGAGCAGCCGCGCCGGGATGAAGGCATAATCACTGACAAAATCGGCCCCCTGGGCCGGCGGCAGCGCCAGGCGAAAGCCATGCGCGGCGACAAGAAGCCCGATCAGGCCCAGCACAATGGCGGGCACGTTGAAGGCCGGTTGCCGGCCTTCGCCGGAATGCAGGAACGCCATGGCCCTTTACACCGTATCGGCGGGACTTTGACCAGTGCCATTCCGGCACGATGCGCCACCCCGGCACGGCCGGAAGGGGTGAAGACCGGATCGTCCGGCGGCGTTCCCGCCGCCGCGCCTGCCGGAAAAAGCCGGAAAAAGCGGCGCTTCCGTGCCGCGGCGGGACGGCCAATGCTTAACGGCGATTAAGGACTGGCACGGCGCTTGCGAAGACCTGGACGAACACATCGGAAGCCCCGCCATGCGCCTGTTCAAGATCATCGGTCTCGCCCTTTGCGCCTCTTTCGCCGCCACCGCGGCGGGGGCGCAGGCCTGGAACAATTCCGCCGGCTACAACGGCTATGGCGCGATGAACCAGAACAGCGCCGCCAACTACAGCCTGCGCGACCAGAACGGCAACCTCACCATGGTGGACGGTCAGATCACCTCCGCCAATTTCGGCATGAACCAGGGCGGCCAGTCGGCCAGCGCCGGTGCTGGCACGGGCGGTGCAGGAGCCGCGTATGGCCAGGCCACCGCGATCGGCAACCAGCTGCAGGTCCAGGTGATCGGGTTCAACAACACCGTAGTCGTCGATTCACGCCAGACCAACACCGGCAACCAGACCGCTTCTGTTGACCTCAACACCAAGCACTGATCAGCAAGAAAGACATAGGGAAGCCCCTCCCATGACGCCTCGTGGACGCAAACACCTCCTGAAGCCGCTGGCTCTGGCCCTGGCCGCAGCCTTCGCGCTCGAAGGCTGCATCAGCCCCTACGCCGACGGCGTCGGGCGCTACACCAGCCCGATCGGCGGCGCGCCCGTGATCGCCAACGACACCCCCTATTCCGCCGCGCTGAAATGCATGTCGGGCTTCACCCGCCAGCGCCCGATCAAGATCGCGGTCGGCCAGATCAGCGACTATACCGGCAAGAGCGAATCCGACGGTTCGGGCCGCAAGATCACCGCCGGCGCCTCGCTGATGGCGATCGCCGCCCTGGCCAAGGCCGGCGTGCCGATCGTGGAGCGCTTCGACACCTCCGTCCTTGAGATGGACCTGAAATACGCCAACAACAAGCTGATCGCCGACGACAACGCCAAGTCGCCGGGCGACTATCGCAAGATCATGTCCGGCTCGGTGCTGGGCTCCGACTACTACATCGTCGGCGGCATCACCGAACTGAACTTCAACATCCGCTCCGAGAACCTCACCGGCGACGGTGGCGGCAGCGGCACCGCGGCCACCAAGGGCACCTTCGGCGGCAGCATGTATGTGATGAACATCGGCGCGGATCTGCGCCTGGTGAACTCGATCACGGGCGAGAATGTGGACGTGGTTTCCTACCAGAAGCAGATCATCGGCCGCCAGGTTTCGGCCGGCATCTTCAGCTTCCTGGGCGCCAACTTCCTCGACGCCTCGGCCGGCGAAAGCGCCCTCGAGCCGGTCCAGCTGGCGGTGCGCTCGATCATCGAGCGCAGCGTGCTGGAGATGGTCGCCCGCGCCTACAATGCGCCCGGGGCCTGCGCCGTCTCGGTCGATTATCTGTCCAACGGCAACCCGTACCAGCAGCAGGCCGCGGCCTATGCCCAGTCCTACGCCCCGCAGCAGGGCTATCCGCAGCAGCAGGGCTACCAGCAGCCCTACGGCTATCAGCAGCCGGGCTTCCAGCAGCCTTATGGCTATCCGCAGCCCGGCTATCCGCAGCCCGGCTATCCGCAGCAACCCGTTTATCAGCAACCCACCGCCTATCGCCCCATGGAGACGAATAATGTCAATCGCTCGAACCCTTATCGCGGCTACACTACTGACGATGTCCTCGGCGACACTGGTATGCGCACAGGCTTCTAACGGCGCCGGTTATGGCAGCTGGAACGACACCTCCGGGGGCCAGTCCAGCATCATCAACGGCCAGGTGACCCTGCAGAACCAGTGGTCGAACCTGAACACGGTGGTGAACTCGGTGGGCGGCGACGCCGCCTTCCAGGGCGCCGCGGCCGGCAATCTGGTGGACATCATGACGATGAACAACACCACGGTGAAGAACAACCAGTATGTCGGCCCCAACGCCGCCATCGGTTCCAACATCACGGCCGATGTCTCCAATGTCTGGGGCAGCGTCGGGTTCTCGAACCAGGCGCTTTGCAACGGCGCTTCGGTCTCGACCGATCCGGTTCTGACGTCGGTGAGCAACCGCCAGGAATGCGCCGCCTCCGATCCGTCCACCCAGATCAATGCCAAGGTCAACGGCGTGGTCGGCGACATGGCGATGCAGTCGCTCTCGATGGGCAACTCCTTCGAGGCCGACAGCAATGCCCAGAACATGCCGATCCACAACATGCAGCTGAACAGCGCCTTCAACACCTCGACCATCAACACCCAGGCGACCAATATCGGCGGCAGCATGAGCATGACGTCGGGCGCGATCGGCAACAAGGCGCAGATCCTGCACTACTCGACCAACTGATTAGACACGAACATCTGGCTTTTCGTGGGGCAAATGAAAGGCCAGTGAGGAAAGGGCGGTCGCAAGACCGCCCTTTCTGTTTTTCCGGGGTTGGGATATTTTCCCGGCCATGACCGCCCTGCCAATCGACATCGAGGCCTTCGCCGCCACGCCGCTGACGCCCGAGCCTTTTGCCTATCTGATGGTGCCCAACTTCGTGCGCCGCGAGGCGATGGCGGCGATCAACGCCGATTATCCGCATGTCGAGCATCCCGGCAGCTTTCCCCTGCCGACCCTGACTTACGGACCCGCTTTCCGCGCCTTCATGGCGGCGATCCAGGGGCCCGAGTTCACCCGCGCGGTGGAAGAGAAATTCGGCCTCAGCCTCAAGGGCCGCCCCACCATGGTGACGGCGCGCGGGCAATCGGCCGCGCGGGACGGCCAGATTCACACCGACAGCCGCACCAAGCTGATCACCGTGCTGATCTACATGAACAATGAATGGGAAGCGCCCGGCGGCCGCCTGCGCCTGTTGCGCGGGCCGCACGACCTGGAAGACATGATCGCCGAAGTGCCGCCCGACCAGGGCACGCTGCTGATCTTCAGGAACCAGCCCAATGCCTGGCATGGTTTCCATGCCTTCGAGGGGCCGCGCCGGGTGATCCAGCTCAACTGGGTGACCGACATGGGCGTGGTCAGGCGCGAACAGGCGCGGCACCGCGTCAGCGCGTTCTTCAAGCGGCTCAGGGGCAAACCGGTTCAGGAAGCGATGTGATCCGAATAATCGTGCCACGCGCCTTGCGTGTCGCGAATGCGGATGCCGCGTTCCGAGATCTCCAGATGATCGCTTTCCAGCGGCACCTTGCCGAAGCCGCCGGGGATATCGAGCATGTAGGTGGGCACTTCCAGGCCTGAGAGTTGCCGGCGCAATTCCCGCATCAGCGCCAGGCCTTGGGGAATGGCATTGCGGAAATGCGACGTGCCGGGCGCCAGGTCAGGATGGTGCAGGTAATAGGGCTTGATGCGGTTCTCCACGAAAGTCCGCATCAAATTGGCCAGCGTGGCGGCATCGTCATTGACGCCCTTGAGCAGCACCGACTGGCTGACCAGCGGCAGGCCGGCATCGGCCAGGCGGGCGATGGCGCGGCGCGCTTCGGCGCCGAATTCCCTGGCGTGATTGGCGTGAATGGCGATCCAGTGGGTGGCGCCTGCCCCGTGCAGCGCCGCCACCAGCGCGTCGTTTACCCGTGCCGGATCGGTCAGCGGCACGCGGGTGTGCCAGCGCACGATCTTGACATGCGCGATTTCACCCAACCGCGCCGAAACTTCCTCCATGCGGCGCGGCGAAAGAATGAAGGGGTCGCCGCCGGTGAGGATGACTTCGCGGATTTCGCGGTGGGCGGCGATGTGGGCCAGCGCCGCCTCGAAATCGGCCGGCGACAGCGCATTCTCCCGGCCCGGCCCCACCATCTCGCGGCGGAAGCAGAAGCGGCAATAGACCGGACAGGACGCGACGATCTTGAACAGCAACCGCCCCGCATGGCGGTGGACGATGCCGGGCGCCGGCGAATGCGCCGCGTCGCCGATGGGGTCGGCCAGCTCCTGCGGCAACAGATTCAGTTCCTGGAGCGAGGGCAGGAACTGGCGCGCGATGGGATCGTTCGGGTCGGCGGGATCGACCAGCGACAGCAGGGTCGGCGACACCGCCACGGCATAGCGGCGCGCCACATCGTCTATTGTCATCTGCGTGTCAGCTTGAGGTTGGGCAGGAACATCGTCGCCAGTCCGATCGCGGGCAGGAAGGAACAGACCTTATAGACGAAGGCGATGGAGGTGGCATCGGCCAATCCGCCCAGCAGCGCCGCGCCCAGCCCGGCCACGCCGAAGGCAAAGCCGTAGAAGATGCCTGAAATGATCCCAAGGCGCCCCGGCGCCAGTTCATGGGCAAAGACCACGATGGCGGGAAAGGCCGAGGCCATCACCGCGCCGATGATCACCGACAGGATGCCGGTCCAGAACAGGTTGGCGAAAGGCAGCATCAGGGTGAAAGGCAGCATCCCCAGGATGGAAAACCAGATCACGTATTTGCGGCCGAAGCGGTCGCCCAGCGGCCCGCCCGCCAGGGTGCCGGCCGCGATCGCCGCCAGAAAGGCGAACAGATGCAGCTGCGCCACCTGCACCGACACTCCGAACGTGTGGATCAGGTAGAAGGTGAAATAGCTGGTGATGCTGACCATGTAGAGATATTTCGAGAAGATCAGCAGCGCCAGGATGCCAAGGCTGGCCCGGATGCGGGCACGCGAATAGGGCAGCGGCGGCGCTGCGTGCGATGTGCGCATGCGATTGAGGCCATGGCTGCTGTACCAGCCGCCGATCTTGATGAGAATGAAAATGGCGATGGCCGCGGCGATGGCATAGACCGCCACGCCGTTCTGGCCCCACCAGGCGACCACCAGCGCTGCGGTCAGCGGCCCCAGCGAGGTGCCGGTGTTGCCGCCGACCTGGAACAGCGATTGCGCCAGGCCGTGCCGCCCGCCCGAGGCCATGCGGGCGACACGGGCGGATTCGGGATGGAACACGGAAGAGCCGATGCCGACCAGCATCGCCGCCGCCAGCACCAGGACGTAGGAATTGGCGAAGCCCAGCGCGATTATCCCGGCCAGGGTCGAGACCATGCCGAGCGCCAGCGAATAGGGCGCCGGCCTGCGATCGGCCATCCAGCCCACCGCCGGCTGCAGCAGCGAGGCGGTGCACTGGAACGCGAAAGTGATGAAGCCGACCTGGGAAAAGGACAGGCGGAATTCGTCCTTCAGGGTGGGATAGATCGCCGGCAGCACCGCCTGGATCATGTCGTTGATCAGGTGGCTGAAGCTGATGGCCGCCAGCACGGCGAAGCTGGTGGCGTGGACGGCTTTCAGAGAGCGGGTCGTGTCGGTCATTGCGGCGGCAAACTGCTCCCGAGCCGGGGCTTTTTCCACCCCGCAGCGTGCAAAGCGGCCATGCGGGCTTTGATTTTCGCGCGATTTAACCGGAAAACCGCTTCACACTTTTCCGGATCGCGCTCTAGAGCGGCGGGGTCCAGAGCACGTCGCGGATATGCGGCGCAGCCGTCGCCAGCATCACCAGCCGGTCGAACCCCAGCGCCACGCCGGAAGCGGGCGGCATCGCCGCCAGCGCCGCCAGGAATTCCTCGTCCAGCGGATAGCGTTCGCCATAAAGCCGCGCTTTCTTCGCCATCTCGGCCTGCAGCCGGCGGCGCTGCTCGGCGGCATCGGTAAGCTCGCCAAAGCCGTTGGCCAGTTCGACGCCGCAGGCATAAAGCTCGAAGCGCTCCGCCAGCCGCGGATCGCGGGGCACAGCCCGCGCCAGTGCCGCTTCGGGGCGGGGATATTCGTGAAGCACGGTCAGGCGGCCCTGGCCCAGATGCGGTTCGATACTGGCGGTGAGGATTTTGGAAAAAATGTCCGGCCAGTCCTCGTCTTCGGCAGGCGTGAAGCCGCAGACCCTGGCCAGGGCGTCACGGTCGGGTTCGCCCGACGGCGTCAGCGTCGCCAGCAGGTCAATGCCGGCATGGCGCGCGAAGGCATCGGCCACCGTCAGCCATTGCGCCTCGGCAAAAGGATCGCAGGAACGGTCCTGATGGCGCAGCTGCTTCGTTTCAGCAATTTCGGCTGCCCGCCGCACCAGCGCCAGCGCATCGGCGACCACCGCTTCATAGGGTTCGCGCGCCCGATACCATTCCAGCATGGTGAATTCGGGGGCGTGCAGGCGCCCGCCTTCCCGGTTGCGGAAGACGCGGGCGAATTCGAAGATTTTCATCTCGCCCCCCGCCAGCAGCTTCTTGGCGGCGAATTCGGGCGAAGTGTGCAGATAGGCGGGATGCGCCGCGCCGTCCGGCCCGATCCGTTCGGTGCGGAAGGCATGCAGATGGGTCTCGTTGCCGGGCGAGGCCACCAGGGCGCCGCATTCCACTTCGGTGAAGCTTTCAGCCTCGAACCAGGCCCGCAATCCGGCCTTTATCCGGCCCCGCGTCAGAAGCAGGGGGCGGCGGTCGGCGTGATTTTCGGGCTCCCACCACGGCATTTGAGTTCAGGCCCTCTTGCTGCTAAAGACCCCGCCAAATCGCCAGATTTGAGAGGTTTTCCGTGGTTTCGGTTATCGCCAGCTCCGTGCGCAAAGGCAATGTCCTGGAAAAGGACGGCAAGCTTTATCTCGTGCTGACGGCCGAGAACATCCATCCCGGCAAGGGCACGCCGGTGACGCATCTGGAGATGCGCCGCATTTCCGACGGGGTCAAGACGGTGGAGCGGCTGCGCACCACCGACAGCGTCGAGAAGGCTTTCGTCGAGCACCAGAACTTCAACTATCTCTACCAGGACGGCGACCATTACATCTTCATGAACCCGCAGAGTTTCGACCAGCTGCATGTCGGCGCGGATGTGGTGGGCGACTATGCCCCCTATCTGATGGAGAACATGGAAGTGCAGCTGCAGCTGTTCGAGGGCAACGCCATCTCGATCGAGATTCCCCAGCGCGCCACCTTCGAAGTCGTGGACACCGAACCGGTGACCAAGGGCCAGACCGCTTCCGGCTCGTTCAAGCCGGCGATGCTGTCCAACGGGGTGCGCACCATGGTGCCGACCCATATCGTCACCGGCACCCGCATCGTGGTGATGACCGAAGACGGCAGCTATGTCGAACGGGCCAAGGACTAGCCCTTATCAGGCGTAGAAGTTCAGCTCGACCATCACGCCTTCCGGATCGGGCACGAACAGCTGCCTGAGCGTGCCGCCCGGCACCGCCCGTTCGCGGAAGGCCAGGCCGGCGTCCTGCAGTTTCGTCTTCATTCCTTCAAAATCTTCGCCATGAAAGGCGACATGGTCGAAGGCGCCGGTATCCAGGCCCGGTGTCCTGTCGCTGGCGCGGTCAAGCGTGCCGGTCCAGGAGCCGGGATGGTCGGCGGCCTCGACCAGGTGCACCACGGCGGTGTCGCCGCAATAAAGCCAGGCGCCGCGGAAGGGGAAGTCCGGGCGTGGTCCCTGGCGCAGGCCGAGAATGTCCTCATAGAAGGCCGTGGTCGCCGCCAGCCGGGCGCAGCGGATATTCACATGCTCAAGCCGGGAAACGCCCATCGGGCCCTCATTTCATGCGGGGCCGGCAGGCTAACGGGCCCCGCCCGCGCCTTCAACGGTTCCCCGCGCCATGCTAGGCTTTGCCCTCTCCAGGAAGGACACTCCCCATGAAAACGCTCATTCTGGCCGGCCTTGTCGCGGCCCTCGCCGCCACGCCCGCCCTGGCCGCGCTCAAGCCCGGCGACACCGCCCCCGATTTCTCCGCCAAGGGCAGCCTGGGCGGCAAGGATTTCAGCTTCAACCTCAAGACCGCGCTCTCCAAGGGTCCGGTGGTGGTCTATTTCTATCCATCCGCCTACACCGGCGGCTGCGATGCCGAGGCCCATGCCTTCGCCGAAAGCATCGACAAGTTCACCGCGGCGGGGGCGCAGGTGCTCGGCGTTTCGGCCGACAGCCTGGAGCGGCTGAAGGTCTTTTCCGCCGATCCGGATTTCTGCGCCGGCAAGTTCCCCATCGCCTCCGACGCCGACACCAAGATCGCCGCGACCTACAACCTGAATGTCAGTGCAGCCCGCGCCGGGGCCAAGGACGTGAAGGGCAATGAGATCGGCCATGGCTTCATCGAGCGCGTGACTTTCGTCGTCGGTCGTGACGGCAAGGTGCTGGCCACCATGTCTTCGGCGGCGGACAAGCTTTCGCCGCAGGATCATGTCGACAAGAGCCTGGCGATGGTCCAGAGCCTGAAGAAGTAGCCGCCTCAAGGCGCTGTAAAACGCCCGGCCCTTGCGCCGGGCGTTTTTCCTTGCGCTTCAGAAAGTCGAGCGTCCGGCCCGCACTTTCTCGGCCGGGGCCTCGAACAGCAGGCGGGCGCTGGAGCCGCCGCTGCGGCTGACGATCACCACCCCGTCGCCGCCATTCACCCGCAAGGCACGGTCGGGATTGGTGATGCTGTCGCCGCCCTGGCGATTGAGCTGCAGCACGAAGAACTTGCCGCGCGCCCGCTCCTCCATCTCGGCGATGGAAAGTCCGGTCAGGGCGCCCTTTTGCGGCGCCACGATCACTTCCATCTCCAGCCCCAGCCCGCGCAGGGTGCGTTCCAGTTCGCTGAATTTCTCGGAGGTCCGCAGCATGCGGGCGGTTTCGGGAAACAGGATCAGTTCGGCGATGCGCTCGGCCCCGATATGGGTGGGCATCACCACCTTGGCGGCGCCGGCCTGCAGCAGCTTGCTTTCGGTGCTGGGCTGCTCGCCGCGGGCGATGATCTCGATGCCGGGATTGAGCGCCTTGGCCGAGAGGGTGATGAAGACATTGGCGGCGTCGTTGGGCAGCACGGTGGCGAGGATGCGGGCGCGCGCCACGCCCGCCTCGCGCAGCAACCGCTCGTCGGTGGCGTCGCCCACCAGGCAGAGATGGCCCAGCTCGCGCACCTCGGCGGCGCGTTTCTCGTTGTGCTCCAGCACCACGAATTTGCTCCCGCCGGCCTTCAGTTCCCGCGCCAGCATGACGCCGATGCGGCCGAAGCCGACAATGATGACATGGTCTTCGAGCTTGTCGATTTCCGCTTTCACGCGACGGCCTCCAAGAATCTGCTGCAGCTGGGTGATGGTGAGGAACTGGACCAGGGCGCCGGTCAGAAGGATCATGCCGGTGCAGCCCAGGATCATCAGCGACACGGTGACGGCGTGCAGGTATGGCGTGGCGATGGGATGCACCTCGCCATAGCCCACCGTGTAGATGGTGAGCAGCACCATGTAGCTGGAATCGGCAAAGCTCCAGCCGGCCGCCATGTAGCCCAGGGTGGCCAGCACGATCACGGCAAGATTGAACAGTATGATCGAGACCAGCGTGCGGCCCGGCGAGCCCAGCAGTTCCATGACTTTCCCCCGCAGCAGGATAGCTCAATGCCGCAGTGCAGCAATACCGCTCTCGACCGGCCTGGTGCAAAGATGCAACAATGGAATATTTCTGTTATAAATCAGGTGCTTATGCTGGAGAACGAGTCACGAAAGCGTTGCAACAAAACCTCTTTGTGATGGTGCCCGGACGGCCTAGAAACGCCGTGGGCACAGGTTCTGCGGGGGCACCCAGATCTCAAGTCCGACAATGCATCCCATGCCGGATCCGGCGCGGGCGACGACCTGAAACGCAAAGCCGGATATGAACGTGCGCAAACTCTTCCTCACCCTGGCATTGGCGCTTGCTCCGCTCTCGGCGCAGGCGGGTGTGCTGGATTTCGCCGGCCGCCAGCTCGATGCCATGCACCAGACCCTGGACCGGCATCTGGATGCGGCCTGGAAGCTGGTGGCCGCGCCGCAGCCCGAAGCCCCGATTCCGCTGGTCGAGTCCACGCCGAAAGCATGGATCGCGCCGCTGCCGCGCCATCTTGAAGCGCCGGCCCCGCTCCAGACCAGGCTGGTGCTGAATGCGCTTCCCGCGCCGCACCTGCCGGCGCCGCGCGTCCGGGCGGCCGCGACGGTGGAGAAGGCGCCCAGGAAGCTGTTCTGCGTCGAGTTCGCCCGCAATCTTTCGGGCCTCGCCATTTTCGGCGACGCCAAAACCTGGTGGGCGCGGGCGAAGAATCTTTACACCCGCACCAGCCAGCCGCTCGAAGAAGCGGTGATGGTGTTTTCCGGCTCGGCCAAGCTGAAAAAGGGCCATGTCGCGGTGGTGAGCGAAATCATCTCGCCCCGCGAAATCCGGGTGGAGCAGGCCAACTGGATGAACAAGGGCGAGATCGATCATGGCACGCCGGTGCTGGACGTCAGCGCCAGGAATGACTGGTCGAAGGTGCGGGTCTGGGACGTGCCCAGCCAGCAATTCGGCAGCGTCTATGCCGTCTCCGGCTTCATCCTGAAGCCGCTGGTGCGCGAAGCGGCGAACAACTAGCCTTCCGCCCGGGAGGCCGGGATGCCCGTCATTTCCATTACCACGCCGACCTTCAACCGGCATCGGCTGCTGGAGCGACAGCACCGCGTGGTGATAGCGCAGACGGTGCAGGATTTCGAATGGCTGATCCTGGATGACGGGCCCGAACCTTCGGCCTATTTCGCCGGCCTGACCGATCCGCGCATTCGCTACCACCACCATGCCGGCGGCCGCATGAGCGTCGGCGCCAAGCGCAACTGGCTGGCGCAACGGGCCGAGGCGCCGGTGATCGCCCATTTCGACGATGACGATTACTATGCGCCCGATTACCTCAAGACCATGCTGGAGCTGCTGTCGCGGCACGGCGCCGACATGGCGAAATTCTCTGCCTGGTTCATCTATTCCCGCAAGCACGCCCAGCTCGCCTACTGGAACACCGCCCATACCCGCGGGCTGCATTACCGGATGTTCGCCGGCGATGCGATCACGCCGGTGATCCTCAGTGAGGAGGATTCGCGGCGGTTCGAGACCCATTATGCCGGCTTCGGCTACAATTACGTCTATCGCAAGCTGGTGTGGCGGGACATCCGCTTCCCGGAAACCAATTTCAACGAGGATTACGGCTTTGCCAGCGCCGCCATCGCCGCGGGCTGCCGTTATGCCCATTTCCCCGATACGGACGGGTTGTGCCTGCAGATCATGCAGCCCGATGGCGTCTCTGTCGCCTGGCCGCAGTTTCTTCTGCCGGATTTCCTGCTGCCCAGGCTGTTCCAGCCGATGGCGCTGGAATTACTGATGGCGTGAGGCTCAGAATTTGCGGCTGTCATAGGCCCAGTGCAGCAGCGCCTGGCGCTGGCGCGGGCGGCAATGGCAGTCGCCCGGCTCGCAATTGCGGCGCACCTGCGCGATGTGGCGCGCGATCTGCTTCCAGCGCCTGATCTGGCGGGCATCATCCTCATGCCGGCGGCCCATCCAGTAGCGGCAATACCACTGGAACCAGCCGCGCGGATCGTCGGGGTGGATCCAGCCTTTCTGCCGCCACACGATGAGCGGCTGGGAGGCGTCAACGCCGAAGAAATTCAGCGATGGATCCCTGGCCTTGGGCGACAGCCTGGCGCGCGCGAACCATGCGGCGGGAAATTCCTTGCGGCAGTCGGTCAGGTATTTGCCGCCGAACACGCCCAGTTCGAGCATCTGTTTCGGACTGAGATCGGGCTTGAAGTCCGGCGCGAACGCCTTGCCCGGCGGCGCCACACGTTCGTAGCGGTAATTCCGCTGCATCCGGTCGTTGACGGTGACGAGGGTCTTCTTCACCGCGCCATTGTCGCGCCGGTTGGGGCCAAAAAGCAAAAAGCCCCGACCTGCGATTTCTCGCGAGCCGGGGCTTTTCTTGAATTGTGAAGGCTTTCTCTTAGTCCTTGGCAGACCTGGCAGCGTTCTACTCTCCCGCGGCTTGAGCCGCAGTACCATGGACGCAGAAGGCTTTGACGGCCGAGTTCGGAATGGGATCGGGTAGAATTCCTTCGCTATGACCACCAGGTCGGCGAAGGACTAAGAGAATGAATACGACACTTGTTGATCTGAGCTTGCCTGTCCGGCTTTGCTTCCGGACATGAAACGAGTGCTGGCGATCAAGCCAATCGAGCGATTAGTACCAGTAAACTC
>CAZNGO010000038.1:0-94465 GCA_964572805.1 uncultured Rhizobium sp. | reverse complement strand
GACGCGCTGGTTCGCATGGCCCAGGATTTTTCCATGCGTGCCCCGTTGATCGACGGGCAGGGCAATTTCGGCTCGGTCGACGGCGACCCGCCTGCGCAGATGCGCTACACCGAGGTGCGCCGGGCCAAGATCGCCCATGCCCTGACCGAGGATATCGACAAGGACACGGTCGAATTCCAGGACAATTATGACGGCAGCGAGAAGGAGCCGGTGGTGCTGCCGGCCCGCTTCCCCAATGTGCTGGTCAACGGCTCCTCCGGCATCGCGGTGGGCATGGCCACCAACATTCCGCCCCACAATCTGGGGGAAGTGATCGATGCCTGCCTGGCCTATATCGACGATCCGGCGATCAATCTGGAGGCGCTGACCGAGATCGTGCCGGGCCCGGATTTTCCCACCGGCGGGCTGATCATCGGCAAGCAGGCGGCCCGCGGCGCGCTGGCGCGGGGCCGCGGTTCGATCCTGATGCGGGCCCGCTGCACCATCGAGGAGATCCGCAAGGACCGTGACGCCATCATCGTCACCGAGATTCCCTATATGGTGAACAAGGCGCTGCTGCAGGAGCGCATCGCCGAACTGGTGCGGGAGAAGCGGGTCGAAGGCATCGCCGATATCCGCGACGAGAGCGACCGCCATGGCATGCGGGTCGTGATCGAACTAAAGCGCGACGCCTCCGGTGATGTGGTGCTGAACCAGCTCTATCGTTACTCCCAGCTCCAGACATCCTTCGGCGTCAACATGCTGGCCCTGGATGACGGCCGTCCGGCGCAGATGAATCTGAAGGAGCTGATCGCGGCCTTTGTCGGATTCCGCGAGGATGTGGTCACCCGCCGCACCAAGTTCGAGCTCGCCAAGGCGCGCGACCGCGGACATATCCTGGTTGGCCTGGCGGTCGCCGTGGCCAATATCGACGAGGTGATCCGCCTGATCCGTGGCGCGCCCGACGCGGCCGCCGCCCGCGAGCAGCTGATGGCGCGCGCCTGGCCGGCAAGGGATGTGGCGCCGCTGGTGGCGCTGATCGCCGATCCCCGCCACAAGATGGAAGCGGGCGAAAGCATGCGTCTCTCCGAGGAGCAGGCCAAGGCCATCCTCGATCTGCGCCTGCAGCGGCTGACTGCGCTGGGGGTGGACGAGATCAACGAGGAGGCCGCCAAGCTGGGAGAGGCAATCCGTGAATATCTCGACATCCTCGGCAGCCGCGGCCGCGTTCTGGCCATCATCAAGGATGAACTGGCTGCGGTGCGGGCTGAGTTTGCCACCCCGCGCAAGACCGAACTGATCGACGCCGATGTCGAGATCGAGGACGAGGCGCTGATCGAGCGCGAGGACGTCGCCGTCACCGTCAGCCATAACGGCTATATCAAGCGCACGCCGCTGGACGAGTACCGGGTGCAGGGGCGCGGCGGCAAGGGCCGTTCCGGCATGGCGACGCGGGATGAGGATTTCGTCACTTCCCTGTTCGTCGCCAATACCCATGCGCCGATGTTGTTCTTCTCCTCGACCGGCATGGCTTACAAGATGAAGGTCTGGCGCCTGCCCGAGGCGCGCATCGCCGGCAAGGGCAAGGCGATGGTCAATCTGCTGCCGCTGTCGCAAGGCGAGCGCATCACCGCTATCCTGGCGCTGCCGGAGGACGAGACGGAATGGGAGAAGCTGCATGTCGTCTTCGCCACAAAGTCTGGCGATGTCCGGCGCAATGCGCTTTCCGATTTCGCCCAGGTCAACAAGTCCGGCAAGATCGCGATGAAGCTGGCGGAAGGCGACGGCATTGTCGGCGTCGCCACCTGCACCGAGGACAATGACTTTCTGCTCACCACCCGTGCCGGCAAGGCGATCCGCTTCGCCGTCACCGATGTCCGGGTCTTCAAGGGCCGCGATTCAACTGGCGTGCGCGGCATCAAGCTGGCGGACGGGGACGAAGTGGTCAGCCTGTCGCTGCTCTTCCACTCCGACGCCAGCAGCGCCGAGGCCCGCGCCTATCTGAAGCAGGCCAATGCGGCGCGCCGGGCCGAAAGCGGCGAACCCGAAGCCCCTGTCGAAGCCGAGGACGCCGAGCCTGAGGACAATGGCGAGGAAGCGACGCTCACGCCGGAGCGCTATGCCCAATTGGGCGGGCGCGAACAGTTTGTACTGACGGTGTCAGCCAGCGGCTTCGGCAAGCGCACCTCGTCCTACGAATACCGCGTCACGGGGCGCGGCGGCTCCGGCATCGTCGCCATCGGCATGGGCCGCAAGAACAGCGCCGTCATCGCCGCCTTCCCGGTGGAGGAAAGCGACGACCTGATGCTGATTTCCGACGCCGGTCAGACCATCCGCATCGCCGTCGCCGACGTCTCGATCCAGGGTCGCGCTGCCGGCGGCGTCACCATCTTCAAGGTGGACGAAGGCGAGAAGGTGGTTTCGGTCGAGCGCATCGCCGATGTCGGCGGGGACGCAGCGTGAGCCGTGGGCGCACCGGTCTCTATCCCGGCACCTTCGATCCGGTGACGCTGGGCCATCTCGACATCATCAAGCGGGCGGTCAAGCTGGTGGACACGCTGGTCATCGGCGTCGCCATCAACGCTGCCAAGGATCCGATGTTCAGCCTGGATGAACGCGTCGCGATGCTGGAAGCCGAAGCTGCCAAGCTTGCGGTCGGCAATGTCGTCATCGAGGTCAGGCCGTTCGACAGCCTGCTGGTGAAGTTCGCGGAACAGGTCGGCGCCTCGGTCATTATCCGTGGGCTGCGCGCGGTGTCCGACTTTGAATATGAGTTCCAGATGGTGGCGATGAACCAGCGCCTCTCCAGCGAGATCGAAACCGTCTTCCTGATGGCCGATCCGCGCCACCAGGCCATTTCCTCCCGCCTGGTGAAGGAAATCGCCCTCCTGGGGGGAGACATCACCCCTTTCACCACCCCTGCCGTCGCGGGGGCTCTCGTCAAACGCTGCCAGGAACGCAATTAGGGAAAAACGACAATGGCCGATCATCTCATTCTTGAACTCAAGGACGGCGCTGTAAAGATCAGGCTGCGCCCCGATCTAGCCCCTGGTCATGTCGAGCGCATCAAGACCCTGGCGGGGCGGGGCTTCTATGACGGGGTGGTGTTCCACCGCGTCATTCCGGGCTTCATGGCCCAGACTGGCGATCCCACCGGCACCGGTTCGGGCGGCTCGGAACTGCCCAACCTCAAGGCAGAGTTTTCGGGCGAAAAGCACAAGCGCGGCACGATCTCCGCCGCCCGCACCGCCAATCCCGACAGCGCCAACAGCCAGTTCTTCATCTGCTTCGACGACGCTCCGTGGCTCGATCGCCAATATTCCATCTGGGGCGAAGTGGTCGAGGGCATGGACGTGGTGGACAAGATCAAGAAGGGCGGCGAGCACAATAACGGCGCCATCACCGGCGAGCCCGACAAGATTCTCAAGGCGCGGATTGAAGAAGGCGCCATGCCCTAGGCGGGGGCGGCTTCGGGGCGGTCCAAATTGCCGCCGGCTATCCGGATAACCTGCGCGAATAGCTTCGGGAGTTTGGCTCAGGCTACTGGCGGATGGGTGTCGGCGTGAGACACGCATCGCCAGTGGGTGCGGCGACATACACAGGCTTTCGCAGCGGCCCAACTCTACGCTGGCGATGGACACTGCGTCGACGCCAACTCATGTCGCGTTGTTCTCTTACCGTTCACGGTCAGATTATTTTTCTTGGAGTAGGTCGGTCGCGACAATCTCACTGTCCGGAATCCATTCAACCCACCTAAACCTTGGAAAAATTCCATTTTGCGACATGTCCGGACATGCAAGCCTTCCCGGCATGCATCCCTCGATGTCGGGCCGTCAGAACAAAACATAAACAAAATCCCAAGTTGCCATCGCTAACACATGCTTCTATCATCTTCAGTGGGAGGGCACGAACCAACCCGGGGGTTGTGAAGGTGCTCTTATGTCAACGTCTGATGAATCCCGTGAACGGGCGGCCACGCGAGAAATCGTCCAATCCATTGTGATTGGTGATCAACCCGTCAAATCTGGCCTCGAGGAGTTTCTTGAAGCGAACACGGTGCTCGGTGACGAGCGCGAAGCTGACCTTCTCACCAGCATTTACAAGATCGACAAGCGGCTAACAGCACCTGCGACATGGGCCTCGCGGGCGGATGCTCCGAAGTCGTTCTCAAAAGAATACTCGATATTACGCAAGGGACTGAATGCGGCCATCCAGCTCGTGACAGAGTTGGATAAGTATCGCTACGGAGAGTTGGCCGGGCACCACGGTACTGAGCGTCACACCGGGCCGCTTGACCTGAAGGCCCTGTCGAATCTGGAAGAGTCCGATAAATGGCTCGCAACGATGATTACTCATCGCATCGATAATATTAAGGTGCTTGCGGAACACTGCGACTGCCAGCAAATAATGCTGAGTAGGATGAACCGTTTGGAGCTTCATCCAACGGTCGATGGCAAGCTCATCGGTATCAGTAAGTTGGGCTGGGAGGAGGAGTTTACTGCCCTTTACTTTAAACTACGCAGCTGGGCCAGCAAGCTCGATATTCAGATCGAAAATCGCAATAAGCGTCGCCGTGATGTTCATGAACACTTGGCGAAAGCCTATGCAACTTTGGAACGCGACAAGTCGATTAGTAAAAACGGTGTTGACACTGCAGTTGAGGCCGCCAGGGCGGGCGATAATGTCGTGTCGCTGTTCGCCGTCGCGCGCCACGTCACAAAGGTGCGGGCCGGGTAACCTTTGATGACTGAGAAAATTGGCGAAGCTTCGTGCGGCGCGCACACACAAAATGGCCCATGCCTCAATGTTCCGGCGTCAGGCAAGTCACGCTGCTATTTACATGGTGGTGCTCCCGGATCAGGTGCACCTAAAGGCAATCAGAACGCGCTGAAGCACGGCTGCTACACGAAGGAGTGGGTGGCTGAAAAACGGGACATTAGCCGGCGAAAACGGGAGTTGCGCGCCATGTTGACCAAGCTCAAGGGCGGCAGAGCCTAAGACGATTTCCGATTTGGTTCCATTGTGGGGGAATGACCGCTATTGGCGCGAAGCGGACGTTGGGGCACGGACCCTAGGGCGACCTAGCCCTTGGAGCGGGAAGGCCGCTTTTGACCCAAAGCGGACTTTCGGATCGGCTACTTGAACGGGCTCAAGCTGAACCGATGTGCAAAAATTTCGAGGCCTGTCGCGCCTCAATATCAAGGAGCCATTCTTCGGGACGGCCCGCATCAGGCTACTCGAGATCTCGCAATTCCGTTAGTGTTGGATAACGATACTATGCGGGAATCGAAATGAACCGCCGCCAACTTTTCTATACTGCGTCCTTGGGCTTTGTGATCCTGCTATTTTATGGCGGCTTTGCAACTTTGTGGGCCCTGAATTATCACGAATTCAACCTGTTCTGGACCGACCTCTGGGGCGTATATCTTCTCGTATGGACACCGACAGGGGCAACGCTGCCCTTTTACGATCTCTTTGGAGTCCTGTCCTGGCGAGACTGCTACCTGCTCGGGACGGATGTGATGTACGCCAACCCCTGCGACCCTCTGGCGCGCCTCTCTAACTATTCGCCGCTCTGGTATCTGCTACCGATCGGCGGACGCGACGATGTATTCCTCCTGGGCACGTTGATGGCCGGAATTTTTCTTGCGCTGCTGTTATTCATCCTTCGACCGGCTTCGAAGAGTGAGCTGGCGATGTCGGTGGTCGCGGGGATATCGTCTTCGACATTGTTTGCCGTGGAACGCGCCAACGTCGACATCATCATGTTCTTAATGACGCTGTTTGTGGTCTGGTTGTGGCGGACCGGACGCGGATGGCCCGCCTATGGCGTGATGATGGCCGCCGCCGCCCTGAAATTCTATCCCTTGGCCCTTTTTGGCTTGGCCGCGCGCGAGCCGGTGCGGCGCTTTGCGATCGCGACTTTCGCCTGCGCCCTGTCGGTTATATTGTTCACCGCGATTTTCTGGGAAGAGTTGCAGCGCCTTCCGGACCTCTTGCCCAAGCCCGTCTATTTCGGCGACAATTTCGGCGCAAGCCTGTTTGGCCTGGGCATGACAAAACAACTGGATTTGGCGCCCATCGCCATTCCGTTCTTGACGCTCTTGTTGACGAGCGTGTGCTTCTGGGGGGCGTTGCGCGCCGCGGCATGTCTGGGCTCCGCCTTGGATCGATCTTTCTGGAATGGGCGTGAAGGCGCGCTGTTGCTGGCGGGCGCGCTGATCATGGTGGGGTGCTTTTTTGTGGCCGCGAATGTCGCCTATCGCGCCATTTTCCTGCTGATGACGTTGCCCGGCTTTTTCCTGCTGCGCCGGATGGGATTGAAGCGATTGGGAGGCTATGGCCTTTTTGCCACTCTATTCTGTCTCAATGCGGAGCCCTTGCGCCGGCTTTCCGTGTGGCCGCGCAATATCCCGACCTATCAGCCCGAATTCTTTTGGGGCCACATTCCCGAAGGTTTTTTCTTTCTGACACGCGAGATGATTTGGTGGTCGTTAATTGCCCTGTTGGGAGGTGTCATCCTGACCTTTTTTCGTCAGACATCGCTCTTTGCCGGACTGGCACGAAAGGAACGCGGTGCTTGAACGGCGCCGGTCGGGATCAAAGTTCGCCGTTTTGGTTGGGAGCCGTGCCCGCAAGGATTTGCTTTCAGCTGAAAAGCAGTAACTTGCTAATCTTACAGGTTTAAAGTTCGTATTGAGCCTTGTTCTGTTCTCCGCATTGCACCCGGAGTGTCGTCGTCGGTCGCTGATCCTGCTGATGCAATCCAAGGGGTAGTGGCGCTTGCAGATTCTGGCATGTTCGTTTTCATGGCAAAGCGACGCGTATCAAGGAGGTCGCTGACAAGCTTGACGCTTGGGCGGAGGTAATCGGCCGCTTCACATTTTCTGTGCGTAAGCGCTTGGCGCATCAAGAAATGTGATAGGCGTTGCCGCCATATTGCAATTGAAACGCTCCCGATCATTCGCGTTTTTTCGCTCAGACAATTTTCGCATTTCAGAAAAAGGTGGCGCTTTTTTCTTGCACCTAGACCGGCCTCTTCTACGATCTTTTTATGGATCAAATAGCGCCGACAATTCCCAGAGAAATTAAACATCTCTTGGAGTATGTCGCCTCCCGGCGGCAAGAGTTTTGCAGCACAGAATTCGATCCCAGAAAACCCAGGCCCTATGAGGGCGCCGATCGCTGGCTCTTGGCCTCGCTTTTACAGAAGGCGATAAGGCGCGGCGATTTGGATGCGGCCCGAAGGGCAGGTCATCAACTTTTTTTCTCGGATCCGGTCCGGCTGTGGCGCCGTTTGATGGTGGTGGGCCTGGAGGATATTGGCATTGGTGACCCGGAGGCGGCCGCTCTTTTGATCGCTTGGGCCGGATGCCCGCAGGCGCGATCGCTGTTTCAGAGCCAAACCGTGGCATTGGATGCAGCCCTTAGGCTCGCCTGCGAGGCCGTAAAAGAGCGCTCCGGCGATGCCTGCGGCTCCATTGCCAAAGAGATGGAGCAGGAAAGCGGGCATAGCCTTGAGAGTGTGCCGCAAATGACCAAGCTGGCCGTATTGGGCTATGGCCATTTGCCATGGCGCCGACGTCTTCGGGCGGGATTTCTCCTCGGGCGAGATTGGGCGCCGGCGCAGGATCGCAAAGCGCAATTTTTGGAAATTGCTGACGTTTTTCGCGCCGCCGGGGTGCCAGAATTGCTTTTGTCGGCTTGTATGCTCTATCGCGGCAAGTCCGATGATCTACTGCCGCTTTATGTGCCCTTAATGTATTGCCTCTGGCTGGGGCAGGGCTCACCAAGCTCGCTGCGAACGGTCACGCTGACCGCTAACTTTGTCGGTGATTTGCCCGCTTACGCCTTTGACCCGCTGCATACGCGTCTGGGTCGGCGCGCTGTGGATGTGTGGTTGAAGTCTTATCTGCCGTCTCCACGCTATTCTGCCAGTCAGGTGGCAATCGCGCTGTGGAATTTGGAGTCGGGGGCCTGCCGTCAAGTGTTGAGCTGGCCTTTGGGCGAGGAGGTCAAAGAACATGGCGCGGCCGCCGATCTGCTCAATTGTGGTCTTACTGCCTCACGTCATGAAGAGATCACGGCATGGGTGAATGAGGAACTGCCCATTCTGCACTATGCCCGCCAGGCGGTCTGGGACGTGGCGCGGACGCAGAATCTGGCACTGGCAGGGCCATCCCATGTCATCGCGGAAGAAAAGGAGCGCAACTATGGATAAGGAGATTTTGCGTGACGAAGCCGCGCACTACCGCGCGCTTTCCGTCCAGCTCCTGGAAAGCTTTGGGGAGCTGGATGACGACACGCTCAAGGATACGCTGCAGGGTCTGAGCAATTTTCCCGATATGGTTGAGGAGATTGTTCGCTCCAGTCTTGAAGATGAGATCCTGATAGAAGGTCTCAAAAGCCGGATGGCGGATATGTCAAGTCGGCTGGAACGTTTTCAAGATAGCAATAGACGCAAGCGTGAGCTGGCCTGTTGGGCGATGGGGGCGGGGAGCCTTGATCGGCTCAAATGTCCAGATTTTTCGGTCAGCTATCGGCTGGGTAGCCCAAGACTTGAGGTCACCGACGAGAAAAAACTGCCAGAGGACTTTTTAGTGCCTCTGCCGCCCCGAGTGGATCGGACCGCTCTGGCCGCGGCTTTGAAGGCAGGGCGCCAAGTCGAAGGTGCCCACCTAGCCCAAGGCAATCCCCATATCCAGGTTCGGACCCGATGAAGGCCCAACGCCCTCAGAAGCCCTCAGACGGCTTCTCAGGGGCTCAGCTAAGGCTTTTGTGCCGGGAGCTGGACCCCGCAAGAGTCCGCCAGCGGCAAATGGCTGGCGGCGGTCAGATTTCCTATCTGGAAGGCTGGTTTGCCATAGCAGAGGCGAACGCCATTTTCGGTCATGCCGGGTGGGATCGGGAGATTGTCCATTTTGAGCGGGTTTTCGAGCGGCGGGCCGGTGACGAAACCGCCTGCGGGTATGTTTCCAGAGTAAAGATTACGGTGATTGCCGGGGCGCGGAGGCTGATCCGGGAGGGCACTGGTTTTGGCCAGGCCAGAGCCAAGATGGCCGCGGACGCCCACGAGCTGGCGATCAAGTCCGCGGAAACGGACGCCACCAAAAGGGCGCTCTCGACTTTCGGCAACCGATTCGGGCTTGGTCTTTATGGCAAGGATGCCACCGCGCCCGACACGGACCGGGCAATGAGCCCATCGGCGCCATCGCAAAACGGACAATATCCTCCGCTGTCGCTTTTTGCCCCGGACGGGTCTGTCATCGATCACAATCTTTCGCCGGAAGGCTTTTGCACGGGTCTTCGCCAGTTAACGGCGCACTGCAAAAGCATGAAAGAAGTTGGAGCCTTATCGAGTTTGAATGAAGGGCAGATCTCTAAGATCGCCGCGCTCGGGCTGAAAACAGCGAAGGGCACGCTCTATTCGGAAATTCTCATTCGACTGCTCAATAAGAAGCAAGAACAGTTCACCCCTCCACCGGCCGCTTCCAATGAGGAAGACATTACGCAAAAGGCCATGCACCGCATCGACAAAAGCGCTTTGATGATTGGGATTGAAAGGCGTATTCGCGACAAAGAGCACCTGAAGGCCATCGCGCAATTGCCCTGTCTTGTCTGTAATCGTCAGCCCTCGCACGCGCACCATTTGAAGTTCGCCCAGCGTCGCGGGCTTTCGCAGAAAGTCAGTGACGAATATGCGGTTCCCGTTTGTGCTCTGCATCATGGTGACTTGCATCGCGCCTCAAATGAAGAAAATTGGTGGCAGAGCCATGGTGTTGATCCACTGCCCATAGCAGCCGAACTTTGGACCCGCCATGTCGCCCTGCAGACTTAAGCGGCCCACCGACCCCTCTCGCATAGCAATGGCTTCCCGCAAGGCAGCGCTCGGCGAGATTGAGGATGCATTAGGTATCACAAAGCAGTTTTGTGAGGCGCTACGGCTCATGGCCCTTGGCAGCGAGGCAAATGGCGCGGAGGAGGGTTTAGCCTTCTCTGTGGTGATTGAGAAACTTTCTGACCAAGTCTTATTGGTTGCGGCAGGCTTGCGCGCAATTTCGACCGTTAAAAAGCCAATCCAAAAAAGTAAAGGATCGGCGGACCGAAATGGCAGGTTGAGGTAACTTTGCCTTGGCCCGGTTAGACTACTATGCTCAATAGGCCTCGCAATTTTGGCAGTTCTGAAAATGGCTCAAGACAAGTCGGTGCTAAAGGTTGCTCTGGAGCTTGCGCTTGATGGCAAGGGCGCTCCCTCCAAAGCGACATATGAGGCATCGCTTGCCAAAGCTATTGAGGCCTTGAACTGGTTCCGGCAGCAGGAGCGCGCGAGAAGTCTGGAGCTGCTTAGCATCCCCTCACGCAGTGATGATCTAAAGCTCGCCAAAAAGCGTGCCGCTGAAATCGCGCGCGGCGCAAAGACCGTGGCCGTGCTGGGCATCGGCGGCTCCAGCTTGGGCGGTCAGGCGCTGACCGCACTGCGCAAGACAGCCGTACCCTTCGTGGAATTCCACGACAATCCCGATCCTTTTTCCTGGACAGCGGCCCTGAAGCGATTCGAGCTGAAGAAAACTCATTTCATCGCTATTTCCAAGTCCGGTGGCACCGCTGAGACCCTGACCCAGGTGCTGACGGCGGCGGAAGCGCTGAAAAAGGCGGGCGTGAAAAACCTGGCCAGGCATTTCACCATCGTCACCGAGCCGCACAAAAGCGCTCTGGCGGAATTCGCTGTCAGTATCGGTGCGTCCAAGCTGGACCATCCCGCCGGCGTGGGTGGGCGCTACTCGGTTCTGACCATGGTGGGAATCCTCCCTGCAGTCCTGATGGGCGTCGATGTGAAACAGCTGCGCGCCGGTGCAGCAGCGGTGCTGGCCCAGACCCTGGCGGCGAAGTCCCCAGCCGATGCGCCCGCCGCCGCCGGAGCGGCCCTGCATCACGCGCTGGCCGAGGATGGCAAGCTCGCCACCACCATCCTCTGGCCCTATGCCGACACCCTGGCGGTGTTCGGCGGTTGGTGGCGCCAGCTTTGGGCCGAGAGCCTGGGCAAGGACGGCAAAGGCTCCACGCCCGTCTCCGTGCTAGGACCGGTGGACCAGCACAGCCAGCTGCAACTGTTCCGCGACGGGCCCGGCAAGGCCCTTTTCACCATCCTGTCGGTGGACATGAAGGGGCAGGGCCCCCTGGTGCCCAGACCCGCAGCCAGGGCGCTGGGGCTGGACTACCTTGCGGGCAAGCGCCCGGGTGACCTGGTGGAAGCCGAATGCCGCGCCACCGCCCAGACCCTGTTCAAGAATGGCCGGCCGGTGCGTACCATTCATGTGCCCAAGGTGGACGCCTTCAGCATGGGCGCCTTGATGATGCATTTCATGCTGGAAACCATTTTGATGGGCCGTCTGATGGGCGTGGACCCGTTCGATCAGCCTGGTGTCGAAGAAGGCAAGGTGCTGGCGCGGCAGTATCTGGGAGAAGGCGCCTAGAGCCCTGCAAGCCACTGAAAATAAATTGAAATTTCCGGCCGGCGGCGCGGGTTGCTTGTTTTCCCGCGGACCCTGACGCAAGTTCCTCCCATGAGCGCCATCACTCCTGTCATTCTCTCCGGCGGCTCCGGCACGCGGCTCTGGCCGCTGTCTCGCAAGGCGCTGCCCAAGCAGTTTTTGAACCTTGCCGGTCCGCGTTCCATGATCCGCGAGACCCTAACGCGCGTCACCGGGGCCGGCTTTGCCGCCCCTGTGGTGGTCTGCGCCGAGGACCACCGCTTTCTTGTTGCCGAACAATTGCGGCAAGCCGATGTGCAGGACGCGCGCATCGTGCTGGAGCCGGCGGGCCGCAGCACGGCACCAGCCGCCGCCATCGCGGCCTTGCTTGTTGCCGCCGACGATCCCGGCGGGCTCCTGCTCCTGACCCCTTCCGATCATGTTGTGGCCGACCGGGGAGCCTTTGCCGTCGCGCTGGAGGTGGCGGTGAAGGCGGCGGCGGCCGGGGCGATGGTCACCTTCGGCATCGCGCCGACGGCGCCCGAAACCGGCTATGGCTATATCCGCGCCGGCGGCCCGCTGGACGGAGCCGCCGGCGCCTTCCGCATCGCCCAATTCGTCGAGAAGCCGGACCGGCCAACGGCCGAGCGCTACGTCGCCAGCGGCGGTTATAGCTGGAACAGCGGCATGTTCCTCTTTCGCGCCGACATCCTGCTGGCGGAACTGGAACGGCTGGAGCCTGCGCTGCTTGACGCCTGCCGCCTGGCGTTGCGGAACGCCCACCGTGACCGTGATTTCATCCGGCTGGAGGAGGCGGCTTTCTGCGCGCTGGCTTCCCGGTCCCTGGATCATGCCGTGATGGAGCGTACCGGCAACGCAGCGGTCGTTCCGGTCGCCATGGGCTGGAGCGATGTCGGTTCCTGGCGATCACTATGGGAAATCGCAGGGCGCACTGCGGATGGCAATGTTCTGACCGGCAATGTGTTGGCACAGGATGTGTGCCGCTCGTACCTGCGCAGCGAAGGGCCGCTGGTGGCGGCAGTGGGTGTCGAGAATCTTGTGGTGGTGGCCACCAGTGATGCGGTGCTGGTCTGCCACCGCAACGAAGCCCAGGACGTCCGGAAAATTGTCGATCAGCTTGAAGCCCTGGGCAGCGACCGGCATGTCCTGGGCCCGGTGGTGCGTCGCCCCTGGGGCAGCTACGAGGATATCGACCAGGGCCCCGGTTTCCTGGTCAAGCGCATTACCGTGAATCCGGGGCAGAAACTGTCGCTGCAGATGCATCATCACCGCGCCGAGCAATGGGTGGTGGTCGAAGGCACGGCGCTGGTGACGTGTGGCGCGCGGCAATTCTCCCTGCCGGCTGGCGAGTCGACCCATATCCCGCTGGGCGAAGCCCATCGCCTGGAAAATCCCGGTTCGGCGCCGCTGGTGCTCATCGAAGTTCAGTCCGGCGCCCGTCTGTCAGAAGAGGACATCGTGCGCTTCGAAGATGTTTATGGGCGGGCGCAGCAAGCCCTGAAATAGCGAAGTTTTCTGCAATATTTCGTTTCTCGGTGCGGCAGGCGCATCACACTAAAAGCGGGCGCATGACACAGAATATCGCCTTCATCGATCTTCAGGCCCAGCGCCGCCGCCTAGGCGAACCGCTCAATGCAGCCATCAAGGCCGCGGTGGAAGGCGGCCAGTGGATGCTGGGGCCCCAGGTCGCGGAATTCGAGAAGCAGCTGGCGGCCTTCACTGGCGTCAAGCATGCGGTAACCTGCGCCAACGGTACCGATGCCCTGATCCTGATCCTGCGCGCCTGGGAGATCGGTCCCGGCGACGCGGTGTTCGTACCGGCCTTCACTTTTGCGGCCACCGGTGAGGTGGTCTCACTGGTCGGCGCCACGCCGGTCTTTGTCGATGTGCTGCCCGACACCTACAACATGGACCCGGCCAGCCTGGAGGCCGCCATCGCGCTGGTGCGCAAGGACGGCAAGCTGAAGGCGAAAGCGGTTATCCCGGTGGACCTGTTCGGTCAGCCCGCCGACTATCGCGCCCTGTCGCCGATCTGCGCCCGTGAAGGCCTGAAGATGCTGTGTGACGTGGCGCAGGGCTTTGGCGGCGAACTGGATGGCGTCAAGGCCGGCGCCATCGGCGACGCGGCCGCCACCAGCTTCTTTCCGGCAAAGCCCTTGGGCTGCTATGGTGATGGCGGCGCTTGCTTCACCAATGACGATGCGATGCGCGATTTGCTGCTCTCGATCCGCATGCATGGTCAGGGCGAGGATCGCTATGAACATGTCCGCGTCGGCCTGAATTCACGCCTCGACACCATCCAGGCGGCGATCCTAATTGAGAAACTGAAAATCTTCCCGGAAGAGGTCGAACTGCGGAATGCAGTGGCGGCCCGCTACAACAAGGCCTTTGCCGGAGTGAGGGGCATCGTCGCTCCAAAGGTGATCGCCGGCGCCCGCTCGGTGTGGGCGCAATACACCATGCAGGTGGAAAACCGCGCCAAGTTCCAGGCCGATCTCAAGGCGGCGTGCGTGCCCACAGCGGTTTACTATCCGATTCCGCTCTCGCGGCAGAAGGCCTATTCACATTATCCCAGCGCGCCGACGCCCATCAGCGAGGTGTTATCGACGAAAGTGGTAAGCTTGCCGATGCATCCATATCTGAATAAGACGACGCAGGATCATATTATTTCAGCGGTACTAGCCAGCACCAGATGATAGCGAGGGACAGTCTCAAGAGAGACGCTGCGGGAAGCGCCGGCGAACAGCTTGCCAGACGGTGCGCATGCCGGTGGAAACTTCCCCAACCCATCCATGGTTTCTCGGTAGGGCAGAAAGAGAGCTGTGGCCGCAGTAAAAAGCCGCGAAACCGTGGCCGTGCGGCCCGCCAAGTCGATGCAATTGGCCTGTTTAGCCGCCATGACAAGTCCGCGCGCTGAGTTTTGGCCGGCGGAAAGCTGGTTCATGCCCCGATTTCCGAACGCTTTTCGCACCTGGAAATCTGTGGTTACGTAATCCTCGCGCAGCGCTCCGGGATTCACGTTCATGTTCGGAAAAGGTCATGGCGCGGGAGCGTGATATTGGCGCGGACGATCCCGGCTCCTGGATAGAGCGATTTCGCGATGGACGCGCGATAACAAGCGCGCAGGAAACCAGGCTTCCCCTCGTGGGGGATACCGCGTCCCTGGTGGCAGCGAACCAGGCCGGGTCCGTCCCGTACAATGGTGGCGCCGGCGGCAGCCTAAGCGATGAAGTCAATTTCATCAGCGGCCTCGATCCCGATGGTACGCTGGCCCTTTATTCCTACTGGGCCTGGAACAGCGACAGTCCGGCAGCCTATACTGGCGGCTATACTCTTTCGCGCAAATGGGCCGCCGACAGCAGCGCCACAGTAGCGGGAACGCCGGGCGGAACGGTCAACTATTATTTCGACCCGTCTTCCAATTGGAGCGCCGCCGAACAGCAGGTGTTCATCGACGGGCTGAGCCTGTGGTCGGCGGATGCGAATATCAGCTTTGCCCAGACAACGGACCCCGCCTCCGCCCAGATCGTCATCAAGCGCAACGGGAGCACCTCTGCCGGCACTAGCGCGGCAATATACCGGCGACGGCAATGCGGCCCTGACCGGCGGCACCGAACTGCTCCAGATGACCAACCGCCATTTCGATCGACCCCGATCATGGCGGCGGCTTCGGCCCGCTCACCAGCAATCCCAACAGCACCGTCGGCTATCCCTGGATGACGGTGCTGCATGAGGAAGGCCATGCCCTCGGGCTGGGCCATGCCGGGCCCTACAACGGCAGCAACACCTCATCGCAGCAGTTCAGCCCCTATGACACGCGGCTCTGGTCGATCATGTCCTATTTCAACAATGCCACCGATCCCGGCGGCGGCCTCGCCGGCGCCAGTAGCCGTTACCCGCAATATCCGCTGACCAACACCACGAACTGGAACGGCTATTACCCGACCACGCCGATGATCGCCGACATCATGGCGATACAGCAGATCTATGGCGCGCCCACCTCCACTCCGCTTTCTGGCGGACAGGTGTTCGGCTTCGACTGCAACATCACCGGAAATCTTCAGCCTTTCTTCGACTTCAGCATCAACACCAATCCGGTGATCACGCTCTGGGACGGCGGCGGCAACAACACGCTCGACCTTTCGGGTTTTTCCGCCGGTTCAACGGTCAGCCTGGTGGCGGGCAGCCTCAGCAGCTGCGACGGCATGACCGACAATCTCGCCATCGCCTTCGGCACCGCGATAAACAATTTTGTCGGCGGCAGCGGAGCCGACACTGTCATGGCCAACGACAATGGCGACACGCTTTCCGGCGGCTCGGGCAACGATACGCTGAACGGCGGCGCCGGGAGCGATACGCTGAACGGCGAGTTCGGCAACATCATCATCAAAGGCGGCAGCGGCGACGATACCGTCACCAGCACCTCAGGCGTTGACGGGATCGATGGTGGGGCTGGCAATGACAAGCTGATACTGGCGCGTTCTACCACAATAGCGGCGCTGAATTTCACTTTTACGCCCGGGGCGGCCGGCCTTACTGCCCTGTCTGACGGCAGTATTTTCCAGAATATCGAATCGCTCAATATGGGTTTGCTGGGCGGATCGGGCGATGACACCATCACCATAATTCTCGACCCGCTCCATGACTACACCGAATTCCTTACCCTGGGTGGCGGGTATGACACTGTGACAGTGGATCTTTCCAGCTTCACCGCAGATCTCTGCATGGACTCCACCAGCGGCAGCGGCAACGGCGAGGACATCCACCTTCCTAATCGCACCGGCCATTACACTGGTTATGGCGGGGTAGCATTTTCGAACTATTCCAGCATCCTGGGCATGCAGTATGTCGAAGCCTTCCACATCATAGGCGGTTCGGATACGACCAGCTCGAAGGCCAAAACAATGCCGACATCCTCGAAGGCGGCGGCGGCCTGGATACGCTCCGGGGCAACGGAGGCAATGATGTGCTGAAGGGCGGTGCTGGCGATGACCACATTTACGGCGGCGACGGCGACGACCTGCTCAGGGGCGACAGCGGTTCCAACACCGTTGACGGCGGCGATGGAACCGACACCGCGGTCTATTCCGGCAACCGGGCTGACTATACGATCGTCTTCAATTCCGATGGTTATGGCGCTGTCACAATCTCGGGCCACGGCGAGACCGACACGCTGACAAATGTGGAAAAAGCCCAATTCGGTGATATAACAATCGCGCTGGGGGCGAACATGCCAACTCTGGACGAAGAAGTCACATTCATCAGCGGCGTTGATTCCACTGGCAAGGTGGCGAACAACACCTTCGATACCTGGAACGGGAACTCCCCCGCCACCTACAACAATGCCCACCCGCTGGTGGCCAAGTGGGGCACTACCACCACAGGCACTTCGGGCGGCACGGTCAATGTCTATTTCGATCCGGCCTGGGGCGCCACGGAAGTGACGGCCTTCAAGGCCGTCCTCGCCCTGTGGTCGGCGGTGGCCAATGTCTCCTTCAACTATCTCTCAAGCGCCCCTTCTGACCCCACGACCTTCAACGGCATCTACATCACCAAGGGCGGAAGCGGTACCGGTGCCTTTGCCCAGCAGAGCTATAGCGGCTTCTATCCCGCGGTCGGCACTTCGAACACTTTGGGTCTAGGCCACTCTACCATCTCCATTGACCCAACCGGCAGCGGCTTTGGCCCGATTGACGGCAGCTTCTCGACTGCGGGCGGCTATCCCTGGACCACCATGATCCATGAGGTCGGTCATGCGCTGGGCCTTGGTCATGACGGTCCCTACAATGACGGCGACGGTGGGGCCGCCTATGATGCACGCCAATACAGTGCTTATGACACGCACCTGTATTCGGTGATGTCCTATCTCGAGCCCACCGACACCAGTGCCGCTTATTACAGCCAGTATCAGGTGACGGGGACCAACTGGGGCTATGCCTACAATGCCCCATACATCTGGGGCAAAGAACCCGTCACCGTGATGCCGCTGGATATCCTGGCGCTGCAGCGGCTTTACGGCGCGCCGACCTCGAACATCCTCAACGGCGGCCAGACCTTCGGCTTCAACGCCGCCGGCTTCAGCGGCACGGCGGGCCTGGCGATCAAGCCCTTCTATGATTTCTCCAACAACAGCTCGCCGGTCATCACCATCTTCGACACCGGTACCGGCAACACCCTCGACCTTTCCGGCTTTTCCACTGCTTCCACCGTCAACCTCAATCCCGGCACCTACAGTAGCGCAGGCACCACGCTTAACAATAGCCTCCAGACCATCAGCATGGTCAACAATATCGCCATTGCGTACAACACGGCCATCGACACGCTGAAGCTGGGCAGCGGCAATGACACTGTCACCTGCAACAGTGACGGCGATACTATCTATTGCGGTATCGGAACGAACACCGTCACCGGTGGTAATGGCATCGATACCGTGGTCTTTACGGGCAACAAGGCCACCTACACCATCACCCGAAATTCCAACGGCAGCATCACCATCTCCCAGGGCAGCTCGGAGATTACCACGGTGACCAATGTCGAATTCGCCCACTTCAATGACCAGACCGTCTACCTGGGCAAGCCGACTACAGACTTTAACGGCGATGGCAAGACCGACATCCTGGTGCGCAACGCCCTGACCGGCACGGTCGAGGAATGGCTGATGAACGGCAGCACCATCAGCTCGGCTCCCGATATTACCACGGTTGCGCCGTCCTCGGGCTGGGTGATCGCGGGCACGGGTGACTTCAACGGCGACAATAAGAGCGACATCCTATGGCGCAACATCTCCACCGGGACGGTCGAAGTGTGGCTGATGAACGGCAGCACCATCACCTCCGCTCCCGATATTGCCACCCTGTCACCCTCATCGGGGTGGATCCTGAGCGGCAGCGCCAACGCCAGGCGGTACGACTTCAATGGCGATGGCAAGAGCGATATCCTATGGCAGAACAGCTCCAGCGGCACGGTCGAGGAATGGCTGATGAACGGCAGCACGACCATGTCGGCGCCCGACATTGCCACCCTAGCCCCGGCCTCCGGCTGGTCGGCCGTGGGCGCCGGCGACTTCAACGGTGACGGCAAGGTCGACCTCCTGGTGCGCAATTCCACCAGCGGCACCGTCGAGGAATGGCTGCTGAACGGTGGCACTATCATGTCCGCCCCCGACATCAACACCGTCGCCCCCGCCTCCGGCTGGTCCATCGCCAGTACCGGCGACTTCAATGGCGACGGCAAGACCGACATCCTGTGGCGCAATTCCAACAGCGGCACCGTCGAGGAATGGCTGATGAACGGCAGCACGATCATGTCCGCACCTGACATCACCACCGTTGCCCCAGCCTCCGGCTGGAACATCATCGGCACCGGCGACTTCAATAGCGACGGCAAGTCGGACATCCTGTGGCAGAACAGCACGAGCGGTATCGTCCAGGAATGGCTGATGAACGGCAGCACCATCATGTCGGCACCCAACATCACGACCGTCACACCCGGTTCCGGCTGGTCGCTTGCTGGTACCGGCGACTTCAATGGCGACGGCAAGACCGACCTTTTGTGGCGCAATTCCACCAGCGGCACCGTCGAGGAATGGCTGCTGAACGGCGGCACCATCATGTCCGCACCCGACATCGCCACCGTTGCACCAGCCACCGGATGGTCTATCGCCGGCACCGGCGACTATAACGGCGACGGCAAGACAGATATTTTGTGGCGCAATTCCACCAGCGGCACCGTGGAGGAATGGCTGATGAACGCAAACTCCATCATGTCCGCCCCCGACATCGCAACTGTCCCACCAGCCTCAGGATGGAATATTATTGCAGTGGCAGGGGGATGAAATGCAAACAACACGAGCCGGGTCGAGAGTGACCCCGCCTAGACCGCACCCTTGCCGGTGATCACGATCCAGGCAGTCTGGATCATGATGACAATGTCATACCAAAAGGACCAGTTGAGGATATACCATTCGTCCAGGATGATGCGCCGTTCATAGGTCGTGTCGCTGCGGCCGCTGACCTGCCACAGGCCGGTGATGCCGGGACGGGTGCGAATATAGAGCTGAGTCGCCGGTCCGTAATAATCCTGCAACTCCTTCAGCACCACGGGGCGCGGCCCCACCAGGCTCATCTCGCCGCGCAGGACGTTGATCAATTGCGGCAGCTCGTCCAGGCTTGTCTTGCGCAGCCAACGACCTATCGGGGTGATGCGCGGGTCATCCCGGAGCTTGTAGGTTTTCAGAAACTCCTCGTAGAGCGCCGGATTCTCCTTCTGCCAGGCGCGCAGGCGCGCATCGGCATCGGACACCATGGTACGGAACTTGATGCAGGAAAACGGGCGGCCTTGCCGGCCGATCCGGGTCTGGGAATAGGTCACCCCGCCTGGGTCCGTGCGCTTGATGACGACGGCGATGACGAGGAATAGCGGCGTGAAAACGACCAGCAGGACAAGAGAAACGACGATATCGAACAGGCGCTTGGTTAGCCGCCAGGGCAGTCTCTGGACATTGCTGCGCGCCTGCATCAGCAGGATGTCCCGGCCGAAGAAGTAATTGGTGCTAACTCCCGCCAGCGGTAGGCGCGAAAGCGAGGGAATGATGGCTACAGGGATGTTCACCTCGAAGAGGCGCTGGATGACTTCGGCGAAAAGGCTCGACTGGCTGTCTTCGGCGGTGACGATGGCCTCCTTGCAGCCGGCCTGCCACATGGCGCTGGCGATGTTCGTGGCGTCCGAAGAATGCAGCATCCGAAGGCCGTTTAAACTATCGGGGATGCTGGCCTGTGGATTCTCGACCACCAGCCATCGGACGTCGAAGCCAAGCGCCAGGGAATGGCGCAGCGCCTCGCAGACTTCGGTGGTGCGGCCGTTGACGCCAATGATGGTAGTGGGAATCTGCCAGATGTTGAGGCCGGTCATCACGGCGCGGGCGCCCTGCCGCATCAAGGGCAGGAAAATCAGCAGGAAGGACCAGCTCAGCAGCAGCGGCAGCGCCGCATAGAGACCCCGGCCGGCGACCAGCATGAGGAAGTCCACCAGGCTGGTGATGATCAGCGCAATGGTGGTGACCTTTGCCCCGTCCCAGAAAAGCTGCCGACGATTATAGTCCCCCGACAGGTAGCGCACAGCTATGAAGATAAGGGCGAGGATGGCAAAGAGGTCGATCGGAGCGGAGCGGTCGGCAGGATTGTTGCCGTTGAACATGACGATGCTTGGAACGGCGCGGCCATGGCGGAAGAAGATGTACGCCAGCAAAAAGGAAACGCCATCGGCCAGCGCCAGCCCGAAGACGCTGGCCCAGTAGCGGGCATGGCGCGCGCGGGCGGCGGCGGCCGTGGAGGCTTGCCAGGATTCGTTGATCCAAGTCGTAGTCATTCGTCTTCTTCTGCCTCTTATTGCCGGCAGGCAACTACGCTAACAGAATTGCTCCATTTTGGCGTTGCTCGTATGTATGCAGGAGCCAGGAGCCTGTCGCAACCCATAAAATCATTTATTTATCAATATGTTGTAGGGCGATAGTTTGCTAACAATCGTTTGGTCCGATGGTCGATGAAGACGGAACTGTTTGATTTCGCGCTGCCTGAGGAACGTATCGCCCTTCGCCCCGCGGTGCCGCGCGACAGCGCCCGCCTTCTGGTCATCCGTGCGGATGGCAGCAGGGAACACCGGATTCTACGCGATCTTCCGGCGCTGCTCGAGTCCGGCGATTTGCTGACGGTCAACGACAGCAAAGTCATCCCGGCACGCCTCAAGGCCATCCGTCCGGCCAGGACGGCAGAGACATCCCCCGTTGCCGTGGAAATCACTCTGCTCCAGCGCGACGGGGACACAGTTTATCGCGCCTTCGTGCAGCCGGCGCGGCGCCTGCGGACCGGAGACCGGCTGGCGTTCGACGGTTCTCTCTCAGCTGAAGTGCTGTCCCGCGCTGGACCCGAGGTGCGTCTCGCCTTCGACAGGCCTGGGGTCGCGCTGGAGGCAGCCATTGCCGCCATCGGACACATGCCGCTGCCGCCCTATATCGCGCGCCTGCGCCCGCCCGACGAGGACGACCGTTCTGACTACCAGACGGTTTATGCCTGCCATCCTGGCTCAGTGGCGGCGCCCACCGCCGGCCTGCACTTCACGCACGAACTGCTACAGCGCCTGACCGCCAAGGGCATCTACATGATGCGGACCACCCTTCATGTCGGGCCGGGAACCTTCCTGCCGGTCAAGGGCGAGGACACGGCGGACCATCATATGTATGCCGAAACCGCTTCGGTTACCGCGGAGGCAGCGGAGCGCCTGAATGCCGGCCGTGCCGCGGGTGGCCGCCTGGTGGCAGTGGGCACCACCGCGCTGCGCACATTGGAAAGTGCCACGGGACCTGACGGGATAATCAGACCGTTCCAGGGCGAGACCGATATTTTCATCACGCCCGGATACCGTTTCCGCGCCGTGGATGTCCTGCTGACCAATTTCCATCTGCCGCGCTCGACCCTGTTCATGCTGGTGTCGGCTTTCATGGGGCTGGAGACAATGCAGGCGGCCTATGCCGAGGCCATCCGCGAGCGCTACCGCTTCTATTCCTATGGCGATGCCTGCCTGCTATTCAGGCCGGCATGAGCGCATTCGGGCTGGAAATCTCCGCGACGGACGGCGCCGCCCGCACCGGCATTATCCGCACGCCGCGCGGCGACATTCGCACGCCGGCCTTCATGCCGGTGGGCACGGCCGCCACGGTCAAGGCGATGCTGCCGGAAAGCGTGCGCGAAACCGGCGCCGACATCCTTCTGGGCAACACCTATCACCTGATGCTGCGGCCTGGTGCCGAGCGGGTAGCCCGGCTGGGCGGACTGCACAAATTCATGAACTGGCATCGGCCGATCCTCACCGATTCGGGTGGCTTCCAGGTGATGTCGCTCGCGTCCTTACGCAAGATCACGGAAGAGGGCGTACGCTTCCAGTCGCATATTGACGGCCATGCGGAATTCCTTTCGCCGGAGCGGGCGATGGAAATCCAGCGCCTGCTGGCGTCGGATATCCAGATGGTGCTTGACGAATGCCCGGCGCTGCCGGCGGAAAAGGCCGTCGTGGAGAAATCCCTGGCGCTGTCCATGCGTTGGGCGAAACGGTCCCGGGCGGCGTTCGGCGAACAGACGGACGAGGAAAGGCTGGGCCGCGCCTGCTTCGGCATCGTCCAGGGCGGCACCTATGGCGATCTACGGCAACGGTCGGCAGAGGAACTGCGCGCTATCGGCTTTGAGGGTTATGCCGTGGGTGGTTTGGCGGTCGGCGAGCCTCAGTCGGCGATGTTCGATACTCTGGAGGCGACGGTGCCGCACCTTCCGGCCGACCGGCCCCGTTACCTGATGGGCGTCGGCAAACCCGATGACATTATTGGCGCAGTATTGCGCGGCATCGACATGTTCGATTGCGTCTTGCCAACCCGCTCGGGCCGCAACGGTCAGGCCTTCACCCGGGACGGCTCGCTGAACCTGAAAAATGCCCGCCATGCCGACGATACCGCCCCGCTCGATGTGGCGTGCTGCTGCCCCGCCTGCCGCCACTACAGCCGCGGCTATCTGCACCATGCGGTGAAGGCAAACGAAATCATCGCCTCCATGCTGCTGACCTGGCACAATCTGGCCTTCTACCAGGATCTGATGGCCGGTTTGCGCGCTGCAGTTAGCGCGGGAAACGTGGTGGCCTTTGCCGCGGATTTCCTGGCCCGGTACCGTCCGGCCGCTGTTTAACGAAGCAGGCCGAGAGTCAATAGCCCCTGGAGAATGACGGCTCGGTCGGTCATCAGCGGCATTTCACCATGGTCCAGGGCGTGGCGGAGGTCTGCCACGGTGAGGAGTTCTATCCGGATTTCCTCCAGATCGTCGGTGGCGGGGTCAGCAATCTTGCGGCAGCCAGTGGCAAGGCATGCCGTGCCAATCGGGCCGCGGGCGTTGGCATGGGTCACGGCAGTGAAGAGCGGCCGCCAGGCTTGCGCCTCATAGCCGGTTTCCTCCAGCAATTCGCGGCGGGCGCCGTCGAGCGCGGCCTCATTCTCCTCCAGCGTTCCCGCCGGGAGCGTCAGGACAACGCGGCCGACGCCATGCTTGTAATGACGCTCACACAGAATGCGCTCGTCGGGGGTGAAGGCCAGCATCACGCAATAGGCTGGCATTTCAAGCCGCAGATAATCCCTGACCTCGCGGCCGTCCGGCAGCAGGACATGGTCGCCCATGACGCGCAATCGCCTGCCGAGCTGGAAAAGCTCGGTCCGTCCGACGGTCGTCCAGGGCTCCAGAATTTTTTCCGGCATCGCGCAGCAATAGCGCGTGCACGGCCATTCGCCAACTTGTTGTTGACCCGGTATGGCCTACCTCATATGGTCCGGCCCGATTCAGGAAGGCCCCTGGTCGAGCCCGTAGCTCAGGGGTAGAGCATCTGACTTTTAATCAGAGGGTCGATGGTTCGAAACCATCCGGGCTCACCAATCATCACCCCGTGGCGCCGTGCGACAGAGGATATGCACCGCACGGCCAAGATGCGCGAGCGATAATCGCGGACGTCAGTCATAATGGGCAAGGGCCAACCCACACAGCAGTCCTGTGACTAGCCCGGCCGCCACCTCCACCAGGGAATGGCCCATTCTTTCTCTCAGCCGCTGCGCGTCGGGGTGAGACGGCAAGGCGATTTTCAGCAGGGTGGCGTGACGGCCGACTTTGCGCCGCAGGTCCATGGCATCTATCACGACGATGCAAAGGAGCGCCATGGCCACGGCGAAGGCGGGTTGCGCGAGGCCGTCCCGGAAACCGATCAGGGCGGCGACCGTCGTTACGATCGCAGTATGCGTGCTGGGTAGGCCGCCCAGGCCGATCTTGTCGAATGCCAGGCGCCGTGCACGCAGGCTATTGACCAGGAACTTTATGGCTCCCGCCGTGACATAACCTGCGAATGGAGCAATGGCGTAGACGATCATTGTCCGCCCGCATTAAATCGTATCAGGAGATAGAAGAGCGCCAGCCAGAGCAGGATGGTATAACGGAGTTGGCGGTCCTTTATCACCATGGTCGTGGGGGAATCGCCGCCGCCTCCAACGCTGACGATCTGGAGAAAGCGGAAGACGCCGAAAAGAACGAAGACGCAGGTCAGGCTGACATCGCCGCCAAATCGCGTCTTTGCGTAGTCGGAGATGCAGAAGAGCAGATAGGTCACCACCGTCGCGGAAGCCAGCAAAGTCATCAACTGGTCCAGATAGGGCACGGTGTAGTGCAGCAGTGACTTGCGCCGTGTCTGGGGATCGATGCCCTGAGCAATGTCACCCCGGCGCTTTCCGACCACCAGCATCAGGGAAACGAGCGCCGTGCAAACCATGATCCAGGATGACAGAGTCTCACCGACCACGAAGCTGCCGGCCACCAGCCGGATGACGAATCCCGAGGCCACCATGAACAGCTCCAGCAGCGGGATATGCTTCAGGCCGAGCGAGTAGGAGACATTGATGAGGAGATAGAGGGCACCCGCGACCAGAAGACTGACTGGCAGAGCCCAGGCTATGCTCAGGATTAGGGCCGCCGCCAGTAGCCCCAGGCAGAGCAGTCCGGCGCCCACGACACTAACGGCACCGGATGGCAGTGGACGCATGCGCTTCTTGGCATGCGCTCTGTCGTCTTCCAAATCCCGCAGGTCGTTGAAGACGTAAACGGCGCTTGACAGCAAGCAGAAGGCAGCCGTGGCGATGACGACCCGCGTCACGAGCGCCTGGTCATGAAAATGGCCGCTGAAGAACAGCGGTATCGCCACAAACAGATTCTTGACCCATTGCTCGGGGCGTATAAGCCGCAGATAGGCGCCAGCGCTGAAACGGGATTGTCGGGACATAGGGCCAGTGGATTAGATGGAAAGCCGCTTGAACAGGGATTCCGGGATGGAACGAATGATGAGCATGATAAGGCGCCAGAAGCCGGGCGCATAAATGATATCACGCTTTTTCTCCGCCGCCCGATAGCAAATGCGCGCAATTGCTTCAGGCGCCGCGACGAGAAAAAGGCCGGGTGCGCCCCAGGTCATGGCAGTGTCGACAAAGCCAGGTTTCACCGTCATGACATGCAGGCCGTGGCGGCCCAGCCGGTTGCGCAGTCCCTGGAGATAGGCGTGAAGTCCGGCTTTCGCCGCGCCATAGACATAATTCTTGAGCCGTCCCCGGTCGCCGGCCACCGAACCCAGGGCGATGATCGTTCCCCTGCCGCGCTTTTCCAGGTGTCCGGCAAGGTGGTGGAGGATCGACGCCGCGCCGGTGAAAGTGCCGCCGATGCAATCGGCGACGCGTCCCGGTTCGCGATCCATCTCGGATTGTTCCAGCATGACGCCGAAGGCCAGGAAGACCGAGATCTCTCCCGGCGCCTGGGTCATTGCCGCCGCCGCCGCCGCATGGCTGTCCAGGGCGAAGGCGTCGAACGCGATAACTGACGCGTTCATGCCAGTCGAGATTCGGATGTCCGCTGCCGTGCGCTCAAGATCTTCGATGTCTCGTCCTGCAAGGATGATGCCCGCGCCCTTGACTGCGGCAATGCGCGCAAAGGCGCGGGCGATGGGCGAAGAGCCGCCCAGGATGATCCAGGTGACGCCGCTCATGAGGTTAGACCGAGGCGGCGGGCCATGTCGGATTGCATGACATGCCGGGGATCGACGGACTGCAGCACAGCACGGAATTTGTCTTGCTCCGGATACATGGCCCGGAAGGCCGCAGCGGATAGGAGAGCATCCTTAGCCAGGTAGATACGGCCGCCATGCTGCAGTGTGATCCCGACCAGCCGATCATGCAGCTCCCGGATGCCCGGCCGGTTCGGAAAGTCGAGGGCAAGTGTATAGCCGCGCATGGGGAAAGAAAGATAACCGGCGCGGCCATTGCCCATGCGCTTGAGGACCGCCAGAAACGAGGCCCGTTTTGCCGTAGCAATGGTTTCCAGCAGGGCTATGAGCGCGGCTCGGCCGTTGTCTAGCGGCACCACGCACTGGAATTGGTGAAAACCGGCACGCCCATAAATGCGGTTCCAGTCATGAATCGCATCAAGAGGATAGAGAAACGACTGGTAGGTCTTGAGCGACTGGCGGCCGCCGGGCGGAGTCCGGCGGTAATAGGCCGCATTGAACAGGCGCACGCTCAGCGGGTTGAGAGCGACTTCGGGAAAATCGAACGGAACGCGGCGCAGCTTGCGGACGTCTTGCCGCGACGGAACCTCATCGGTTTCCTCTGCCGTTTCGAGTATGCCGCGGCCGAGCGCGGGACCGGTGGTCATGCCGTCAATCCAACCCACGGAATAGGACGCAGTAGCGCTAGCCTCGAATTCGGCAAGAAAATCGTCAAGATTCCGTATGCGCCTTTCCGTGACCCGAAGGTACGAGCCCCCTACCGAATGAAGACGCAGAGCCACGCGCGTGATGATACCGGTCATCCCGGCGCCACCGCAGGTGGCCGCAAAAAGTTCGGTGCCGGGAAGGACGCGATGGATGGTCCCGTCCGGAGTGAGAAGGTCCAAAAAGGCGACATGCTGCCCGAAGGTGCCAGCATGCTCGTGGTTCTTGCCGTGAACGTCATGCGCAACGGAGCCGCCGACGGTCGCGAAGCTAGTGCCCGGAGAAACCGGCAATACCCAGCCGCGCGGCAGGAATACCTCCATCAGCCGGCCCAGGGTCACGCCGGGTTCGACTTCCACTGTGCCGCTGTCGTCGAACCCTAGGATGCGGTCGAGACGGTTGCTTAGGCTGGTCAATCCGCCGCTGTTGATCGCGCTATCGCCGTAGGAGCGGCCATTGCCATGGACACACAGGCCAGTGGCGCCAGCCATGGCAATTGCGTCCTTCAGTTCAACGGTCCGCTCAGGGCGCACCACGCCGCCGGCGGCATGCAGCACGCGGCCCCATCCGGCAAGGGTCATTTCACGCGCTTTCATGAGGAAAGGAGCAATATCGCTCCCGCAGCGAAAGCCATCCCGGCCCAGTGGCGAAATTGCAGCGTTTCTCCGAATAGCGTCAGGGCGAGGAGGGTGACGCCGGCAAGGCTGGCGCCGACCATTACGGGATAGCCAATAACCAGCGGGATGCTCTTAATCGCCTGGCTGTAGGCCAGAAGATTCAGCCCAAAGAAAACAACACCGATCAGGAAGGGCAGGGTGAAATATACGGCATAGCCGGGTACGCCGCTACGCGCGCCAAGGCTGGCATATTTCACCAAAATATTCGCGGCCACGTTGCAACACACCGCGACTGCCAAGAATATCCAGGCCTGACGCATGCCCACTCCCGCGTTGTATTAGACTTGACGCACCAGCGGCCCGTCACGGTGCCAGCGCGTCCTCGATCAACTCCATCAGCGCGTGACCAGCGGTGATGTGAACTTCCTGGATGCGCCCGGTGGTGCCGGACGGCACGACAAAGGCATGATCGCAAAGCGCCAGCGCCGGCCCGCCCCCCGAGCCGAGCAGGCCCATGGTGGTGATGCCCATGGCGCGCGCGGTTTCCAGCGCCTTGACTATACCGGGGGATTTTCCCGAGGTGGTGATGGCGATCAGCGCGTCGCCGGGCCGCCCCACGGCCTGCGCCATGCGCGCGAAATAGTCGTGGTAGTCATAATCGTTCGCGCAGGCGGTGAGCGAGGAGGAATCCATGGCCAGCGATATCGCGGCGATCGGCTGGCGGTTTACATGCGGCCGGAGCCGCACCAGCATTTCCGCCGCAAGATGCTGCGCGTCGGCAGCTGAGCCCCCATTGCCGCACAGCATGAGCTTGCCGCCGCGCGCCAGCAGGCCGGCGCAGGCATTCGCCATTTCGACCAATTCCGGCAGATGGTCCGCCATCACCGTCTGCTTGAGCTGGACGGATTCGGAAAAAATGGCGCGCACCTTGTCCTGCTGGACCTGGTTATGTTGCTGCGCGGGCTTTGGGGGCGCTGCCGGCTTGGCGGATTTCAGCATGGAGGGGCGTCGGCTTCCGGTTTGACCGCCGGGCAATGTTTGGCATGCCCCCCGGCAAGTCAACCGCTCAGATATGAGCAATTATGGCACCTTGCGTGCCCTTCCTCGAAATGTTATCGCCACGGGGCGGGCCTCCCGATCTCTAAATAAACGAAACTGTTTCAAAGGCTTAGTGGAATATCAGATGGCAACCGATAGCGACCGGTACTTGGAACTGTTCCGCCAGGCTCTGCGCATTCGCCTGGTCGAGGAAAAGGTCATCGAACTCTATCCATACGACAAGATTCAGAGCCCGGTTCATCTCTCCATCGGCCAGGAAGCCGTCGCGGTCGGCGTTTGCGAGAGTCTCGCCCCCAAGGATCTTGTCTTCATCAATTATCGCGGCCATGCCTTCTATCTGGCGAAGGGCGGCGACCTGTCCAGGATGATGGCGGAACTCTATGGCCGCGCCAACGGCGTTTCCGGCGGCAAGGCCGGCTCCATGCATCTCGCCTTCCCCGAAAGGGGTGTAATGGGCGCCTCCGCCGTGGTGGCCTCCACAATTTCCCATGCCGTCGGCGCCGCCATGGCCGCCAAGCTGCGTAAGACTGGGCAGATCTGCGTCACTGTCTTCGGCGACGGCGCCACTGAGCAAGGCACCTATCACGAATCCCTCAACTTCGCGGCGCTGAAAGAACTGCCAGTTCTTTTCCTCTGCGAGAACAACCAGCTGGCCGTGCATGCCACCGTCGGCGAGCGCCAGGCTTTCCGCATCGCCGATCATGCGCGCCTTTACGGCATCGAGACCATACGCATCGAGGAAGGTTATGACTTTATCCGCATCGGCGACATCATGCGTGACCTGCTGGCGGCGATGCGCCAGGACGGCAAGCCGCGCTTCGTCGAGATACTGACCAGCCGCTACAAGGAACATGTCGGTCCCGGCGAGGACTTCAACGCCGGTTATCGCGGCCGCGCCGAAGTCGAAGCCTGGATGGCCAAGGACCCGCTTTCCACCGACACCGAACTGGCCGCGAAGCTGCGTCCCGCACTTGATGACGAGATTGCCAAGGCCGTCGCCTTCGCAGAGGCCGGGCCGCTGCCGACGCGCGCCGACCTCCTGACCGATATCCTTTGAAAAGGCCGTGGTTGCGATGAACATCGTGGAAAAGAACAGGCCTCACGCCGCCGCCCTGCCGCCGCGCATGACTTATCGCGAGGGGCTCGCGGCCGCGATGCGCAGCGCCATGGAGGATCACACCAACACAGTGGTGATCGGCCAGGGCGTCACTGACTTCAAAGCGATATTCGGCACCCTGAACGGCCTTTTCCAGGAATTTCCCGAGCGGGTGATCGAGACGCCGCTCTCCGAGGACGCCATCACCGGCGTCTGCATCGGCGCCGCGCTCAACGGCATCTATCCCATTAACACCCATATTCGCGCCGACTTCAGCCTGCTGGCCTTCAACCAGCTCATCAACCTGGCGGCCAAGTACAAATACATGTTCGGTGGGCTGTTCAATGTACCGATGATGGTGCGATTGGTGATCGGACGCAGCTGGGGACAGGGGGCTCAGCATTCCCAAAGCCTGCAGTCGCTGCTGGCGCACATTCCCGGCCTGGTGGTGCTGATGCCGTCCACGCCCGAGGCGATCATGCGCAGCTATGCCCATGCCGTGGCCAACCATTCCGGTCCCGTGGTCGTGCTGGAACACCGCCTGATGTACGATCTGGCGTTCGAGACCGCGGCGCATCCGCCGGTGATCGATCCCTTGGGTTCGCGCATCGAGCGCGAAGGCAAGGATGTCACCATTGTCGCCACCTCCATCATGGTGCTGGAGGCGCGCCGCGCCGCCACGCACCTGACCCAGCATGGCATCGATTGCGAGATCATCGACCTGCATTCGATCTCCCATCCCAACCATGAGATGATCCTGGGCAGCGTGCGCAAGACCGGCCGCCTGCTGGTGGCCGACACTTCTTGGCTGCCCTATGGCGTGGCGGCGGAGATGTGCCGCATCGTAGCGGAAACCGATCCGGGCATGCTCAAGGCGCCGGTCATGAGCCTGGGCATGGCGCCCTCGCCCTGTCCCACCGCCAAGGTGCTGGAGGACATGTATTATCCGGATGTCGGCCAGCTGGCCGATGCCGCTGTCAGGCTGGTGCGCGGTACTGCCGACCACGGTATCTCCATGCCGGACGTGAAGTCGATGACGGATTTCTACAAGCACTTCAAAGGGCCGTTCTAGGCCGCGCCATCCAGGAGAGTTCATGAGTCTGCCCAAGGACGTCGCCGATCAACTTGCCGGTCGCAGCGCCGTCGTCACCGGCGGCACCGGCATGATCGGGCGCGAGGTCGTGCGCCTGCTGATCGAAGCTGGCGCCGATGTCACCAGCGTTTCGCTCGACAGGCTCGAGGTCCATCCCAAGGCCAAGCACGTCTATGGCGACCTTGCGGATTTGAATTTTTGCCTCGAGATGACAAAGGGCATTGATTATGTCCTGCACGTCGCCGGCATCAAGGGGTCGGTCGAAGTCACCAAGTCCAAGCCGGCCAGCTTCTTCGTGCCGCTGCTGATGATGAACACCAACACTCTGGAGGCGGCGCGCCGCAACGGCGCCAAGAAAATCCTCTATACGAGTTCCATCGGCGCCTACTCCAGTGCCGAAGTCTTCAAGGAGTCGGAAGACGACAACACCAAGCCGCCGATGGACATGTTCCCCGGCTGGGCCAAACGCATGGCCGAAATGCAGGTGGAGGCGTATTCCATCCAGTATCAGACCGACAATTTCGCTGTGGTGCGTCCTTCCAACATCTATGGGCCCGGTGACAATTTTGATGAAAAGAACGCCATGGTGATCCCGACCCTGATGGCACGGGTGCGCCGTGGCGACAAGCCAGTGCAGATCTGGGGCGACGGCAGCGCCGTGCGCGACTTCCTGCACGCCACCGACGCGGCCCGGGGCATCATCCTGGCGCTGATCCGCGGCACCCGCGGCAAGCCAGTCAATCTGGGCTGCGGCTATGGCATCAGCATCCGCGAGATGGTTGAGACACTGCAGAAGGTGACGCCCTTCGACGCCTTTTTCGACACCAGCAAGCCTTCAGGCTTCCCCAAGCGGGTGATGGACATCACCCATGCTCGCGATGTGATCGGCTTCGAGCCCGAGGTCAGCCTTTATGAAGGCTTGAAGCAGACCTGGGAATGGTATCTGGCTCACGCCGAAGAGCATGAGAAGAAAGTGAACTATTTCCGTACGTGAAAAGCCTAATGCTGGACGCGGTTCCCGTAAAGGTCGTTCGGACCATGGAGAAACTGGAGTGACACCGGGGCACAATATTCGCGCGTTGCAGCGAAAGGCGGCGCAGCTGCGGCTCACGGCCCTGGAAACGGCGCTGTCGGGCAAGAAAGGACATATTCCGCCGGCCTATTCCTGGGCCGATATTGCTGTTTCGCTTTTCTATGGCGGGATCATCAATGTGCGTCCTGATGAGCCCAAATGGGAAGGCCGCGATCGTTTCCTACTGTCAAAAGGCCATGCCTGCCTGACGCTGTACGCGCTGTTGGCGGACAAGGGGTTCTTTCCGGCGGAAGAGCTTCCCAAATTCGCCGGCCCCGGCAGCTTGCTGCCCGGCCATCCCGACTTCGAGATCCCAGGCGTGGAAAACGCTTCCGGCTCGCTGGGTCACGGCCTCGGCGTGGGAAGCGGTATGGCGCTGGCCGGCAAGCTCGACAAGGCGCCCTGGCGTGTTTTCGTGGTGCTTGGCGACGGAGAATGCCAGGAAGGCTCGATCTGGGAAGCGGCGATGTTCGCCGGCCAGCGCAAGTTGCACAATTTGATTGCGATCGTGGACTGCAATGGGCTGGGCGCCACCGATTTCACCGCCAACTACCTGAGCCTGGAGCCATTGGCGGACCGCTTCCGCGCTTTCGGCTGGGAAGCCGTCGAGCATGACGGTCATGACATGCCCGGATTGATTGAACTGTTCCAGAAGGCGCGCGCGCGCGAGGAAGGCAAGCCTTTTGTCCTCATTGCCCGCACGACAAAGGGCAAGGGCGTCAGCTTCATGCAGAATTCGCCGCTCTGGCATCACCGCATGCCCAAGGGCGAGGAAATTTCTAGGGCCCGGCAGGAGCTTCAGGCGCAGATCGAAAGCTTCGCCGATGTCTGACGCCAAGCCGGAAGTCTTCGAATTCCGCGACTGCGCTTTCACGGCGATCCACGACATCGTGCGTGCCGATCCGCGTGCCATCGTCCTCACCAACGACATGGGCGCGATGGGTCTGGACAAGATACGCGACGAATTCCCCGACCGCGTCGTCAATGTCGGCATCAGTGAGCAGAATATGATGAGCGTGGCCGGCGGCCTGGCGCTGGCGGGCAAGGCGGTTTTCGCCTATGGCATTATCGCGCATATCACCGCCCGTTGCTTTGAACAGATCAAGATCGACATCTGCGTCCCCGGCTTGCCGGTAACGCTGGTGGGCGTAGGCGCCGGTCTCACCTATGGTCCGGATGGCCCTACCCACCATGGTACCGAGGACGTCGCCATCATGCGATCACTGGGCGGCATGCAGATTTTCAACCCTGCCGATGGGCCTACCACCAAGGCCGCGGTATCGTTGGCGCACAAGAGCGGCAGGCCTGCTTTCATCCGGCTGGACAAGGAAATGTTGCCTGCTCTGCATGTGCCGGGCGATGTGCGCTACGACGACGGTCTGGCGGTGCTGGCCGAGGGCGGGGATGCCGCCATTATCTCCACCGGCGTCCTGAGTTGGGCGGTGCGCGACGCAGCGAAGCAAGCGCGGGAGCAGGGCATCAAGGCGCGGGTCATCGATCTGTTCCGCCTCAATCCCGTCAACCGCGACAAGCTGCTCGCCCTGCTGGATGGCGTTTCGGCGGTGCTGGCGGTGGAGGAAAGCTATGCCCATGGCGGGCTTGGCTCCATTGTTGGTGAGTTGTTGGCGGAGCGCGGCGCTCCTGTGCGCTTCGGCAAGATGAATCTGGGTGACGAATTCCTCCTCGGTTCGGCCACCCGCGAATGGGCCTCGAAGAAATTCGGGCTGAATGCCGCTGGCATCGCTGATCGGCTGCTCAATCTCTGCGCGCGGTGATCCGACCGATGAATGTCGTCGCGCCATGAAGCAGGTAAGGCTCGGGCCGGACGGCCCTCTGGTTCCGGCCGTCGGCCAAGGGACGATGGGAATCGGCGGCTATTTCCAGCGAGCCGACGACAATGATGCCGAATTCATCCGCCAGCTGCGTCTGGGCATTGATTTGGGCATGACGGTGATCGACACCGCCGAGGTTTATGGCGAGGGCCATGCCGAAGAACTGGTCGGGCGCGCTATCGCGGATGTGCGCGACCAGGTTGTCATTATGACAAAATTTTCCGCCGAGCATGCCGCCGCCGACGACGTGATCGCCGCGGCCGAACGCAGCCTGAAACGCCTCAAGGTGGAGACCATAGACGTCTATCAGCCGCATTGGCCCAATGTGCAGGTTCCGCTGGAGGAAACGGTCGCGGCGCTGGATTCCCTGATTCAGGCAGGAAAGGTGCGTTGGGCAGGTCTCAGCAATTATGATGCGGCCGGAGGGGCGAAGACCGCCTCGTTGTTGACGGCCGGCAAACTGGTCTGCCTGCAAAATGAATATAGCCTGGCCGAGCGCACGGTTGAAAACGATCTGCTGCCATTCTGCCGCAGCGAGGGCCTGACATTGGCCGCCTACAGTCCCTATCAGCAGGGCAAGCTGCTCAAGCGCTCAGAACGCACCGAGGCTCTGCACGCGATGGCCGAACGCTATAGCGTTTCCGCGGCGCAACTGGCCCTGGCCTGGTTGCTGCGGGAACCCAATGTGCTGGTCATTCCCAAGGCGGCGCGAGAGGAAAATCTTCGCACCAACGCGCAGGTGCTGGGCCTTCAGATCGCGCCTGCTGACCTGGATCGCCTGTCCGCCGCCTTTGCCAGCTCGGTGCGGCTGGTCCCGGTGGACCGGATCGATGTGGTCGGCGCTCAGGACGACCGCAAGGTATACCGCACCCTGGAAGAGGCCCTGCAGAACCGGCTGGGCATGTCGCCAAGCCCAGTCGAACTGTCGCAGGAGATTCTTGGATCCGGCGGGAAGTTGCAAAAGCCGATAAAAGTCTGCTTGGATCGCGCGAGCGGGCGCTATCAGCTGCTCGAGGGACGGTTGAAGTACTGGGGCTGGGTGATCGCCTATGGCGACAGGTCATCCATCCCCGCATTGGAAGAAGAGGCGCAGCGGCCAAGCTGACCGCAAGGAGATTTTCGAATGGCGATCACCAACAAGACCGATATCAAGCATTACAGCAGCGCGGCGGAAGTGGATTCCCGCGAGCAGCTTCTGCAACTGTTGAAGAACGCGCCGATCCCGGACGATCAGCTGGTCTCCAATATCGGGCTTTTTGTGGAGTCCAAATACCTCGCCCGCATGCTGTTCATGGACCATCTTTACCGCCAGATCGTTGACGTGCAGGGCGTGGTGATGGAGTTCGGCACCCGCTGGGGTCAGAATTCGGCGCTGTTCGCCGCTCTGCGGGGCCTTTATGAACCATTCAACCGCCACCGCAAGATCGTTCCCTTCGACACCTTCACAGGCTTTCCCTCGGTAGTGGCGGAGGACGGTTCCTCCGACCTGATGCGCAAGGGGCAGCTCGCCACCACGGAGAACTACCAGGACTTTCTGGGCAAGGTGCTGGCGGCGCAGGAGGCGCTCAATCCGCTTTCACACCTCAAGAAGCACGAGATCTGCGTCGGCGATGCCACGGTCGAACTTGAGGCCTATCTCAAGCGCGCGCCAGAGACCATTGTTGCGCTCGCCTATTTCGACTTCGATCTTTATGAACCAACCCGGAAGTGCCTCGAAATCATCCGCCCGAGGTTGGTCAAGGGCAGTATTCTGGGCTTCGATGAGCTGAACGATCCGGATTCTCCCGGTGAGACCAAGGCACTGATGGACACGTTTGGGCTCAACAATGTCCGCCTCAAGCGTTTTCCCATCACCTCCCGTGTTTCCTATTTCGTGGTCGAGTAGCGGCGTGCCCGCGGTGATCCGGCCCCTGTTTCATGCTTCCGTCGAGCCGGCGTCGGATTTTCCCCCGACGATCGCCCAGTATCGTGAAAAGCTTGCGAGCGGCGGCGACCTTATTCGCCATGGCCGGAAATGTCCGGCTGCGCCCGATATCTCCATCATCACTCCTGTTTTTAACGCCGAATCGCTTATCATGCGCGCGCTACAGGCTGTTGAACGTCAGTCATCGGGCAATATCGAGCATATCTTCGTGGATGGCGGCTCCACGGACCGCACGCTGGCCCTGCTGCAGGATAATATGGACAAAGTCGGTATCCTTGTTTCGGGAAAGGATGCTGGGACCAGCGACGCCATTAACAAGGGTATTGCCCTGGCGCGAGGAAAATACATTTCCTGGCTGCCAGTGGACGACACTGCCGCCCCCGATTTCCTGGAAATGGCTTTTTCCGCCTTGGAGCGATCTGGGGCGTCTTTCGTATATGGCCGCTCGGCGATGCGATACCCCACGGGCCAGCAACGGTTTTATGTGCCGCCGGAAGACTATGTCCGGCAGGCGCTTCGCGGGCGCACTGCGATCGACGCCAGAACCATGGTCATGAGGCGGGCCATGTTCGAGGAGCTTGGTTTGTTGCGGCTCAATCTTCGATTTGGCAATGACCTGGAATGGCTGATCCGTATCGTCAAGGCCGGCCACGTGGGGTATTATGATGAGCGGTTATTCGTTCTGGCGGATTGGGGTGGGCTGACGGCAAAGGCTCCGATCCGTGCCGCGCTTGAGGCGGGCACGATTGCTTTGCGCGCAGGTGGACCCAGGATCGGTATTGCCATGGAGATTGGTCGCGCCATCGCTGGCATTTTGGTCCGCAAGGGGTTGGGGCAATTCGATCCGAGACTGAAATATGTCAGTTGGAAGCGCCTCAATGGCGGTTCCGTCCTTTAAATGTTTTATATAGCGGAATTGAGTAAATCGTGATCTCGAGGGAAAATTATCAATGGCAACGCTGACCCTTTTCGATTTCGCAGCTTCCTTCGGAACCACGGTTGACTTGATGCCCGAAAGGTGCAGGGAAAGGATATTGGCCTGCAACTGGAACTATTCGCTTCTCACCGAGCAGGAGCGGGACAGCGTTATCCTGGATCTTCTGGGCCGGATTGAAAGCCGCAAACTCACCACCGTTGCGAACGAAGACAAGTCTCGCTGGGAGAAGGGCTGGGGCGAAAACCTCGATGCCTTCAATGCCATGGGGGGCAATCTCGATGCGTTGGTGCCCAAATATATCCGTCCCGGAATGCCGGTGCGGATTGGCGGGAAATTCGCCCGCACCGAAGATCCGAATTTCGAATATAACTGGTTTGCACTGTACCGGGACTGGTTTTTCGAGCGCCATCTTGGCAACTTTAAGCATGTTTTCGAGTTTGGATCGGGATCGGGTTTTAACGTCGCACGCCTTGCGCAGATTCATCCCCACCTGACCGTTCACGGAGTTGATTGGGCGGCGCCATCCGTCGAAATCGTGGAGAACCTGCGCAAGGTTCACAAGTACAATACCCGCGGACACCAGTTCGATTTCTTTCACCCCGACTATTCTCTGGATATTCCAGAAGAAAGTGCCCTCTATACCTTCGGCGCTCTGGAACAGACCGGCACCTCCTGGGAGTCATTGCTGGATTTCATTCTGGCGAAAAAGCCCCGCTATTGCTTCCATTTCGAGCCCATTTACGAGTGGTACGATTCCTTGAGCAGCCTGGAAGATTATACGGCATGGAAGGCACATGAGGTTCGCAACTTCTGGCGCGGTTTCCCGCCCAGGCTGATCGAGCTTGAGAAGGCGGGTCGTGTTCGCATCCTGAATTCGAAGCGTACATATTTCGGCAGCGTCGTGCTGGAAGGCTATTCCCAGCTGTTCTGGCAACCTCTTTAGGTCCATGCCCAGGCTTGCTGTGCCCGCTTACAGATTCGAATCCAGAGTCTCGGATTGATGAGGCGATTGTTTCGCAATCTCCTCGCCGCGTCCGCGGTACCAGAGGACGGCGGCGCCCATCAGGAGGCAGGAAAACGCGTTCGAGAACAGCACTGCCCCGGCCATTCCGCGGGATTGAAACGCGGAGACAAGAAAGGCCGTGACGCCCAGATGCGTGACGAACGTGATAATCGAGATCGTGCGGCACAGGCTGTCATGCGCGCGTGGAATCAACCAGCAGGAGCCGAAAACCTCCGATAGCGCGTTGAACAGAGGTACCGGCGCCAGGATGATCAGCACGATTACGCTTTCGGAAAAGCCCTTGCCAAGGCCATAGCGCACGATCGGTTCCGCCCCGGCAGCCAGTAATAGCGCTATCGTAGCGCCGACACCCGCCACCGTTGCAAGGATCGTGCTAAACATTCGCCTTGCTGCTGGCTTGTCGCGTTGCTGCGCATCGACAAAAAGGGGAAAAAGGGTCTGCCGCAGCGGATAGAAGGGAAGGGAGGCTCCGCGCATAATACGTTCAGCGCCTGAGTAAAGTCCGGTCTGGTGAATGCTGGCCAGCCAGCCCAGTAGCATTGCGTTGGCATTGACCATGATAGTACCGAGCAGGTGGGGTACGAAAAGGTTGCTGGCCCGGCGGATCTGGCGCAATCCGTGAACCAGACCGGTATCCCGGGGCACAATATGGCGCATGACTATGAGCATGACCGCGGCCACGCTGACGGCGAATTGTGAAGCCGTCAGGCCAGCAATAACCTTCCAGGTGTCATCGGGAGAGTGTACCAGAAGAAGAATGAGAGTCAGTCCGCCCAGCCGCGCGCAAAGGTCTAGGCCGCCGGACAGCATGTAGCGCTGGATGCCGCCGAAAAACCAGTAGAAATTGTGGCCCATCAAGATGCCATAGGCGACGGTGAAGCCGAAGATGACGGGATTGGCCTGGAACACTGGGCTCAGCAGATAGGTGACGCCCGACACGCCGAGGGCAGCAAAGGACAGGATGGCCTTGGCTGTCAGTACCGGCCCCACGGCCCGGGCAAGAGCGTCCGGGTTGTCGCGGACCTTGGCCACCTCGCGGGTGCCCGTGAAAGAAAGGCCATAATCGACGATGACGCTAAGGACTGTAGCGAAAGCCTGTGCGATGGCGAACAGGCCCAGGCCGGTAGTACCGATGGTTCGGGCCAGGAAAGCGACCAGTACCAGAGGGATGCCCACCATGGCGATCTGAAGGCAGTAGAAGAAAACCACCTCGGGGCGCATTTGCATGGGTAAGCGTATGGACAATATGGCCTCTTTTGCTATCCGGCCCGCAGTAAGGCATCGGTTTCCGCCAGACCCATGGCCGAGCCGATCTCATAGAAGCGCTCATGCACCTCGTAACCGGCCAGGCGGTCCTCGGCCAGCAGGCGCTGATAGACAGAAGCCAGATCGAAGGCTTCGTTCTCAGGCCATCCTTTCAGCGCGGCAGAGCGCATCAACCCCAGTCCCCAGTCGATATGGTGCATGTCGGGTGTGCGTTTCTTTTTGTCGTAGGAGTGGATTTTGCCTTCTGAAAACGACACGTTGCTGGCGTCCCACTGTCCCTGGTTGCGGTAGACCGTCATCAGCGCGTCCTTGCCGCTGGCGCGAAACGCGTCCACCACGGGGACATAGGGGATGTCCAGCCAGCTGTCGCCATACATGATCAGGAATTCTGGTCCCATCAGGCTGGCGGCCTTCTTCAGCGCGCCACCAGTCCCCAGCAAGGGCTCGCCATCGAAAGAATAGGCAATTTCAAGTCCGAAATCTGCGCCCGAGCCCGCAAAGTCTCGGATCGCCGTGCCCAGGAAACCAGCACAGATCACGATGCGGCCGATGCCTTCCCGCCGGCATTTGCGCAACTGGTGGGCGATAAAAGGTTCTCCCGCCACCTCAAGCATGGATTTCGGGATCGTCTCGGTAAGGGGCCGCATCCGGGTGGCGAGGCCGCCAGCGAGCAGGGCCAGGGGGGGCATATTGGTCATGGTTTTTCGCTGTTCTCACGGACCGGCTGACGCCCCAGCCACCCTTTATACCATAGGGGGATGAAGCTCTGAGCCTCGGCAAAGGCTGCTGGCACCCCTATATCCAGAAAGGCGCCGTCCCAGACGCTGCCTGTCAGATTCCCATTTTGCGCCAGGCGGGGGAAGACCTGCGCCTCCAGCGAGACCGGAGGTGCGCCGATTTCCTCCAGGATCGACCGGCGCAGGATATAGATGCCACCATTGATGATGCCCGGGCCGGTTTCCCCCCGTTCGGCAAAGCCGATGATCCGGTTGCCTTCGCGGGTGACGATGCCGCATCGGCTGGCATCGGCGATTTGGCGCAGGGCGATGTGGCCGATGCTGTTCAGGCTGTGTGCCTCGGCAGCGAAGGCCACCAAATCGATATCGAACAGTGAGTCCCCGTTCATCAGGAGGAAGCTTGGAGCCAGGGCGTCCGCCGCCCATTTCAGTCCCCCTGCCGTGCCGGAGCCTTCGGGTTCCACCCGGCACTTGATGTCGGCGCCGCCGACCCTGCTGCCTTCATAGCGGGTTGCCTGATGGGCATTATAGCCCGCCAAAAGCAGGATCTCCGGCACTCCTGCAGCGGCGACCTTCTCAAGCAGATAGTCCAGGAATGGCCGTCCACCCACGTCCAACAGAGGCTTGGGCATGGCGGCGGTCAATGCCCCCAGGCGCGTACCTTTACCGCCGATCAGGAAGACGGCCTGTTCCGGAATGCTCACGGCTTGGGGTCGTAAGTCTCGTGGAACCAGGCCATGGTCTTGGCGAAGCCGTCCTCCAGCGAGGTCTTGGCGGTAAAGCCTAGATAATCTCGGGCGAAACTCCCATCCAGCACACGCTTGCCGATGGTGCGGGGCTTGGTGGTGTCATATTCCACCTGGGCGTCGGTGTAGCCGTCCACCTTGATCGCGGTCTGCACGATCTCCTTAACGGAATAATCCTTGCCGCTGACGATGTTGACGGTGAGAAACTGGTCGTCCTTCTCGAACGCCTTGAACAGGCCTTCCAGGAAGTCGTCAATATAGATCAGGTCGCGTACATCGCTGCCATCGCCCCAGACCTGGATGGGCTTGTGCCGCTCCATCACCCGGCGCATCTGCGCAGCGGTGACATGAGATTTGGCGAAATCGAACTTGTCGCCCGGGCCATAGACGTTGGACGGGCGGATCACGACCGTCTTCATTGGCCGCGTCTTGATCTTCTCCGCATAGGTGCGGCAGAGAATCTCCGAATAGCGCTTCATCCAGCCCACGGGATAATAGACCGGTGGCGGGTCGCCCTTGAACATATCCTCTTCTTTCAGGGCATGGTCCTCGCCCAGATCGGGATAGGCGGCGCCGCTGCTGATGAAAAGGAATTTTTCCACACCAGCCTTATGAGCGGCTTCCAGGATGCGCGCGTTCATCACCACATTGGGCGTGACATGGACCAGTGGCGTGGTCGCCATCACCGCTGCACCCGCCGTGTTGGCGGAACACATAAAAACATAGTCCATGCCGTCACAGGCCTCGATGCAGTCGGCACTATCCTCGAAATTCGCATATTGCCATTCCAGATTCGTGCCTTGATAGGAGGGCTGGCGCGAGTAGTGGGTACCGCGCACCATGGCGCCGCGCTTCAGCAGTACCTTGACGATGGAGGAACCGAGAAAGCCGGTGGCACCGGCAACGAGAACCTTTTTTCCTTCAAACATTAGTCGAGTCCTTGATCGCGGCGGGAGAGAATGGGGGTGGGCGACGGCCACCAGATATTGAAGTTCGGGTCATTCCACAAGATCGTGAACTGGCCGGCCCGGTCGTAAGTGGTATTCTGCTTGTAGTGGAACATCGCGGTTTCGCTCATGACCAGATGGCCATTGCCGAATTTTGGCGGCACCAGCACCTGCAGCCGGTTGGTGTCGGAAAGGGTGAAGCTGTCCCACTGGCGGTACTGCGGCGATGCAGGATCGTTGTTGACCACCACGAAATAGAACTTGCCGTAAAAGCAGGAGATCAACTTCCAGGTCTTGCTGTCGCCATGTATGCCACGCAGCACCCCGCGGCTGGAAACCGAAATATCATCCTGAAGAAAGTCCACCATAATGCCAGCGGCATGAAACTCCTCGCGGTTGTAGGTCTCAACATACTGGCCCCGAAAATCCTCGAAAATTGTCGGCGGCTTGATCAACAATACCCCGTCAAGCTTGGTCTTTTTTACTTCCATCATGCTTGCTGCTCCTGGAATGCGCGCGCGCTGGCGACAATAGATTCTATGGGATCTTTCAGCAGATCGCGGCCCAGCTTGATGGAGGCAAGCCCGAAAAAGGAAAGGGCCGCCACTTGGTCCAGCTTTCCCGACCGCACCAGTTCCGCGAAGGCCGGCCGGGTCAGGACTTCGGGTATGATCCCGTCTTCCCCGGGGGGCTGGGCGGGCGTGACGCCAAGCGCCAGCATGAAATTCTCGGTATGGACGAAGCGGTTGGGATAAAGCCGGCCTTCCCCCAGGCGATAAATTCTTTCGCAGCGATAGCCCGTTTCTTCCAGCAATTCGCGCCGCGCCGCTTGCTCCGGACTTTCGCCGGAATCAATGGCGCCGGCCGGAATTTCGATGCTTGCTGCCCCGACGCTGATGCGGAACTGCCGCACCATCAGGATATCGCCATCGGGCGTCAGCGGGAGGATCACCACCCCGTCAGGTCCAACCATGCGGTAGTAGGGCAGTTCGCCCGGACAGGCGGGGACGCTTTCCTCCAAGGTGAACCAGGGTGTCGCAAACGCAACCCGGTAATCGGGCAGGTTCCCGTCCATCAGTCCTCGCGGCGATAGATAAGGGTGGAACCCGTCATGTCGCATCGCACAGGTACATAGAGCAGGCGCGACAGTGCAGCGCGTACACGGTCTTGTGCGGCCGGTGGCACGAAAAAGAGCATGAAGCCGGCGCCTCCTGCACCCAGCAGCTTGCCGCCCAGCGCACCCGCCGCGATGCCAGCTTCGTAAATTTCGTCGATCGCCGGGGTGGATACGCTGCCCGAAATGGCGCGCTTGAGCAGCCAGGTTTCGTGCAGCATGCGTCCAAAATCATTCAGCCTTCCGCCGCACAGGAGATCAAGCGCCTCGAACACCATCTCCTGCATGGTGCCAAGCCGTTTTTCCTTGCTTTCCAGATCCTCGGTCCACAGCTTTGAGAAATCGCCGGAAAGCCGGTGCGTGCCCGTGTAGAACATCATCAAATGCTGTTCGAACGCGGCCAGGCCTTCCTCGGCCAGATTCACCGAATCCACCGCGAAGGAGCCATTTTTTTCGAAACGGATCAGGTTTAGCCCGCCATAGGCGCAGGCTACCTGGTCCTGCGAACCGACATTTTCCTTCAAATGGTTCTGTTCGAGGTCCAGCGCCATGCTCGCCAGTTCGTGCTGGCTCGGTGTGATGTTGCGCAGCGCCGAAAGGGCGTTGATCAGGCCGACGCTAAAGGCCGAACTGGAACCGATGCCGGAGCGGGCCGGTAGATCGCCCTGATGCAGCATCTCAATGCCGAAACTGTCATCAAAGCCCAAATAGCGCATGCCGCCGCGGACGGCAGGATGCAGAATCTCGGATATTGAATTCACCGTTTCGATATAGGACCAGACGATGCGGTGGCGAACTGGAAAGAACGGCGGCAGATGGCGGCAGCTGACATAGCAATATTTGTCGATCGCCGTAGAGAGAACGGCGCCGCCATGCTTGAGGTACCATGCGGGATAGTCCGTGCCGCCGCCGAAGAAAGATACCCGGAAAGGCGTGCGTGAAATTGCAAGCGGCATAGCAATACAGAACTCCTAAGGCGCCTGCATCCGGGGAATTTCCAGCCGCGTCCGGCCCTTGCCATTGCTTCCGGCCTTGAAAGCCGGTCGCCTCACTGTAATTTGTGCAGCGCAGCAGTCAATTGCCGCGAACCTGACTAACGCGTCAAAAAGCGATCCCCGTCCGTGGCGATGCGCTGGCGCCAGTAATCCAGAAGGTCCCGCAAAGTGGTTTCATAGGAAATCTCCGGCTGCCAGCCGGTGTGGGCCTGAAACTTCCTCGTATCGGGGACCTGAAGATCGGCATCAATCGGCCGCAGTCGGGCGGGATCGGTTTCCACCCGGATGTCCTTGTGCGTGGAGTAGCTGATGAGAGTCTTGAGGACGTCCTCGATGGTGCAGCTATGGGTGCCGCCGATATTGTAATAGGCGCCTGCGACCGGATTGACCGTCACCAGCATGTAATAGGCCCGCACGGCATCCCGCACATCGGCGATGGTGCGCAACGATTGCAGGTTGCCGACCTTGACCACTGGCGGCACCAGTCCCCTTTCGATCATGGCGATCTGCTTGGCGAAGGAGGATTCGGCGAAGACGTCGCCGCGCCGGGGCCCCGTATGGGTGAACATGCGGGTCGTCATCACCGTCATGTTGAAGGCTTCGGCATAATAGCGGCCGACCAGATCGGTGCCGACCTTGGAGATGGCATAAGGGGAGGCCGGATGGAAAGTACACTCCTCGTCGATGGGAAGTTTCTCCTTCGAAACCCGGCCGAAGACCTCCGAGGAGGCACAGACATGGACCACTGCCTTGGACGCGTGGACACGCAATGCCTCCAGGACGCGGACCGTGCCCTGGACATTGGTGTCCAGCGTGTCCAGCGGCGCCTCGAAGCTGGTTCGCGGGAAGCTCTGGGCAGCAAGATGGAACACGAAATCCGGCCGGGACTTTTCCACGACTTCGTTTACAGAAAGCGTATCGCGCAAATCGCCATAGAGCAGGCGCACGCGTTCGCCGGCATTGATACGCGGAACCAGGGCGGTGATGTTGTCCAGCGGGCTGCGCCAGCGGCACATGCCGTCAATCGTCCAATCGGTGTGGGCCAGAAGATATTCGGCGAGATGGGAGCCCACCATGCCGGTAATGCCGGTGATCAGGGCGCGGGGAGCGGTCATCAAAACGTCGCCTGTGAAGGGATGATCCGGGCAGCTGCTGGATCGTCGGTCAGGTCAGCCGATAGAGGAAAACACCCCTAAAAGCAACGGCCGGATTCCGGTTCGCAGATAGCCGCTAAACGTTTGTGGGAGTTGTAAATTTGCCGCATGGCGCCAGCCCTTGTCAATCGAACCCTGCTCGCCATAATGCCGCCCGCCAGCCCCGCACGCACAGCGATGGAGCGCTGCCGCCCCTGACCCCGTCCCGCGGATCAGAGATATTCAGCGTAAGGAGCAATTGGAGACATGAAGATCAAGATATTTGCCGACGGGGCGAAGCTCGACGACATGCTGGCTGCCTACCGTCAGGGCGTGGTGAAGGGGTTCACCACCAACCCTACCCTGATGAAACAGGCCGGCATCAGCGACTATGAAGCCTTCGCCCGGCAGGCGCTGGCCGCCATAACGGACCTCCCCATTTCCTTCGAGGTCTTCGCCGACGATCTGCCGTCCATGAACCGCCAGGCCCGCAAGATCATGACCTGGGGCGACAATGTCTATGTCAAGATTCCGGTCACCAATACCAAAAGCGAATCCACGGCCTCCCTGATCCGGGAGCTGTCGCAGGCGGGTGTCAAGCTGAACATCACGGCGATCATGACCCTCGACCAGGTCCGCGAGGTGGTGGACGCTTTGTCGGCGAACACGCCTGCCGTGGTTTCGGTGTTCGCTGGCCGCATCGCTGATACCGGACGCGATCCGATTCCACTGATGCAGGAAGCGCTCAAGCTCTGCGCCGCTAAGCCCAAGGCCGAACTGCTGTGGGCCAGCCCGCGCGAGGTTCTGAACATCTACCAGGCTGACGAGATGGGCTGCCATATCATCACCGTGACTCCCGATCTGCTCAAGAAACTTGCCTTGCAGGGCAAGGACCTGAACGCCTATTCGCTGGACACGGTCAAGATGTTCTATAATGACGCCACCAATGCGGGCTTCACGCTCTAAGTTCCGCCGGAGACAATTCATCCATGACGCACGTCAAGACTTATTTCGATGAAGTCCAGGTCATTGCCCGCCAGATCGATTATGACGGGATTGAGAAAATGGCGCATGAACTTGCCGAGCTGCGCGCCCGCGACGGCCGCCTTTTCTTCCTGGGCGTCGGCGGCAGCGCCGGCAACTGCGCCCATGCGGTCAATGATTTCCGCAAGCTTTGCGGCATCGAAAGCTATGCCCCAACCGATAATGTCTCCGAACTGACTGCCCGTACCAACGACGATGGCTGGGCCAGCGTCTTCGTGGAATGGCTGAAGACCAGCCGCGCCAACGCCAAGGACGCCGTGTTCGTCTTCTCGGTTGGCGGCGGCAATCTGGAGAAGAACGTCAGCCCCAATATCGTCAGCGCCCTGCAGGAGGCCAAGAAGCGCGGCCTCAAGGTTTTCGGTGTGGTCGGCCGTGACGGTGGCTATACCAAGAAGGTCGGCGATAATGTGATTGTGGTTCCCACCGTTGACGCCTCCCGCGTTACGCCGCATTCCGAGGCCTTTCAGGGCACGGTATGGCATTGTCTGGTGTCGCATCCGGCGTTGCAGCAGATCAGCACCAAATGGTAGCCGCGGGGACGGCGCGCCGCGCCGTCTTTCTCGACCGCGACGGGGTGCTGATCGCCAATCACATCCGCGAGCGCAGGCCCTACGCGATCAGCGATGGCGATACCGCTGTTATCCTGGACGGGGTGGTCGAAGCCTGCATCCTGCTGAAGACGGCCGGCTGGCTGCTGGTGATGGTGACCAACCAGCCGGACGTACCCCGCGGCAGGACCTCGCGGGCGTTTGTCGATCGCGTCAATGGCGAGCTCGCCCAGTTGCTCAAGCTGGACCGGGTGCAGGTCTGCTTTCACGACAATGCGGATGATTGCGCCTGCCGCAAGCCCAGGCCCGGCCTGCTGACCGACGCTGCTCAGGCGCTGGGCGCCGATCTGAGGCACAGCGTGATGGTGGGAGACCGCTGGCGTGATGTCGAGGCCGGCAAGGCTGCGGGCTGCGCGACAGTACTGATCGAATATGACTATGACGAGCGCAAGGGCGATTGCGCCGATTTTACCGCGCCTTCGCTGGCGGCCGCAGTATCCTGGATACTGGACCGCCCCTGAGCCGCTACCGGGGCGGTGGCGTTTTCCTGAGGATCATGCCGCTGGGATAGATATCCAGCGTCATCCTATCCTGTGCGATGGCGGCATAGAAGTCGGGCCGGTGGAACGGATCTACTGCGCCGAAGCGACGCAGGAAGCCGGGCAGGGGGGCATCGGTGCCCGGCATTCGCGGGTTCCAGGCCAGGGCCGCGACCAGGACCAGGTTCACGGCCAGGAATATGGCGCAGGTTGCGGCTAGAAGGCGGCCGGAAACGTTGCATTGGAAGGCCAGGGGCAGGCTGAGAACCGCCATGATCTGGAAGGCACGCTGGCCGAAATCCGTCACGCTTAGGAAACGCTGCGGTGTCACCAGCCAGATGACGGCCCAGAGCGCCACGATGAGCCAAAGCAGGCGCATGCGCTCCGGTTCCCGCCGCTCGCGCCAGGTGCGCAGGCAGCCCTGGACGGAAAGGCAGACAAAGGCGACGGCGCCCAGCCCCGCTATGGCCTCCAGCGCCGCCAGGGTCGCAACGCCGCCCAACTGCTCCAGAATCGGCCCGTGAGGTCCGATGGGATTGATGAAGCCCAGCGATTTGACCAGGGTGTTGAGCTTGAATAGGGGAAACAGCAGGGAAAAGGTCGGGATCGTCGCCGCGACGTCCACCTTGTCGGCATTGTGGAAAAGGAAGAAGCGGCCAAAGGCATAGGCGGCGCTCAGCAGGATGGCGGGCGTCAGGGCAAAAACTGGTCGCAGGCTGCGCCGTTGCCAGACTGCAGCGGCGGCTAGGCAACCCAAGGCCATCAGGTCGGCGGCATGGGTGAAGAAGACCAGCAAGGACAATAGTGCCAGCTTCCAGTCCGTCAGGGTACCCCGCAGATAAAGTGAGGCGGTGAACAACAGCATGGGGAGCCCGAACACGAAGTTCGAATTGCCCCACCAGTAAAGACTGTTGAATAGTCCCACCGTGAGCATGACCGGCCACAGCCAGTCCTCGCGTCGGCCAAGCGTTTCCATCATATGACGGGTGGCAAGCAGCAGCAGCGCCCCATCCAGGACCCAGAACAACTTGGCCACCAGCTGCCATGGCAGGAGGAGTGACGACACCCCGACCAAGATCTGGGTGAGCGAATTGGGTACGGGATAGGGCTTGAGCAGATAGGCAGGCGGCAAAGTGCCGAGAAGCCAGTCCTTCAGCACCACGCCGTGATAGACCCATTCGGGATAGTCGTAGCTGAAGGGCGGGTTCGGCGCGGCCAGGCTTATCGCGGCGTATAGCAGGAGGGCACCCAGGCAAAGGACCAAGCCTGGACCAGGCTTCCGCCCTGCACCAACATGGCTCATCTTTTCCTCCCGCTCTGCCGCATCAATATCACCGCGTGAGACGAAAAGTAACCCCGGCAGATTCCGGCCTGACGCCCAGTCCGGAATAGGTTAGCGTCCTGCGGTTTATTGGGACCGCGCCGTCATGGGCGCCAGCTGGTCGGTATGGAACAGCATCTTCGCATTCGTCTGATCGAGGCCTGGAGCGAGCGTGACATTGCGGATTTCACCGCCATGGCACAAAGGCGCGACCGCGATAGTCCGTGGGTGGGGCGCTGGCAGACCGACGAGGCCTATTACCGTTGGAAATTCCGTGACGGCTGTCCCGAACCGGCGATCGGCGCCTGCGCCTATGACGGCGAGGGTCTGGTGGGCTCGATCGTGCTACGCCCCCTCCGGGTGCGTCTGGGCGGCGAAGCGGTGCTGGGCGGCGAGGTGGGCGACCTCTTTGTCGAGAGCGCCTATCGCGGCCGCGGCCTTTTCCGGCAAATGGTGGCGGCGTTGGCAGAGCGTGCGCGCACGCGTGCGCTCGACCTCGTCTTCTGCGTCCCCAACCGCGACGGCTACGGCGCCTTGCTCGCCACAGGCGAATTCCTGGAGGCACCACAGGCCGAACGCTTTCTCTCCATCTTGCCGCTGCGGCCGTCGCGTTTCCTGCCTCCACGCCTTCGCGGCGTGGCGATGCCGCTGGAATGGTCCTGGCGCGGCTGGCTCACCCTGGCCGGCGGTGCACCGCTGCCGCGCTGGCAAGGCTTAGACGCGCTACTGCCGGAACTGTCCGGCGACATCCAGGCGCCAGTCGCGGCGGTCCTTGATATCCCGCATCGCATCCTGATCCATCCGCAAAAGAACGAGTACCGGCTGGCGACCCTTGGATCGGCCGAAAGCCCCTTCGCCTTGGCCATTGCCCGGGAAGGCTTCCACAAGGAGCGCAAATTCCTGATCCTGGGGCTGCTGCGCGGCCGCGACGCGGCCAGCCGCCGCGGCCTGCTGCGGGCGCTGCAGACGGATTGTCTCGGCCAGGGCCATCACGCCATCGCCTTCTGGTCGCACCGCCACGACCAGTTCGCCCTGCTCGGCCCGCGCACACCCTTCATTCCGGCCTCGCGCAAGCGCTTCGTGCTACTGAAAACGCCGAGGGCCCAGGCTGTCATCGCCGCCGCTGGGCGCATCGAGATCGACATGATCCACACTGACAAGCTCTAGACAATTCCCAGCTTGCGCAGGCCCAGGACGATGGCCGCGGGTGGAACGCTGAGAAGGTCCAGAAGCCGCAGGTCGGTGAACTGGGCGAGGCTGCGGCGCGCCTTCAAGGTGCGGGCGAAATAGCGAACATACATGGCGTGGATGCAGGCGATGGAAAGCAGCCGGACAAAAGGCGGGCAGCGGACATCGCGCACGATGGTGACGCCGTCATCGAAAAAGCTGCGAGGGTAGGGCACCGCGCGGGTCAGCTTGCCATAGGTGTAGCGATAGGCAACCACGTCCAGCCCGAAGACGGGAAACTGCCGGGCGATGCGCAGCCAGTAATGCCAGTCCTCGCCATGGCTGAAGCGCCGCTCGAAGACGCCGACCTTGCGAACCACAGCCGCGTCGATCATCACCGAGCCGGTGCCGATGAAATTCAGCAGGCAGAGGCGGGGAAAGGCCTTGGCGACCCTGCCGAGAAAGGGCGCACGCCGCACCCAATCCGGAGCGGAACCATCCGGCAGCTGTTCCATGTAATGACCGTAGCGTAAGCCTTCCTCGCCCGTTGCCAGGCGATGCCGGACATAGAAGCCAATCACGCCCGGATTCATGAAGTCGTCGGAGTCGAGGAACATGTAGAGGTCGGCGGGAATGGCTTCCAGGACAAGGTTTCGCGCATCGGCGATGCCCCGGCCGGTCTGCTCCAGCACCTGGACGCGGGGATCGACAATGGCGCGCGCCGCCGCAAGGGTTTCCGGATCCCGCGCGGGGGCGGCGATGCCCAGGATGAGATTCGGATAGTCCTGGCTCAGTACACTGTCGGCGGCGGCCCCGACTGTGGCGGCGGCGCGATAGGCCGGCATTACGACACAGACCGTCGGCTGGCCGCCGGTCATGCCCCGCCGGCCCGGTAAAGCGCGCTGACGCTGCACATGGCCGCCACGCCATCAATGTCGCGGGAGAGGATGCCGTCATCCTCCTGGCCGGAAATCAGCGCCGCGAAGGCCCGTGTTTCCAGTGCAAAGGAGGGATCGGCGGTGCCGAAATCGCGCTCAAACCGGCGGTCCTGGCCGGCCCAGAACCAGCGGTTGGTGAATTCCAGGCGCTGGCTGCCGTAATTGCCGCCGCGTCCGGTGAGGATGGCCTGGCCGTCGCTGCCATAAGCCTCAATCAGGAAGCTGTTCTTCCAACTCGTCAGGTTGACATTGAGCTCGACGGCGGCGCCGCCGATGGACAGTGTTGCCAGGCATTCGTCTTCAATGTCGCTTTCCCAGAAACGACGGGAAAAGCGAACCGAGGCGACCTCAGGCGCGCCAAAGAGATGATGGGCCAGGTCCACCAGATGGACGCCGGGATCGATGAGAGCGCCGCCACCGGCGCGCGCCCGCTTGAGCTTCCATTCCTTCTCCATGCCGGCGCGGCCGCCATGGCCCATGGCGATGCGGACGCGGAAAAGCTCGCCCAGGTCGCCGGCGCGAACCAGGTCGCGCAGGGCGGCGACGCCGGGCAGGTAGCGGTAATTGAAGCCGGCGCCGAAGACCAGGTTGGCCTGGCGCGCCAAGGCGGCAATCTCCTCCGCCTGCGCCAGCGAGATGCCCATCGGCTTCTCGCACAGCACATGGGCGCCGCGCGCCAGCGCCCAGCGGCAGCAGGCCAGGGCCAGATCGTGGGGCACTGCGATGAAGACCGCGTCGAGCCGCTCCCCGATCTCGCCCAGTTCGTCCAGCGAACCGGCCTGGCGGCAGCCTTCGGCCCGGCATTTCTCGCGGCGGGCATTGTCGGGATCGACGGTAAAGACGATGCGGTGCCCCAGCTCCTGGATGATCTTGAACCGCTGAGCACCGATAAGGCCCAGCCCGATAAAGCCGACGGACAATGTCATGAATCGATCCTGCGCAACTTGAAGGCGTCCTTGCGGGTGAAGAGCGAGGCGTCCAGGTAATTGTCCCGGGCGTGGATGAAGCGGCCATTGACATGCTTCGAGGCGTCGCTGGCGAGAAAGCGGACCAGCCGCACCGGCTCGGCAATGTCCACCACGGTGCGGACCTCGCCGCCGCGGCGGCGCACTTCGGCCAGCATGTCGGTGGCGACCGCGCCGGGCGCGATCACGTTGACGGTGACGCCCGGCGTCACCTCATCAGCGACGGTTTCAGTAAGGCGAACTACCGCGACCTTTGAGGCGGCATAGCCGGCGAACAGGGGATAGGAATAGGCGGCGCCGCCGCCAGCGAAGTTGATGACACGACCAAAACCACGCGCCTGCATGCCGGGAAGTGCCCAGCGCATGAAGTTGGCAGGGCCGAAAAGATTGACAGCGATGGTTTCCTGGAAGCCCTGCATGTCGAATTCGGCCATCGGCCCGAAGGGACCGAGAGTGGCAGCGGCATTCACCAGAATGTCGGGGCCACCTGCTACTTGCTCAACCACGGCGCGGCAAAAGGACTCATCCGCCACCGAGCCGATGTACGCCTGTGCCTTGCCGCCTGTGGCCTGAATCTCCCTGGCGGCCTCCGTGGCGCTTGGCGATTGCGACACCAGATGCACCATCGCGCCGCGGCCGGCCAGGTCGCTTGCGATGGCCTTGCCGATGCCGCGGCCGCCGCCGGTGATGATGGCTTTGCGGCCGTCGAAACGGGAGTTTTCAAGTTCGCTGGCCGTCATGGCTGCAACATTCACGATTGGGTGGAAGGGCGGATGGCGCGCAGCGCGTCGCTGACCTTGCTACGCTCCGTCAGGCGATCCACCACGGCGCGGGGCATCAGCGCCAGAAACGCGAAAAGCGCAAGGCCGAGGAACATCAGGGGTTCGCGGAAGCCGAGACGCCAGTAGACCGCACGCACCCTGAGATTGCCCAGCCAGTTCTGCCGCGGCCGGCGGCACTCGGCCGTCTGCTTGTAGTCGATCAGTATCTCGGGGATGTTGGTGAAACGATGGCCTCGGGCGATCAAGCGGAACCACAGTTCCAGATCCTCGACCGAAAAGGCCGGGTCATAACGCAGATTATAGCCCACCCGCTCCCGGTCCCACATCACCGTCGGATGGCAGATGGCATTGATTATGGAGAACCGGCGAACGATCTCGTCGTGCGTCTCCGGCATCTGGCGGACGCCAACCACGTTCCCGGCGTCGTCCAGCATGCGGCCGGCGCCACCCACCAGGGCGATCTCGGGATGGCTGCGCAGATAATCCACTTCGGTCCGGATGCGGTGAGGGTAGGCGTAATCATCACTGTCCATGCGCGCGATGTAACGCCCGCGGGCCAACGACAGCGCCCGGTTGAAGGAGCCGGCCTTGCCTGCCCGGGTCTCGTTGCAGACCACGATCAACCGCTGGTCCGGCACCGCCTGCGGGATCGCGGCGGCATTCACATCGTCCGGCTCAAACACCAGCACCAACTCAAGGTCGGGAAAATCCTGCCCAAGGATGCTGTCCACCGCCGCCTTCAGTCGGGGCAACTCATCCCGGTATGACGTCATCAGGACGGAGACGGCGGGGACGGCGCTCACGTCAGCTCCGGCTGCGCCAGCATCATGCGAATGGCGGTGCGCATGGCCTCAGCGCTGGATTTCTGCGAACGCCAACCGGCCGAATGCACCTTGGTCAAGTCGAAGCGGACCACTGGCACATCGCCGCTCCAGCCGCGATTGCCACCGCTGAATTCATACGTGACATTGTCCAGGCCCATTTCCGCGATCACCAGATCGGCAATCTCCCGCACCGTGATGTAATCGCCGGTCGCCAGATGGTAATAGCTGTAGCGTCCGGCGTCCCGGTCGGCGAAATACTGGATGCCGGCCACGACGTCATCGACGAAGATATAGGACTTGCTCTGGGTTCCGTCGCCCATGATGGCGAGGCGGGCGGGGTCTTTTCTAAGCTTGCGAATGAAATCGAAGGCCACGCCATGCGTCTGCATGCCGCCGACGACATTGGCGAAGCGGAAGGCGCGCGCCTTGATCCCAAACATGTGGGTATAGGCGTGGATCATCGCTTCGCAGGACAGTTTGCTGGCGCCGTACGGAGAGATGGGTAGCAGCGGCGCATAGTCTTCGGTGACAGCAAGATCGCCGACATCGCCATAGACGCCGCTGCCGGAGGCGTAGATCAACTCGGCGGCGCCCGATTTGCGCATTGCCTCGAGCAGATTCTGGGTAAGATAGGTCCCTTCCCAGAAATCGACGTCCGGAGACACCATGGCCTTGGCGATGTCCGGATTGGCCGCAAAATGGTAGACGCGGTCGCAGCCTTCCATAGCGCCGGTTAGCTTCGGCAAATCCTTGAGATCTTCCCGGACGATGGTGAGACGTGGTGTTCCGAGCCAGGGCTCCAGATGCCATTGCTGGCCCGAGCAGAAATTGTCGTAGACCACGATGTCCGCGTCGATCGTGCGCATCAGGAAATGCATGACATGGCTGCCGATGAAGCCGGCGCCGCCAGCGATGAAGATCCGTTTTGGAAAAGTATGTACCACTACCCAACCTTTCAACCGCGCGCTGGGGCAGGCTTTGCCCCGACCAGGGCGCGCAGCCATCGTTCGAAGCTGTCCAGCGCACGCGACGGTGTTAAGGCCAAGCCAAATCCGGCCAGGGCGCCGCAGAGCAGCGACAGAACAAGAACCACCAGTCCGTTGGGTGAATTCGGCACCGGTGGCAGGATGGGCGCTCCAAACGGTTCAGCAGCGAAAGGCAGGCCGGAACTTGCCGCCATCCTGGTCTTTTCCTGCTCACTCAGCATGGCAAGCAGAATGGTGCGGTTTTCCAGCGCGGTCACTGTCGCCAGCTGCTTCTCGATATATGCGATCGACTCGGTAGAGCGGTCGAGAGCCCTCTTTTTGAGGAAATCATCAACGCCGCGGTTCGCGGCCTGAAGGATGGCGATGCCCAGGCCGGGACTGCTTGCGGTAATGGACAGCGTCACGGTGGGGGAAGTGCGCTCCTCGAAAACGGACATCCGCTCCAGGAAATTCATGACTCGCTCAGCATCGGGCGGTGACCATGGCCTCACAGGCAGGCCCAGGATGCCGCGGACTGTTTGGGAGGCTTGATGGGTGAAGGAGGGTGGTTCCTGCCACCGATTGTCTTCCAACGACCACTCAGTAGAAAATATCCTGTGCAGCAGGTTCTGATCGTTAGCGATGCTGTTGGCGGCGATGAGCTTGGCCTGAATAGCTTCGCGATAGAGCACGAATGAATCCGTGGAAGGCGACGTGCTCGTTCCGAGTAGGGAAGACAGCCCGGACAGCGTGGAGCCGGATGTGGGCTGCTGGCTGACAGGCGCAATGGTAAGGGACACAGTATAGCCGGGAGAGGCGATATGCAGGTACAACACCCCGGTGAGCAATCCCAGCACAATGCCAACTCCAATCAGCGCCTTGCGCCGCCTAAGGCTGGTGAGAATGTCGCGGATCGAAATAAGACCTGCGTCCGGCGTAAATAATTCGTGACTGGACAATGGGGATTCCCGGTAAATGGCAGGCGGGGCTTGTATGGGGGCGTAACCCTTCTATTATCTTGTATTCTAGAAGCAATCTCAAGTCGAATTGGCATACGTTTTTGGCCCTATTTTGGCACCTTGTTTCTTACGGGACTAATCCGGAAGCGCTGAGATGAGTTCGCCTGCCTGCCAGTCGCCGGAGCGCGCACTACCTCTTTCGAATGAAGGCGACATCCGGCTTCTCGCGAATATTTTTCTGCAGAGCGTGATCTCGCCCTTCATCCGCATTCTGCCATCGGACTCAGCGAATCAACCCATTCCGACGTTGCTCTGCATCGCCGTGACACTGATGCTGGGTTATCGCCTGGCGATAAATGCGCCGGTTCGTTTTTCTCTGCTGCTTGTGGCGGCAGCGCTGGTCAACAGCATAGTGACGAGCTTTGCCCAGCCCGCATACTCGTCCGCCATACTCCTCGAAGTTATGGGCTACGTTATCGTTGCCGTTACATTCGTCTTCTCGGTAAACTTTCAGAGCTACTTCTCGACGGCGTTGATCAAGGCCAACATCATCTTTCTCCTGCTGCTGGCTCTCGTCCAGCGGGGGGCCTTTTCGGGAACCGTCTCAAACGCCAGTTACGCCATACTTGGTCATATTATTTCCCGCGCTCCCACCTCCGCCGAAGGCTCGCGCGGTGTCGCGCTGATGACGCCAGAGCCATCCTTCGCAGCTCAGATCATCTGTTTGCTGTTTTTTCTCTGGTATTTTCTGGAAGGCCGGACCGCATCGCGAGCGAGCCGTAGGTTTTACTTCACCTGCTTTGTTCTCCTGGCCGCCCTCTGCGCCTCAGGATCGTTGACCTTGTATTTCGGTGTGGCCAGCCTTTGCTATGTGTTCCTCTCGCGGCGCAATGCTGTTCTGGCATTGTCCGCCGTGGTAGTCGGCGGCCTGATCTTCTATTTCGGCTTTGTCGTTACTGGTCTGCTGCCGCAGCGGATATTCTTGCTGTTCAACGCGATGCTGACGCCCTTCCAGCAGCGCTTCGCCGATATCGACTGGATATTGCTCTTGACGCTGCTGGCGGGTTCGCGCGGCCCGCTTGCGGTGATCGCGCTTTCGACGCCGTTTTTTGCGCCCTTCGGAAATGGGCTGGGCCATTGGAACTGGGGCATCGTGCAGGCGGCTGACCGCGCTGGCGTGCATTTTGAGCAGCTGCCGCTTCGCGAAGAAGAGATTGATGCCGCCGCCAAGCCCAATGGGTTTGGCGGGACGGTAGTCTATGAAATGGGGCTGATCGGGGTGGCGTTCATTGGCTATCTGATCGTCATTGTCCTGCGCGCGCTCAGGGTCCATCGAGGGGCGCCGCATTACTGGATCATCGCATGTGCGGCGATGTGCGGTTTGGCGCAGATAATCGTCAGTGGTTTGACATTCCTTGGCTGCCCGTGGGTGCTCCTCGCCTTGACATTTCGGAAAAAGGGTGAAATTTGACCTCGTCACATGCGAGGTTTTGGTATAGCCTGAACATGCCGAAATCTCCCAATATCCTTCCCAAGAAATCCGAATGACCACTCGTTATCTGGTGACTGGCGGCGCCGGTTTCATCGGCAGCAATCTGACGGATCGCCTGCTGGATGCCGGTCACAGAGTTGTCGTATACGACAACTTCTCTACCGGCTTTCCGGAATTCCTGGAGAAGGCGCGCGCGCATTCCGGTTTCTCGCTCGTCGAAGGCGATCTTCTCGATACCGCGGATTTGCACGCGGCGATGCGGGGTATCGACTTCGTCTTTCATCTGGCGGCCAACGCGGATGTGCGCTTCGGCACCAAGCACCCGCGAAAGGATCTCGAACAGAATGCCCTCGCCACTCACAATGTGCTCGAAGCGATGCGGCTCAATGGGGTGCGGAAGATCGCTTTCTCGTCGACGGGTTCCATTTATGGTGAATCCGCGACAATTCCGACGCCGGAGGATGCGCCCTTTCCGGTCCAGACTTCGCTCTATGGCGCGTCCAAACTCGCAGCCGAGGGACTTATAACCGCTTATAGCGGAGGCTTCGACATGCAGGCCTGGATATTCCGCTTCGTCTCGGTACTGGGAGAGCGCTACACCCATGGCCATGTTTTCGATTTCTATCAAAAGTTGCGCAAGGATCCGACACGCCTGGAGGTTCTTGGCAACGGACTTCAGCGCAAATCCTATATGCACGTCCAGGATTGCATCGATGGCATGTTCCTCGCCATTGAGAGGGCGGATGAGTCGATCAACATCTTCAATCTCGGCATTGACGGCTACTGCAAGGTCAATGATTCCATCGGCTGGATTTGCAAGGCGCTGGAAATTTCGCCCAGGCTGGAATATTCTGGCGGTGAGCGGGGCTGGGTAGGCGACAATCCCTTTATACATCTCGATGTTGGTAGGATTTCCGCGCTGGGCTGGAAGCCGCGTCTGTCGATTGAGGGGGGAATCCTCAGCACTCTGAACTGGCTGAAGGCCAACGACTGGGTCTTCCAGAAGCGGTCATGAAGATTTGCGTACACGGCCTTTGGCACCTTGGAAGCGTCACGGCCGCCTGTCTTGCCGATTTGGGATTCGAGACAATCGGGCTTGATCCAGATGAGAAGGTGATCGCGAATTTGCGGGCCGGCAAACCGCCGCTTTTCGAACCTGGCCTTGGAGAGATGGTGGCAAACGGCGTTGCCGTTGGGACGCTGCGTTTCACCGCGGATACCGCGGACGCGATAGGGCACGCGGACTTGGTTTGGGTGAGTTTCGACACGCCGGTGGACAATGAAGACCGTGCAGATGTCGGCTATGTCAGGCGCTGCGTTGAGGAGACCTTTCCCCATCTACGCGATGGCGCTGTCGTACTGGTATCGTCGCAGATGCCGGTGGGTTCGGTTGCCGCGCTGGAGCGGTCCTTTGCGGCCGTTGCCGGTGGCCGCAAAGTTTCCTTCTGCTGCTCACCGGAGAATCTGCGCCTCGGCAACGCTATTGCCATTTTCAAATCCCCCGGCCGCATCGTGATGGGCGTGCGCGACGACGGACCCCGCGCCAAGCTGGAGCCTGTGCTTTCGCGCATTTGCGACAACATCATCTGGGTATCAGTCGAGTCGGCCGAAATGACCAAGCACGCACTCAACGCCTTCCTTGCCACTACCGTCACCTACATCAATGAGGTGGCGACGGTGTGCGAGCAGGTGGGGGCGGACGCACGCGAGGTGGAGCGTGCTGTGCGCAGCGACCCCCGTGTCGGGCCAAAGGTCTATCTTTCGCCTGGTGCGGCTTTTGCGGGTGGCACGCTTGCGCGCGATGTCGTGTTCCTCAACGAGATCGCCCATGCGCACAATTTGGCGCTTCCTATGCTTGGGCACCTGCTTGCAAGCAACGCCGAGCATCGCATGTGGGCACTTCGGCGGCTGGCAATGTCCCTTGGCGATTTGCGTGGGCAGACGGTGGCGATCCTGGGCCTTTCCTACAAGCCGGGAACCAGTTCGCTGCGCCGCTCCATCGCGGTCGAAATTGCCGTCTCGCTGTTGGCAGTCGGGGCTAAAGTCCGCGCCTTCGATCCTGTCGCAAAGGAACTGTCCGACGATCTGGCGCGCATCACCCTGGCGCAGTCCGCGCTCGAGGCACTGGAGGGGGCGTGCGCGGTAGTCATCGCTACCGAATGGCCGGAGTTCCGGGAACTTTCGGCGGCCGATTTTGTTCGGCACATGAAGCGGCCGCTGCTGCTGGATGCGTCGCGATTTCTCGCCAAGTCACTGGGGGACGCGAATTCGCTGGAATATGTTTCGGTGGGAAGCCAAGGATGAAGCTCGCTGGGCGCTATGCTGTCATTACTGGGGCAAGCGAAGGGTTAGGGGCCCAGATCGCGGCCCGGTTTGTCGCGGAAGGCGCCTCGGTCACCATCTGTGCGCGCTCCCGGGATAAGCTGGAACTGGTTGAGGCCCGCCTTAAAACCGCCTGCGTGAAGGGACAGCAGGTACTGGCGGTGCGGGCCGACGTATCTAATACAGCTGATGTGATGATGCTGACGCGCGCCGCGCTCTCGACTTTTCCTCATGTCGATATTCTGGTCAACAATGCGGGCATCTACGGCCCGATGGGGCGGATAGAGGACATAGATTGGCAATCCTGGGTCGATGCCATCCATGTCAACCTGATGGGAACGGTCTATCCCTGCCGTGAGTTCATGCCGCATTTCCGTGCCCGCCGGTACGGAAAAATTATCAACCTGTCAGGCGGCGGTGCGACAAATCCCATGCCGCGCGTGAGCGCCTATGCCGCCGCCAAGGCGGCCGTCGTGCGTTTCACCGAGTCGCTTGCCCTGGAAGCCAGGGATGATCATGTTGACGTCAACTCGGTGGCGCCAGGGGCGCTTGCCACCCAGATGATGGACCAGCTCATGGCCGCCGGCCCAGACGTGGTGGGGCATGAATTCTATGCGCGCATGGAGCAAATCCGGGATTCCGGCGGTACGCCGTTGGAGACCGGCGCGCAGCTCTGTGTCTATCTGGCCTCTGAAGAAAGCGATGGTGTCAGCGGCAAGCTGATCAGCGCGGTTTGGGATCCCTGGCGCGATTTCGCCAATCATCTCAAGACGCTCCAGGGCACGGACATCTACACCTTGCGCCGCATCGTGCCGAAGGATCGCGGCCAGGATTGGGGCGGGTGATGCGGGTCGGGATTGTCGGATGCGGCTTGATCGGCCAGAAGCGCGCTGCCGCCGCAAGAGACCACGAGATCGTGATCGTGGCGGATCTGGACCGCGGCCGCGCCGAGGCGCTGGCGGCGCGATGCGGCGCGCGCGCTTCCGCCGATTGGCGCGAAGTGGCGGCGGCAGATCTCGAGCTGGTGATCGTCGCCACAGCGCATGACAGCCTGGCCCCAATCAGCCAGGCTATGCTGGAGAGCGGCAAGCATGTGCTGGTGGAAAAGCCGGCGGGACGCAATGCGAGAGAGCTGGAACCGGTGCTGGCCGCCGCCGAACGCAGCGGCAAGCTGGTCAAGGTCGGCTTCAATCATCGGTTCCATCCCGCGCTGTTGAAGGCGCGCGCCATCGTGGATTCGGGCATCCTCGGTCCGATGATGTATGTGCGTGGCCGCTATGGGCATGGCGGACGGCCCGGCATGGAGAGGGAATGGCGCTGCCTCCCCGAGGTGTCGGGCGGCGGCGAATTGATTGATCAGGGCTCGCACCTGATCGACCTGTCACGCTGGTTTCTCGGCGATCTGGACCTCGCCTTTGCGGCCACGCCGACCTATTTCTGGCAGTCCAGGGTCGATGACAATTGCTTCCTGGCATTGCGCGCGCCCGGCGGGCAGATTGCTTGGTTGCACGCCACCTGGACGGAGTGGAAAAACACCTTTTCGCTGGAGATCTATGGCCGCGATGGCAAGCTCGCCATCGAGGGCTTGGGCGGCAGCTATGGCATCGAAAAACTGACCCATTACCGGATGCTGCCCGGCATGGGGCCGCCGGAAACCACCAGTTGGGAATTCCCGTTTCCAGACAATTCCTGGGCGCTGGAATACGCTGAATTCACCGCGGCGATCGCGGAAAAGCGCCAACCCCGCGGCAACATCCATGATGCCTTGGCGATGATGCGCATCATCGACCAGGCCTATGGCCGGGCGGTGGACGGCGGAGAGGCGGGGAGCTAATCCTTCGCAGCGTCCGGCTCCGTAGGACGCAATAGCAGATATCGAGGTCCAGCATGATCGTTACAAGAAGTCCTCTTCGCATCACCTTGGGCGGGGGCGGCACCGATTTGCCGTCCTATTACCGCGATCATGAGGGATTCCTCGTGGCGGCCAGCATCGACAAGTATGTTTACATCACCCTGTACCAGGGGTTTTCGGAAGATTTGCTGGTCAAATATTCCAAGATGGAGCGGGTTTCGTCGGCGGAGCAACTGGAGCATCCCATTGTCCGCGAAGCTCTGAAATTGCTGGACATCGGCGTCAAAGGGCTGGAGATCAGCAGTATGGCCGATCTGCCGGCCGGCACCGGACTGGGCTCGTCGGGCAGCTTCACGACATCGTTGCTGAAAGCGTTGCATGCCCACAAGCGGGGACTCGTTCATCCCAGGGATCTGGCGGAGCAGGCCTGCCATATCGAATTGGATCTGCTGAAGGAGCCGATCGGGAAGCAGGACCAATATATCGCCGCCTATGGCGGCATAACCTGCTTCAAATTCTGCAAGGATGGCCGGGTCGAGGCCTGGCCGTTGCGCTTGAGTGACGAGACCCGCAATAATCTTGAAGATAGTCTCGTCATGTTCTTCACCGGCTATTCCCGTTCGGCATCGTCAATCCTCAAGGATCAGGACGATCGGACCAGAAATGATGACGGCGACATGGTGCGCAATCTACACTATGTGAAGGAGCTTGGTCATCGCAGCATGGCAGCGCTGGAGAGGGGCGATTTGCATGCCTTTGGCGCGCTGATGGACGAGCATTGGCAGCACAAGAAGCGCCGCTCCGGTGGCATGTCCAATCCGCGCATCGACGAATGGTATGCGCTGGCGATGGCCAATGGCGCCACCGGCGGCAAGTTGATCGGCGCCGGTGGTGGCGGCTTCCTGATGTTTCACGCCGCTGACAAAGCGCGTCTGCGCCATGTCTTGCGTGAGGCCGGATTGAGGGAAGTACGCATCCGCTTCGACTTCGAGGGCACAAAAGTCGTCGTCCAATAGCGCGCCCGTGCGTTGCAGCTCTCCGTAGACGGCGTCTACATCGAATTTCCACTTTCACAGCGTGAGTTAAGATGCCACGTATTTCATGAGATTGAGCATTTTCGCTGTCGGCAGCCGAGATGAAACCTGAATCCCTTATTCTCGGCATGGGGCCGCCTGCAAGCGGCACGACGTGGCTATACCAGCTTCTCTATGCGCATAGCCAAGTCTCGACGACTACAAACAAGGAAGTCAATTTCTTCAACGACCATTTTGACCAGGGCTTCGAGTGGTATCGGCAGCAATTTCGCAAGCCAACGCGGCATGTCAGGCTTTTCGCCGATATATCTCCTACCTATTTGCTTTTTTCCGACGTTTCGGCGCGGATCCGCCAATTCTCCCGCAATCCCAGGCTCATCGTCACGCTTCGCAGCCCCTATCAGCGCACCCTGTCTTGGTACCAGCGGTTCCGGCGCGACTACTACGACATTACCGAAATCGTCTCGGATTCAGGCCTTCATACCAACTTCGTCAAGCTGGGCTGCATTGCCGACAAGCTTAGGTCTGTCATCAACCAATTCGGCAGCGAGCGGGTCTTCTTCCTCTGGAATGAGGATCTTGTCTGGAATCAGGAAGAAGTGTCAGCCCAATTGCAGCGATGGCTGAATCTCGCCCATGAGAAACCAGTTAGCGTCAACAGGCGGGTCATGGCCTCAGTGGAGTACCGTTATCCCTGGAGCCGGCAACTTCTTCGCGGGGCCGGGAAAATGACAAGACGCCTGTCGCCGTCACTGTTCCACCTGGCGAAATTCGGTCCTTTGCACGATGTGGTTTTCCGCGCGCTGGCTCTGGACGAAAAGAGTGCCGCCAAGGCAGGCCGGGTCTTTGACGGCCTTCGCGATCATTTTGAGCGCGACATTGATGAGCTGGAAATTTTATTGAACCGAGACCTTTCCAGCTGGCGGATTGAACAGCAGAAGCGTCAGCTCTTCTTGGCGCATGGCGTCCAATTTCTCTTGTAAGCGCGAAAATGCCGAGGGAAGGCCGACGCAGGCACTGCGAGGCCCGTCGCGGCGGTTAGTTGAAACCGCTGCGGGCCAGCTCGGTCGGATCTGCCCGGTTGGTCTGGTCATAAAGCAGCGCGTTGCCGTTCAGCATTTGCCCACCATCTCGCTGTACCGGCCTCAAAAGGGTGTAGTACTCGGACTGGTTATTGATAGGGAGTATCCAGCTCAGAGGGATGCGAATGAGAATGCCCTTGTCGAAGCTGCCCTCACCAAATTGCGATGCGGAAACGTTGGTTTTGGTCACAAAAGCGCCGATCTCGACGCCAGTGGCAAAACGGCGCGTCACTTGCAGCGTAAGACCGCGGTCGCGAGCGAGGTATTGGCCGGCGCTCAGCTGAAAGTCCAGCTGATACCAGGGCGAAGCATAATAGAGCGAGATGTGGCCCGTCAGAGTCCGGTAATTCTGTAGCCCGAAAAGACCGTAGAAGTCGCGCTGCTGCACACCGTAAAGATCAGCACCGAGCGCCCACCGTTGGCCTTCCGGCCGCCACAGGACTTCCCCTCCGACACCAGCAAACATTCTTTCCAGATAGCCGGCACGGACGGCCGCGAAAACCGTCGGCGCGAGGCGGAAATCATATTCCGCCTTGAACTGGTTGATGCCGTTCTTGCCCTTGACCAGGTATTGCAAAAAGTCGGTCCTCACATGCGGCAACAGGCTGAGGGCCGGTCGTGCCGTGTTGTAGTCATCGTAAAGGCTGCTTTCTAGGCTAAGCGCCACCGACATCCCGCGAAATATCTCCACGGAGCCGGTGGCGTCGAGCGCAAGCTGGAAGCCGATCGGATTCGAGGGATCGAAAAATTCCTGGCGCAATTGCGGAGAGATGTCCCAGTAGAAACGGGGATAGTTGCGGCGTGTCGCGGTTGCTAGAATTGGATTGCCTATCGGCGCCGGAACCGAACTGCCCCCTTCCGTGAGCGGATGAATTTCCAGTGTCTGGTCGAATTGTCGCTCCAGCGGCGCACGTAAAATATCGAATTCCCTTTGCGGAAAGCTGTCGGGCACAGCGATCATTCGGAATTCCTCCGCTTCGGGCGGGGCGTGTGCCATGAGTATGCGTGTCAGCCTGTCAACAGCATCCTTTTCGTGGAAATAGCTTTTGTTGCTGTAATAGACGACGACGGTCGCATCTTGAAAGGTGATCGCCTCGATTGCGATAGACTGCTGCTGTGCCGCTTTGAGGATCGCGGTCCTCGCGGTCGCAAGACGCGTGGCGGGAGCTGGCGTCTGGGACAGCGTTTGGGCGCTGCCACTTCGGTTCGTGGACAGCACCAGAGGCGTCGGCGAGGGGAGGAAGCAACTTCCAGGCAGAGCGCCAGGGCGGGCCACTGAGATTTCTGTGATGCCGGTGTTGTAGAAAGCGGCCAGGTTGACAACCTCGCCGCATAATATCCGAGGATCGCCGTTCTTCACTGTGACCAGGAGCGTATCGCCCTTCATGGCGATGTCAGTGACTGCGGGCAGGGAGGTCCAAATCGTCTCCGTGAGGGCGGGCAACTCGCTGCCGGCCGAACGAACGTTGGTGCGCGCAGTCCGCCGAGAGGCTGCCAGCCGTTCTTCCTCGCTTCGTATATGGATGTCCAGCGGTAGTGGTTGTATCGCGCTGGGATCCAAACTGTTGACAGGGTTGATCTGCAAGGCCAGGCTGCCAACCACGCTGTTCCCGTATAGCCAGCCTAGCCCCAGCACCATGTTGCCGAATACCTGATATGAGGCGCCGAGGTTGAAGTTGCTACTTGGCTTGTAGTTGCCGCTTCCGCGCTCCACGGTGTAAGCGTCACTGCTGAACTCCCCGATGAGATCGAGGCCATTCAGCGGTGTATGCCAGACCACTCCCCCGAATAGTCCGGACTTGGGGCCATGGAAGTATTGATTGAAGGCAAACTGGCCTACTCCCGTGGAGGTATCAATGCGAGTTTTGAACGTGTTTGAAATCAATGTCAGCGGATTACGAACGGTGTTGGCGGTGGCGAGGCGTCCCCAGCCTATTCCCATCGTGGCATCGAAGGGACCGAACTGCTTGCTTGCGACTAAATATTCGCCGCTGTAGACGCCCGTTCCTACAAGGTCATTGATGCCGACGGCGACACCCGGGAGATATTCGCCTTCATTCCACAGGCGGGCCTTCATGGCGAAGCTGCGGTCCCAGTACACCGGAAAGGTCGGATCGTAATTGTTCAGGCCGCTATAGCGGAAGCTCGTTTCCAGCCAGGGCAGAACCTGAAACGACGCATTGTAGTGCTCGGTATTCTTGAAAAAGCTGGCACCCACACTCAGGGTCCCGTCGGGAGCCATGCGGGCGCTCGGCATGTCGATCATGCCCACGCTTCCCATCAGGTTGCGTGGCTGGATGTCCTGTTCCTGTGCGAGCGTCGGATGAGACGACAAGACCAGAAAGAGGCAAAGGGAAAATGGGCCTCGGCAATGCGCGGGCCGCTTCCGTCCAAAATGGAGGAACCGCCCCCCGGATGGCTTCGCCATTTCACGTTTTTCCCACTCGAATGTCTTCCTTGCCTGCCAGTTAAGCGGTTGACAAGAAAAATCTTTATTAGGTTATCGGTCGCATTTTGGTCTATAAAGCATTTCGTATCGGGCCATGCCGTTGCAGAGGGCAAAATGCCGTCATTTATCCGCCATCTTCGTGCCTGGGCACGCGTTCGCCGTCGGATAGTGGCCCTGGCACTCCCTTTCGTGTTGATTTGCGCATTGTTTGGGCTTTCGCCGGGCTCTGCACAGCAACTCCCGTCTGGAATTACGCCTGATCAGCTTCAACAGCTTCAACAGCTTCAACAGCTGCAGCAACTTCAACAGATGAATGGCGGGCGCCTATTGCAGCAGCCGGGGACAACCGATCAGCCTAGCACGGTGGTTCTCTCGCCAGACCAGCTTCCCCAACTTGCGCAGGTTCCTTCGACGCCGTCGCGTTTGGAAAATATCATGTCACAACGCGCGGGCTCGCCACTGCGTCTGTTCGGTTACAATCAACTCGGGTCGGGCCGTTCCGTCACCATCAATCAGAGCGGGGGCATCCAGGACGATTACATCCTTGGCGCCGGCGACGAGATAGTGATTTCCCTTCGCGGGCAGGAAAATAATGAACTGCGTGTTTCTGTCAATCGCGACGGTCAGGTTGTGTTGCCGCGTCTCAATCCTATTGTTGCCGCAGGGCGCTCGTTCGGTAGTTTTCGCGAAGACGTGGAAGCGGCGGTGCGGCGCGCTTATGTGGCGACCAACGCATTTGTCTCTGTAGGGCGGCTGCGCCAAATCAACGTCGTCGTTTCAGGCGAAGTTGCCAATCCGGGCCAGCGGACGGTTTCCGGACTGGCATCGGTTCTGGATGCGATACTACTTTCGGGGGGAATTCAAAAAACCGGATCATTGCGTAACATACGTTTGCAACGCGGCGCCCGCGAATATGTGATTGATCTCTACGGTATTCTGACAGACCGCAGCGGCTTCAGCGCCATGTCGCTTCGGGATGGCGACCGCATTCGCGTTCCCCTGCTGGGCCGTACCGTCGCCATCGTCGGTCCGGTGCGGCAGCCGGCTATCTATGAGTTGCCTTCTGGCCAGGACAGCATTTCGATTCGCGCACTGATGGCTCTGGCGGGCGGGGAGGAAGTCAGGGGTCTTTACCAGCTTTCAGTTTCGCGCGTGCAAGCGGATGGCCGTATTGCCATGACCGCGGTCACCGATGATTCCGGAACGGTTCGGGACAGCGAGATATTGTTTGTGCGGTTCGCCGCCGACCAGACCATCAATCGCGCCACACTGTCGGGCGGCACCGGCCTGGCCGGCAGCGTGCCGGTGACAGAAGGCACCAAGCTGTCAAGCCTGCTCAAGGCGCCGGGTGCGATGGGCAATAGCCCCTATACTCTGCTCGGCCTGGTTTCCCGCCGCGATACCAAGACCTTGCTGCGAACATTGACTGCCTTCACGCCCGTGGCTGTGCTCAACGGCAACGAGGACCTGGCTGTGCAGGGCGACGACATTGTGCGAGTGATTTCCGTCGAGGAAACCAATCTGATTATCACGGTGCTCAACGATTACGTTACCCACAGGGACAATGAGCGTGATGCCCTTCACAATCCAGTTGCCGCGAGCGTTAATCCCGACAGAGCGAACAATCCACTCTTGAACGGAATCGGTGCGAACCCGATCCCGGCCAACAGCCTTCGCGATAACGCGGCTAGCGGTGCGCAGAACAGTACCTATGGTACCGCAGGAGCAATTCTTTCTTCCGCAAATGCAATCCAAAACTCTGATCGTTCCCAACGCGAGGAATCCCAAGCGCAGGCAGGCCGTGTCATTCTTGGATCCGCGGGGGTGTCACCAACGGGCGCGCAAAATCCGACGCTCGGATTCCTACCCAGCCCCGCGCCGATTTACGGCCCCGCCGGCAACTATCCGGCTAATCGGGAGGTCACTACCTTCGATCAACTATCGTTGCAACTGGGCGTAGATCCGCTTGTGCTTATCAATTTTCTACTTGATCACGAGGTTAAGGTTTCAGGCGCCATTCGCGGCCCGGGCATCTATCTGGTTGGGCCTAGCGTGGTGCTGCAGGATTTGTTGACCGCCGCTGGTGGACCGAAGAACTGGACGGATGCCAGCAGCGTCGAGTTGATTTCGACCGCCATCGATTCCGGCGCCGGCAGGTCCCTGACCCAGCTGAGTCACATTTCGCTAAGTCCCGGTGTCTTGACCAGCTATGTGGTCCAGCCTCGTGATGAATTCCGCTTCAACGAAATATTCAATGATGCGGAACTCGGGAGCGTCACCGTCCAGGGCGAGGTGCGGTTTGCGGGCACTTATCGGCTGACGCGCGGCGAAAGACTTTCCGATGTGCTGGCGCGCGCCGGCGGGTTGACCAACGTGGCCTACCCCTACGGCACCATTTTCTTGCGCAAATCCTCGGCACTGCTCGAACAGGAATCTTATGTTCGCCTTGCCGCGCAGGCTGAAGACCAGTTGCTGGTCGCCATGACGCGCGTCGGAAATGACAAAATTGACCCCAGCACCTTTACGGCCCTGCAGGTATTCGTGAATGATTTGCGCAATCAGAAACCGCTGGGCCGTGTCGCCGTGCAGGCCGATCCCAGTCTGCTGGCTGCGAATCCGCGTCTGGATCCCCTGATGGAAGGTGGCGATGTGATATTTGTGCCGCCGCGCCCAAGTACTGTGTCCGTCTTCGGACAGGTCATGCAGCCGGGCAGCTTTCCTTATCGGAACGGGTCGCAGCTTGATGATTATGTGGAGCAGGCAGGCGGATACAGCCCGCTCGCCGACGGTGGTAATACTTTCGTGATCCTGCCTGATGGCTCGGCACGCAAAATGGAGCGGTCCTGGCTGCGCCTCGATGCGACATCATTGCCGCCAGGTAGCGCCATCATCGTGCCGCGAAACGTCACCCCGCTTGATTTGCGGCAGACAGTTATGGACGTCACCCAGATTCTTAGCCAGCTGGCGGTTACGATCGCTTCTGTGGCCGTGTTGTCCAAGTAGCAGGCAAGCAAACTGGGACAAATAGGCCGTTCTTCTTGCCCGCGGCGGGCGCATGGCCTGCACACAATGGGGGCGACAAGAATGTTCCTTTTGTATACAGAGGCTTACGTCGCGATGAGCCGTCTTCCGCGCGATTGACATGGCTATGTTGCAGCGCTTATAAAAGCCGTGAGATTTTTCGCGGGAGCGACGTTATGCGGGTTATGGGTGTGATACTTTTGGCTTCATCCTTGATTGTCTCAAGCGCCTTCGCGACCACTCAGTCCGCTGCGCCCCTGCCGGCAGGCAAGCCCTCGGGCACCAAACAGGCGGCTCTTCTGGGTCCGAGTGTGTTTCTGGTGCTGTTGAGCGCTGGTATTGTTATCGGCGGATTGGCCCTCGCGGTGAGCGGATCCGGAAATGGTGGCGTCACTACGCCAACGACTTCTGCGGGCGGTACCAGCCCATAAATCTGGTTACAGTTTCCCTGAAACGGGCGGCCGTTGCACCGCCCGTTTTTATTCAGGTGGCCGTAATATCTCGATTTGAACTGTGACGCCGGCCGGGTGCAGGTGCTGCACCGAATGCCAAACAAAGCCGTTTTGCGCATCAATCCAATAATTGTCAGTGAACGACCAGTTCAGAGGCTTGCTTTTGCAGGTTTCATCTACCTGGATCGTGTCGAGCCGCGTGCCCAGGATCGAGATCGCACGCGGTCCGCGCCTCGTCGTAACGCAGGTGACCGGGACCGAGTAGGCGCCAATGTCGGGAAAGTCGAGAAACCGCGTGCTGCTGAATGGGGCTTGCAGTGCCTGGCTTAATGGCGGGACCTCCGCCCGATTTTGCGCCACCGTGGCTGCGCGATCGTGGGTCAACCCCACCGTGCGCAAAATTCGTCCCTGGTGGGTCAGCAACACGATATGGGAGGAGGATGTCCAGATCTGGTCCCCCAGGCTGTCGGTTGCCAGGACCAGCATGGCTTCCGCGCTCCCATCGACTCGATATCCCAGACTGGCATAGGGAACGCTCGCTGCCTGCTGGCGGCTGATGGCCTTGTCGCCGAAATTGGCGGCATAGCCTTGCCGCACGACCCGGAAATACTGACCCCAGACATTGCCCTGCGAACTGCATCCGCCCGCCACAAACGGGAGGAGTACCAATGCAAATGGAATCCGGCCGGGCCTCGGCATTGCGCTTCAAACTCCGGCGTTCTGAAGCGCCGCCCTCAGCGCCGGCGCGATGTCGGGCCGCGACAGGCCGACGGCGATGTTGGCGGCCAGAAATCCCACCTTGTCGCCGCAGTCATAGCGGGCACAGTCGGTTTTCACCGCATGGAAGGCCATTTTTCCGATCAATTGCGCCATGGCATCGGTCAGCTGGATCTCGCCGCCGGTGCCACGTTCCCGCTTGTCGAGGATGGCGAAGATTTCCGGCTGCAGGATGTAGCGGCCGATAACGCAGAGATTGGAAGGTTCGGTGCCGGTAGCGGGCTTCTCGACAACACCCAGTACCTCGGTCGCATTGCCCTTCACCGCGCCGGGCTTGACCACACCATAGCGCTTGACCTCTTCGCGCGGCTTTTCCTCAGCCGCCACGAGGATGCCCCCGCCGACCTGCGTGTAGGATGTAATCATCTGCGCCAGGGCGCCAGGTTGGCCCACCATCAGGTCATCCGGAAGCAGCACCGCGAAAGGCTCATCGCCCACGAAATGCCGGGCGCACCATACGGCATGGCCCAGGCCCAGGGGCTGCTGCTGGCGGACAAAGCCGACCGAACCGGTCTGGGGCAGCATTTCCAGAAGACTGTTCAGTTCGGTGGTTTTTTCGCGGTTGGCGAGCAGCGATTCCAGCTCATAGGCATGGTCGAAATGGTCGGCAATGACATGCTTGCCGCGGCCGGTGATGAAGACAAACTGCTCGATCCCGGCTTCGCGCGCTTCCTCGACGGCATACTGAATCACCGGCTTGTCCACCACCGGCAGCATCTCCTTGGGGATGGCCTTGGTCGCCGGCAGAAAGCGGGTACCCATCCCCGCCACGGGAAAGACGGCTTTGCGGACGGGCCTGACTTCTGGCATGGGGATGGTTCCGGAAAGGGCCTGTTTCATGGCATGGCCCCCCTGCTACTGTCCAGTTTTTCAACCCTTTTTTAGCTTGAACAGGGTTTTGGCGGTGATGCGGCAATCGGGTGTTTTTCTGGCCTTGTGGCTGGGTCTTTGCGGGCCCGCATTGGCCGCTGCTGCCGATGCCGTGCTTTCGGAAGTCACGGCCGCCCTGGCCGCCGGCCACTACAAGGATGCGGTCACGGTGGCGGGCAGCGGCCTGGGTGAGCCGGGGCTTGACGATCTCACGCGCAGCCGCCTGCTGATCGTGCGCGGGTTGGCGCAGCAGGCGTTGGGCTCCAATGACGACGCCCTGGTGGATTTTACCCAGGGGCTTTCCATCGCCGCGTTGCCGGAACAGGAACGCAGCCGGGCGCTGTTTGCTCGCGGCGTGACGCTAGACAGCCTGGGGCGGCTGGAAGACGCTGCTGGCGACTACAGCGCGGTGTTGCGGCTGGCGCCTGGCGCGACCTATGCTTTGAACAACCGCGCCAATGTCCGACGGCGCCAGGGCAGGCTGGACGAAGCCAAGCGTGATTACCTGGCGGCGCTGACCGCTGCCAATCCCAATCCCCAATATCCCTATTTCGGCCTGGGCCAGGTCGCGGAGAAGCAGGGCGACGCCGAAGTCGCGCGCGGCTATTACAATAAAGCTTTGGCGGCCGAGCCGGGTTTCCCATTGGCGCTCGAGCGGCTGCAGGCCATGGGCGCGCCCGCCGAGGGGCCGGCTGGCCTGCCCGCCGATACCGGCCTCATTGTGCTGAAGCCGCCTTCGGCCAGGAGGAACCCCGCGATCCGGGCAGCGCCTCCCGCCCGATCCGTTCCCGCCGCCGGGCCGCGCGCGGGCACAGGCTTACCGCCTGTGCCCGCGCCCGCGGCAAGGTCCAGCCTGGGTGCGCCGCTCAGGCCCATGATCGTGGAGGGGCCGCCGCGCCAGGAGCAGATTAAAGGCGCCCTGGCGCAGCTTGGCGCCTGGCGCAGCTATGACGAGGCGCGACAGGGCTGGGCGGTGGCCCAGGACCGGGCTGGCGGTCAGCTCGATGGGTTGGAGCCGGTTATTTTGCGTGCTGAGGTGCCGGGGCGTGGCGTCTACTGGCGGCTGCGGGTGGCGCCGAAGCAACCGTTGGGAAAATTCTGCGCTGCGCTGACGCGCAGCGGCCTTGGCTGCATTCCCGCGCGAGACTGACAGAGCGCTGGTGACGCGCGCCTCGAATCGCCGCCATAGTGCGCGCGGAATCGGGATGCAATCATGAAAACCTTGGTCACCGGCGGTGCCGGCTATATCGGCAGCCACACCGTTTACGCTCTGCTGGACCGTCGCGAATCTGTCGTCGTGCTCGACGATCTTTCCACCGGCGTGCGCGCCCAAGTGGGCGAAGACGCCGCCTTCGTCAAAGGGGATGCCGGCGACCGGGGGCTGCTGGAAAAGACCATTAGGAATCATGGTGTTGACGCAGTGATCCATTTCGCCGGCTCCATCGTGGTGCCGGAATCGGTGGCCGACCCGCTGGGCTATTACGGCAACAATGTCGTCAAGTCGCGCGAGGTCATCGCCGCCTGCCTTGCCACCGGGGTGAAGAATTTCATCTTCTCCTCCACCGCCACCGTTTATGCCGGGGATGCGAAACAACCCCTGGCGGAAGACGAGCGCAAGGCGCCGATCAGTCCTTACGCCCGCTCCAAGCTGATGACCGAATGGATGCTGGAGGATGTCGCCCGCGCCCATGACTTCCGCTATCACATCCTGCGCTATTTCAATGTGGCGGGCGCCGACCCCAAAGGCCGTACCGGCCAGTCCGCACCGAAGGCGACGCACCTGATCAAGCGCGCCGCCCAGGTGGCGCTTGGACGGGTCCCGCAACTGGACATTTTCGGCACCGACTATCCCACCCCCGACGGGACTGGCGTGCGCGACTATATCCATATCAGCGACCTGGCGGCGGCGCACCTGCTGGCGCTGGACGCGCTGCGTTCCGGCGCGCCTTCCGCTGTCTACAATTGCGGCTATGGCCGCGGTCTGTCGGTGCGCGAAGTGGTGATGGGGGTGGAGCGGGTCACCGGCCGTCCGCTGCCGGTGAAGGAAAGCCCCCGTCGCCCCGGCGATCCCCCCACCCTGATCGCCGACCCCAGCCGCATCAAGGCGGCGCTGGGCTGGAAGCCGGCCCATGACGATCTGGATGAGATCATCGCCTCTGCCATCGCTTGGGAACGGCGTTTCAATGCCTGACTGCCGCAATTTCGGCGCGTGGGCTTGTTAGGAGCCGTACGGCAGAATAAGACCCGAGCCCCATGCACGCGCTGGACATCCACGCCTTCGACCCCGCCCTGAACTGGGCCAGGGCTCATGAGCGCCACCTCTCCGCCCTGTTCATGGCGGGAGGTTTCGCCTTCGACAGCTGGGCCTTTGGACGCATCGACCATCCGGCCACCCAGGCGGTCTTCATCGCCTATCTGCTTGTGGCTGGCCTGGCCATCGCCGCCCAGCATGGGCTGGAATCGCGGCAGGAAGCGCAACGGCCTTCGCCGAAAATCCGCGCTGCCATCATGTTCATCACCCAGTTCGCCTTGGGGGCGCTACTGTCGGGTTTCTGCGTCTTCTACATCCGCAGCGCCTCGCTACTGTCGTCCTGGCCATTCCTGCTCTTCATGGCCTCGGTCTTCATCGGCAACGAATATTTCCGGCATTATTACTCGCGCCTGGTCTTCACCGCGCTGCTGCTTTTCTTCTCGCTTTACTCCTACGCCATCATGCAGGTGCCGATGGTGCTTGGCCGCATCGGCGAGGTTCCCTTCCTGATCAGCGGCGCGGTGGCGGTGCTGGTCTTCTTTGTCTACATGCGCGCCATCGCCCGGCTGGGCCATGACCGCTATCGCGGCGCGCGGATGCAGATCCGCCTGGGCATGGCGGTGATCGCCGTCTTCATCAACCTGTTCTATTTCCTCAAGGTGTTCCCGCCGCTGCCGCTGGTACTGACCGACGCCGGCATCTATCACAATGTCCGGCGCCAGGGCGCCGGCATCCAGGTCGCCGAGGAGCGCGAGCCGCCGCGCTGGCAGGCCCTGTTCGGCACCAATCCGGTGCTGCACATCCAGCCCCAGGGCCGGCTCTATCTCTACAGCGCCATTTTCGCGCCCCAGGGGCTGAAGACCGGCATCGTCCATGACTGGCAGCGCCTGGACGGGCAGGGGAACTGGCAGTCGCTGCAGCGGGTGCCGGTGGCCATCGCCGGGGGCAGGGCAGACGGATATCGCTTCTACACCTTCAAGAGCGCCCCTCAGCCGGGCCAGTGGCGGGTGAATATCGAGACCGCGGATGGCCGTGCCATCGGCCGGGTGCGCTTTGGCGTGGAAACCCAGGCCGTGCCGCCCGCCCTGGAGGTCCGGGTGCTGAAAACGGGCGCCTGACCGGCTTGCAAAGCCAAATTGGGTGGCCTATTTCACAGTCCGCCTTTGGGATACAAAATATTGTCCACCAAAAAGACTGTTATATCTCATCTCCGCCGTCTGGAGGCGGAGAGCATCCACATCATGCGCGAGGTGGCGGCCGAATTCGCCAACCCGGTGATGCTCTATTCGGTGGGCAAGGATTCCGCCGTGATGCTGCACCTGGCGATGAAGGCGTTTTATCCGAGCAAGCCGCCATTCCCGCTGATGCATGTCAACACGACATGGAAGTTCAAGGAGATGATCCAGTTCCGCGACGAGACGGTGAAGCGGCTGGGTCTGGACTTCATCGAATACATTAACCAGGACGGCATCGCGCGCGGCATCAATCCGTTCGATTCCGGTTCGTCGCTGCACACCCAGGTGATGAAGACCGAGGCGCTGAAGCAGGCGCTCGACAGATATAAGTTTGATGCCGCGTTCGGCGGCGCCCGCCGCGACGAGGAAAAGTCCCGCGCCAAGGAGCGCATCTTCTCCTTCCGCACCGCTACCCATGCCTGGGATCCCAAGAACCAGCGGCCGGAGCTCTGGCGCGTCTACAACACCCGCATCAACAAGGGCGAAAGCATCCGCGTCTTCCCGCTCTCCAACTGGACCGAACTGGATATCTGGCAATATATCCTGGCCGAGAACATTCCCATCGTGCCGCTCTATTTCGCCAGGAAGCGCCCGGTGGTCGAGCGCGACGGCACCCTGATCATGCGCGACGATGACCGCATGAAGCTGAGGCCCGGCGAGAAGGTCGAAGAGAAGCTGGTCCGCTTCCGCACCCTGGGCTGCTATCCGTTGACGGGCGCCATCGAGAGCGATGCCGACACGCTGGAAGGCATCGTCACCGAGATGTTCACCGCCCGCACCAGCGAGCGCCAGGGCCGGCTGATCGACAGCGACGAAAAGGCCTCGATGGAGAAGAAGAAGAAGGAGGGGTATTTCTAGTGAACGCCCCGACCGACCTCCAGAAATTCCTCGCGGCGCAGGAAAGGAAAAGCCTGCTGCGCTTCCTCACCTGCGGCAGCGTCGATGACGGCAAGTCCACCCTGATCGGGCGCCTGCTGTACGATACCAAGCTGCTGTTCGAGGACACGCTGGCTTCGCTGGAGAAGGACTCCAGGAAGTTCGGCACCACCGGCGAGGATATCGACTTCGCCCTGCTGGTGGACGGGCTGGAGGCGGAGCGCGAGCAGGGCATCACCATCGATGTCGCCTATCGTTTTTTCGCCACCGACAAGCGCAAATTCATCGTCGCCGACACCCCGGGCCATGAGCAATACACCCGCAACATGGCGACCGGCGCTTCCAACAGCGATCTCGCCGTCATCCTGATCGACGCACGCAAGGGCGTGCTGGTGCAGACCCGCCGCCATGCCTATATCTGCTCCCTGCTGGGCATCCGCCATATCGTGCTGGCGGTGAACAAGATCGACCTTGTGGGATACGACCAGAAGATATTCGACGCCATTGTCGCCGAGTTCCGCGCCTTTTCCGCCAGTCTGGGTTTCGCCAGCGAAATCGCCATCCCGCTTTCCGCCCGCTTCGGCGTCAACGTCATGGCGAAAAGCGGCGAAACCCCCTGGTACAAGGGCCCGTCGCTGCTGGAGCATCTGGAGACGGTGGAGGTGGACGCGGCGCTGGCCGACAAGCCCTTCCGCCTGCCGGTGCAATGGGTGAACCGTCCCGATCTCGATTTTCGCGGATTCGCTGGCACCATCGCCGGCGGGCGGGTGAAGCCGGGCGACAACGTCGTGGTCGCCAAGTCGGGCAAGACCAGCAAGGTCGTCCGCATCGTCACCCATGATGGCGATCTGCCCGAAGCGGTGGCCGGCGACGCCATCACCCTGACCCTGGCCGATGAAGTGGACATTTCCCGCGGTGACGTGCTGGCGGCGCCGGAAGCGCGTCCCGCGGTCTCCGACCAGTTCGCCGCCCATCTGCTCTGGATGGCGGAAGAGGAATTGCTGCCCGGCCGCCAGTATCTGCTCAAGCTGGGCACCGCCACAGTTCCAGCCACGGTCTCGACCCTCAAGCACAAGATCGACGTCAATACACTCGACACCCACGCCGCCAAGACCCTGGCGCTGAACGAGGTCGGCTATTGCAACTTCGCCCTCAGCCAGCCGCTCGCCTTCGATCCCTATCGCGAGAACCGCGACAGCGGCGGCTTCATCCTGATCGACCGCTTCACCAATGCCACGGTGGCGGCGGGAATGATCGATTTCTCGCTGATGCGCGCCACCAATGTCCATTGGCAGGCGCTGGATGTGAACAAGGCGGCCCGCGCCGCACAGAAAGGCCAGAAACCGGTGATCCTGTGGTTCACCGGCCTGTCGGGTTCGGGCAAGTCCACCATCGCAAACCTGGTGGAGAAGAAGCTGGCGGCCGAAGGCCGTCACACCTACCTGCTGGATGGCGACAATGTCCGCCATGGCCTCAACAGGGATCTCGGCTTCACCGACGCTGACCGCGTCGAGAATATTCGCCGCGTGGGCGAAGTGGCGAAGCTGTTTGTCGATGCCGGCACCATCGTGCTGACCGCCTTCATCTCGCCCTTCCGCTCCGAACGCCGCATGGTGCGCGAGCTGGTGGGCGCGGGTGAATTCGTCGAGGTCTTTGTCGATACGCCGCTGGAAATCTGCACCCAGCGCGATCCCAAGGGCCTGTATGAGAAGGCCAAGGCCGGTGCGATCAAGAACTTCACCGGCATTTCCTCGCCCTATGAGGCGCCCCAGCAGGCCGAGCTCGTCATCCACACCGCGCAAGCCGAGCCGGAGCATCACGCCCAGGTGATCGTGGATTACCTGCGCGACAAGGGCTATCTGGGTTAGTCAGACCCCGTAATAGTCCTTGAACCAGTCGACGAATTTCGGGATGCCGATGCTGATCGGCGTCGTCGGCTCGAAGCCGAGATCGCGTCGGCTGGCCGCGATGTCGGCGGAGGTTTTTGGCACGTCACCCGGCTGCATCGGCTGCAGGTCCATCACCGCCTTGCGCTGCAGCGCCTGTTCGATGGCGGCGATATAGTCGGTCAGCTTCTCGACTCTGTTGTTGCCCAGATTATAAAGCTTGCAGGGCGGCGCGCCGCTTGGGGGCCGGTCCAGCGCCCGCACCACGCCATTGACGATGTCGTCAATGTAGGTGAAGTCGCGCCACATCTCGCCGCGGTTGAAAACCTTGATTGGCTCGCCCGCGACAATGGCGCGGGTGAAGAGGAACGCCGCCATGTCGGGCCGGCCCCAGGGGCCGTAGACGGTGAAGAAACGCAGCCCGGTCATGGGAATGCCGAAGAGATGGGCATAGGTGTAACCGAATAGTTCGTCGGTACGCTTGGTGGCGGCATAGAGCGAGATCGGTTTCACGACCGGGTCATCTACCGAAAAGGGTGTTTTATCGTTGCTGCCATAGACCGACGATGAGCTGGCATAGACGAAATGCTTCAGGCCCCTCAGCAGCCTCGCCAGTTCCAGCATCACAACCTGGCCCATGACGTTGCTGGTGACATAGGAATAGGGGTTGATCAGCGAATAGCGCACGCCCGCCTGGGCGGCGAGATGGACGATGCCCTCGATCGCCGGAAAGTCATCCGCCAGCCTGTGGATGCCGGCCTGGTCGGAGACGTCCAGCCTGCGGAAGGTGAAGCCGGGCTGTGGGGTGAGCCGGGCCAGCCGCGCCTCCTTCAAGGTCACATCGTAATAGTCGTTGAGATTGTCGATGCCGATCACCGCGTCGCCGCGCGCCAGTAAGGCGTGGCTGACGCTGGAGCCGATGAAGCCGGCGGCGCCCGTGACCAGAATCGTTGCCATGAAGACTCTTAGAGGGACCAGTAGCGAAGATTGCCGGGGATGCTCTTGGGGTCAATGGCAGATTTGATGTCCACCAGGATGCCGCCGTCGCGCAGCATGGCGAAAAGCTTTTCCGGCCTGGCCAGATATTGCCTGTGCGGCACCGCCAGGACCAGCGCGTCCAGGCCCTTGAAGTCGCCCAGCTTGCTCATTTCGATGCCGTATTCGTGCTGGAATTCCTTCGGATCGGCCATCGGATCATGGGCGAGGGCCTGGATGCCGAAATCCTTCAGCTCATTGAGAATATCCGGCACCCGGCTGTTGCGCGTGTCGGGGACATTTTCCTTGAAAGTCAGGCCCAGCACACCCACCGGCGCCCGCTTGATGGCGTGGTTGCCGCCGGCCAGGAAGCGCACCAGGCGCCGGGCGATGATGTTGCCCATGGAATCGTTGATCCGCCGCCCCGCCAGGATCACCTGCGGCATGTAGCCCAGTTCCTGCGCCTTGCTGGTGAGGTAGTAGGGATCGACGCCGATGCAATGGCCGCCCACCAGGCCTGGCGAGAATGGCAGGAAATTCCACTTTGTGCCGGCTGCATCCAGCACGTCACGGGTGCGGATGCCGAGCCGGTCGCAGATGATGGCCATTTCGTTCATCAGCGCGATGTTGAGATCGCGCTGGGTGTTTTCCAGCGCCTTGGCGGCCTCGGCCACCCTGATCGAACTGGCGTTGAAGATACCCGCCTCGACCACGGCGCCATAAAGATCGGCGACCCGCTTGGCAGTCTTCTCATCCTCGCCCGCCACCACTTTCCTGATGCGCTCGAAGCTGTGCTCCTTGTCGCCCGGATTGATGCGCTCTGGCGAGTAGCCCAGCTTGAAGTCGCGGCCCTGTTTCAGGCCGGAGACCCTGGCCAGGATCGGGCCGCAGAATTCCTCGGTGACGCCGGGATAGACGGTGGATTCATAGATCACCAGAGCGCCCTTGCCCATCACCTGGCCGACGCTTTCGGACGCGCCCTGCAGCGGACCAAGGTCGGGGCGGCGGTCCTTGTGGATTGGCGTGGGGACGCAGACGATGAAAGTGTCACAGCCCTTCATCCCGGCGATCGCGTTGGTGACGGTGAGACCGCAGGCCTTCAGCCGCGCCGAACCGACTTCACCGGTCCAGTCCTCGCCACCGCGCAGGGCGGCGACGCGGCGGCTGTCAATGTCGAAGCCGACAGTGCCGGGAAACTTCTCGGCGAAAGCGACAGCCACCGGAAGGCCGACATAGCCCAGGCCAATGACGGCGATTGTTCCACGCGCGGGCAAAAGTAACGGGCCTTTGTTAAAGTCGGGCCCAAGTTACCGGGCGCATCCTTACCAAAGCCCTCAGAGAGGTGGTTAACGCCGATTACGCGGGGTTAATTCGCGCCGCGCAACCGGCCGGAATGGTCCAGATACCAGTGATAGGTTTCGGCAATTCCCTGCTTCAGGCCTACGCGCGGCTTCCAGCCCAGCGCGTCCAGCTTTTCCGTGGACATCAACCGGGCAGGGGTGCCGTCCGCCTTGGACGTATCCGTGCGGATGGCGCCCTTGAAGTCCACTATTTCCGCCACCAGCCGCGCCAGTTCGAGAATGGAGATATCGGTGCCCGTGCCGATATTGACATGGCTTTCGCCGGCATAGTGCTGCATCAGGAAAACCAGCGCGTCGGCGCAGTCATCGACATGCAGAAATTCGCGGCGCGGCGTTCCGCTGCCCCAGATCGCCAATTCGGCGCCGCCGGAGCGGCGGGCGTCATCGGCCTTGCGGATCAGAGCCGGCAGGACGTGGCTGGCGGCCAGGTCGAAATTGTCCCCGGGACCGTAGAGATTGGCGGGCATGGCGGCAAAGAAATCGCAGCCATGCTGACGGCGATAAGCCGCCGCCAGCTTCAGTCCTGCGATCTTGGCGATGGCGTACCATTCGTTGGTGGGCTCCAGGGGACCGGTGAGCAGGGAGTTTTCCCGCACCGGCTGCGGCGCCAGCCTGGGATAGATGCAGACCGAGCCGAGGAAAAGAAGGCGACCAACCTGCTGCTGCCGTGCCGCCTCGATGACGTTCAGCTCGATCGCCAGATTGTCGTGCAGGAATTCAGCCGGGTAGGTGTCATTGGCCAGGATGCCGCCAACCTTGGCCGCCGCCAGGAAGATCGCGTCGGGACGGTTTGCCGCCATCCAGGCCTCAACCTCGGCCTGGCGCCGCAGATCCAGCGCCGTCCGCTCCACGGTGAGAATCTCGCAGTCTTCGGATTGCAGCCGCCGCACCAGCGCCGAACCCACCATGCCACGATGGCCGGCCACCCAGACGCGTTTGCCTGCCAGCGGAAACAGGACCGGCGGGCTCATTTCGCCATGGCCGCCAGATCGGCCTGTACCATCTCGCTCACCAGGGCGTCGAAGCCTATTTCGGGACGCCAGCCGAGCCGGGCGCGGGCCTTCATGGCGTCGCCCATCAGCCGGTCCACCTCGGTCGGTCGCAGATACCGCGGATCAATGCGCACCAGCACCGTGCCACTGGCGGCGTCGCTGCCGGTTTCCTCGGCGCCCTTGCCGCGCCAGATGAGCTTTCGTCCCACCACGGCAAAGGCCCGTTCGGCGAATTCGCGCACCGTATGGCTCTCGCCCGTCGCCAGGACGTAATCGTCCGGCTTCTCCTGCTGAAGCATCAGCCACATGCCGCGGACATAGTCGCGGGCATGGCCCCAGTCACGCAGCGCATCCAGATTGCCGAGATAGAGGTAATCCTGCTGCCCCGCTTGGATCGCCGCCACGGCGCGGGTGATCTTGCGGGTGACGAAGGTTTCGCCCCGCAGCGGGCTTTCATGGTTGAACAGGATACCGTTGGAGGCGTGCAGGCCGTAGGCATGGCGGTAATTCACCGTCACCCAATGGGCATAGAGCTTGGCCACGCCATAGGGCGAGCGGGGATGGAAAGGCGTGGTCTCGTTTTGCGGAAATTGCGGCGCGCTGCCGTACATTTCCGAGGTCGATGCCTGGTAGAAGCGCGTCTTGCCGGAAAGTCCCAGCAGGCGAATCGCTTCCAGCAGGCGCAGCGTCCCCAGGCCATCGGCATTGGCGGTGTATTCGGCGGTCTCGAAGCTGACCTGGACATGGGACTGGGCGGCGAGATTGTAGATCTCGTCCGGCTGCACTTCCTGCACCACCCGGATCAGGTTGGTGGCATCGGTCATGTCGCCGAAATGCAGGATCAGGCGCGGATCGGCTTCGTGCGGATCCTGGTAGAAACGGTCGATGCGCTGGGTGTTGAGCGAGGAAGAGCGCCGCTTGACGCCATGGACCCGATAGCCCTTGCCGAGCAGCAATTCGGCGAGATAGGCGCCATCCTGGCCGGTAATGCCGGTGATAAGAGCTGTTTTCTGCACGTTTCCCCGCCTTTTCAGCGCAGAATAGGGTGTTTCATGCCCGCTTCAAGAGCCGCCGGCCCGCCCGATACTGACATAGGTGAAGCCCGCTTCCGCCATCTGGGCGGGACGGTAAATGTTGCGCAAATCCACCATCAGCGGACGTCTGAGCGCCCCCTTGACCTTGGCGAGATCGAGGGCGCGGAATTCATTCCATTCGGTGAGGATGACGACGCCGTCGGCGCCTTCAAGGGCCTCATAGGCGTCGTTGCACCAGGTCGCGTCGAGATGCTTGCGCGCTTCCTTCATGCCCTCGGGATCATAGGCGCGTATTGTGGCGCCTTCCGATTGCAGCGCCGGCACGATCACCAGGCTGGGCGCATCGCGCATGTCGTCGGTATTGGGCTTGAAGGTCAGGCCCAGCACGGCGATGGTCTTGCCGCGCACGCCGCCAAAGGCGTGTTCGATCTTGCGCGCCATGTTGGATTTGCGCGCATCGTTGACCGCCACCACCGCCTCGACGATGCGTGATGGGCTGCCCAGTTCCTGCGCCGTGCGCACCAGCGCCAGCGTGTCCTTGGGAAAGCAGGAGCCGCCATAGCCCGGACCGGCATTGAGGAATTTGCGGCCGATGCGGCCATCCAGGCCGATGCCGCGCGCCACATCCTGCACGTCGCCGCCAACTTTTTCGCAAAGATCGGCCATCTCGTTGATAAAGGTGATCTTGGTGGCGAGGAAGGCGTTTGCGGCGTATTTGATCAGCTCGCTGGTCTCGCGGCTGGTGAAGAGGATGGGTGTCTCGTTGAGGTAGAGCGGACGATAGACTTCCCGCATCGCGCCGCGGGCACGCTCGGTGTCGCAGCCGACCACGACGCGGTCCGGCCGGCGGAAATCTTCCAGCGCCGAGCCTTCGCGCAGGAATTCGGGATTGGACGCCATGTCGAAATCGGCCTGCGGGTTGGCCTTGCGGATGATGGCTTCGACCTGGCGGCTGGTGCCGACCGGCACGGTGGATTTCGTCACCACCACGGTGTAGCCGGTGAGTGCGGCTGCGATTTCCTCCGCCGCGGCATAGACGTAGGTAAGGTCGGCATGGCCGTCGCCGCGCCGGCTGGGTGTACCGACGCCGATAAAGACCGCGTCGGCGTCCTTGACTGCGGCGCCCAGGTCGGTACCGAAGGACAGGCGTCCCGCCCTGGCGTTGGCGGCCACGACGTCTTCCAGCCCCGGCTCGAAGATGGGAATGCTGCCCTTCGCCAGGGCGGCGATCTTGGCCTCGTCCTTGTCGACGCAGATGACGCTATGGCCGAACTCCGACAGGCAGGCGCCAGAAACCAGGCCGACATAACCGCTGCCGATCATCGCGATGCGCATGGGAATCCCTCTGTCGGCGTCTGTTTGGCGTGAAATCCCTGCCGCCGCAAGCAATTCCGCCCCGGGCCTGATTTTTCATGGTTAAGCAACGGTAAAGGCCGCTTTAATCCCGCAATTTGACGCTTTTCCGGCAATGCCCCGTTAAGCCTACTTTTACAGGTGGACCGCGAAACTGACGCCAACCAACGGGAAGAGCCCATGAGCCGCGCCACTGTCATTCGCCGTCCCGCCGCCGCCGACGCGCCGCAGCCTGCGCCCGTGCTGGGCATGGCCGCCGCCAGCGCGCCGTTGCGCGATTTTTCCCAGCCCTGGATGGACCTGAACGACAAGACCGTGCTGGTCACCGGCGGCACCGGGTCCTTCGGCAAGCATTTCCTCAAGACCGTCATCGCAAACTACAAGCCGAGGAAGCTGATCGTCTTCTCGCGCGACGAACTCAAGCAGTTCGAGATGCAGAACGAGTTCAGCCAGACCGAGCATCCCTTCATCCGCTATTTCATCGGCGATGTCCGCGACCGCGACCGCCTGGAGATGGCGCTGAACGGGGTGGACTATGTCGTCCATGCCGCCGCCCTGAAGCAGGTGACCACCGCCGAATACAATCCCTTCGAATGCATCCGCACCAACGTCTTCGGGGCGGAGAATGTGGTGAGCGCCTCGATCCGCGCCGGCGTCAAGCGTGTGGTCGCGCTGTCCACGGACAAGGCCGCCAACCCGGTCAATCTCTACGGCGCTTCCAAGCTGGCTTCGGACAAGATCTTCGTCGCCGCCAACAATCTGGCGGGCGCCGATGGCTGCCGCTTCTCGGTGGTGCGCTACGGCAATGTCTTCGGCAGCCGCGGTTCGGTCGTGCCGTTCTTCAAGAAGCTGGTGTCGGAAGGGGCGCAAAGCCTGCCCATCACCGATCCCCGCATGACCCGTTTCTGGATCACCCTGACCCAGGGCGTCAATTTCGTGCTCTCCAGCATGGAGCTGATGAAGGGCGGCGAGATCTACGTACCCAAGATTCCCTCGACTACGGTTCCGCAACTGGCCACCCTGGTCAGCCCGGGCGTGAAGCAGCATGTCATCGGCATCCGTCCGGGCGAGAAGCTGCACGAGACCATGATCCCGGCCGACGACGCCCATTGCACGGTGGAGCTGGAAGACCGTTATGTCATCCTGCAAAGCTTCGCCCAGGCGGCGCGCGAGGCCTATCTGCATCGCGGCGGCAAGCCGGTGGCGGAAGGCTTCAGCTATTCCTCCGACAGCAATCCGGAGAAGCTGGATGCGCGGGGCCTGCAGACATTGTTGCAGATGGCCCATGCCTAAGACCGCCGCGAAACTCGAAGTCGTTCCGGCGTTCCTTCCCTACGGCAAGCAGGAAATCAGCGAAGCCGATCTTTCGGCTGTCGCCGAGGCTTTGACCAGCGGCTGGCTCACCACCGGGCCGCGTGTCGGCGAATTCGAGAAAGCATTCGCCGCCCATTGCGGCGCGCGCGAGGCCGTGGCGGTCAATTCCGGCACCGCCGCCCTGCATTGCGCCATGCGCGCCATCGGCGTGCACACCGGCGACGAAGTCATCGTCCCGGCGCTCACCTTCGCCGCTTCCGCCAACGCCGCAGTCTATGAAGGGGGTATGCCGGTTTTTGCCGATATCGAGCCCGACACGCTGCTGATTGATCCCGAATCCGTGCGCCGCCACATCACGCCGCGCACCAAGGCCGTTGTCGCGGTGGATTATGCCGGCCAGCCCGCCGACTATGATGCCCTGCGCGAGGTCTTGCGCGGGCGCGGCATCCGCCTGATCGCCGATTCCTGCCATGCCCCCGGCGCCACCTATAACGGCAAGAGCACCGGTACCTTGGCCGACATTTCCTGCTTCTCCTTCCATCCGGTCAAGCACATGACCACCTGCGAAGGCGGCATGACCACCACGGATGACGAGAAGCTGGCCACCCATATGCGCCGCTTCCGCAATCATGGCATCGACAGTGATCATCGTTCGCGCGAAGCCGCCGGCGCCCATGCCTATGACATGGTCGAGCTGGGCTACAATTACCGCATCCCGGACGTTCTCTGTGCTCTTGGCATGGCGCAGCTGCCACGGTTGGACGGCTGGGTGCATGCCCGCCAGAAGATCGCCGCGCACTATGACCGCGCCTTTGCCGGCATCGAACAGGTGACGCCGCTGAAAGTGCGCGACGACCGCAGTAGCGCCTATCATCTTTATGTCGTGAAGCTGGACCCGGCGCTGGACCGCGACGCCGTATTCAGGAGCCTGCGCGGGCAGGGCATCGGCGCCAATGTCCATTATGCCCCGGTCTATCTGCACAGCTATTACCGGGCGCGCGGCTATGCCAAGGGGCTCTGCCCTGTGGCGGAGCGGGCCAGCCGCCACATCCTGACCCTGCCGCTGTTCCCGGCCATGACCGAAGCCGATGTCAACCGGGTCGTCGAGGCTCTCAAGGCCTCGTTCTGACAGGTCTTTTCGGATTGGTTACATTCGTTTAATGCTGTCTGGGCATACTGGCCGGGCCATGACGCCCGCCCGCCGCCTCAAGCGCAATCTCAGGCGCCTGCTGATCCCGGTTGAGACCGTATTGCTCTGGGTCGCCGGGCCGCTGGCGCTGGTGTTCTACTGGCTGTGGCACGGCGCGCGGCTCGCCGCCGGCGCCGCACGCCTCCGGCGCTAGGCAAACACAACCGTCTTTTCTCCCGCGATCATCACCCGGTGCTGGATGTGCCAGGTCACGGCGCGCGCCAGCACCTGGCATTCGATGTCGCGGCCGAAAGCGATCAGGTCTTCCACCGTGTGACCGTGATGCACCCGCTGCACGCCCTGCTCGATGATCGGGCCTTCGTCCAGGCTGGGGGTAACGTAATGGGCCGTGGCGCCGATGATCTTCACCCCGCGGGCGAAAGCCTGCTGATAGGGCTTGGCGCCCTTGAAGCTGGGCAGGAAGGAGTGGTGGATGTTGATGCAGCGCCCCGCCAGGGAGCTGCAGGCTTGCGCCGACAGGATCTGCATATAGCGCGCCAGCACCAACAGGTCGGCGTCCTGCGCCAGCTCTAGCAGCGCCTTTTCCTGCTCCGGCTTGCCGTCGGGCAGGCGGTGCCAGGCAATGCCGCTCCAGTCCACGAAGGCCTGCATGTCGTCATGGTTGGAGACGACGCCGATGATGTCCACCGGCAGCAGGCCGGAGCGCCAGCGATGGATCAGGTCGTAAAGGCAATGGCCGAACTTCGATACCGCGATCAGCAGCTTCGGCTTCACCGCCTTGTCATAGAGCGTCCACTCCATCCGGAAGGTGCGGGCGATGGGCGTGAAGGCAGCGCGCACTTCCTCCAGCGTCATGCTGTTTTCGCTGATGAAATCCACCCGCATGTAGAACCGGTCGGTGGTCGCGTCGTTGAACTGGCTGGAATCGGTGATCGAGGCGTCATGCCCGGCCAGGAAGTTGGCCACTGCCGCCACGATGCCCTTGCGATCGGGGCAGGACAGGGTCAGCAGGAAAGGACGTTTCACCGGTTCCATAGTGAAGGTGTCAGTATCCGCTCGTCCGCCAGGGCGCAAGCATCCCAGTCCAGTGCGGGCAGGGGCCCTGCCGCCGCCGCCAGGATTTCTTCGAGCTCGCCGGCCGTGGTGACACCTGCCAGTCCGACGGCAATTTCCGGGCGTGACAGCACAAAGCCCAGCGCCGCCGCCAGGGGAGTGGTGCCTGCGGCTGCCAGCCGTGCCCGCATTGCCGCAAGATGCGGCGCTGCCTCCCGGAGATGCTCCGGTGGCGCGGGCATCAGCATCAGGCCCTGCAGGAACAGCGAACGGGCATGGACTTCCACGCCCATGTCCGCCAGTCGCGCCAGTGTGCCGTCCTTCAGCATCCGCTGGTCCAGCAGGCTGAAGGGAAGCTGCATCACGTCAGGCCGGAAGCGTGCCGCCAGCTTCGCCGGATTGTCCGCGACATAGGCGGAAATGCCGATCCGGGCGAAGACGCCCTCCGCTTTCAGCTGCGACAGCGCCGGCCAGAGCGCGGCATCCTCCAGGTCGGCGGCGGCATGCACCAGCACAGTGTCGGCGCCCGGCAATGCGGCTTTCGAGGCGCGTGCCCGCGCCACCACGGCCGCGACGCCGCTCTTGACGCTGGCCGTCTTGGTGACGATGCGAAACGGCCGTGTGTCCATGGCCGCCAGCACGCTTTCCGCTTCGCCATAGTTGGCGGCGGTGTCGAGGACGCGGATGCCCGCGCCGGCGGCCCGCTTCAGGATCGCCGCAACTTCGCCGGATGAAACCTGGCCGCGCACGTTGGAGACGCCATAGGCCTGGCCGAACTGCACCGTACCCAGGCCCAGCTTTTCGGGGCCGAGCCTAGTCACGCAGCAAGCCCTCGACATGTTCCGCAATCGCCAGCGAGGATGTCAGGCCGGGGGACTCGATGGCGAACAGATTGACCAGGCCGGGCAGGCCATGCACCGCAGGTCCATCGATGCGGAAATCGGCGTTCGGCTCTTTTGCGCCGGCGGTCTTGGGCCGCACGCCGCTATAGCCGGGGGCCAGCATCGCCGCCGTCACCGCCGGCCAGTATTGCGCGATGCGCGGTGCGAACAGTTCGGGCATGCCCGGCGATACGGTGTAGTCGATGGCGGCGGGGTCGCTGTTTTCCAGCCATTCGACATTGGGGCCGAAACGGGCGCCGCCGCCCATGTCGAGGGTCAGATGCACGCCCAGCCCGCCATGTTCCGGCACCGGATAGACCAGGTGCCGAAACGGGCTTTTTGCCGACAGGGTGACGTAGTTGCCCTTGGCCAGGAACAGCGGCGGCACAAATGCCTTGTCGAGCCCGTCGATCAGCCCGGCGACGGATTGCGCCCAAAGGCCGGCGCTGTTGACCAGGATGCGGCACTGAAGCGCCATGGTCTGGCCGTCATTGTCCACGGTCAGGCGATAGCCGTCTGCGGCGCGGGCTATGGCCTTCACCGCCGCGCCGCGCACCAGATCGGCGCCGGCGCCTTCGGCGTCGCCCAGCAGCGCCAGCATGTATTGGTGACTGTCGATGATGCCGGTGGACGGCGAGAACAGACCCTCGGTGGCGGAAAGCTCCGGCTCCAGCGCGGCAATATCCGCCTTGCCCAGCCGTTCCAGATCGTGAACGCCGTTGCCTGCTGCCGCCTGCAGCAACTTTTCGATCTGTGCACCCTGGCTTTCATGGCTGGCGACGATCAGCTTGCCCAGCCTTTTGTGCCCGACGCCGTGGCTGGCGCAGAAATCGTAGAGCATCCGCTTGCCCGCGACGCAGAACTTCGCCTTGAGCGAGTTCGCCGGATAATAGATGCCGGCATGGATCACCTCGCTGTTGCGCGAGCTGGTCTCCATGCCGAAATGGGCATTTTTCTCCAGGATGTTGGTTTCGAGCCCGCGCAACGCCAGCGCCCGCGCCACGGCCAGGCCGACCGCGCCGGCGCCGATCACCACGGCGTCACAGGAGAATTGCTCGCTCATCCGGCTCTCAGATAGCGCACGGCCTCGTCACGGCCAAACAAATAAAGCAGCACCCGCAAGGCCTGGCCGCGCGGGCTTTGCAAGTCCGGATCGCGCGCCAGGATCAGCCGGGAGTCATCATGGGCCGCGGCAAGCAATTCGCGGTGGGCAGAAAGGCTGGCAAGACGGAATTCGGCTTCGCCGCTCTGGCGCTTGCCCAGCATCTCGCCGGGGCCGCGCAGTTCCAGGTCTTTTTCGGCGATGACAAAGCCGTCATCGGTCTGCCGCATGGTGGCCAGCCGCGCCTTGGCGGTTTCGCCCAGATGGCCATGATAGACCAGCAGGCAGCTTGATTTGCCCCGCCCGCGGCCGACCCGCCCGCGCAGCTGGTGCAATTGCGCCAGGCCGAAACGCTCGGCATGTTCCACAACCATGATGGTGGCCTCGGGCACATCGACGCCGACTTCGATCACGGTGGTGGCGACCAGCAGCCTGGTCTCGCCGCTCTTGAATGACGCCATGGCGGCGTCGCGCTCCGCCGCCTTCATCCGCCCATGCACCAGCCCGACCGGAAGTCCCAGCGCTTTCTTCAGCATCGCGGCGCGCTCCTCGGCGGCGGCGAGGTCGATCTTCTCGGATTCTTCCACCAGCGGGCAGACCCAATAGGCGCGTTCGCCGCGGGCCAGCGCCCTGGCCAGATGGCCGACCAGTTCATCCAGCCGCTCGGCGCTCATCACGCGGGTTTCGACCTTCTGCCGCCCCGGCGGCCGGCCGGTGATCTTCGACACCTCCATGTCGCCATAGGCGGTCAGCGCCAGGGTGCGCGGGATCGGCGTCGCCGTCATCACCAGCACATCGGCCTGTTTGCCTTTGGGGTTGGCCTTGGATTGCAAGGTCATGCGCTGGGCGACGCCGAAGCGGTGCTGCTCGTCCACCACCACCAGGCCGAGGTCGCGGAACGTCACATCCTCGCTGAACAGGGCATGGGTGCCGATCAGGATGTCGATCTTTCCGGCCTTGAGGTCCGCCAGTATCGGCTCACGCGCCTTCTCGCGTCCGGTCAGCGCCGCCAGCCGGACGCCGGCGGCGGCGCAGTAGGGTTCGAGCGTGGCGCAATGCTGGCGCACCAGGATTTCGGTCGGCGCCATCAGCGCCGCCTGCAACCCGGCTTCCACGGCGCCCAGCATGGCCAGCAGCGAGACCACGGTCTTGCCGCTGCCGACATCGCCCTGCAGAAGCCGCAGCATCCGCCGCTCGCTTTTCATGTCGGCTTCTATTTCAGCCAGGGCACCCAGCTGCGCGTCGGTAAGCGCGAAGGGCAGCGCGGCGATGGCGCGCGCCTTCAGGCGGCCATCCCCGGCGATGCTGCGGCCCTTGCCTTCGCGCAGGCGGGCGCGGATCAGACTCAGGGCCAGCTGGTTGGCCAGCAATTCATCATAGGCCAGGCGCTGCCGCGTCGGTGTCAGTGGCGACAGGTCGCTTTCATGCACGGGGGCGTGGGCCATCGTCAGCGCTGCGCCAAAGCCGTCGAAGCTGCGCGCCTTGCGGAAGGCCTCGTCCTGCCATTCCGGCAGTACAGGCAGCTTCTCCAGCGCCCCGCGCACCGCCCGCGCCATCGACTTTGCCGGCAGGCCTTCAGTCAGGCCGTAGACCGCTTCGTGCTGCGGCAGGTTCACCGCCTCCTCCGGCGCCACCACATGATCGGGATGGGCCATCTGCAGCTGTTCCTTGAAGCGCTCGATGCGGCCGGAGATCACCCGTCGCGATCCGGCTGGCAGCAGATCCTTCAGCCAGTCGGCCTTGGCATGGAAGAAGACCAGATCCATCACCGCGCTGTCGTCCGAGACCCGCACCTTGTAGGGCTGGCTTTTCACGCGCGGCGGCAAGTGATCCAGCACATGGACTTCCACCGTGGCGATACGGCCAGGCTCGGCCTCGGCCAGCCTGGGACGATAGGAGCGGTCGATCACTCCCACCGGCAGGTCCAGCACCAGGTCGCGCAGCAGCGGCCCCGCCACCCGGGCGATCAGCTTTTCCAGCTTCGGTCCTACCCCCGAAAGAGTGCGAATTTCCGCGAAAAGGGGAAACAGAATCGGAGGCCGCATGTTGCCCGATTGTGCCGCATCCGGCCGCGGGTTGCACTTGCCCAAAAGCCCGGTAAAAGCAGGCCCCATGCAAAAGCCCCGCGCCGACCTCAAGCCCAATACCCTGGAATATGAAAACCTGCCGCTGGTGACCGCCAACGGCTTTCGCGAATATGACGCCCGCTGGCTATTCGGCGGGGAAATCAACCTTCCCGGCATGACGGCGCTGGGACTGGGGCTGGGCGCCTATCTCGCCGAGCGCGGGGTTCCGCTCAAGGTCGTCACCGGCCATGACTTCCGTTCCTATTCGCTGACGATCAAGCAGGCGCTGATCCTGGGCCTGATGCGGGCGGGCTGCGAAGTGCATGACATCGGCCTGGCGCTGTCGCCGGTGGCCTATTTCGCCCAGTTCGCGCTGGACATTCCCGCCGTGGCGATGGTGACCGCCAGCCACAACGAGAATGGCTGGACCGGCGTGAAGATGGGCGCGCAGCGGCCGCTGACCTTCGGGCCGGAGGAAATGACGCGCCTGAAGGAGATCGTGCTGGGCGGTCTGTCGAAGGAACGGCCTGGCGGCTCCTATGTCGCGGTGCCGGACATGCGCGAGACCTATCTGGCGGAAATCACCAGGGGCGTGAAGCTGTCTCGGCCGATCAAGGTGGTCTGCGCCACCGGCAACGGCACCGCCGGCGCCTTCGGACCGGAGGCGCTGCGCCGCATCGGGGCCGAAGTGATCCCGATGGACAACGAGCTGGATTTCAATTTTCCCAAATACAATCCCAATCCCGAAGACCTTCACATGCTGCACGCCATGGGCGAGGCGGTGAAAGCCAGCGGCGCCGATCTCTGCCTGGGGTTCGACGGCGATGGCGACCGCTGCGGCGTGGTGGATGACCGGGGCAGGGAAATCTTCGCCGACAAGATCGGCGTGCTGCTGGCCCGCGACCTTTCCAAGACCCACCAGAGCCTGCAATTCGTGGTGGATGTGAAATCAACCGGCCTCTATCTCACCGACCCGGTCCTGAAGGAGCGGGGCGTCAGGACCGATTACTGGAAAACAGGCCACTCCTATATCAAGCGCCGCACCTCGGAATTGAAGGCGCTGGCGGGCTTCGAGAAGTCCGGCCATTTCTTCTTCAACCCGCCGCTGGGGCGTGGTTACGACGACGGAATCGTCGCCGGCATCAAGGTCCTGGAAATGCTCGACCGGGCGGGTGGCAGGAAACTCTCCGAACTCTATGATGGGCTGCCGAAGACCTGGGGCTCGCCCACCATGTCGCCCTATTGCCCGGACGACAGGAAATACACGGTGATCGAGGCGGTAACGGCCGATTTCACCGCGATGAAGGAGAAGGGTTGCACGCTGCTGGGGCAGAATATTGCCGCCATCGTCACCGTCAATGGCGTGCGGGTGACGCTGGAAGACGGCACCTGGGGCCTGGTGCGGGCGTCTTCCAACAAACCGTCGCTGGTGGTGGTGGTGGAAAGCCCGGTCTCGGAAGAGAAGATGCGGGCCATGTTCGGCGAGATCGACTCCCGCCTCGGCAAATTCCCCGAAGTCGGCGAATACGACCAGAAACTCTGAAGCGGCTAGAGCGAATAGCCGGCGCTGACCGCATCGCTGCGGAACATCTTCACCGTATCGAGCGAGAACTCGTTCAGGTCGCGGCCCAGCGAGCGGAGCTTGGCGATCAGGTCCGGCGTTATGGTGATGATGTGGCAGCCGATCATGTCCGCCTGCACCACGTTGAAGACCTCGCGCGGGCTGGCCCAGATCAGCAGCTGCTGGGGATAGGGGCGCATCACGGCCAGGGCGCGCTTCATGATCGGCAGGGGGTCGGTGCCGGCATCGGCGATGCGGCCGGCGAAAACCGAGATGTTGCAGGGGGGCGCCGCCCGCAGCGCGTCGGACACCGCTTCCACCTGGGCGTCGGTGAACAGGGCAGTGACGTTCATCTGGACCCGGTCGCGGGCCAGGCTTTCGATCAGCGGAATGGCGCTGTTGCCCGCCGTGTTGGTCACCGGAATCTTGACATAGACGTTGCTGCCCCAGGTCGCGATCTTGCGCGCCTGGCTGTACATCTCGTCAAAGTCGTCGGAGAACACTTCGAAGGAAATCGGCCGTCCGTCGATGCAACCCAATATGTCGCGGGCGAAGGATTCGTAGTTGGTGATACCGGCCTTGCGCATCAGCCTCGGATTGGTGGTGAAGCCCCGGATATCCGGGTTGCCGGCCAGCTTCAGGATGGACGCCTTGTCGGCGCCATCGGCATAGATGCGAACCGAGAGCATGTCGGCGGTCAGGGTCATGGCGGCGGGATCCCTTCTGTCCCCGCAGGCTGACATGGCCTGGTTAAAATGGGTTGAAGCGGGTGGCTTTGCGGCGCGGTGGAGCGGGCCTGGCGGTGGTTAAGGCCGGGCAGGCGGAATGATTACCAGGATATTAATCGCCATTGTCGCGTCACCGGCGCGGGGCTATATCCGGCCCATGGATGACAGCGAAAAAGGTGGCTCCCCGGAGGCCCGCCGCAAACGGCTATTGTTCCGTGCGCAGCGCCGCGGCTTCAAGGAGGTCGATCTCATCTTCGGCGCCTATGCCCAGGACCGCCTGGCGGCCCTGGACGAGGGCGCTCTTGACCAGTTCGAGGCGCTGCTCGCCGCCCCCGACCAGGAGGTCTATGCCTGGCTGCGCGGCGCCGAGGCGGTGCCCGCGCAATTCGACAATGACGTTTTCGCCGGCCTGAAAAGCTATTGCGGCCGCAAAGGCCAACTTTGGAATCAATGACGTGGAACGCCTAGATTACATCGCCAAAACGGAAGGCCGTTTCACCGTTTCCGGCGCCCCGGCGGGCTACGATGCCTTCATCGCGGCGCAAGCGGCGCGGCGGCGCGGGCAGCCCGTGCTGTTCATCGCGCTGGACGATGCGGCGGCTGAAGATGCCGTCCGCGCCATCCGCTTTTTCGCGCCCGGCACGGCGGTGCTGCCGTTCCCGGCCTGGGACTGCCTGCCCTATGACCGGGTTTCGCCCAAGCCGGACATCGAAAGCGCCCGGCTGGCGACGCTGGCGGCGCTGGCCAGGGGCTGTGGACCCTGCGTGATCGTGACCACCCTGAACGCCGCCCTGCAGCGCGTGCCGCCGAAGGACTGGATCGCGGCCGCAAGCTTTGCGGCCAGGACCGGCGAGGAGGTGGATCGCGAGGCGCTTGTCGGTTTCCTGGCGGTGAACGGCTATGTCCGCGCCGGCACGGTGCGCGAGCCGGGCGACTTCGCCCTGCGTGGCGGCATTGTCGATCTGTGGCCGCCCGGCGAAGAGGCGCCGCTGCGGCTGGACTTCTTCGGCACGACGCTGGACGGCGTCCGCCGCTTCGATGCCGAGACGCAATTGTCGAAGGACACGGTCCAGGCCATCGCCTTGCTGCCCGCCAGCGAGACGCCGCTGTCGCCCGAAGCGATCAGCCGTTTCCGCAGCCTCTATGTCGCCCGCTTTGGCGCGGCGAACGACGATCCGCTCTATGAAAGCGTCAGCGCCGGGCGCAAGACCATCGGCATGGAGCATTGGCTGCCGCTGTTCCATGACCATCTCGATACGCTGTTCGACTATCTGCCGCGCGCTTTGGTCCTTCTTGCGCATCAGGGCGAGGAGGCGCGCGCCGCGCGCATGGAACTGGTGCGGGACTATTACCAGACCCGCGAGGATTTCCGCCAGGCGCCGCCGGATGAAAAGAGCCGCATCAAGGCCCCGCCCTACAAGCCGCTGAAGCCGGAGACGCTATATCTGTCGGATGCCGACTGGAAGGCGGCGCTGGCGCGCAACCTTGTGCGCGACCTGACGCCGTTCCAGGCGCCGGAAAGCCTGTCCAGTGTCGATGCCGGCGGCCGCCAGGGCCGCGATTTCGCGCCCGAGCGGCAGGGCGCCGCCGTCAATGTGTTTCAGGCCGCCGCCGATCATCTGAAGGCGCTGCAGGCGGCCGGCAAACGGGTGCTGGTGGCAAGCTGGACGGAGGGGTCGGCCGAGCGCATGGGCGGCGTGCTTTCCGATCATGGCGTCACGCCGATCCGCAAAGTGGCGGATTATCCGGAAGCGCTGAAGCTCGACCGCGCCGCCTTCGCCATCGCCATGCTCGGCATCGAACGCGGTTTCGAGGCGCCCGACTTCGCCATCCTGTCGGAACAGGATGTGCTGGGCGACCGCATGGTGCGCGCCAGCAGCCGCATCCGTCGGGCGCAGAACTTCCTCACCGAAGCCTCGACCCTGGCGGCGGGTGATCTGGTCACCCATATCGAGCATGGCGTCGGGCGCTATCTCGGCCTGAAGGCCATTGATGCGCTGGGTGCGCCGCATGACTGCCTCGAAATCCAGTATGATGGCGGCAAGCTGTTCCTGCCGGTGGAGAATATCGAACTTCTGACCCGCTATGGCTCCGACGAAGGCGCGCAGCTTGATCGCCTGGGCGGCGCCGGCTGGCAGCAGCGCAAGGCGAAGATGAAGGAGCGGGTGCGCGCCATCGCCGCCGAGCTGATCAAGATCGCCGCCGCCCGCCAGCTCAAGCAGCTTCCCGCCATGGACCCGCCGCAGGGTCTCTATGATGAATTCGCCGCCCGCTTTCCCTGGTCCGAGACCGAGGACCAGGAAAAAGCCATCGGCGAGACGATTGCCGACCTGGCGGCGGGCCGGCCAATGGACCGGCTGGTCTGCGGCGATGTCGGCTTCGGCAAGACCGAGGTGGCGATGCGCGCCGCCTTCGTGGCGGCGATGGCGGGCGAGCAGGTGGCGGTGGTGGTGCCGACCACGCTCCTGGCGCGGCAGCATTTCCGCAGTTTTGCCGAGCGCTTTGCCGGTTTCCCGCTCACCTTGCGGCAATTGTCGCGGTTCGTCAGCGCGAAGGAGGCCAGGGAAACCAAGGCGGCGCTGGCCGAGGGCACGGTGGACATCGTCGTCGGCACCCACGCCTTGCTGGCCGAAAGCATCAGCTTCAAGCGGCTTGGCCTGGTGATCGTGGACGAGGAGCAGCATTTCGGCGTCGTGCACAAGGAGCGGCTGAAGAATCTCAAGGCCGATGTCCATGTCCTGACCCTCACGGCCACGCCGATCCCGCGCACCTTGCAGCTGGCGCTTTCGGGCGTGCGCGATCTGTCGCTGATCGCCACGCCGCCGATCGACCGGCTGGCGGTGCGCACCTTCGTCAC